>NZ_JBNWDR010000002.1:0-854745 GCF_053521785.1 Agrobacterium sp. A3-95 | reverse complement strand
GACGGTGAATTCGAATGCAAACACGGCGATACCGTCTTCATCACACCAGATGATGCCAAAATCCACAGGTTCGATGACAAGGGCATCGCGATATGACGCCTCAAGTTCAGGCCTCGTCGATCCTGACACCGTTTCGGTCAAAAACATGAAGCCGTTCCTGCGGGAAACCGACCCGCAGGGACTTGCCCGGCTGCAACAGCGCCCGATCAGAAGAAAACAGCTTGAAGGGCAATCCATGCACGGTCAGGTGCAGGATGATGCCGAGACCCGTTGGCTCGACGAGATCGACGGTCGCCTCGACAGCACCATCCGCAGGCGAGACGGTGACATGTTCCGGCCGGATACCAAGTGTGACCGGCTCACCATCGGCAAGCTTCACGTCGCGGCCGAGTTCGAGGCGTGTGCCATCGCCGAGCACGACGAAACTACCGCCATTCTCCCGTCCGAGCCGTCCTTCCAGAAAATTCATGCCCGGCGAACCGATAAAACCAGCGACGAACAGATTGGCTGGGCGATCGTAGAGATCGAGCGGTGCGCCGATCTGCTGCACATGGCCGGCATTCATCGCGACGATACGGGATGCAAGCGTCATCGCCTCGATCTGGTCATGGGTGACATAAACCGAGGTGGCGCCGAGATCAGCATGCATGCGCTTGATTTCGGCCCGCATCTGCTCGCGAAGCCGTGCATCGAGGTTGGAGAGTGGCTCATCGAACAGAAATGCCTTAGGCTGGCGCACGATGGCCCGGCCCATGGCGACGCGTTGGCGCTGGCCGCCGGAAAGTGCCTTCGGACGGCGTGCCAGATAGGGATCGAGACCGAGTTTCGCCGAAGCACCGGCCACGGCCGCCGCGATTGTTTCCTTGGTGCTGCGGCGCAGGCGCAGGCTGTAGCTCATATTGTCGGCGACGCTCATATGCGGATAAAGCGCATAGGACTGGAACACCATGGCGATATCCCGGTCCTTCGGCTTGCGGTCGTTGACGCGCTCACCGTCGATGGTCAATTCGCCCGCTGAAATCTCCTCCAGACCGGCGATCATTCGCAGCAGTGTCGATTTTCCGCAGCCGGAAGGGCCGACGAGGACGATGAATTCGCCGTCCTCGATCTTCAGATCGACCCCGTGCAGGACCGCAAGGTCGCCATAGGTCTTGCCGACATTCTTCAGCTCGATGGAAGCCATGGGATTATCCTTTCACCGCGCCGGCCGTCAGGCCCTGCACGAGATAACGTTGAATGAGCAGGAAGAAGAGACAGGCCGGAATGAGCGCCAGCACACCCGCCGCCATCATCTGCCCGAAATCGACGGAAAATTTTGAAACGAAGGTCAACAGCCCGACCGGGAATGTGGCGCTCTGGTTGCCCGAAATCAGCATCAGCGCAAACAGCAACTCGCTCCACGCGGCGGTGAAGACGAAGCCCAGCGTCGCAGCGATGCCCGGCAATGTCAGCGGCAGGATAATCTGGCGGAATGCCGTGAAGCGGCTTGCCCCGTCGATCATCGCCGCCTCTTCCAGATCCTTCGGAATACCGTCGAAGAATGACTGCATTAGGAAAGTGGCAAACGGCACGTTGAAGGCGGTGTAGACGATGACGAGACCCGTCAGGCTGTTGGTGAGGCCGAGCGGCGACAGCATCTTGAAGATCGGCGCGACCAGCATGACCAGCGGAAACATCTGGGTAATCAGCATCAGCGCCACGATCCAGTATTTGCCCTTGAAGCGGAACCGCGACAGCGCATAACCGGACAGTGACGAGAGCACCGTAACGGCAAGTGCCGTGGAGCCGGCAACGATGACGCTGTTCTTAAAAAATGTCGGGAAGGCACTGTTTTCTATGACATATCGATAATGATCGAGCGTCGCGTGCGACGGCCACATTCGCACGCCTTCGCTATAAAGCAGGTCATTCGGCGTGACCGAGACCTTGAGCAGCCAGAACAGCGGAAACAGCGCAAAGACGATATAGGCGAGGATCGCCAGGCGATGGGCAAGGGTGAGGAATATCCTTGATGTCATCGGTCAGTCCTTCTCGATAAGGCGTTGACGCAGGAGCACGATGAGCATGGAATAGGCCAGGAGCAGCACCAGAAGTACCAGCGCGATGGCCGAGGCATAGCCGAAATCAAGCCGCCGGAAGGCCTGCGTGAAGATGTAGCTCGCAACGATCTGGGTGCGGTCTGCCGGTCCGCCATTGGTCATGACGATGATGAGATCGGCAAAATTGGCGATCCAGACGGTGCGCAGCAAAACGGTGATGGCGATGGTGGGTGCGAGAAATGGGAGGGTGATGGAGGTGAAGCGCTGCAACGGGTTTGCCCCGTCAATGGAAGCAGCCTCGTAAAGATCACGCGGGATCGCCTGAAGTGCGGCAAGCAATGTGATGGCGAAGAAGGGAATGCCCCACCAGACATTGGCTATGATCGGCCCCCACATGGCAAGCTGCGGATCGGCAAGAATATTGTTGGGCGCGGAGAGAAGCCCGAGCGAGACCATCCAGTGCGGCAGCGGTCCTATGACCGGATTGAACAGCCACGCCCAGTTGAGACCGGCAAGAAAGGTTGGCACGGCCCATGGAAGAAACACCAGCGCCTGGGCCAGCCCCCTGCCCGCGAACGGCTTGTCCAGCAGCAGCGCCAGAATGAGACCGAAGAAAAACTGCAGGAATACCGATGCCCCCGTCCACCACAGCGTATTTTTCAGCGCCCGGTAAAAGGCCGCATCCTGCGACAGTGCCTCCAGATGTTTCAAGCCAACGAAACCGCCGGAAAAAGGATTGAGCAGCTGCACGTCGCGAAAAGCATAGGACAGGCCGAGCACCAGCGGCACCAGCATGACGGCAACAATGAGCACGAGAACCGGCGCACTATAGAGCCAGGGTTCGGCCCAGTCGGCAAAACGCTGCATTGCCGGCTTGCCGGCGCGGTTGCGCGCGGCCACGGGTCCGGCGCCATGGGCATAGGACATGATTGATCGCTCCTGATCGGACGGCGGGGCGGACAGGTTTTTCTAACGCTTCTGGCCAGCCGGTCCGCACGTTTTGAAATGGGGCCTGCCGTTTGGGACAGCCCGCAAGAACGGCCGCGCGGGTTCAAACCTCGCGCGGCCAACCGTGTGGTTTATTTGGAGGCGAGGAACTTCTGCTGCGCCTTCGTCATATAGTCAGCCCATTGCTTGGCGAGGTCTTCCGGTGAGATATCACCAAGAAGCGCTTCCTGCGATGTCTTGATAACAAGCGAATCCTTGAAGAATGCGAATTCCTCAAGATAGGTCGGCATCTTCGTCGGCACGGCGTTCTTGTCCGCCAGTTCGTCGAACCAGCCCTTGAACTGCTCGCTGGCGTAGAAGGGGTCCTTCTCCGCCGACTTGTGCACCGGCAGCGCACCCGTCTTCTTGTTCCACTCGATATTGCCTTCCGGCCCTTCCAGCGTCTCGACCAGTTTCCAGGAGAGGTCCTTGTTGGCGGATGCCGACATGATCGACCAGCCGGCGAAACCGATGGTCGGGAAGGTCTTGCCGTCAGGTCCCTTCGGCATGGTCATGACGCCGAAATCTTCCGGCTTCATGCGCTGGGCAATGGCGATAAGGGCGTCCGGATCCTGATCGAGGAAAGCGCAGGTGCCGGAATAAAAGCCCGCGACGATCTCGTTGAAGCCCCAGTTGACGCTGTCTTTCGGCGCCAACCCGTTCTTGTAGAGATCGATCACATAGGTCAGGCCCTTCACCCAGCCAGGGCTGTCAAAGGTGGAGGTGCCGTCCTTGGTGAAGAACTCGTTCGATCCCGCCATGGACGCGCCGAACATGACCCAGCCGTTAAGTCCGCCCGGCCCGCCACGCAGGCAATAACCGTATTTGCCGGGAAGTGCTGCAACCTTCTTGGAGGCATCGGCGAATTCGTCGAGCGTCTTCGGCGGCTCCTTCACGCCAGCCTGTTCCAGCAGTTTCTTGTTGTAGAACATGGCCCGGAGATAAAAGCCGTAGGGAAGCATATAGGCCGTGTTCTTTACATCACGGCCGAGTTCCAGCGTGCGTTCACTCAGACCCTTGGTGTATTCCCATTTGGCGAGGTAGGGTTCGAGACTTTCGAGCATGCCGTTATTGGCATAAAGCGAAAGCCAGGTGTCGGGCATTTCCATGACATCAGGCACATCGCCGGCGGAGACCATCGTGGCGAATTTCTGGAAGGCCTCGCTCCAGGGCAGCGAGATGATCTCCACCTTGGTGCCGGGATTGGCGCTTTCGAACTTCGAGACGATGCCCTTCAGCGTTTCCGTCCGTTCGGGACTTGTAATGACCTCGACCAGTTTCAAGGTCGTATCCGCCAGCGCCGTTCCGGTCATCAGGGCGGTAAAGATTGCTGCTGCTACCAGTTTTTTCATGTCGTTCTCCCCTTTTTGTCGTCAGTTTTAAGACGCGTCAGACGGCCGAGGCCGCCTTGATCGCGGGTTCGAGATCGTTCCAGAGCGCTTCTGTGCCCTCCAGTCCGACATGCAGGCGCACGGAACGCGCGCTGATGCCGAACGTGTGGGCGGAGTTTGGCTGCGCCTTCTGTTCAAGCACCACTTCACCCGGGACAATCAGGCTTTCATGCCCACCCCAGGAAACACCCAGTTTGAAAAGTTTGAGGCGGTCGGCAAAAGCGCGCACATCCACCCCTTCCTTGAAAATGAAGGAAAACAGGCCAGACGTACCGTTGAGGCCGGGCGGCAGGCGGTTCGCCAATCCCGGATAGCAAACCTTTTCCACCACATCGAGCGCCTGCAGGCGGCTGGCAATATCCAACGCCGATGCCTGATGCGCCCTCATGCGCAGCGGCAGGGTGCGCAAGCCGCGGATCAGCAACCACGCATCGAAGGGCGACATCTTGCCACCGAGATAGGGATAGGTCTCTGCACGAATGCGGTCGATCATTGCCTTTGAACCGGCAACCACGCCGGAGACCACATCGCTGTGCCCGCCGAGATACTTCGACGCCGAATGCACGACGAGATCGACACCGAGCGAGATCGGCTGCTGGAAGACAGGGCTTGCCCAGGAATTATCGATGACGGTGACGGCGCCATGGCGCTTGCCGATCGCGGCGAGCGCACCGACATCATGGGCCTCCATCACCCAGCTGGTCGGGCTTTCCATGTAGAAGAGCTTCGCGCCGGGCATAGCCTTTTCAACCGCCGCCTCGTCGCGGCCGTCGACATAGACCACCTCGACATTCATGCGCTTCATGAAGGTGCCAAACAGGCGAAACGCATCGGGATAGACATGGCGCACCGCGACGATGCGGTCACCCGGCGAAACGAAGGAGAGAACGGTGGAGGAAATGGCCGACATGCCGCTGGCGAAGCCAAGCGCATCTTCCGCGCCCTCAAGCTTTGCCAGCATTTCCTCAAACATCCTGACGGTCGGGTTGAGCCCTCGCGTATAGACCGGCCGCACCTTTTCGCCGCGATAGGTGGAAACCATTTCGTCGTAGCTGGAAAAGGTGAAAAGCGAAGTCTGCACAAGGGGCGGCACCACAGCTTCGAAAGCGTGGGTCTCGTCATGGGCGACGATCAGGGAGGCGGGATCGAAGAGATCGTTGCCTTGGTTCATTTCGACATGTCCTTGATATCCTCCTCGACGACAGCGAGGATTTTCAGTGTTTCTTCACGGGCGGTCTCCGCATCGCCGGCGGCGATGGCGTTGAACAGCGTGCGGTGAAAGGGGAAGGAGCGGCTTGCAAAGTCCGGCCGGTCGAAAGGCTTCAGCCAGAAACGTTCGAAACCTTCGCGCATCTGCTCGAGCAGCTGCTTGAACAGCGAATTATGCGTAGCGTCATAGATGGAGAGGTGGAAGGCAAGGTCGGCCTTGCCGGACGTGCCTTCAGCCAGATGCACCCGCTCCATCTCATCGAGCCGCGCTTCCATCGTGGCGATATCCTCCACCGTGCGCCGGCGCGCCGCAGCCATCGAGGCCTCAACCTCGATGCCACGCCGGACTTCCAACGTCATCAACAACGCATCGCGCAGGCTTTCGGCATCGATGGAGATAGGCATATGCACGGTTGCGGCGGAAATCGGCTTAAGCAGATAATTGCCGCTGCCCTTGCGGCTGTCGATAACGCCCAGCGCCTGAAACTTACGGATGACCTCGCGAATGGTGGAACGGCCGACACCCAGCGCCACCATCAGCTCTCGCTCGGCCGGCAACCGATCTCCAGCCTTCAGTCCCGCCCTCTCGACGTAATCGGAGAGTGCCGCCTCGACCTGGCGCACACGGTCGCTGGGTGGAATAGGCTGCATCAGTTCGCGGCTGGATCTATCCAAGACTTACCCTTTGAATTGGTCTGACATCTTACCATTTCAAACGGTCGATCGATTGTCAACGGGGAACGCGAGCAGCCTAAAACAGGGAGATCACATCCCTGTTGAACCGCGTATTCGGGAAAAAATAGAAGGAAATTAGAGATTTGGGCGTTGGTAACGCTGGAGAACGCTTACCGGCTGGGCAAAATTTGAGAGACGGCACAATCGACCGTGGGGCCTAGGACAGAAGGAAAAAACTTCTCCTCCGTCGTGCTCGAGCCTATCGCGAGCATCTGCCAGCTATTGATTTTACGATACGTGACTGGATCCCCGGAACGGGCCTGAGGATGACATCGAGTGTGGGGATACGTTAGTCAGGTGTCTGAGGGTGGCTGGTGCCACCCTCGCCCGTTTTGTCTTCTTACTGGCTAAGCACGGCCGCCTTGATGGTATCGATGTTGTGGTTGACCATATCGATATAGGTTGCGGCCGGGCCGTCGGCTGTCGAGAGCGCGTCGGAATAAAGCGTTCCGCCAACTTTCAGGCCGGTTTCCTTGGCAATCTGGTCCATCAACCGCTTGTCGGTGATGTTTTCGACGAAGATCGCCGAGGCGTTGTCGTGCTTGATCTGATCCACCAGCTTGGCGACGTCGGCGGCAGACGCTTCGGAATCCGTCGAGATACCTTCCGGCGCCAGGAATTCGAGACCATAGGCATGCTCGAAATAACCGAAGGCATCATGTGAGGTGATGATGTTGCGTTTTTCCGGCGGAATGGCGGCGATCTCGGTCTTCACCTTCTCGTTCAAAGCCGCGAGCTTGGCGATATAGGCCTGTGAATTGGCGGTGTAAGTTGCGCAACCGGCCTTGTCGACCTCGCAAAATGCGCCGGCGATGTTCTTCACGTATATTTCCGCATTCTTGATTGACTGCCAGGCATGCGGATCGAATTCACCGTGATTGTGTCCCTCATGGTCATGCGCTTCCTCTGCCTTGTGGTCGTGACCCGCCTCTTCCTCGGCTTCCGGATGTGCGTGACCGGCTGGCTCGTCGGAAATCCTGAGGGGTTTCACGCCCTTGGTCAGTTCCACCACCGGCGCCTTTGTGCCGCTGGTATCGATCAGCCGCTTCAGGAAGCCTTCGAATGCAAGGCCGTTCACCAGCACAACATCCGCCTTGCTGACAGCAACGGCGTCGGCCGGGCGCGGCTCGTAGACATGCGCGTCGCCGTCAGGTCCGACGATCGTGGTGATTTCGACGCGGTTGCCGCCGACATTCTTCGCGAAGTCGGCAATGATCGAGAAGCTGGCCACGACCTTGAGTTCAGCCGCAGAAGCCTGCGCCATCAGGACTGGGGAAAGGGAGAGAAGGCTTACGCAGGTAGCAAGACGTAGGGTTTGGAACATGAAGGGTTCTCCTTTTTTCAAACGCTGTTTCAGGCCGTTCTGTGACGACCGGAACCGAGAAGATCGCGAAGCACACCGCGTGTGCCGACGACGATGGACAGGACATAAATGACGCCTGCGGACAGGATGATCGCCGGACCTGATGGCAGCGACGCGTGATAGGACAGAAGCAGGCCTGCAAAACACGAGACCATGCCGATGCCGATCGAGATGAAGCACATTGGCGCGACGCGATTGGACCAGAAGCGGCTGGCGGCAGCGGGCAGCATCATCAGGCCAACCGAAAGCAGGGTTCCGAGCGCCTGAAACCCGCCGACCAGATTGAGGACGACGATGGCGAGGAAGAGGAAGTGCACGGGGCTCCCCCAGTTGCTGACCGAGCGCAGAAACAGGGGATCGAGGCATTCCGCCAGCAGCGCGCGCCAGAAAACCATCATCACCGTCAGTGTGACGACACAGATACCGCCGATCAGGCCGAGCGCTTCATTGTTCAGTGCCAGCACCGTGCCGAAAAGCACATGCATGAGATCGACACTGGAGCCGCGCCAGGAGACGAGCAGCACGCCGAGCGCCAGAGAAATGAGGTAAAAGGCTGCAAGCGAGGCGTCCTCCTTCTGGATGGTGAAGCGCGAAACCGCACCGGCACCCAGTGCCACCAGAAGACCGACGACCAGCCCGCCGATGGTCATCGGCAAAATCTCCAACCCGTAAAACAGAAAGCCCACCGCCGCCCCCGGCAAAATGGCGTGCGACATGGCATCACCCGTCAGGCTCATGCGGCGCAGCATCAGAAACACCCCGACCGGCCCGCAACTGACAGCAAGGATCAAGGCACCGGCAAGCGCACGCTGCATGAAGACATACTGGATGAATGGCTCGATGAATAAATCAGACATGGATATGCGAATGCGCCTGCGAGTGTTTGGGGAAATCCTGCGGCTTTTCCGCCAGGTCGGCTTTCACCGTCGCTGCTGCGGGTTCGCACCACGGGGCGTCGCCGTCCCATGCCTCGTGAAACCGCCGTGCCTGCTGCATCATTTCGGGCCTTAAAACCTCCCGTGTCGGGCCAAAGCCCACCAACCGTCTGGCAAGCAGAAGCGTTTGCGGAAAATGCTGACGCACCAGCTCGTAGTCATGAAGAACGGCCAGAACCGTGCGCCCCTCGGCAACCCATGCTTTGATCAGCACCATGAGGTCGGCGACGGTGCGCTCATCGACAGCGTTGAAGGGCTCATCCAGCAAAATCAGCTGCGCATCCTGCAACATGGCGCGGGCAAAAAGAGCGCGCTGCATCTGGCCGCCGGAGAGTGAATCGATATTGCGTTTTTCAAAGCCGGAAAGTCCGACCGCTTCCAGCACATGGGCCATGGCCGCCCGGTCCGACTGGCGATGGCGAGCGAGCAGGCCGCGTTTGGGCCAGAGACCAAGCGCGACCAGATCGCGCACCTGTGCCGGAAAGGAACGGTCGAGTTCAGACTGCTGCGGTAGATAGGCGACGGAAACGCCTGGAGTAACCCGGCATTCACCGCCAAGTGGCTTCAAAATGCCGGCGATCCCCTTCATCAGCGTCGACTTTCCCGACCCATTGGCGCCGACCACCGCCGTGAGCGACCCTTTGGCAATATCGCCATCCAGATGATGCACCGCCGCGCGGCCGGCATATCCGAGTGTCAGATTTTTAAAGTCAAGGCACGGATCGTTCATCGATCCCTCCGGGGCATGATGTCATTTGATGACCCCTCATATGTAATGTTATTACATTCGTCAAACAAATATGTAATGAAATAACATCAACTATCGGAAAGGTGGGTTCCATCTCACATTGGACGACAACCGCGGGATCGCCTCGGGCGTGTGATCATGCCGAGTTCTGGATTCCCGGGACAAACCAGAGGAGCACCCGGCAAGCAATTTTTTTAAAGCCAGTTGACACGTCGCGTCTATGTAATGTTATTACGTTACATGCAACAAGCGATGTGGCTACCAGCTCCGCCGTTCTCAAACCGCAAGTCGTGACGACGATGACTCCCACGCTACCACCGCTAATAAAACGAGGCCCGCATGTCGAAAAAACTTCCCGTCACTGTCCTCTCCGGCTTTCTTGGTGCCGGAAAGACAACGCTTCTCAACCATATTCTCGCCAACCGCGACGGTCTGCGGGTCGCGTTGATCGTCAACGACATGAGCGAGATCAATATCGATGCGGCGCTTGTGCGAGATGGCGGCGCCAATCTCTCGCGCACCGAGGAACAGCTTGTGGAAATGACCAATGGCTGCATCTGTTGCACGCTGCGCGACGACCTTCTGAATGAGGTACGCGCGCTCGCCGAGCAGGGCCGGTTCGATTATCTGCTGATCGAATCCACCGGCATCGCCGAGCCGCTGCCAGTGGCCGCCACTTTCGATTTTCGCGATGAAAACGGTCGCAGCCTTTCCGATGTCGCGCATCTGGACACGATGGTAACGGTGGTGGATGCCGCCAATCTTCTCAACGACTACGGTTCCTCTGACTTTCTTGCCGACCGTGGTGAGACGGCAGGCGAAGGCGACAACCGAACCATCGTAGACCTCCTGGTCGAGCAGATCGAATTTGCCGATGTCGTCGTCCTCAACAAGATCGGCACTGCCACGCCGGATGAGCGGGACGCCGCCCGCAAGATCATCGTCGGGCTGAACCCGGATGCGAAACTCATTGAGGCCGATTTCGGCAAGGTGGAACTGAAGGAGGTGCTGGGCACCGGCCGATTCGATTTCGCCAAGGCCGAAGAACACCCGCTGTGGTTCAAGGAGTTGCACGGTTTCAAGGACCACATTCCCGAAACCGAGGAATATGGCATCCGCTCCTTCGTTTACCGCGCCAGGAAGCCTTTCGATCCCGTGCTGTTCCAACGTTTTATCGACCGCGCCTGGCCCGGTGTGGTGCGCGCCAAAGGCTTCTTCTGGCTGGCCACGCGGCCAGCTTATGTCGGCGAGATAAGCCAGGCCGGCGCACTGGTGCGCACCGGCAAGATGGGCCTTTGGTGGTCCGCCGTGCCGAGCGAGCAATGGCCGCGCGAGCAGCAGTTCCTCGACATGATGAAGCCCTATCTCGACCCGGTCTTTGGCGACCGTCGGCAGGAAATCGTCTTCATCGGTTCCGATCCCATGAGCGAAGCGCGCATCCGCGCGCAGCTCGATGCATGCCTGATTGACACAGATGCCTTCACCCCGGACGCATGGCGACACCTGCCCGACCCCTTCGCCAGCTGGGACCGGCAGGCGGCTTGATTGGTTCTCAACTCCGACCTTTTTGACCAGTGCATGCCTCTTTCGCCTTCTCCCCGCCGGGGAGAAGGTATCGGCAACGCAATTCAAAGAAAATTCAGTGTCACCAGCGTCAGCACAAGATAACGCCCAACCTTGGCAATGGTAACAAGCAAAAGAAAGACCGGCAGCGGCTCCTTCATGATGCCGGCCGCAACCGTCAGCGGATCGCCGATCAGCGGCGCCCAGCTGAGCAGCAGCGACCACTTGCCGTAACGCCTGTACCAGTTCTGGGCACGTTGCAGCGCGGCTTCCCCCACAGGAAACCACCGCCGATGCCGGAAGCGTTCGATGCCACGGCCGAGCAGCCAGTTGGCGAGGGATCCGGCGACATTGCCGGCGCTGGCAACAGTAACCAGCAGCCAGACCGGCTGGGACTTCAAAAGGATCAGGCCGGCAAGTGCGGCCTCCGACTGCATGGGCAGGATGGTTGCCGCGACAAAAGCCGTCAGAAACAAACCCGCATATACCGCCAGATCGGCCATTCCGTACCCTTCACCTTTAGCGAATCCCGCTGCTCCTGAAGTGCCGGATGACGACACCTGTCGTCAAGCGCCATGGCGTTCGATACAGACGGCCTTACGGCGGATTGGCGGCGACGGCTCTGACGACATCATCACGCTCTATATCCAGCAGCGCCTGGTGAATTGAGAATTGCCGGGTTTTGCCGGATGCGGACAAAACGAGGATTACCGTTTCCTTCGGCGGGCAATCCGGCTGTACGCAGGCAATCTCGTTGACGGAAACGATCTCGTCTTCGCGGAGGGCAAGCAGTTCCCGCGTCCAGTGTTTCAGAAGACGGGCCTTAGAGACTATCGTAGAGCCGCTGCGTGCAAGCGGATTTGCTCTTGCCGTCATCGGGAAACCCTTCTTGCCGCCTGCGAGGCCAATGCCTCGAAAAGATCGCGGATCGGCTGCTGCGGCATATCCATGCCGATGAGGACAACACGGGTTGCACGGTTGCCATCTGGCCAGCTTTCCAGACGGCTCAGCGGATAAAGCCGGTGCTGCACGGCATGGGCGACCACTGGACGGTCCGGATCATCCGTCGCACCGAAAATTCCCTTGAGCCGCAGCAGACCGGAATGCACATTGCTGGTGACGAGTTCGAGAAAGGTAACGATCGCCTGCGGATCGAAAGCCCCATCGAACGTCAAATCGAACGCCTCTACCCCCGCACCATGACGGTTGATATCGTGCCCGTGCGCGGCATGCAGGCTCAGCCTGTCGGCGGCAAGCCAGCCCGTCACGTCTTCCGGCTTGTTACGCAACGAATAATCCGCCGGTGCAAACAGCGACATCAGATTGAAGTCGCGCGCGTTGCGGTCATGCAGACGCGCGGCAGGATTGAGATCGGAGAGGCTCTCACAGCCCATCTCCGCCCCGTCAGTGAGATCGGTTTTGGTCAAAACAATGTGATCGGCAAAGGCAAGCTGTTTCCAGCCCTCGATGAAACTGTCGAGCATCGCCTGGCCGGAGGTAATGTCGAAAGCAGTAACGACACCGGAGAGATGAAAGTGGCGGGCGACGATATGGTCGCGCAGGCCGGCGGCAGGCGTACCGCCGGGAATCAGGCTGTTGATGATCGGCGCAGGATCGGCAAGGCCGGTGGTTTCAATGACGACACGAGATATTTCCGGCACCACCCCTTCCAGAAAGGCCTGATGCAACTCGTAAAGCGAGGTGCGGATATCGCTGGTGGCGGTGCAGCAGATGCAGCCGGTCGTGGTCCTGAAATAACGCTCCGAACCGGTGCGGACCAGGCCGTGATCGATGGGCACCGAACCGAATTCGTTGACGATGACGGCGGCACCACGCATTTCCGGTTCGCTCAGAAGCTCGTTCAGAAGCGTGGTCTTGCCCGCCCCCAGAAAGCCGGTAAGCAGTGTGACAGGCACCGTTCCGGTGGATGGGGTGACGGACGAGACGTCTTCTGGTGCAACCGCCTTCTTCCGCTTCATTCCGAACACATCCGCACCTTCAAGCAGCAAATCTTGGAGAGACTTAATACGTAATGTAATAACATATCAATACCCCTTGTTAGAAGTTCCTCTTGAACATGGCCTCGGCAGACCGCTTCCGGTATCCCGTCCCGAGCCATGCCCACAAGCACACGAAAAAACCAAAGCGGACCCAAAATGGAATAATAAAACCGTTTCGTTCACTTTCGTTTTTTTCGTTCCACCATCTATTGCATTTTCATTAGAGTTCGCTTTAAATCAGGCCGCTAATACAGAAAAGCTCGCCCGCAGCTATATCGAGGAGGATAGGCTGCAATAAGGGGCTGTATCTTTTACTGTTTTTAAAATGGGAGGAATCGCCTTGAAAAAACTCAGCTACCGTCTTGCTGCGGCATCTGCGCTTTCGTTTTTTGTCACATCGAACGCATTCGCCGCGACGGAAATTCAATGGTGGCATGCCATGACCGGCGCCAATAACGAGGTCGTGGACGCGCTCGCGAAAGAGTTCAACGATAGCCAGACAAACTACAAGATCATGCCCGTCTTCAAGGGCACCTATCCGGAAACCCTGAATGCCGGCATTGCGGCCTTCCGCGCCAAGCAGCCGCCGGCGATCATTCAGGTCTTCGACGCCGGTTCCGGCGTGATGATGGGTGCTGCCGGCGCAATCAAACCGGTGGCGGAAGTACTGAAGGAAGGCGGCTACACCTTCAACAAGGAAGAATATCTGGCCGGCATCGTCGCCTATTATTCCAAGCCTGACGGCACCATGCTGTCCTTCCCCTATAATTCGTCCTCGCCGATCCTGTATTACAACAAGGACACCTTCCAGAAGGCAGGCCTTGATCCGGCAAATCCGCCGAAGACCTGGCCGGAAGTTTTCGAAGCGGCCAAGAAGATCAAGACAAGCGGCGCTGCCCAATGCGGCTTCACCTCAACATGGTTGACCTGGATCCAGACCGAAAACTTTGCCGCATGGAACAACGTCTCCTATGGCAGCAATGAAAACGGGCTGGGCGGCACCGATGTGAAGCTTGCCGTCAACGCGCCGCTCTTCGTCGAACACTTCCAGGCCATTGCCGACCTTGCGAAAGACGGCACCTTCCGTTACGGCGGGCGCACTTCGGAAGCCAAGCAGCTGTTCATGTCCGGCGAATGCGGCATCCTTACCGAATCCTCCGGCGGCCTTGGCGATATCATCAAGACCGGCATGAATTACGGTATCGGCCAGCTTCCCTATTACGAGGGTCATGGTCCGCAGAACACCATTCCCGGCGGCGCGAGCCTCTGGGTCTTCGGCGGCAAGAGCGATGCCGAATATAAAGGTGTGGCCGAGTTCTTCCATTTCCTTTCCCAGACCAAGATCCAGTCTCGTCTGCATCAGGTCTCCGGATACATGCCGGTAACGATCGCGGCCTATGAGGAAACCAAGAAATCCGGCTTCTATGACAAGAATCCCGGCCGCGAAACGCCACTTCTGCAGATGATGGGCAAGCCACCGACAGAAAACTCCAAGGGCGTGCGCCTCGTGAACCTGCCGCAGGTCCGCGACATCATGAACGAAGAGTTCGAGGCGATGCTGGCCGGCAAGCAGGACGCGAAATCCGCACTCGACAAGATTGTCACGCGCGGTGATGCGGCCATCAAGCAGGCAACCGGCAACTAAACGATCCCTGCCCCCGCCCGCATCCTTACCCGGTGCGGGCGGTATTCCCATTTCATCAGGAGATCGCCGTGCAAAGCGTCGTATTCCCCAACAAGATCCTGCCCTATCTGCTGGTCGCGCCACAGATCATCCTGACGGTGATCTTTTTCTTCTGGCCCGCAAGTCAGGCACTCTACCAGTCGACCATGCGCGAGGATGCCTTCGGGCTGAACAGCAATTTCGTCGGGCTGGCCAATTTTTCCGCCGTACTTTCGGATGAAAGCTATCTGAACGCGCTGCACGTCACGGTCATTTTCAGCGTCCTGACCGCACTTGTCTCGATGGGGCTGGCATTACTTCTGGCAACGGCGGCAGACCGCGTGGTGCGCGGCAAGGGTTTTTACCGCACCATGATGATCATGCCCTATGCTGTGGCACCCGCCGTCGCTGGCATGCTGTGGCTGTTCATGTTCAATCCGGCCATGGGAACCTTCTCCTATATCCTGCGCCGCAACGGCATCATGTGGGACCCGCTGCTCAACGGCAATCAGGCCATGCTGCTCGTGGTCGCAGCCGCCGCATGGAAGCAGATCAGCTACAATTTCCTGTTTTTTGTCGCAGGCTTGCAGGCAATTCCGAAATCATTGCTGGAGGCGGCCTCCATTGACGGCGCACGTGGTTCGCGGCGCTTCTGGACTATCGTTTTCCCGCTGCTGGCGCCGACAACCTTCTTCCTGCTGGTCGTCAACACCGTCTATGCCTTCTTCGATACGTTCGGCATCATCCACGCAGTTACTGGCGGCGGCCCTGCCAAGGCGACGGAAACACTGGTCTACAAGGTCTACAATGATGGCTTCGTTAACCTGAACCTCGGCTCTTCCGCCGCGCAATCCGTCATCCTGATGGTGATCGTCATTGCGTTGACCGCCTTCCAGTTCCGCTTCGTCGAGAAGCGCGTGCACTACGGCTGAGGATTTCCTGATGATTGAAAATCGCCCGGTCGCCCGCGTGATCGCCCATCTGATGCTGGTTCTCGGCATCATCATCGTGGCCTTCCCGATCTACTACACCTTCATCGCGTCATCCATGACGTCGAATGACATCATTCGCCCACCGATGTCGCTGCTGCCCGGCGACCATCTTGGTGAAAACTATACAGACGCCATGGTCGGCGGCGTCGAAAGAGTGGTCGGCGTCAGCCTTGAACGGCTGCTGTTCAACAGCTTCGTGGTGGCGCTCGCCATTGCCATCGGCAAGATCGTCATTTCTTTCCTGTCGGCTTTCGCAATCGTGTTTTTCCGTTTTCCCTTCCGCATGGGCTTCTTCTGGATGATCTTCATCACGCTCATGCTGCCGGTCGAGGTGCGTATCCTGCCCACCTACAAGGTCATCGTCGACCTCGGGCTTATCGATACCTATGCGGGACTGACGCTTCCGCTGATGGCGTCCGCGACGGCGACGTTCCTGTTCCGGCAGTTTTTCCTGACCATTCCCGGCGAAATGGTCGAGGCGGCTCGTATCGACAATGCAGGGCCGTTCCGCTTCATGCGCGATATTCTGCTGCCGCTGTCGAAAACCAATATCGCCGCTCTCTTCGTGATCCTGTTCATCTATGGCTGGACCCAGTATCTCTGGCCGCTGCTCGTGACCAACGACGCCAAGATGAACACGATCATCATCGGCCTCAAGCGCATGGTGGATTTCACCGACGCTTCGACGCCCTGGAATTATGTGATGGTGACGGCGATCCTCGCCATCATCCCCCCGATTATCGTTGTGGTGCTGATGCAGCGCTGGTTCGTCAAAGGTTTGGTGGAGACCGAGAAGTAATGGCAAAAATTGCGCTGAAAGACGTCCGCAAGGTTTACGGCGGCAATGTCGACGCCATCAAGGGCGTATCGATGGATATAGCCGATGGCGAGATGATCGTATTGGTCGGCCCCTCTGGCTGCGGAAAATCGACATTGCTGCGCATGATCGCCGGGCTGGAAAGCATATCGGGCGGTGAGATCGTCATCGGCGACCGCGTCGTCAACGATCTCGAACCGTCAGACCGTGATATTGCCATGGTGTTCCAGAACTACGCGCTATACCCGCATATGACAGTGCGGCAGAACCTCGCCTATGGCCTCAAGAACCGCAACACGCCGAAGGACGAGATCGACCGGCGTATCACCGAGGCAGCCAAGGCGCTGGAAATCGAACAATATCTGGAGCGCAGGCCGCGCCAGCTCTCGGGTGGCCAGCGCCAGCGCGTGGCGATGGGCCGTGCCATCGTGCGCAAGCCCGCCGCATTCCTGTTCGATGAGCCGCTGTCCAACCTCGATGCCAAGCTGCGCGTGCAGATGCGCGTCGAAATCCGCCGCCTGCAACGCTCTCTCGCCACCACCAGCGTCTACGTAACCCATGATCAGATGGAAGCCATGACGCTGGCCGACCGCCTGGTGGTGCTAAATGCCGGCCGCATCGAGCAGATCGGCACTCCGATCGAGCTTTACGAAAAACCGGCCACCACCTTCGTCGCCACCTTCATCGGTTCGCCCTCCATGAACCTCCTGCCCTACGGCCCCCCATCGGCTAACGGCGCATCCGGGTGGTCGGTGAATGGATCAGGCGCGCTGCCGCAAACCACCGCAACACTGGGCATCCGTCCGGAAGACATTACGCTCGCGGAAACAGAAGTTCCCGATGCCGCTTTCACTGGCACCGTGCGGGTGGACGCCGTGGAATTGGTGGGCGCGGAAAGCTACGTGCATGGCTCCTTCACCGACGGCACCACCATCGTCTTCCGCGTTCCTGGCCGTTCGCAGCTTGGCATCGGCGAGAACCTGCGGATTGCCGCCCAGACGAAGGACTTCCATCTGTTCGATGCGGCGGGGAAGCGGATTTAGGGTCTTACGAAGGACAAGGAGACACCCGCCTCTCGGCGGGTGCTCGGACTACCAGACCAGCTCAACCTGTGGCCTACCGTTGGAGGTTTTCTCCACCGTGCGTCCGGACGTATCGATATTGCAGTGGATACGCTGCCGGAAAGCCGAGAAGCTTTCGAAGGTCACCACATCCACGGGATCGTCGAGATGCAGGGTCAGCCGGTAGCGTTCCGGGTCGCCGCCTAGCGTTTGCACGCCCAGAACGGATGCTACGAAGGGCTGGCCTAGATAGAGGCCTTCCACCCGGGAACCAAGAAGATAGGGATTGAATGCGGGACGGTTTCCCGCCGTGGCATGCAGGGTGTTCCAGTCGCGGAAGCCATATTGCGCGGCGATGAGTTCAAGCGCCTTTGAATGGGTGATTGCCTGCCCCTGCCCTTCAAGGGCGGCGCGCAGCCGTTTTGCCTGCTCTTTCAATCCCTCAAGCGCGGGAAGCGGTTTGGACACGTTCATAACGGTTCTCCAACATGCGCATGCCGTATTTTTCCGAAGGGGTCCGCGTTGCCATCGACGACATGCAAAACATGGGGATGACCGTTATTCCAAAAAGAGCTTCACCAAGGGCGTAAACGCCTGCGGACGGCCGGGGCTCTTCTGCCCGTGGCCGTCCATATAGCTTAGAAAGCGCCGCCCGTCAAAGGCAGCGACGGCGCGAGGCCAAGGGGTCAGAAGCGATAGGTGATACCCGCACCGATCAACCAGGGATCGAGTTTCGCTTTGCCACTGATTGGCGTGCCGCCAAGTTCTGCGGTCCAGTCGGTCTTCAGGAAAATCTTCTTCACGTCGAAGTTCACGCCCCAATGTTCGTCCAACATATAGTCGAAACCCACCTGCACGGCCGCGCCGAACTTGTTCTTGACATCAAGATTGCTGAAGCCGGGTTTTTCGGACTGGTTGTAGAACATCGAATAGTTCACGCCCGCGCCGATATAGGGCTTGAAGGCGCCGAAATCAGTAAAGTGATATTGCAGGGTCAGCGTCGGCGGCAGCAACCATGTCTTGCCCACCGGCGTGCCGGCCAGCACACCCTCGCCGTTGATCTTGGCGTATGTGGTGCCAAGGATGAGTTCGGCAGCGATATTCGGGGTGAAGAAATAGCTGATGTCGAGCTCAGGAATAACCGTATCCGAATAGGAGAGACCCGCACCCGGCACACCGTCAACGCTGCCGCTGTCATGGGTAATGACCCCGAGACCACGCACGCGCAGCATCCATGGACTCGCCGCCGCAATCGCCTCTTCAGCGGTGGGGGCTGGTGCCGGCGGGGCCAGATCTGCCGCCATCGCGTTGGCCGACATCAGCATCGCCGCGACACTCACCGTCACACTGGCAAGCAAGGCGGTTTTTTTCTTTCTGTTCGTCATTCCATCTCTCCTATCGCGCGCCGCAGCCGGGCAAGCCCGGCAAACCGGCTGATGGCGGCGGGCCTTCGCGAATCCTCGCTTGCCGCAGCCGCTACGGCCACTATCGCCAAGGGAGAGGTGAGCGGATTGAGATGGATCAAACCGAAAGGCCAACGATAAGCCCGGGCAGCTACCCGGTGCTTGGTGTGACAAATACGCAACGGATAGCCATGACAACGGTCAAAATAGCGGGGCCGGCAGTCGGAAGTTGGCCTGTTTCACAAGCCTTCTCCTTTGCAATCTCAGGCGGCCTGCGGTGCCAAAGTCGCGGAACCCGGCTTTTTGAGAAGCAGCACCGAGACAGCAGCGATCATGCACATCACGCCGGCAATCTGCAGTGCGGGCATGTATGTGTCGAAGTCGCTCTTGAAGAAACCTGCGCCAAAGGCAGCGGTGGCGGCCCCCAACTGATGCCCCGCAAACACCCAGCCGAAAACCAGGCCCGCTTTTTCGCGGCCGAAACTCTCAGCGGCAAGCTTCACCGTTGGCGGCACGGTTGCCACCCAGTCCAGCCCGTAAAATACGGCGAAGACCGAAAGCTCCACGAAGCTGAAGCCCGAGAAGGAGAGATAGATCAGGGATAGCCCGCGCAGACCGTAAAACCAGAAGAGCAGGAAGCGATTGTCGAAACGGTCGGAAAGCCAGCCGGCAAAGATGGTGCCGAAGAAATCGAAAATGCCGATCACAGCCAGCGTGCCGGCCGCCGTGACCGCCGCCATCCCGAAATCACCGCAGATGGAAATCCAGTGTGTCTGGATAAGGCCGTTGGTGGAAAGTCCACAGACGAAGAACGTGCCGAAAAGCACCCAGAAAACCGGGTTTCCGGACACGCTCTTCAACGTCAGTATCGGGGATGCCAGTGTTGCAAGAAACTTGTGGTCCTGCTTCGGCGGTTTTACCACCACCGTCTCGCCATAGGCTGGCAGGCCGACATCGGCGGGATGGTCACGCATCAAGAGCAGCACGAGAATCATGGCGATAGCAATCACCGCAACGGATAGCGTCAGCGCGGTGCGCCAGCCATAGGCCTCCGTCAGCGCCGCGAGCAAAGGCAGAAATACCAGCTGGCCGGTGGCGTTACTGGCCGTCATCAGGCCGATCACCAGTCCCCGGCGCTTTGAAAACCAGCGCGATGCCACGGTCGCGCCCAGCACCAGTGCCGTCATGCCGGTGCCAACACCGATCACCACGCCCCATAACAGCAACAGCTGCCACACCTCAGTCATGAAGAACGAGGCGACGATGCCGCCCATGATCAGCGCAAGGGCCGTCGACACGACCTGGCGAATACCGAAATGGTTCATGAAGGCAGCGGCAAAGGGCCCGAGCAGGCCGAAGAGCACCAGCCTGACCGCCATGGCAGATGAAATATCGGCAATATCCCAGCCGAACTCCTGATGCAGCGGCTGGATCATCACCCCGGCCGATCCCATCGCGCCGGCGGTTGCCAGCATCGTCAAAAAGGTGGTTGCAGCAACAAGCCAGCCATAATGTATGTTTCTGTCGGCCATCCAGCTGGCAAGGCGTGTGGAGAGCATGTTCAAAATCCCTTTCCAGCGGCCAGCGGCCGAAATTTTACGGGTATATACCCTATATTGCGGGCAGATACCCGTTTTATCATCAAAAAAATTACAGGGCTGCGAGTAGTTCCTGCAATTGAGCGGTTTTTTCCGGGCCAAGCCTGGCCTCGATTTCGTCCTGTACTCCGTCCCAGAGGGGCGCGCCTGTTTTCAGGATCTCCTGTCCCTGCTCCGTCACGGTCAGCATCGCTTCGCGCTGATCCTCGCCATGGCCGATGGCCACCAGCCCCATGCGGGCTAGCACCTTGGTATTGCGTCCAACGGTCGAGCGGTCCAGTTCCACCCGCGCGGCGAGATCGGTGAGCGACACCGGCGCCATGCGGTTGATGTTCCGCAACAGGCTGAACTGGCCGATATTGACGCCAAGCGGCGCCAGCGCCTCATCGTAATAGGACGAGACCTTACGGGATGCTTTGCGCAACAGGATGCAGTGACAACTATCGTTTGGCATTTGTCTCGGGTATATACCCGCAAATTCTACTGCGCAAGAGATGTTCGGAAATTACCGGCAATCAAAGGCCGTCCGCCAGGCCACAGGGTAGAAAGAAAAACCCCGGCAATAAGCCGGGGTTTCATATCAGTGGCAGGGCTCGTCTCAGGCAGAGAGCCTGCGGCCGCT
This sequence comes from Agrobacterium sp. A3-95, assembly GCF_053521785.1. NCBI lineage: Bacteria > Pseudomonadati > Pseudomonadota > Alphaproteobacteria > Hyphomicrobiales > Rhizobiaceae > Agrobacterium > Agrobacterium sp. A3-95. The sequence continues at coordinate 833,619 of NZ_JBNWDR010000002.1, read as the reverse complement.
CGCGACCAGCATACCAGCCGCACCTTCCAGCCAGCCGGCTTTGAGTTCAAGCGCCAGAAAACGGCTGCGCTCGAACGGGCCGGGCATGATCAGGTGCTGGGCCTTATCGGCAAAAAAGCCGAAGCGCTCATAATAGGCAGCGTCGCCGACCAGAAGAATGCCGCCATGGCCACGTTTGGTTGCCTCGGAGATTGCTGCACGCATCAGCGCCGAACCGATGCCCTTGCCTTCATGGGCAGCATCAACCGCAAGCGGGCCAAGCAACAGCGCTTCGACAGCGCGGCCTTCGCGCGAAATGCCAGCTTCGACATTCCACAGGCGCACCGTGCCGATGACATGGCCGTCCTCGTCACGGGCAACGAGCGCCAGACCTTCCGCTGGGACGCGGCCGGCGCGCAGCTTTTCGGAAGACTTGCGGCGGCGGCCAGCGCCCATGGCGCGATCGAGCAGGTTTTCACGGGCAACGACATCGCCCGGATTTTCCTGATCGACATGAAATGTCTGCGGGGTGAAAAATGCACGTACCGAATTAAGAAGAGCGGCCATCTCTCGGCCCTCCATCACACAACCGCCCACACGCGGCCCTTGATCAAAAATGGTGGAGCCGTTCCGGCCCGCCGACACGCTTTCCTCGGCTGGAAGAGGAGCAGCAAGCAGGGATTTGCGCAACAGCACAATCGGCAAAGCCGGAACGGAAGCTTGTTCGAGACGCCGCCTTACTCAGCGGGCGGCGTTCGGATCAGATGACGTAGGCTTTCAGCGGCTCGAAACCGTTGAAGGCAACCGCCGAATAGGTCGTCGTATAGGCACCTGCGCCTTCGATCAGAACCTCGTCGCCGATGGTCAGAGAGACCGGCAACGGGTACATGTTCTTTTCGTACAGCACGTCGGCGCTGTCGCAGGTCGGACCGGCCAGAACGCAAGGCTCCATCTCGTCCTGATCGCGCTCGGTGCGGATCGGGTAGCGGATAGCCTCATCCATCGTCTCGGCGAGACCGCCGAACTTGCCGATGTCGAGGAACACCCAGCGATGGTTGTCGTTGTCGGACTTGCGCGACACGAGAACAACTTCCGCCTTGATGACGCCAGCGTTACCCACCATGCCACGGCCCGGCTCGATGATCGTCTTCGGGATCTGGTTGCCGAAGTGCTTGCGCAGCGCCGTGTCGATAGCCTGGCCGTATTCTTCGGCAGCAGGAACGTCGCGCAGGTACTTGGTCGGGAAACCACCGCCCATATTGACCATCTGCAGGTGAATACCCTGCTTGGACAGCGAAGCGAAAACGCGCTTGGCATCGCCCAGCGCTGCATCCCATGCGTCGAGATTCATCATCTGCGAACCGACATGGAAGGAAACGCCGTAGGATTCGAGGCCCAGCTGATGTGCGTAGACCAGAACATCAACAGCCATCTGCGGTACGCAGCCGAACTTGCGCGACAGAGGCCATTCGGCACCTTCACCGTCCGTCAGCACGCGGCAGAAGACGCGCGCGCCAGGAGCGGCACGGGCAACCTTCTCGACTTCCTCATGGCTGTCGACGGCGAAGAGATCGATGCCGAGCGCGTAAGCGCGGGCGACATCGCGTTCCTTCTTGATGGTGTTGCCGAACGAGATCCGGTCGGACGTTGCACCTGCATCAAGCGCCATCTGGATTTCAGCCACGGAGGCGCAATCGAAGTTCGAGCCGAGCGAAGCAAGCAGCTTCAGGATTTCGGGAGCCGGGTTTGCCTTGACCGCATAGTAGATCGCGCTGTTCGGCAGGGAATGCCGGAACGCGTTGAAATTGTCGCGCACGACGTCGAGGTCGACGACGAGGCAAGGGCCTTCGGGACGTCGGGTCTTGATGAAATCGAGAATGCGTGCAGTCGTCATCGATATATTCCCTATAAAACCGGCTCCGGAAAATCCGGAGGACAAAGGACGCTCGAGATATGCATACGAATCAGCCGGTGGAGGCGCAGAATCGATAGCATACGCTCAAGGCGCAAATATGAATGACGCCCTGCCAGAGCATCATTCGGCTTTGTCTGCCATCGATTGGAGGGAATGACCCGACCGCACTTCAGGCAATGATGGTGTGCCTCTTCAGTACCCCGGCTGATGGAAAGCCGGCAGAGAACCAGAAAGGCCCGCACCGTCGTTGCTTCATATGTCCTCGCATTTCCCGGTTGGCCGGAATAGCGACTGGAGGGGTTAGTTCCAGGTACCTTACCGAACTCCTCACCACATCGAGGACTCGGCGGACACACATGGGCACGTGCGACTTTGGGCAGCACGGGAGATAAGAATATTCGCCGTCATAATCAAGAGGATTTTTTCACCATATAGCGGATTTTTTCGGCAACCATTTTACGGGTTGAACAGTCGCGCCTCAGCGTTCAATTATATGGAACGAACCGGAGGATTTTCATGGACACGCTCACCCGCATCCGCGCCTTTATCGACGTTGTCGAAGCGGAGGGTTTTTCCGCCGCTGCCCGCAAGACTGGGCGTTCCAAGGCGCTTTTGTCCAAATATGTCCGGGAACTGGAAGATGATCTCGGTGCACTGCTTCTCAACCGCACCACCCGGCAATTCTCGCTGACGGAGGCCGGCCATACATATTACCGCACCGCCTCCGACATTTTGAAGGAGATCGACAACCTCGCCGATCTGGTGCGCGAGAAGAATGCCGATCTGAAGGGCAAGCTCAGAATATCCGTTCCGCGCACCTTCATCGACGCCGATGTTGGCCAGAGCCTCATCGATTTCGCCAAGGAAAATCCGGAACTGTCTCTGGAAATCGTCGCCGATGACCGATTCGTCGATCTGATCGAGGAAGGGTTCGACCTTGCGATTCGCATAACGCGTCTGGAAGATTCAGGCCTCATCGCCCGCAAGATCTCCGATTTCCGGGTCTATGCAGTGGCGACGGCGGATTTTGTCGCCAGACACGGCCCGCTCAATGGTCCGCAGGACTTTTCCCGCGTGCCCTTCATCATCGACACCAACACCCGCTTCCACAACACCGTGCGTTATCTTGAAGCGGATGGCGGCTCGAACTCCGTTACCATCAGTGGACCGATCGAGGTGAACAGCCCGCAGGCGACACTCCGGGCCGCCCGCGCAGGGCTTGGCATCGCCATGGTGCCGGACTTCATTGCAAGACCCTTCATCCAGTCCGGCGAGCTTGTGACCCTGTTCGACGACTATATTTCCAAAGACCGCGGCATATACGCCGTCTACCCCCACCGCCGTTACCTTCCCGCGAAAGTGCGCAGCTTCGTGGATTATCTCTCGGCGTGGTTCAGGAAAAATGGATGAAGAGCGGGGGAGCGGTATAGTTTCCGCCGACCTTCCCCTCGTCATGCCGTATTTAATCCGGCATCGAGCCGCGGCGCGCCCGCGCTATGAAGGACTCTATCGCGATCAACGACCTGATCGCGCTGCACCCCGAATCTGGTCCGGGGTGCAGGAGTGCGGATGCAACGCCTGCCTTTCAGCGGGCGTTGCTTAGCCGGAAACGGCTTATCAGAACGGCGAATCCGGGAAGTAGAACTGCTTGGCATTGTCCTTGGTGATGAGCGTAGCGTCGAGAATATACTCGCCAGCAACCGGCACCTGATCGTAAAAATGACCAGCCGTAAGCTGCATGGCGGTCGCCACCATCGCCGGCGGATAGAGCACGTCGACCGGAATTAGCTTGTCGCCGTCCATTACGCGCTTGATCATGTCCTTGGAACCGGCGCCAGCAACGATATACTTGATATCGGTGCGTTTCGCCTGCTGGATTGCCTCCAGCACGCCAACCGCCATGTCGTCGTCCTGACACCAGACCACGTCGATCTTCTTGTATTTGGTCAGGTAGTCCTGCATCACGCGGAAGGCGTCGTCGCGGTTCCAGTTGCCGTACTGGCGGTCGAGAACCTTGACGCTGGAGCCGGCAATACCCTTGTCGAAACCATCCTGGCGCTGCTGGTCGATCGGGATCGGCAGACCGCGAATGACCACCACTTCCGCATCAGGCGTGGTTTTCTTGATGTATTCGCCTGCCACTTGTCCGAGTGCCGGATTGTTACCCGCGACGTAGAGATCGCGGATCGAATTGTCGTTGACGCTCGGCGCGCGGTCGACGAGCGCGACAAAGGTACCCTTGTCCTTGATCTCCTTGATGGCGTTGACGAGCGGATCGGGATCAGACGGCAGCACGACCAGTGCGTCCAGCCCCTGCACGGCAAGATCCTGAAGCGCGTTTGCCTGGTTGGCGGCATCCGGCGAGGTCTTGACGATGACGTTCAGACCCGGATGCTCCTTCATCAGAAGCTTTGCCACCCGTTCGGCATGGTAAACGACGCCCGCCGTCCAGCCGTGGTCGGCCGCCGGAATGGATACCCCGATCGTTACCTTCTTCTCCTGCGCATGGGCAGAACCCGCAAGAACGGCAGCCAGCGCGACAAATGCCACGCCGATGAATTTTCTACGCATAGTCTCTTCCTCCCAAGACCGGGGCGTTCCTCCTGTTTAAACCGCGCATGCCCCAGATTGCGCGGCCAGATGTCTCATCGATCGTCCGGCTATCTGCGGCTGAGCGAACGCTGCACCAGCATGGCGATGATGATGATCGCGCCCTGAATGGCACCGATCAGATATTCGCTGACGAAGTTCGACAGGATCATGATGTTGCCAACGATTTCCAGAATGAAGGCGCCGCAAATCGTACCCCAGATGCGGCCCACACCACCCCGTAGCGCCGTGCCACCGACGACAACGGCGGTGATGGCCTGCAACTCCCACAACATGCCTGTAGTGGCCGAAGTGGAGGCAAGACGCGGCACGTAAAGCAGGACGGCAACGGCGACACAAAGCCCCTGAACCACATAGGCAATCGTGCGGACGCGAGCGACCGAGATACCGGAGTAACGCGCCACATCCTCGCTGGAACCTACCGCCGTCAGATGCCTGCCGTAACGAGTACGGTAAAGCACGAAAGCGGCGATGGCGGCAGTGACGAAGATGACGATGACCGGCACCGGCACACCGATCACATTGCCGAAATAGACCGGGCGATAAAGCGTCTGGATTTCCGGGTTGCGCAGCGTGATCGCGCCACCCTGCGACAGCCAGGTGGTCAGCCCACGATAAATGCCCATGGTGCCAAGCGTGGCGATGAAGGGCTCGATGCGGCCGATGGTGGTGATAAGGCCGTTTGCAAGCCCGCAAGCGGCGCCGATGGCGATAGCCAGCGCCATGGCGGCCAGTAACATCACCAGCGGATTGGCAATAACGCCACTGTTCATGAACAGGATCATCAGGCTGGCAACGAAAGCCACCATCGCGCCGACGGAGAGATCAAGTCCGCCGGATGTGATGACATAAGTGGCGCCAAGCGCAATGATGGCGATGAAGGCGCTGCGGGTTACCACGTTCAGCAGATTGTCGATGCCGATGAAATTCGGATTGGCGACGGCGCCGAGAACCAGCAGCAAAGCCAGCGCCACAAAGGGCGCAACGGCGCGCAGGTCCCAGTCTTTCGAGGTCTTCGGCGTTTTGCCGTTATCAAGTGCGGCCTCAGTCATATTTCCCCTCAATTGTCTTTTCTTCAGGCCAATCTGCCGGGACATCAGCCCTCAAGCGAATTCCTGCGTGTGCACGCCAGTCGCGAGTGCCACGATATCGTTTTCGGTCATGCGTTCCCCCGTCACCTCGCCGACGATCCTGCCGGAGCGCATTACAAGGACGCGGTCGCAGATGCCGATCAGTTCCGGCATCTCCGAAGACACGACGATGATCGACCTGCCCTCGTCTGCAAGCTTTGCTATGAAACGGTAGATCTGTTCCTTGGTGCCGATATCGATGCCGCGTGTTGGCTCGTCGATGATGACGATCGATGGATCGAGCAGCATCATCTTGGCGAGCAGCAGCTTTTGCTGGTTACCGCCGGACAGCTGGCCCGCGAGCAAGTCCTTGCTTCCCGTGCGAATATCGAAATCACGCACCGCATCATCGAGCGCTGCCTTCTCTCGACGGATATCGATCTGGAACAGGCGGCTGAATTTCCTCAGCGAGGCGAGTGTGAGATTGACCCGCAAGTCCTTCGTCAGCAGCAATCCCTTGCCCTTCCGATCCTCGCTCAGATAAACGATACCGGCCTTCAGACTGTCTTCCGCCTTTGCAAAATGCACAGGCTTTCCGAGATGGCGGATCGTCCCCCGCCCTGGACGCAGGCCAAGCACGCCCTCCATAAGCTCCGTTCTGCCCGCGCCGACGAGACCAGCAAAACCGAGGATTTCGCCCTTTCGCAGGCTGAAACCGGCATCCTGCGCATAGCCGGGAACGGTGAAATGCTCCACCTGCAAGACAGGCTCGTGCTCGCCGCCGGCGTTCCTGTCCGGATAGAGCTTGGCGACATCGCGTCCCACCATCAACCGCGCCATATCGGCGGGCTCAAGCGCCGATATCGGGTGGGAGCCGACCAACCTGCCATCGCGCAGAACGGTCACACGGTCGGCAATCTCCTTCACCTCCGGCAGGCGGTGCGAAATATAGAGCACGGCCACGCCCTTTGCCCTTATGTCCCTGATAACGTTCAACAGCGCATCGGTTTCAATGGGCGTGAGGCTTGCGGTCGGCTCGTCGAAAATGACGACGCGATGCGGCACGAGCAGAACGCGGGCTATCTGCACCAGCTGGCGCTGGGCAATCGACAGGCTGCCGACGACGGCATCGGGATCGATCGTACCGCCGAGATCGGCGATAGCCCTCAGGGCGCCGGCACGCATGGCGCGGTCGTCCATCATCGGGCCTTTGCATAATTCGCGGCCCAGATAGATGTTCTGAGCCACCGTCAGATCCGGGGCCAGCAATATTTCCTGATGCACGAGAACGATGCCGCGATGTTCGGCGTCGACAGGTCCGCTCAGCGTAACTGCCTCGCCATCGATCCTGATTTCCCCACTCGAAGGCTTCTCATTGCCCGCAAGCAGTTTCATCAACGTCGATTTACCAGCGCCGTTCTCGCCAATGATGGCGTGAACTTCACCGGCGCGCACGGCAATCTCTATATCCTTCAGAACCTGGACGGGACCGAAAGACTTGGACAACCCGACAGTCCGTATAAGGACCTGATCTGGAGATTCCTCAGCAAAAGCCATGTGTCGTCACCGGTACCCGGTGCGAATGAACGGATCTTGCCCCTCGATTTTACTTGAAATCATCATGCACGAACTCCTCCCAAAGCTCTTGGGAAGAAGCTAACGTCCGTTTTGAGGTACGTAAAGCAAATTTCGCTGGTCTTTTAGAATACACTCAAATTTGACCAGGACGATGGTGCCTAAAGGCTAAAAAATAGGCGGCCATGGTCCCACAGAGCGTTGGAAATCCTCAGTGAGGCAAGGCACACACGGGATGCCTGTGGCTAGAGAAGGCGCTTCAGGGAGCTGGCTTCCGGTTGCGGGGAGGCCTTCGTTGTATCGCTGTTGTCGGCAGACCTGTTGCGCATCGCGGCGTAATAGGCGTTTTTCTGCTCGTACATATGCATGTCTGCACGGCGCACCAGCGATTCCATTGTCTCTCCGGCCTCGCTGGTTGCCACGCCCAGCGAAAGACTAAGCGGCGCATTGGAGTAGAACTGGTTGTTGATCTTCAGCAGTTCGTAAATGGTATCCACCATCGCCGCGGCGATCTGCTTGTCTGCGCCGGGCAAAAGGATCGCGAATTCATCACCGCCAATGCGCGCAGCATGGTTCGGCGCAGTAACGACACCGTTCAGGACTTCGCCAAGGCGCCGCAACAGCGCGTCGCCTGCGTCGTGCCCGAGCTTGTCATTGGCGTCCTTGAGGCCATTGAGATCGATGACGATGGCCGAAACGGGCCGGATCGTGCTGCGTTCCAGCCTGTTCATTTCGTCCGAATAGAAGGCGCGATTGTGCAGCTTGGTCAGCACATCGTGCTTGCCGAGATATTCGAGATAGGCTTCCGCCTTTTTCCGCGCCGTAATATCAGTCAGCGCCACCTGCACCAGTGACCAGTCGCGTTCGTGGCCCGGAAAAACGGAGAAATGCAGCAGCACGTGCCGCTCTGAACCATCCAGCGCGTAGTTCACCACTTCGCGATGATGGTTAAGATTGCCGTTCCACAGCTCCATCAGCTGTTCGCGGAAGGGCTTTTCCATTTCACCACGGAAAATATCGCCAAGCCGCTGCAAAAGAACCTGGCGGTCCGGCGCACAAAACAGGTCAAGTGTTGCCCGGTTGACGTCGATCACGCGGATTTCGCTCATGCATTGGCGCACGAATTCAGGATGCACATCCATGAACACCCGGAAGTCGATGATGCCGCGTTCCCTGACCTCCTCGATCAGACGCCGAACCCGGCTGAAATCCTCCACCCACAGGGAAACCGGCGAATGTTGGAACATGCCTTCAGCATAACGGCGGTTGAAAAGCTCCTTGCGGCGAGCCTCCTCACGTTCCGTCACATCCTCTGTGGTCAGCAGCAACCGCCCGAGTGTCTGTTCGTAGCCGGGTATTACCGCACCGCGCAGCTGGATATCCAGCCGCTTTCCGCCAATCGAGTAATTGACGGCGTTGCTGATGAATTCGGTTTTTCCAGCCCAAAGCTCGGAAAGCTCGTTCACATGGCTTTCAAGCATGTCATCGCGGAAAATCCGGTGCAGATTATCGATCAGATGCGCCTTGTCCCGCGCTTCGAACAGTTCAAGTGTCTTGGCATTAACCTGCACAACGCGGATTTTCTGCGAGCACGCCGCCACCCGCGATAGATCTTCCAGCAAAAACGCCCGGATGTCCTCGACGCCCTGCGCCCGCCAGATATCGAACTGGCTTTTCACCTCGCTGAAATCCTCGATCCACATCGCCACAGGGGCAAGATTGAAGATATTGGTATCGATCGTTTCAATCATACGGGCAGTCTTCTTCAGGATAATAAGGGCGGATGCCGAATGCCGAAATCGTGCGAGACAGCGATGACTGACCGCATATCTGGATTTATTAGGGATATTCGATCCAACGCAAGCCTTTATCGCGCAAGCCAACGGATTGCGCGATAAATCTCGGTTTCGCCAAGATTCCGCCCGTTACCAGAGCTTCACGTGGCGGTTCACATCCTTGTAGAGCAGGTAGCGGAAACGGCCCGGCCCGCCTGCATAGCAAGCCTGCGGGCAAAAAGCGCGCAGCCACATGAAATCACCCGCCTGCACTTCCACCCAATCCTCGTTCAGCCGGTAAACCGCCTTTCCTTCCAGCACGTAAAGACCGTGCTCCATGACATGAGTTTCCATGAAAGGAATGGTAGCGCCCGGCTCCAGGCTGACGATGTTGAGGTGCATGTCGTAACGCACGTCGTCGGGATCGATAAACCGGGTGGTCGCCCATTTGCCGTCCGTATCGGGCATCGCCGACAGAGCGTGTTCATCTTCATGCGTGAAGATCGCCGGCGGCGGCTCCAGCCCGTCCACCGCCTGAAACGCCTTGCGGACCCAGTGGAACTTGACCGGTGCCGTGCCGGAATTGCGCAGCTGCCAGCGCGAGCCGGCGGGCAGGAAGGCGAAGGAGCCGGTCCGCAATGCATGCTGCACGCCCTCAAACTCCACGGTCATTTCACCATCAACGACAAAGATCGCCGCTTGCGCCCTTGCGTCTGGCTCCGGCCGCTCGCTGCCGCCGCCGGGCTGCACTTCAACGATATATTGCGCAAAAGTCTCGGCAAAACCGGTCATCGGCCGGGCGATGATCCAGGCCCGCGTCCCGGTCCAGTGCGGGAGCACGCTCGTCACGATATCGGACATGACGGTTTTGGGGATGACCGCATAGGCAGTCTTGAAAACAGCCTTGCTCGACAGCAGTTCCGTCTGACCCGGCAGACCGCCCATATCCGAATAATATTTCTTCATTTCAGCCATTCCATTCTGCAACGCATTTCGCGCGAATTCTTAGGCCTGTAGCGACGTTTAATCAAATAATTATTGGCGTGCACAGGGCTTGCCGCCCGCATGGTAAAATGCGGGCGGCCTATTTCGCGCGGACATGCGAAACGAGGTTGGGCTCAGGCCTTTTTGCGCATCGTGGCATAGACGATATTGTGGTTTTCGCCGAAAAATACCTCCGCCTCGATACTTGCGGGATCGGCGCTGGCGTTGACGATCCGCCACATATCCGCCTTCGAACGCAACAGCAGCGCCCAGTTCATGAAGGTCTCCATGTAGCCATCGACCACAATGTCTTCGGAGAAGTTGGCGAAGAGGAACATTCCGCCAGGCTTCAGCATCTCCATGCAGCGCCGCGTGAGCTTGATCGCCACCTTGTCGTTCAGGTAATCGTAAAGACCGGCGGCATATACCAGATCGAATTTGCCGAGCTCGTGCGAACGCAGGACGATGTCACGCACCGAACCGTCAATCGCCTCGATGCAGCTGCCGTTGAAATCGCGGGCAACGGAACCGACACTCAGGGGATCTTGATCAAGCGCCACCCAGCGCCGGATCTTGCCCTCTTTCAAGGCCACGGATGAATCCGCCTCGCGCAGATGTCCCGATGCAATGGTGAGGATTTCCGTTTCGCATCCATGCCGGGCCGCAGCCTCGTCAACAAACCGGGTCAGCAAATCCCGCCGCTCGCGGACAGCGACCGAGGAACTGGCGTCCTTCGTATAATCGTAGAGAGCCGCGCCAAGCGGCGTTGCGTTCTTCACCTTATCGGCAACGCTGTCGTGACCGTAGATGAAGTCGAGAAGCTGCGCATCGCCCGAATAGCCCCGCGGCTTTTCGAACGACCAGCGCGTGAAGGGATCTTCCAGAAAATAGTCCGACACGGAGTGATTCTGCACCAGAGGAATCAGTTCAGCCCACACGCTTGAGTGGAGCTTTTCGCGCAGGCCATGCAGTGCGCCAGCCGTTCGATGTATTATCTCATGTGCTGAAACACCATTTTCGAACTGCTGTTGTGCCAATTCGAGAATGATCGCGATCTCTGCTTTCGCAACTGCGAAATGCTCATCGAACGCTTCCGTTTTCCGCGCAAAAATCTCTTTTGCGACAGTATCAGGAGTGATCAGACTTGCCCCGTCCAGATTTCTTTTCTTTACCTGCCTCACTTCAGCCTCCAGTATTAACACATTGTTAACTATACGTTTCTGGGAGACGGAAGGCCACTCGCTTTCGATTTTTGAGCAGTGTAGGGATACAATAGTTTATTAGCGTATTTTTTTGGTCACACTCGTGGACCGGAGGAGAAAGCGGATACGCGATTTAGTGAAACTTAATGTTGCGAGCGTATGATGCGCTCTTGCTTTTCATGTTTCCGCCCGCATGGAGAGAAATCGGCAGGAAATCGCGCGTAGCGTGAAAGTACACGCAAAGGTCGAATAAGCAGTTACTTGATAAAGTATACGCAACACTATGGGAAAGTGCATGAAGCACACGTTAGGCGAGGTGAGTGGACAGCAAGAATATCGGCGGCCGGACGCCCGGTTTTCTGATGAACTTCTTGCCCTTTACCAGCAGGAAGGTGAGCGTAGCCGCCGGGGTTCGATCAGGCGGGGCCTGTGGACGGCTGTTTTCATCTATCTGCTATTTGCCATTACCGACATCATTCTGGTGCCAGACGTCGCCTTTTACACCATAATCGCAAGAGTTATCGTCGTCCTGACGTCCCTGCTGACGCTCGAAATTCAGTTGCGCATGGGCGCGAGCACCGCAGCACTTGACCTCACCTGCGCCACTGCGCTCGTCATGGGCTATATTGGCTGGCTTGTGCCCTCGCTCTTGACCGACAATCTCGAAAACATGTCCTATTACATGGTTTTCGGGGCGATCTTCATGATGGGCGCCAATCTGTTTTTCACCTTCCGCTTCCATCTTTCGCTCGTGTCATCGGGCATCATTCTCGTCACCTACTTTCTGGCGGCGACGCAGTTTCCCGAAGATGCGTTCTACAAGCTCGCTTTCGGCACCTTCTATATCTCCTGCTTCGTCTTCACCTCTTACGTGAACTGGAACCTGAACCGGGAACGCTACCACGTCTTTCTCAACGCACTGGAAGCCAAGGCCCAGCAGAAAGCGGCGGACGAGCGCGGGCAGGCGCTGTTGCGGCTTTCAAATACCGATTCCCTGACAGGCCTGCAGAACCGCCGCGCCATCGACCAGCATCTGCGCCTGTTGTGGGACAATTGGAGCAAGAAGAGGGAAGGTTTCGCCGTCTTTCTGATCGACGTGGATTTCTTCAAGAAATACAATGATCGCTACGGCCACCAGGAAGGCGACAAGTGCCTCGTGACAGTGGGCAACGCCCTGCAGGACGCGATCATCGACCATGGCGCCTCCATCGGCCGTTATGGCGGTGAGGAGTTCATCGTACTCGCTCCGTTCAAATCCAGACAGCAGGTGGGTGAGCTTGCCGAAACCATCCGCCACACCGTCGAAGACCTGTCGCTTTCGCACGATCAGCGCCGGGACGGAACCTTCATCGTCACCGTCAGCATTGGCGCGTCTTTCACCCGTCCCAATCCGGATGGCAAGCTCGAAAAGATCATCAACGAGGCCGACCGGGCGCTTTATATTGCCAAGGCCAATGGCCGCAATTGCATGAAGCTGTTCGATCCGGACGATCCGCAGACCAGCGACGAAACCGAAAATATCGCCGCACTTCTGAAAATCGCTGTCGCGGAAAACCTCGTTTCTCTCGTTTATCAGCCGATCCTCAACATATCGACCAACGAGACGGCGGGAGCCGAAGCGTTGATGCGGCTTCGCCTGCTCGACGGTGGCTCCGTTTCGCCCGGCACCTTTATCCCGATTGCCGAACGCACCGGCACGATAATGGAGCTCGGTCTCTGGACCATAAAGACCGCCTGCCGGCAGATACTGGCCGATGACAAGGTATCGGTGGTCAGCGTCAACGTATCGCCGATGCAGCTGAAGAATCCTGGTTTTGCCACTTCGGTCGCAGCGATCCTCGTTGAGGCTGGGATTGCCGGCGGCAGGCTGGCCTTCGAGATCACCGAGGGTCTGGATATGGAGATGCATTCGGATGTATTACGCTGTCTGAACGATCTGAAGACGCTCGGCATCAATATATGGCTAGATGATTTCGGAACCGGATTTGCGGGCCTTTCATGGCTGCGGATGACGGATTTCGATACCGTAAAGATTGACCGCTCCTTCCTGCATGACAGCAAGACACCCCGCGGCCGGGCGATGTTGCAGGACATGATCCGTCTCATCCGCAATCGCGGCCACAAGATCCTGATCGAAGGCGTGGAGACGGAAGAGCAGCTGAGGCTCGTGCGCCAGCTCGAGATCGATTATGCGCAGGGTTATTATATCGGACGCCCGGTCGTCGCCGAAAGGCTGAACGTGGCGACTACCCCTTACCCGCAGCCCAAAATGCTACAGCGCCCCGCCTGACGATGCGATGGCGGCGGCAAGCGCCGTTACCGACACGCCCCGTCTTAGTGATATGCGGGCGGAATGATCGAGAATTTTGCCGCAAGTTCCGAAAACGCAGCACGCGTGACGGGATCGACAGGTGCGCCTTCCCTCTCCCGCTTTGCCGCTACCGCCCATTCCCGATCGCCCGGCGCCATGACCTTGCAGTCCTCCCGCGCTGGCGATCCCCGCAGTACCTCGAGATAGCGTTTCATGCCCTCGTCGAACACTTCGCGTTCAAGAAAGGCTTCCGGCTTCAACGCCAGGACGAAGGCCCCAAGCCCGCGCGGCTTGGAAAAATCTGGCCCCGACATTGGGGCGATATCGAAACTGAGCTTCATGCCGCTGAGAACGGCGCTAAAGATTTCCACCATTCCCGCAAGCGCCGCTCCCTTGAAACCGAAGGCACCGCCCAGCGGAGCCAGCATTTCAACGGCATTGGGGTTCTGCGTGTCGATACCGTCGCCATCAGACGCAACTCCTTCCGGCAATTGCTGTTCCAGGCTGCGGTAAAGCAGAACTCGGTTATAGGGCACGGCGCTGGTGGCCATGTCCAGAAGCCAGGGCATGTCATCGGCTGCCGGCACGCCGACTGCAATGGGGTTGGTGCCGTGGAAACGCATCGCGCCGTCATGCAGGCGCACGAAACTGTCGGAGTTGCAAAAGGCAATGCCGATATACCCCTGCCGCGCCGCCTCCAGCACGTAAGCGCCGGCCGGGCCGAAATGCGAGGAATTCCTGATCGCAACGGCGCCGATGCCGAATTTCCCAGCAAGCGCCATGGCGCTGTCCATGGCCGCATAGGTAGCGCGGGCGCCATGGGCATGGTCGGCATCGATCGTCTCCACCGCGCCGAAACCGGACACGCGGCTGATCTGCGGCCGCGGATTGAGACGCCCGCCTTCAAGTCCTGCGATGTAGTGAGCAAGAAGCCGAACGCCGTGGCTGTCTACGCCCAGCCGTGTGCCATGCATCATGGCGCGGGTCGCCGCATCGGCGGTTTCATCATCGGTGCCGACAGCCAGGAAAACGGAACGGCAAAACCGCTCCAGTTCATCCAGCCTTGCGAGGACGGTGACATTTTCATTGCTGTGCGACATCAGGGGAACCTCCCGATTCCAGAATCCATGCCGCACAAGCTAGTCACGGGGCGCGTTTTTGCAATCGAATATCGCGCCCCGAATGGATCAATCAGTCGTCGCCGCCAATCGCCTCGTAGGTGTCGCGCTCACCGGCGATGATGGCGCGCTTGCCGACATGGTTGGCGGGACCGACAATGCCTTCCTGCTCCATGCGCTCGACCAGGGAGGCGGCACGATTGTATCCAATCGACAGGCGGCGCTGGATATAGGAGGTGGAGCATTTCTTGTCGCGCATCACTACCTTAACGGCCTTTTCATAGAGATCGTCGCTATCGTCGTCGCCCATCGATGTCTTGTCGAAGACCGCCGTTTCCTCTTCCGCCTCGTCGTCAGCCTCGTCGGCGTCTTCCGTAACGGTGCCGAGATATTCAGGCCGACCTTGGGTCTTCAGATGCGCCACGACTTTTTCCACTTCCTCGTCCGACACGAACGGACCGTGGACACGGGAGATGCGGCCGCCACCCATCATGTGCAGCATGTCGCCCTGGCCGAGCAGATGTTCGGCACCCTGTTCGCCAAGGATGGTGCGGCTGTCGATCTTCGAGGTCACCTGGAAGGAAATGCGGGTGGGGAAGTTGGCCTTGATCGTGCCGGTGATGACATCGACCGAGGGGCGTTGGGTGGCCATGATGAGATGGATACCGGCAGCGCGCGCCATCTGCGCAAGACGCTGGATCGCGCCTTCGATCTCCTTGCCTGCGACCATCATCAGGTCGGCCATCTCGTCGACGATGACGACGATATAGGGCATGGCGGTGAGGTCCATTTCCTCCTGCTCGTAGACAGCTTCGCCGGTTGCGCGGTCGAAGCCCGTCTGCACGTTGCAGAACACGGTTTCCCCTTTGGCGCGGGCGGCAGCGGCCCTTGCGTTGTAACCGTCGATATTGCGCACACCGAGACGCGACATCTTGCGATAGCGGTCTTCCATTTCGCGTACGGCCCATTTCAGTGCCATGACCGCCTTCTTCGGATCGGTGACGACAGGGGTCAGAAGATGCGGAATGCCGTCATAGACCGAAAGCTCGAGCATCTTGGGATCGACCATGATCAGCCGGCATTCCTCCGGCTTCAACCGGTAGAGCAGCGACAGGATCATGGTGTTGATGGCGACCGACTTGCCTGAACCGGTGGTACCGGCAACGAGCAGATGCGGCATCTTCGCCAGTTCGGCGATGACAGGTTCGCCGCCAATGGTCTTGCCAAGGCAAAGGGCCAGCTTCTGGCGGGTCTCGCTGTAATCGGTCGCTTCGATAAGCTCGCGCAGATAGACCGTCTCGCGCACCGGATTGGGAAGCTCGATACCGATGACATTGCGGCCGGGCACGACGGCGACACGCGCCGAGAGCGCCGACATCGAGCGGGCGATATCGTCCGACAGGCCGATAACGCGCGAGGACTTCACGCCGGGGGCGGGCTCGAATTCGTAAAGCGTCACAACTGGGCCGGGGCGCACATCGATGATCTCACCCTTGATGCCGAAATCCTCCAGCACGCTTTCCAGCAGGCCGGCGCTTTGCTCGAGCGCCTCCGGCGTCATGGTCGTGGTCTGCTGGACGCGGGCCTGTTGCAGAAGATCGATGGAGGGGTATTCATATTCGCCGTCTGCAAAGACCGGCGCTTCCCGGAACATCGGCTGCGAGGCCTGGATGGGCGCGCGGGGCGTGAAACGCGGCTCGGCAACGATTCTTTCCGCCACCTGAACCTGCTCAACAGGCCTCTGCGGCTCAGCAACTGCGACCGTCTCCACGACCGGCTGCGGAGCGATCTCTGGTTCAACGACCTGAGTTGGAGCTGGAATTGCAGGATGATGCACGCCGATTTCGCGGTAAAGCCTGATCGCTGAACCACCCGGAATCCTGATGACGGGCGGTACGGCCGAAAGCCGGATTGCCGGTGCGACCGGAGATGCGGATGCCAGCGTCGGGGCAATCGCAGGCGCCGTCAGCAACGGGTTTGCGAGAACGGTGCGCGCAGATGCGGGAAGGCCTTCGCCGGCGTCATCCGGCAGATCGAGCGTCATCACTTCCCAGAAAAGCTCATCCGGCAGATGGGCGGCAAAGGCGGGAATGGATGCCTGCGGCGTTGCAACCTGTTCAACAGATGCAACCGACGCGGCGGGCAGCGGCTGAACAGGTGAATCGTTTCCCGGTACCGGCGCTTCGAAGACGGCGGCTGCGTCAACCGGCTGAGGCGGCATCAGCGCTGCTGCAGCGGCTTCTTCCGCCTGTTTGCGCGCAAGCTCCAGTCGTAATTTGTAGGTCAGCGCCCTTGCGCCCCGCGCATCCGGCGGCTGCGGCAGAAACGGCATGCGTGGCGGTTGAATGCGCGGCTCCGGCGACTTTACGACCGTCGCAAGTGCAGGCTCCTGTACAGCAGCCTCCGGCTGCACGACCATCTCAGGCCCGGCAGTTACAGACAGGATGTCGGCGGGTGCCTCCTCTTCCGCAAGATGCGGCGTCTCGACCGGCATGCGCCGGCTAAAGGCGCTTTCCGGCGTGCGGGTGAAACGCACATTCGGGCCAAGCACGAAAGCATTCTGCCAGCCCGGCATTTCAGCGCGGCCTTCGATGGCGTCGGCAGCACTGACATCGGCATTCGGCCGGGGCACAACACCCGCCTTCATTGCCGCGGCCTGCTCCTGACCGGCAACGGCCTTGCCGCCGGCATGACGAGCCTTATCGCTCCCCTCCCCTACGCTATTGGACGAATTCTGGAATCTGGATCGGGAGAAGCTCATGGCAGCGTGCACACTCATCATAAACGTACATATTTCGGTCTCCCTGAAATAGAAAATAAAGGTTAATTACCCCTTTCCAAACCGGGTCACGCAGGCAGAATTTCGCTTTAGCCACAGGTGAGACGTGACATGCACCAGCAAGGAATCGGCACTCCAAGCCTCTATATTTATTGCGTTAAATCATTTTTTCATCGCCGTTTTACGGCAACCGGCGCGGCTTAAGAAAAGGGGAGTGACGCCTTGAAGCATATTGTTTCCGCAAGCGGTCGCGCAACGTAAAATCATTGCTGTAAAGCCCGTGAATTAACGTGGACACTGCTGCGGTTGCAGTCTTAAGATCGGGCAGGCCGCGGCCCAGCGGAAAGGCCCGCCCGCCCTCATTCCGGAGTGAACCTCATGTCGCCTGTCCACCTGTCCCGCCGCTCGCTTCTCAAAACCTCGCTCCTTCTTGCCGCAACCACCGGACTTGCGGGCATTGCCGCCGCGCAGCAGTCAAAGCCCGGTGGGCGGTTGATCGTTGCGGCCGATTCGGAGCCGAAGAACCTCAACCCGGCCATCGTTGCCTCCAACGGCGTGTTCTATATCTCGAGCAAGATCGTTGAGCCGCTGGCGGAAGCCTCCTTCAATGGCAGGGACGGGCTGGAACCAAGGCTTGCGACGGAATGGCATGGATCGGAGGACGGTTTGAGTGCCACGTTCAAGCTGCGCGAAGGAGTGACCTGGCATGACGGCAAACCCTTCACCTCTGCAGATGTGGCCTTTTCCGCACTTTCTGTTTGGAAGCCGCTGCAAAACCTTGGGCGGCTGGTCTTTGCCAATCTTGAAAAAGTGGATACGCCTGATGACCACACGGCCATTTTCCGCTTCTCCAAGCCGACACCCTTCCAGCTCATCCGCAACGCTTTGCCGGTTGTCACCAGCGTCGTGCCGAAACATCTTTATGAAGGCAACGATATCGCCACCAATCCGGCCAATACGAAACCAGTCGGCACCGGACCTTTCGTTTTTGCGGAATATAAGCCCGGCGAATATTACCGCCTGACTCGCAATCCCAATTACTGGGGCAAGAACCAGCCGCAACTCGATGAGATCATCTATCGCGTTCTGCCCGACCGGGCGGGCGCCGCTTCTGCGCTTGAAGCCGAAGAAATCCACCTCGCTGCCTTTTCCGCCGTGCCGCTTGCCGATCTTGCCCGCATCGCGAAGGAGCCGGGCATCAAGGTCATCCCGGAGGGTTACGAAGCCCTCACCTATCAGCTCGTCGTGGAAATTAACCACCGCCGCAAGGAGCTGGCCGACCTCAAGGTCAGGAAGGCGATCGCCCACGCCATCGACAAGAAATTCGTCATCGACAAGGTCTTCCTCGGTTACGCCACAGCATCGACCGGCCCCGTACCGAAAAATGCACCCCAGTTTTACACGGGAGACGTCGAGACATACGATTTCGACGTCGCCAAGGCGAACGCCCTGCTGGACGAGGCGGGTTATGCACGCGGAGCGAACGGAACGCGATTTTCACTGAAGCTTTTGCCGGCCCCTTACTTCAATGAAACCAAGCAATTCGGTTCCTATCTTCGCCAGGCGCTACAGGAAATCGGCATCGATGCTGAGCTGGTCAACAATGATGCCGCCGCGCACCAGAAGGCCGTCTATACCGACCATGCCTTCGATCTCGCCATCGCGCCCCCGGTCTTCCGTGGCGATCCGGCGATCTCCACCACCATTCTCGTTCGCTCCGGCATTCCAGCCGGCGTCGGCTTCTCCAATCAGGGAGGCTATGAGAACAAGGCGCTCGATGCACTGATCGACAAGGCGGCGGAAACCGTGGACACGGCAGCCCGCACGGTACTCTACAAGGATTTCCAGAAGCAGGTCGCCGCCGATCTGCCGCTGATCAATGTCGCCGAATGGGGTTTCATCACGGTTGCGCGCGATACTGTCAAACACGTCGCCAGCAATCCACGCTGGGCCGTTTCCAACTGGGCGGATACGGTGGTCGGCACCTGAGGAAGCGCCGTGAGGCGCGCGGCGACATTGCTACGGCGAAGGGTGATCAGCGCCATTCCAGTGCTGCTGATCGTTCTAGTCTTTACCTTCGTGCTGCTTGAAAACGCATCCGGTGACGCGGTTGACGCCTATCTCGTCTCCATCGGTGGCGGCGACGCCGGACTGCGGGATGCCCTGCGCGAGCAATATGGTCTGAACGGTTCGGTGTTGGCCCGCTTCTGGCTTTACGCCAGCTCGGTGCTGCGACTCGATTTCGGCTGGTCGCTTGCGTTTGACCGACCGGTGCTGGGGCTGATACTCGAACGGCTGCCGAACACGCTGCTCCTGATGGGCAGTGCCACCGCACTTGCTTTCATCACCGGCACCGCGCTCGGCATCCTGGCGGGCGCCCATCCCGGCGGGTTGACCGACCGGGTACTCTCGGCCCTGTCGCTGGCGCTCTACGCCACGCCGGGGTTCTGGCTCGGCCTTGTGCTCGCCATCGTCTTTGCCGTGCAACTGAGGTGGCTGCCAACATCCGGCATCGAAACCATCGCATCCGGAAAACAGGGATTTGCAAGGGCGCTCGATATTGCCCGCCATCTTGTCCTGCCGGTCGCCAGTCTCGGCCTGATCTATCTGGCGCTTTTCCTGCGTGTCATGCGTACTGCCATGGCGGCGGTCTGGCCGCTGGATTTCGTACTCTTCGCCAAGGCCAAAGGGCTTTCGAGACGGCGGATCGTGCTGCGCCATGTCGCACGCAACGCCGCACTGCCCCTCGTCACCGTGCTTGGCCTGCAAGCGGCAACCATGCTCGGCGGCAGCGTGGTGATCGAGAGCGTTTTTGCGATTCCCGGTTTTGGCCGGCTTGCGCAGGAAGCCGTCAGCGGCCGCGACACACCGCTCTTGATGGGCATTATTCTGACAAGTGCCGTTTTCGTTATCCTGATCAATCTCGTCGTTGATATTCTCTATGCCGTGTTCGATCCGCGCATCGGCAGCGGGGAGCAACAGACATGAGTTTCACCCTCCGGCTCCTGCGCAGTTTCGAAGGTGCAGCAGGCGCCATCATCCTGACACTGCTAGCTGTGACAGCGCTCGCCGCTCCCCTTCTGTTTCCCGGTGACCCGCTGTCGATCGTCGGTGAGCCGCTCATCGCGCCCTTCTCCGACGCCGCCTTCCCCCTCGGCACCGACCGGTTGGGCCGCGATGTACTGGCGGGACTTTCCCACGGTGCGCAGGCATCCCTGCTCGTCGGCATCGGCGCTGCCGCTGCCGCCCTCATGATCGGCACCGTCGTCGGCACAATTGCCGGATTTGCCGGTGGCCTCGTAGATGAGGCGCTGATGCGTGTTACCGACGCCTTCCAGATCGTGCCGAATTTCCTTCTGGCGCTCGCCTTCGTCAGCACCATCGGCCCATCCATGCCCATCGTCATCCTTGCGATTGCGCTTGGCGCTTGGGCGGATCCAGCACGACTGATGCGGGCGCAGGTGTTGAGTATCCGCGAGCGGGATTACGTGCAGTCCGCCCGCGCCATCGGCATGTATCCGCTGGAGATCGCGTTTCGGCAAATACTTCCCAATGCGCTGCCGCCGGTTCTGGCGCTCGCCGCCATCATCGTCGCTGCCGCTATCTTAACCGAGGCGGCATTGTCCTTCCTCGGCCTCGGCGATCCGAATATCGTCACCTGGGGTTCGATGATCGCGGAAGGACGCAACGTCCTGCGCTCGGCGGCGTTTCTCTCTGTCATCCCCGGCATCGGTCTTCTGGTCACGGTTCTCGGCGTCTATCTTCTCGCGGAGGGAATCAACAAAGCGATGGCGACGAGGAAAGAAACGCCATGAGCGGCAATGCACTCTGCAGGATCGACGATCTCAGCGTCCGCTATGCGGCCGGCGACGGACCGGCGCTGCAGGATATTTCGCTGACGATCCGGCAGGGACAAAGGTTGGCGATCATCGGCGAAAGCGGTTCTGGCAAATCGACGCTCGCCAAGGCAATTGCCGGGCTTCTGCCTGTGAGCGCACGGGTTTCCGGCGATATTTCCTGGAGCCGCGACAGCGGTCTTTTCACAGACAGGCCGCAGCCGGGCCGCGATATCGGCTATATTTTCCAGGATACCGGTGCGACGCTGAACCCGGTTCTCACCATCGGTGAACAGGTGGCGGAAGGCGCTGTGCGGCATCTGGGCCTTTCATGGAAGCAGGCACGAGATCTTGCCCGCGACCTTCTGGAACGGGTGCGTTTGCCGCATCCCACCCATCTCCTCGGCGCCTATCCGCACCAGCTTTCCGGCGGGCAAAGACAGCGTGTGGCGATTGCAGCCGCCATTGCCGCGCACCCCGCAATCCTGATCGCCGACGAGGCGACAAGCGCGCTCGACACGGTAAGCCAGGCCGCCATTGCCGCACTGCTGGATGGGCTGGTGCGTGAAGAAGAAAGAACGCTGGTCTTCATCACCCATGATATTGGTCTTGCTTCCGGCCTTGCCGACGAGATCGCCGTTCTGCATGCCGGACGGCTGGTGGAGCACGGCACCACCAGGCGGGTGTTATCCGCGCCTGCGCACGACTATACGCGCGCACTGCTCTCCGACTATCTCGACCTTTCGACACCGCCTCTGATCAATGAGGCCGCATCATGAACGAAGCCCTTCTGAGCGTAGAGAACCTCTCGAAAACCTACCGGACCGGCGCACGCACGGTGGAAGCACTGTCCGATATATCCTTTTCGCTTCAGCCCGGCGAGACGCTTGGGCTTGCCGGCCCCTCCGGCTGCGGAAAATCCACACTGGCACGCATCCTGATGCGGCTGATCCCGGCCGACGAAGGCACGGTCCGTTTTGAAACTCGCGACTGGCTGGCGCTTGATGGCGGTGAACTGCGCGCGGCGCGGCGGCATATGCAGATGGTGTTTCAGGATACGCATGGCGCGTTCAACCCGCGCGCCAGCGTCGAGGATGCCATAGGCGAACCGCTGCGTATTCATCGCATCGTCGAACGACGCGAACGCCCGGCGGAAATCCGCCGCCTTCTCGAGCGAGTCGGGCTGCCCGCCAGCTATACTGACCGCTCGGTGTTCGAGCTTTCCGGCGGCCAGCGGCAGCGCGTGGCAATTGCCAGAGCCATCGCACTCAGACCATCCCTTCTCATTCTGGACGAGGCCGTTTCAGCGCTCGATGTCTCCGTACGCAGGCAAATTCTCGAACTGCTGGTCGAAATACAGCGAGAGACGGCCGTCGCCTGTATTTTCGTTTCCCACGACCTCGCGGTCATCCGCGCCGTCTGCCACCGCGTCGCCATCATGGAGGCGGGTCGGATCGTCGAGATCGGCAGGGCAGCAAACATCGTTTCCACGCCGCAATCCTCGACCGCCAGAACCCTGATCGAGGCTGCGCCGCGCCTGACCACCACCACGCAAGGATAAGACATGCCCGCCCCGGATTACGCATTGCTGCTCGACCCGCCCGCCTTTCCAGCAGACCGTTACGCCGCTCTCGCCGACCGGCTGGCGGCGCTGATGAGCACGAATAACGATGTGCTTCTGGTACAGGCGGAAGCAGTGCTTGCGCTTGAAGCTGCGGCCACCAGCCTCGCGCGGCCTGGTCTGAGAGCGCTCAATATCGTCACTAGTCCCTATGGCGCGTGGTTTGGTGGCTGGCTGGAGCGTGGCGGCGCAACGGTTCGCAACCTGACCACCGCTCCGGCAAAGCCGATATCACTTCACGAGGTCGAGAGAGCGCTGGACGAAGGGCCAGGTTTTGATCTTCTCGCTATCGTGCACGCGGAATCCGCAAGCGGCATTCTCAACCCCCTGCCCGCCATTGCCGCGCTCGCCAAAGACAGAGGCATCGTCACGGTCGTCGATGCCGTCGCTTCCATCGGCGGCCATGCCTTCGAGGTTGACCAGCTCGGCATAGATATTGCGGTCATCGGCCCGCAAAAGGCGCTGGCAGGCCCGGCCGGCTTATCCGCCATCTCCGTCAGCGAAAGTGCCTGGAAACTTCTTTCACATGGCAATGCACCTGAAAACTCCATGCTTTCACTTCTCGACCAGAAGAAACTCTGGCTCGATACCGGCCGCGGCGCGCTCCCGGGAACACCTGCGCCGCTGGAATTCTATGCGCTGGAGGCGGCACTCGACCGGATAGAGGCAGAGGGTCTGGCATCCGCCAATGAACGCCACGAACGAGCGGCGACAGCCACTCGTAACGGCATCAAGGCCCTTGGCATGTCGACGTGGGTGGAGGAGACTGACGCGTCTGCTCTGGTTTCGACGGCGATCTTGCCGGACACGGTGGATACCGGCGCATTTCTGGTGGCTGCGTCCAGGGAGCAAGGTGCGGATGTCTCGGGCGGTGTCGGCCCCGGTGCGGAACGGCTGATAAGGCTCAATCACACCGGCCGGCGCGCCAATCCGGATTCGGTGCAAGCCAATATAACCGCTGTTTCAAGCGCCCTGAAAAGCCTCGGCCATGCCGCAGATACCGATTCCGCGCTGGAAGCGGCCGAAAAAAGCTATTCCGGCACCTCCTCGAAGCGACTCTGACAGCGCCGATAAACGTTCGTTGCGCGAAATCGGGTGCTGGCGGAACGTCAGTCACGCCATTGTTGTTAAAAATGGTAGACAAATTCCTTGGTCAATCTTGACGAAATCATGGCAACGCGCGAAACTTAACGCACTGTTAACTCGCGTGAAGAAGGGAAATGGCCATGGTAGCAGGGTTCAACATGCTCTCCTTTGACCTCTTTGGCATCGGCCGAAGAACGCCCGCCATAAACGAGCGGGTCGAGAAGGATTTGCAGGACAGGACGCCACGCAGACCGGACGACCAGTCCAACGATGACGACCGTGATCAGGAATACGAACTGTTCTTCTGGTCCCTTTATCCTGTGATTTAAGTTTTTAAGCGCAGGCTGACGGGGCGATTGGAACGTCGTTTTCCCGTCCTGCGACCTTGAGCCGAAATGTGTTCAGCGTAGCCTCAGACACGGTCAAACAGTCGATCCGTGACGTACACTTTAAACATATGCGACGTCATCCTCGGGCTTAACCCGAGGATTTACAAAATCTCGAACAATCAAATATTTGCAGATGCTCTGGACAAAGTCCGGGCATGACGATGGAAAGGGCAAAGCCCTTTCCATCAAAGAGCCGTAAACGACCCTGCCTTAGTGGTTGTCGCGCGGCAGACCCTTGGTCTGGGCAATGCGCTGATACTTCACGGCCGGTTCCAGAACCGCGCCGGTTTCCATCTGGCTGACGATGCCGCGCTGGATTTCCTGCCATGGCGTCTGGTGATCGGGGTACTTGAAGCCGCCCTCGGCGGAGAGCGTTTCGTAACGCTTGGCCAGTTCCTCGCCGGAAATCAGGATGTCGGCCTTGCCACGACCCACATCGATACGAACGCGGTCACCCGTCTGCAAGATGGCCAGACCACCGCCTGCCGCTGCTTCCGGAGAAGCGTTGAGGATGGACGGGCTGCCAGACGTGCCGGACTGGCGGCCGTCACCGATGCAGGGCAGCGAATTGACGCCTTCCTTCAAGAGATAGTCAGGCGCACGCATGTTCACCACTTCTGCCGCACCCGGATAACCGATCGGACCGGCACCGCGCATGAAGAGAACGGTGTTGGCGTCGATCTTCAGCGACGGATCGTCGATGCGGTGATGGTAATCTTCCGGACCGTCGAACACCACGGCACGGCCTTCGAAGGCTTCCGGGTCGTTCGGGTTCGAGAGATAACGCTTGCGGAATTCTTCCGAGATCACGCTCGTCTTCATGATGGCAGAGGAGAACAGGTTGCCGCGCAGAACACGGAAACCGGCGCGCTCCTTGAGCGGCTGGTCATAGGGACGGATGACCTTTTCGTCTTCGATGATGGCACCACGGCAATTGTCGCCGATGGTTTTGCCATTCACGGTCATGGCGTCTTCCATGATGAGCCCCTGGGTCATCAGCTGGTTGACGACAGCCGGAACGCCGCCGGCATGGTAATAATCCTCGCCGAGATATTCACCGGCCGGCTGCAGGTTGACGAGCAGCGGCACGTCTTCACCGTAGGTCTGCCAGTCATCGACCGTCAGTTCAACGCCGACATGGCGTGCTAGGCCGTTCAGATGGATCGGCGCGTTGGTGGAGCCACCGATGGCCGAGTTGACGCGGATGGCGTTGATGAAGGCATCCTTGGTCATGATGTCGGAAGGCTTAAGGTCTTCCTTGACCATTTCGACGATGCGAAGGCCGGTGAGATAGGATATTTCCTGACGGTCGCGGTAAGGCGCCGGAATGGCGGCCGAGCCGGGCAGCTGCATGCCGAGTGCTTCGGCAAGCGAGTTCATCGTCGTCGCCGTGCCCATGGTGTTGCAATAGCCGGTGGAAGGTGCGGAAGAAGCGACGAGCTTGACGAAGCCCTGATAATCGATCTCGCCCTTGGCCAGCAGTTCACGCGCTTTCCAGACGATGGTGCCGGAACCGGTGCGCTCGCCACGGAACCAGCCGTTCAGCATGGGGCCGACGGAAAGGGCGATGGCCGGAATGTTGACGGTGGCCGCCGCCATAAGACAGGCAGGCGTGGTCTTGTCGCAGCCGATGGTCAGAACAACGCCGTCGAGCGGATAGCCGTAAAGCACTTCCACGAGGCCGAGATAGGCGAGGTTGCGATCGAGACCCGCCGTCGGGCGCTTGCCGGTTTCCTGTATCGGATGCACCGGAAATTCAATGGCAATGCCGCCCGCTTCACGAATGCCTTCGCGCAGGCGATGCGCCAGCTCCAGATGGTGGCGATTGCAGGGCGAAAGGTCCGAGCCGGTCTGCGCGATGCCGATGATAGGGCGATCGGACTGAAGCTCGGCCTGGCTGAGACCGAAGTTCATGTAACGCTCGAGATAAAGCGCGGTCATATCAGCGTTTGCGGGGTTATCGAACCACGCGCGCGAACGAAGCTTGCCTTGGGTTGCGGGCAGATTGTCGGATTTGGTCATGATGCGGTCTCCAGCCGGAAGTGGCCAACGGTAAAATATTACGAAATGCGACAAGCTTATGTTGTGCGCAAGGAAAATGGAATCAGCTTCTCGGAAGCACGCATAACCGACAGACGAGCGCCAGACGAGTGACCTGGAGCCGTTCTTCAGCTTTAGCCGAATATTTTTCGGTGTTTACGACCATACCGACGTTGCGCAATGGCCTCTTCCCTCCCTGCCTTGCCGGATTGTAACTGACCCGAGGCCCCACATTCCGTCACGACCTGACTTGCTTATTTGTATTACTATTAGATAGCGGCGCGGCCTGTCAAGCCGGATCAGACTATATTGCGGGCGAGTTTTGCACGGCGCAGAAATTAGAATACACACAATAAGCCATTGATTTGTAATTGTTTAATGCTGTACCTCCATAAAATCGGCATGACGTGAATTGGAAATCCGCTAAAAAACCCCTTTTCAAGAGTATTACTATATGCTCATAGTGACGTCGTCACGCTGACATCATTTCTGGGAGGATAAGATGAGAAAAGCTCTTGCGGCAATCACTGTCGCCGTTTCCGCATGCCTTGCATCCAGTGTTTCCGCACAATCGCTGACCGTCGGCTTCTCGCAGATCGGCTCCGAATCCGGATGGCGCGCCGCTGAAACCACTGTCACCAAGCAGCAGGCCGAAAAGCGCGGCGTTACGCTGAAATTCGCCGACGCACAGCAGAAGCAGGAAAACCAGATCAAGGCCGTTCGCGGCTTCATCGCGCAGGGCGTCGATGCGATCCTGATCGCACCTGTCGTCGCAACCGGCTGGGACGCCGTGCTGAAGGAAGCAAAGGAAGAAAAAATCCCTGTCATCCTGCTCGATCGCCAGATCGAAGCGCCGGATGATCTTTACCTGACCGCGGTCACCTCGGATCAGGTTCACGAAGGCAAGGTTGCCGGCGACTGGCTCGTCAAGGATGTCGGCGCGAAGGACTGCAAGGTTGTCGAATTGCAGGGCACGACCGGCTCTTCGCCCGCCATCAACCGTAAGAAGGGCTTCGAAGAAGCCATCGCTTCGCACAAGAACATCAAGATCGTGCGCTCGCAGACGGGTGACTTCACCCGTACCAAGGGCAAGGAAGTGATGGAAAGCTTCATCAAGGCCGAAGGCGGCGGCAAGGATATCTGTGCCGTGTACGCTCACAATGACGACATGGCCGTCGGCGCGATCCAGGCGATCAAGGAAGCCGGCCTGAAGCCGGGATCCGACATCAAGGTCGTGTCCATCGATGCCGTACCTGACATCTTCAAGGCCATGGCCGCCGGTGAAGCCAATGCGACGGTGGAACTGACACCTGACATGGCCGGTCCTGCCTTCGACGCTCTCGAAGCCTATCTGAAAGACAAAAAGGCACCGGCGAAGTGGATTCAGACCGAATCCAAGCTCTACACGGCGTCTGACGACCCGATGAAGGTCTACGAGGCGAAGAAGGGTCTGGGCTACTAATAGACCCCTTATCTTCGGAAGGAGCGGCATGTCATGCGTGCCGCTCCGTCACAGCTTCTTTCATGCAGGGCCTGCGCAATGTCCGAAACGGCACCACTTCTGGAAGCACGCGCCATCGGTAAATCCTTTCTCGGGATAACGGCGCTGGACGGCGTCGATTTTTCGCTCGGGCGCGGTGAAATTCACGCGCTTCTCGGCGAAAACGGCGCGGGGAAATCAACACTCATCAAGATACTGACCGGCGTTTACCACCGCGACAGCGGCTCCATCTTTCTGGAAGGTAGCGAGATATCGCCCACCAATGTCGGCGAAGCGCAGGCCCTCGGTATCGGCACCGTCTATCAGGAAGTAAACCTTCTCGAAAATCTGACTGTTGCTGAAAACCTCTTTCTCGGCCGCCAACCGCATCGCTTCGGGCTCATTGACAGAGCCTCGATGCAGAGACAATCGCAGGCGCTGCTGTCCCAATACGGGCTTTCGATCGACGTCAACGCCCTGCTTTCCAGCTATTCCGTGGCTATCCGCCAGATCATCGCCATTGCCCGCGCCGTCGATCTTTCCGGCAAGGTGCTGGTGCTGGACGAGCCGACAGCCAGCCTCGATGCCCATGAGGTCGAGATGCTGTTCGGCGTGCTGCGAAAATTGCGCGCCCGCGGCATCGGCATCGTCATCATCACCCACTTCCTAAACCAGGTCTACGATATCGCAGACCGTGTCACGGTTTTGCGCAACGGCCGCCTCGTTGGCACGCGCGACATCGGCAACCTGCCGAGGTCCGAACTCATTGCGATGATGCTTGGTCGCGAGCTTCAGCACATCACCCACGAGCATCAGGCCACTGACGACACGGTTGCCGAGGGCGAACCGCCGATCCGTTTCGAGGGGTACGGCAAACGCGGCAGCATCGCCCCCTTCGACCTCGGCATTCGTCCGGGAGAGATCGTCGGCGTCGCCGGTCTTTTGGGGTCGGGACGAACGGAAACGGCTTTCCTGCTGTTCGGCATCGACAAGCCCGATACCGGTAAGGCCACGATAGACGGAAAGACCATCGCTCTTTCTTCGCCTGAGGCCGCAATCACGGCCGGGTTCGGTTTCTGCCCGGAGGAGCGCAAGACTGACGGTATCATCGGCGACTTTTCCGTGACCGACAATATTGCTCTGGCTCTCCAGGCCCGCCAAGGGTGGGCGCGACCGCTCTCGCGCCGGCAGAAGGTGGAACTGGCCGAAAGCTTCATCAAATCCCTCGACATCCGCCCGGCCGATCCTGACCGGCCGATAAAATTCCTGTCCGGCGGCAACCAGCAGAAAGCCATTCTGGCGCGCTGGCTTGCAACCCATCCCCGGCTTCTTATCCTCGATGAGCCGACCCGTGGTATCGATATCGGCGCCCATGCGGAAATCCTCAAAATGATCGAAAAACTCTGCACCGAGGGCATGTCGCTCGTCGTCATCTCGTCCGAACTGGAAGAACTGACCGCCGTTGCCCACCGGGTCGTCGTGCTGTCCGACCGCCGGCATGTCAGCGAATTGAAGGGCGGCGAGGTGACGGCCGACAACATCATGCGGGCAATTGCGGATGCGGCCAGAACGGAGGCGGCATGATGGTGGCTGTGACACGGCGCCTGAAAAGGCTTGCTCCCCAACTGATCGCCCTCTTCGTCATTCTGGCAGCGATTACAATCGTTTCGCCGGGCTTCCTGCATGTTTCGTTCCAGAACGGCAGGCTTTACGGCAGTCTGATGGATATTCTCGTGCGTGCCGCACCCGTGGCGCTCCTGACCATTGGCATGACGCTGGTGATCGCTACCAAGGGCATCGATCTGTCGATCGGTGCTGTTATCGCCATTTGTGGCGCGGTGGCTGCAACACTCATCAGCAACGGCCATTCCATCCCAACCGTCATCGCCATCTCGCTTGCTGTCGGCATTGCCTGCGGCCTGTGGAACGGGGTGCTGGTCGCCCTTCTCGACATCCAGCCGATTATCGCCACGCTGATCCTGATGGTGGCGGGGCGCGGCATCGCCCAGCTCATCACCGAAGGTGTCATTCTCACCTTCAACGACGACAGCTTTTCCGCCATCGGTTCCGGCTCCTTCGCAGGCATTCCCCTGCCCGTCATCATCTGGGTGGCGGCGGCGCTGGTAATCGGCCTTCTGGTGCGCAAGAGCGCGCTCGGCTTTCTGATTGAGGCAACCGGCATCAATCGCCGCGCGGCGGCACTTGCCGGTGTGCGGGCACGCTTCCTCCTGTTTTTCGTCTACGCCGTTTCCGGTCTCTGCGCGGCCATCGCCGGCATGATCGTGACCGCCGACATTCGCGGCGCGGATGCCAACAATGCCGGGCTGTGGCTGGAACTGGACGCCATATTGGCGGTGGTGATCGGTGGTACATCGCTGAATGGCGGCCGCTTCTCCATCACCGCATCGCTGATCGGCGCGCTCATCATCCAGACCATCAATACCGGCATTCTGGTCTCCGGTTTCCCGCCGGAATTCAACCTCATCATCAAGGCTGGCATCATCATGGTGGTGCTCACGCTGCAATCGCCGGCAATCATGGCGGTTCTGGGCTTTGTCAAAACGCCAAAGCCACACGCAAAACCGGCCACGGCCAACGGAATGACCAAGGAAGGTACCGCGCGATGATCCACAGCCGCAATCTTCCGTTCCTCACCACACTGACGATCTTCCTCATCGCCTATCTTCTGTGCGTGCTGCAATATCCAGCGATCCTGTCGACGCGGGTGATCGGCAATCTATTGACCGACAATGCCTTTCTCGGCATCGCTGCCGTTGGCATGACTTTCGTGATCCTGTCGGGTGGTATCGATCTGTCCATCGGCTCCGTCATCGCCTTCACCAGCGTTTTCGTGGCTGTCATGGTCGGCACCTATAATATTCACCCGCTGCTGGCCTTCGCCATCGTGCTCGTGATCTCGACGCTGTTCGGCTGCCTGATGGGGGCGATGATACGCTTCCTGTCGATCCCGCCATTCGTGGTGACGTTGGCGGGTATGTTCCTGGCGCGTGGCGCGGCCTATCTGATCTCGACGCAATCCGTACCGATCTCGCATCCCTTCATCGATGCGATACAGGGATTTTATTTCCGCTTTCCCGGCGGCGGCAGGCTGACAGCACTTGCTATTGTCATGCTTCTCGTCTTTGCCGCCGGCATGCTGATTGCCAGCCGCACCCGCTTCGGCGCGAATGTCTACGCACTTGGCGGTAACCCGCAATCGGCCGAACTAATGGGGGTGCCGATCGGTACAACGACAATCGGCATCTACGCGCTTTCCGGGTTCCTGTCCGGCCTCGCCGGCATCGTCTACACGCTCTACACCTCGTCGGGTTATTCCTTGGCGACGGTGGGCGTGGAGCTGGACGCTATTGCAGCTGTTGTCATTGGCGGAACGCTTCTGACGGGTGGAATGGGGCTGGTGGCGGGAACCTTCGTCGGACTGCTGATCCAGGGGTTGATCCAGACCTACATCGTTTTTGACGGAACCCTGTCATCCTGGTGGACCAAAATCGTTATTGGCGTGCTGCTTTTTGTCTTCATCGTGTTGCAGCGCGCAATCATCTGGTATTCAAACAGGAGACTGGCCGGACCACATCCGGCATAACCAACACGGAGGCTTTATTGGGGCTGCTCGAAACGACGATAAGCGGGCGAAAACGCCGGAACAGCCACGCGCATGTGGTCTCCGAACTCGGCAGCGCCATCGTCTCGGGCAGGATTGCGGAAGGATCCCTGCTGCCTAACGATGCCGAACTGTCTCTCCGTTTCGGGGTCTCGCGCACCGTATTGCGCGAGACGATGAAGACGCTGGCGGCCAAGCGGCTGGTCGAACCCAAGGCAAAGGTCGGCACCCGCGTTCTCGACCGTTCGAGCTGGAACTTCTTTGACCCGGATGTGCTGGGCTGGCGCTGCGAAGCCGGGATAGACCAGGAATTCGTTACACATCTGGCGGAAATCCGCCTCGCGCTCGAACCGGCGGCGGCGGCAGCTGCCGCGCTTCAGGCATCGAATGACGATATCGTTTCCCTTTATGTGATTGCCGCCAAATTCGACAATCCGCAGCATACCCCGGAAACCATCGCCAAGGTCGATCTCGAATTCCACCTCGCCGTGGCGCACATGTCAGGCAATCCGTTCATGCGTTCGGCAAGCGGGCTGATCGAGGCCGCCCTTGCGATCTCATTCCAGCTTTCATCCCCGGCCTCGTCGCCCGGAACCATCGCCGAGATCGCCGCAAACCATCTGCGGATCGTGCACGCCATCGCCGCCCGTGATGCGGACGCCGCCGTGAAAGCCATGCGCCATGTAATCGAGGTCGGCAAGGACCGGACGCGAAAGGCAATCAAGACGCCTTGAAGGCGAAAAGCCTATCGACATCCCTTCTGTCACCCCGGGCCTGATGCCGGCATGACGGAGGGGGTGGCTTTTCATCATAAAATTCGGACCCGCACGGATGCGGGCCCTTTTTCTTCCGGCAAGTATCTTACCCCTGCGACGCTTCAATCTGCGGCACCACGCCACGGCGCGATGCCATGAGCGATGCGCCGAGGAGTGCTGCAATGCTGACGAAAACGAAGACCATCGTCGCACCCTGAAGGTCGATCAGCAGTCCGCCCAGAACAGCGCCGCTGGAAATGGCGATCTGGAAGGTGGTGAGCAGCAACGCGCCTGCACTTTCGGCCTCGTCTGAGGCGACGCGGGTGATGAAGCTCTGCACGCTGACAGGAAGCGCACCGAAGGCGAAACCCCAGGAGGCAATGGCAAAGCCAGCGACAACGGGAGATGCACCGGCAATCACCAGCACGGAAGCGGATGCGGCAATCAGGGTGGCGGCAAACGTCACGGCCCATGCCGTGTTCTTCTCAGCGAGGAAGCCGCCGAAGAGATTACCGAAAAAACCGCCCACGCCGTAAGCCAGAAGAACGAGCGAGATTGCTTCGACGCCAAGCTGCGGCACGTCTTCGAGGAAGGGGCGAACATAGGTGAAGCCGGCGAAGTGGCCCGCGACGATGAATAGCGTCGTCAGAAGGCCGATCCTGACCTGCGGGCGCTGCAATAGCCGGAACATGGTGGACAGGCCGGGCGCACCGGCCGGCGGCAGCGAGGGAACGGTGAGCAACTGCACGACAAGTGCGATGACACCCAGCACGCCGGCGACGGCAAAGGCCGCACGCCAGCCAAGCGTCGCGCCGATCCACGCTCCGACAGGGGCTGCGCAAACGGTGGCAACCGAAACGCCGGTTAGGATGATGGCCATGGCGCGCGGCATCTTATCCAGCGGAACAAGCCTTAGCGCCAGCGCCGCCGACATGGCCCAAAAGCCGCCGAGGCCGATGCCGAGCAAAACGCGCGATGTAAACAGCATGAAAAGACCGTTGGCAAAAGCGGCCAATGTGCTGGAAATGATCAGCAACGTCGTGAGGCCAAGCAGGGTCCACCGGCGATCAATGCTGCGCGTGCCGATGACGACGCCGGGACCGGCAACCGCTGCGACCAGTGCCGTGACGGTGATGGATTGGCCGGCAATGCCGGAGCTGATGGAGAGATCGGTCGACAGTGGCGTCAGAAGGCTGACCGGCAGGAATTCCGCCGTTACCAGCCCGAAGACACCGAGCGAAAGCGAAACCACCGCCGCCCACTTCGCATCCGGCTCTTGTCTGTGTGGCGCATATTCAAGTTCGTTGATTGTTCGGTTATTCATGAAAATCTCCTGATGCGCATTCTGGGAACGAGCCCTGAAACGGAATGGCAAAACGATGAAGCCGGTGGGAGCCCGGTGCGTCGCCTCACAAATCGATGGTCGTAAGCTACGCGTGACAGCTCGGCGTTTCCATGCTAAAAAATCCGCATTCCTTAACCAAACGTCCGAATTTGTGAGTTGCCATGAATGATGCATTGACGGAAATGCTGCGTGGTCTGCGGCTTGACGGCGTGGAATATGGCCGCTGCCGCATGGCAACGCCCTGGGCGACGGCCTTTCCCGAGCAGGAGGCGGCGCGGTTTCATTTTATCGGCGTGGGCCAGGCAAAATTACGCAAACCTTCCGGAGAATGGCTAACGCTTACGTGCGGCGATGCAGTGCTTCTTCCCCGTGGCCACGCCCATGTGCTGGGCAGCGGCGAGGATGTAACGCCTGCCCTCTTCGACCGGTTCGGTAAAAAGGAAGTGTGTCAGGGCATTTTCGACATGGAATGTGCCGGTGCCGGCGGCGACACGGTAGCCTTTACCGCCTCGATGCGTTTCAACATGGATAATCTGCATCCGCTTTTGCAACTGATGCCGGATGTGATGCTGACCAGCGATCTCGCCAAAAGCGATCCGGCCATTCCGCATCTCCTGGAAGCCATGGCGCGCGAAGTGGAACTGAACCGCGTTGGTGCCGGTGGCATTCTGGCGCGGCTTGCCGATGTCTTGACGGCAACACTGATCCGCACATGGGTAGAATATGGTTGCGGCGATTCCAGCGGTTGGCTTGCCGCCGTGCGCAATCCCGAACTCGGACGGGTGCTTGCAGCGATCCACCTTACCCCCGAGAAAGACTGGAGCGTGGAAGAGCTTGCCTCCCTGATGGGTGCATCCCGCTCGAGTTTTGCAGAACGCTTCACCCGTGTGGTGGGTGAAAGCCCAGCCCGTTATGTCGTTCGCGTACGCATGCATCAGGCGCGACTGTGGCTGCGCGAGGGTATGCGTGTCACGTTGGCGGCGGAAAAGCTCGGCTACGATTCCGAGGCATCCTTCAGCCGCGCCTTCAAACGCGTGATCGGCGCGCCGCCCAGCCAGTTCCGCAGGAAGGACACATCTGGTCTGGAAGATGCGGCATAGAGCGCATCTTAGAGCACGTCCGGTTTAAACGGAAACTTTTGACGCGCTCTATCTCTTTGTTTTTACGCATTTTCCGGACGTAAAACCGCTACGCACTTTTACTGGAAATGCTCTAATGGAAATTGCGGGAAATGACCTTTATCCGCTCCACCTCATCTCCATCCTGGGTCGCAGGCGGTGGACGTTTCCTGATGTTGCGATGATCGTCCGGCGGAATACCGTGGTGGAACTCGTCGCCGCGCCCATGCGGCAGAGGAAAGGGGTGGTTGCGCTCACCCACGCTTGCCAGCGCCTCTGACAGATCGGTCAGCCGGTGGGCGACCAGATGCACCACCTCGCCTTCCCGTTGGATCTTGCCGTAAATGCCGACCATCCCGGCGGAAAGCACCACGCGCCGGTATTTTTCGAAGGTCTTTACCCACAGAACCGCATTGGCAATACCCGTCTCATCCTCCAGAGTCATGAAGATCACTCCCTTTGCCGAGCCTGGGCGCTGGCGCACCAGAACCAGCCCCGCCGTTTCCAGCCACGTGCCATCACGGACGCGCACCGCCTCCGCACAGCTGACAATGCGCCGGCGGGAAAGATCGCGCCGCAGGAAGGACATGGGGTGTTCGCGCAGGGTCAGCCCCACATGGCCATAATCCTGCACCACCTCGCCGCCATCAGTCATGGGCCGCAGCGCGACGGAGGGTTCGGAAAGCTCATCCACCACAGCGTTTTCCCGACTGGCAGCGGCAGCAAAAAGCGGCAGCGGCTCATCCCGCAACGCCTTGATGGCCCACAGCGCCTCGCGTCTGGAAAGCGACAGCGACGGCAGAAAGGCATCGGCTTCGGCGAGACAGACTAGGGCAGCGGCGGGAACACCTGCCCTCCGCCAGAGATCGTCCACGGAAACGAAATCGCGATCCTGACGGCAGGCGACGATTTTTGCTGCATGATCGTTGGAAAGCCCCTTCACCATGCGCAGGCCAAGCCGCACGGCGTAGCGCTCTTTATCGTTCGCATTCTTCTTGCCCGTGGGCTCCAGCGTGCAATCAAAACGGCTGTTGTTGACGCAAACCGGGCGAACCTCCACCCCATGATCGCGCGCATCGCGCACGATCTGCGCCGGGGCGTAAAAGCCCATGGGCTGCGAATTCAGAAGCGAGGCACAGAAAATATCCGGATGATGGCACTTCAGCCATGCGGAAGCATAGGCAATCAGCGCGAAGGACGCCGCGTGGCTTTCCGGGAAACCATAACTGCCGAACCCTTCTAGCTGTTTGAAGATGCGTTTGGCGAAGTCCTCGTCATAGCCGCGTTCCACCATGCCATCGATCAAATCCTGCTGGAACTTGGAGATCGTGCCGACATTCTTGAAAGTCGCCATCGCGCGGCGCAACTGGTCCGCCTTGCCGGGAGAAAAACCGGCGCAGTCGATGGCAATCTTCATGGCCTGCTCTTGGAATAGCGGGACACCCAGCGTCTTTTCGAGAATATTTTTAAGCTCTGGTTTTTCATATCGAACGGGCTCTTTTCCCTGACGGCGCCGCAAATATGGATGGACCATATCTCCCTGAATGGGACCGGGACGAACGATAGCGACCTGAATTACAAGATCGTAAAATTCGACGGGCTTCAAACGGGGCAACATTGACATCTGCGCCCGACTTTCGATCTGGAAAGTGCCTAGCGTGTCTGCCTTTTGAATCATTGCAAATGTTGCAGGATCATTCGGCGGCATCGCAGCGAGATCGTATTTCTCTCCAGTACGCGCTTCCAACAGATCGAAGCCACGCTTCATGCAGGAGAGCATTCCAAGCGCTAAGCAATCCATTTTCATGAACCGCACGATATCGATATCATCCTTATCCCATTCGATGATCTGTCGATCGTTCATGGCAGCTGGTTCAATCGGGACGAGCTCATCTAACCGATCATGGGAAAGCACGAAGCCGCCGGGATGCTGACTGTGATGGCGTGGCGTGCCAACAAGCTGGTTGGCTAATTCAAAAGCGAGTTGCAGGCGACGATCCTCTGTATTGAGGTTCAATTCCTTGACCTGTTTTTCGCCAACGCCCTCGCTCCAGCGCCAGACCTGCGAGGATAGAAGTTTGGTCAGATCTTCTGGCAGACCTAGTACTTTACCAACATCTCGCAATGCCCCTCGACCACGATAGCGGGTAACGACTGAACAAAGCGCGGCTTTATCGTGGCCATAGGTTTTGTAGACCCATTGAATAATTTCCTCACGCCGCTGATGCTCGAAATCCACATCGATATCAGGCGGTTCACCCCGGTTTTCGGAAACGAAACGTTCAAAGACGAGATTGCTGAAACGAGCAGGATCAATGGCAGTGATACCAAGTACAAAACAGATAACCGAGTTTGCCGCAGAACCGCGTCCTTGGCACAAGATATCCATTTTGCGAGCCTGTCGGACGATAGCACTCACGGTCAGGAAATAGGGCGCATATTGCAATCTGCCGACAACATCCAACTCATGATGCAGTGCCTTTTCGACCTTCTCCGGCAGACCATCCGGATAACGCCCCGGCACCGCTTCCCAGACGAGCTTTTCCAACGCCTGTTGCGCCGTCAGCCCCGGCAGGCTGCGCTCTTCAGGATATTGATAGACCAGCTCCTTCAGCGAAAAGGTGCAACGCTTCGCGATTTCGAGGCTGCGGACCAGTGCTTCCGGGTAGCGGGCAAACAGCCGGTGCATTTCCTGAGGCGGCTTCATATAGCGGTCGGCATGCCGCTCGCGCCGGAAACCCGCCTCGTCAATGGTGCAATTGTGCCGGATGCAGGTAACGACATCCTGCAGCATGCGCCGCTCGGGCACATGAAACAGCACGTCATTGGTAACAACAGTCG
Source organism: Agrobacterium sp. A3-95 (assembly GCF_053521785.1). NCBI lineage: Bacteria > Pseudomonadati > Pseudomonadota > Alphaproteobacteria > Hyphomicrobiales > Rhizobiaceae > Agrobacterium > Agrobacterium sp. A3-95. The sequence goes on along the minus strand of NZ_JBNWDR010000002.1, from coordinate 796,168 downwards.
GCACATCAGCGGCTGCAGCCATATTCGACAATTCGAAAAGCCGCATCTGGTCGTTGGGTCGTCTTCGCAGGCTCAGCGCCATATAGGCCCGGTCAGCAAAAGCAGCTTTCAACCGGCGCAGGCGAAGCGCGCAGAGATCGTCAGCCAGATCGGCGAGCAGCACCACGATAAGGCCTTCGCCATAAGCTACGAGATCGTCCCATGTGAGCCGACACTTACCCTTGCCACCCCTCTTCTTGCCGACGGAAAGCAGCCGGCAAAGCCGCCCGTAAGCCGGGCGATCCATGGGATAGACAAGCACGGAAAGATCGTCATCCAGATCGAGCCGGCAGCCGATGACGAGCCGGATGCCATGATTATCGGCCGCTTCATAAGCGCGGGGAATGGCCGCAAGGCTATTGCGATCGACGATGCCGAGTGCCTCGATACCGAGATTTTTTGCCTGTTCGAACAGTTCATCACAGGAACTTGCACCGCGCAGGAAGGAGAAATGCGTGGTCACCTGAAGCTCGGCATAGCGCGGCGTGCTCATGCGAAGACCCCATGGATGAACCAGCCCTGCGAGCCCGTCTCGGTATGTTCGCCATCACCGGAGCGGAAAATCCAGAAACGCTCGCCGCTTTCGTTTTCGACAGTGAAATAATCGCGCACGGCGGCCTTTTCGCGGTCGCGTTTCCACCATTCGCCAAACACCCGTTCCGGCCCATCAGCGCGCCGCACATTATGGCGCACGCCTTTCCAGATGAAATAACGCGGCGGATGATCTGGAAGCAGCGCCAGAGTTTCGATGGGTTCCGGCCTTGCAAAAAGCCTGACCGGGCGCGGCCAGTGGCAAGGCCAGCCGAGCGTATCCTCAGGTGCCAGCGCCGCAACGCTGGCAAGAGAACGTTCCGGCACGTCGCTTGCCACCGCCGCATAACGATAGACCCTGTGGCCACGATTGAGGATGACATCGACCGTATCGGCGATTTCCGCACGCCCTTCCTCCAGAAGCGAGGACCGGGCCTGCGCGGCGATAAGCGGCTCGGCATGGGTGGCGGTCAGCACCATCATCTCGATGCCAAAGCCGGGATCGATGGTGTCGATCCGGTCGGTCAGAAGCCGGACAAGCTGTTTGGCATCACGCACCGGTCTGGAGGTGCCGGCCCGCACGGCCTGCAAGCCGCTATCCACCCGGTGCAGCACCAGATCGACGCGACGTGCGCCAAGGCCGCGCTTTTCCAGCGAGACGCAAAGCTCAGCAACCAGCTTTTGCACATAGCGGGCAATTGTCTCCGCCGCCGCGATCGGCTCGGGAAAGGCGCGGCGCACCTCCACCAGTTCGGCAATGCGCACCGGCTCGATAGGTTCGCCAGTCTCGCCGAAAGCCTGGGTAAGCCGCCTGACCACTTCCGGGCCGAAACGCAGGGTCAACGGCGCCCGTGGAGCCTCGGCAAGTTCGCCTATGGTGCGAAAACCGAGCACCTTCAATCCGGAAACGATACGCTCCTCCAGCCTGAGCGCCGCCAGCGGCAGCTCGCTGATCGCCGCCCGCTGCCCGCCCGGCGATACGATGCTGATCTCCTTACGGCCAAACCGGGCAAGCGCATGGGCCGCCCCCCAGCTATCGGCAATGGCAGCGCGGGCGGCGAAGCCTGCGGCATGCAGGCGGTTCACCATGCCGCTCAACATCAGCGTCTCATTGCCGTGCAGATGGTCCGCACCTGCCGTATCCAGCACCAGCCCATCAGGCGGATCTGCGGCGACGATTGGGGCATAGATACGCAGGAAATGAAAAGCGAGCTGTTGCAGGGCGCGGGCATCCGCCGCCGCATCCAGATCCTCGACAACGAGACCCGGCACCAAAGCCTGCGCCTTGCTGACGGGTGTACCGGGCCGGATGCCCGCCGCCTTTGCTGCCTTGTTCAGCGCCAGCACCAGGCGGCGGCTGCCCTGATGGCCGATCATGACCAGCGGCTTTTCAACCGGCGGCACGTTCTGCCCCGAAAGACGCCGGTAGCGATCCGTCGACCATGTCGGCAGGTAAAGCGAGACGACCCTTTGCATCACAGGCTTCCACTTCAAATGCAGCGCTTTCGCCGCCGCGACATCGCAAAAGTTCCAGAAACCAGCGTGGCCTGCCCACCCCCGGCACCGGCAGGGGCGAAGATGGCCGGACAGAGACACGCCAGCGGGTGACAGCGGCCGTCGGCTCGCCAAACAACGCCGCATCGGCCGGGCGCCGGAAGCGGCGGATGGCGATGCCCGTGACACCAGAGGTTTCCGCCGCCAGTTGCAACCGTCGCGAGGCATTCATCGGCAACTTCGCAAGCTCGCCCATCACGGCGCCAAAACCGTTGCAGCGCAAGCCTTCCTCGAAACAGTCGAGCACGCCTTTCTCATCGCGGCATTCGACGATGATGACCCGGTTCTGCGACAGGCCCGCCTGCGTCAATCCCGGCATGAACAGATCCCTGCGGGTGACACACCATAAGACCTTGCCGGACAGCCTTGCTGCCACACCGGCCGCAAAAAGCGCCGCTGCCGCACCATCGGCGGCACCATTGCCGCCGCCGCTCACCTCATGCAGGCAACCGAGCTTCAGCCCGCCTCCAGGCAAATGGTGATCGATGGCATCCACGCCGAAAGGCAAGGCCTCGTGCAGGCGGTGAGGACCGCCACCGATCCTTTCCAGCCTTTCACGCAGCTCTTCGACAACGAGCAACTGTTCCGCGCGCTTTTGCATGGCATGACAGGTTTCAATTCCGGTTTTTCAGTTTTATTGTTCCTGTTTTGTTCTTATTTCAGCAAAGAGTCAAGCAATGCCGTGCGGTTCTTCAACAGGTTTGCGCAGGAAGAGAGGGATTATGGCCTTGCGGCCATGTTTACCACCGTTAAAACGGATTATCCGGTCGGCCTTTCCCTTTTTGCGGATAATTGACGCGCCGGACATCAGGGTTTGGAGGAAACGCCGATGATCGCCAGCATTCTGATTACCGTGGTTGCGGCCATCCATGTTTACATCACCATTCTGGAAATGCTGCTGTGGGAAAAGCCGGCCGGCCGCAAGGCCTTCGGCCTCTCTGCGGATTTTGCGCGACAGACGAAGGTGCTTGCCGCCAATCAGGGGCTTTACAATGGTTTTCTGGCAGCCGGATTGATCTATGGGCTCACGCAGGGCGATGAAGGACTGAGTTTCAAGGTCTTCTTCCTCACCTGCGTCCTGGTAGCCGGCATTTTCGGCGCCATTACCGCCAATATGAAAATCCTGTTCATTCAGGCTTTGCCGGCATTGTTTGCGCTCGGCTTCCTCTGGATCGGAGTATGAACATATGACCGCATGGAACGATCTCCGCGCAAAAGACGCCCTCAACCGCATATTTATGGCGGCAGTGGCGAGTGCCGATCCCGCAAAGGTGCTGCAACATCATCTTCCTTCCCCGCCCAAGGGCAGGTGCGTGGTGGTCGGCGCGGGCAAGGCCTCGGCTGCCATGGCCGCAGCGCTTGATAAGGCCTGGGCGGATGTGAACCTCTCCGGTATCGTCGTAACCCGTTACGGTCATGCCGTTCCGGCCGGGCGCATCGAAATCATCGAGGCCTCCCATCCCGTGCCCGACGACATGAGTGCGGAAGCGGCAAGACGCATTCTTGCCTCCGTTGAAGGGCTGACTGCAGACGACATGGTGATCGCGCTAATTTCCGGCGGCGGTTCGGCACTGATGGTCGCACCCGCCGAAGGCATGACGCTTGCGGACAAGATGGCCGTCAACCGCGCACTTCTTGCCAGCGGTGCGACGATTTCCGAGATGAATGCCGTGCGCAAGCACCTCTCCCGCATCAAAGGCGGGCGACTGGCGCTGGCCGCCAAACCGGCCAGAGTGGTTTCGCTGTTGATTTCAGACGTACCGGGCGACGATCCCTCCGAAATCGCTTCCGGCCCCACGGTTGCCGATCCGAGCGATATCAACAATGTGCGGGAAATCGTCTCCCGTTATGCGCTCGATCTTCCCGAGAATGTGCGCAAAGTGTTGGAAAAGGGCGAGGAAACGCCGAAGGCAGGCGATATAGAAGAGGACATCAGGCTGATCGCGACACCCTCGCTCGCCCTACAGGCGGCGGCGGACGAGGCGGTGAAGCTTGGCCTTACGCCGCTCATCCTCGGGGATTCGCTGGAGGGCGAGTCAAAGGATGTCGGCGCGGTGATGGCGGGTATCGCCCTCTCCGCCAGCCGCAAGGGCCTGCCAGTCAAAGGCCCGGCCGTGGTGCTTTCCGGCGGAGAAACCACGGTGACGATCGGCAAAGGGCTGGCCGGCAAGGGTGGGCGCAACACGGAATTTCTGCTGAGCCTTGCGCTGACGCTGAAGGGTGCAGGCGGTATCTGGGCCATCGCCGGCGATAGCGACGGCATAGACGGCGTTGAGGATGCGGCAGGCGCACTGGTGACGCCCGATACGCTTGCGCGTATGCGCAACGCCGGTGCCGATCCGCGCCAGTCGCTGGTGGGACACGACAGCTACACCGCCTTCAAGGCGGTTGGCGACCTTGTCGTCACCGGTCCGACGCTGACGAATGTGAATGATATCAGGGCGATTTTGATCGGGTGAAAGCAGGAGAGTTCGAGCCTGTTATGGCCTTGCGGTGCGCATCGTTGAAGGTGGCTGTTTTGACTATACCGTCGGACAGGTATAATCTGGTGGCCTGTCTTTTGGAGCCTCAGCCATGCGTTTTGGAGTGCTCGTAATTGGTCTAGCCCTGGCCCTGATCCCCACCTTGGCGGATGCCCACAATTGCAAATGCCGAAATCGCGGTGTCATGTTCGAACTCGGCCAGACATCCTGCCTCAGGGTCGATGGCGGCTCCTATCTCGCGCGCTGCGAAATGAAACTCAACGTCTCATCCTGGACGAGAATACAGGACGGTTGCCCCGTGACTGAACGAATGCAGCAGCAGATGACACGCGTAAATTGATCACGTCTTCAGGTGGGTCGTGAGGGGAAAGCAGGCAGAGATAAGCCGAGAGCTTGCCCCCTCATCCGGCCCTTCTCCCCCCAGGAAGAAGAAATACGCCGCGAAGCCATGTCGATCTTACAGCTTCACCCAGCCGCCATTCTTTTTACCGGATTCGATGCAGGCGGTGACAAAAGCGACGCCTTTGACACCGTCATCGACGGTCGGATAGGTGACCGCCTTGTCTAGCTCCGAACCGGTGCGGCGGGCTTCGATGGCGTGAGCCGCTTCGGTATAGATGGTCGCGAAGGCTTCGAGATATCCTTCCGGATGGCCCGAGGGAATGCGCGTGACACGCGCGGCCGCAGCACCGGCGCCAGCACCGCCGCGGGTGATGAGCTGTTTCGGCTCGCCAAGCTTCGTGAACCAGAGATAGTTCGGATCAGCCTGCGTCCACTCGATGCCTGCCTTGTCGCCGTAAACGCGGACCTTCAGTCCGTTTTCATGCCCGACAGCCACCTGGCTGCACCAAAGCAGGCCCTTGGCTGGTTGCTTGCCGTCCTTTGGCTTGAAGCGCAGCATCACATGCGCATTGTCGTCCAGACGGCGACCCTCCACGAAGGTATGTACATCCGCTGCCAGTTCATCGGCTTCCAGACCGGAAATGAAGCAGCCGAGATTATAGGCATGGGTGCCGATATCCCCTGTGGAGCCGCCGACACCGGATTGCGCCGGATCGGTGCGCCAGACGGCCTGTTTCGCACCGGTCTGCTCCAACGGCTCAGCCAGCCAATCCTGCGGATATTCCATCTGCACCAGACGGATGTTGCCGAGCGCACCGGTTTCCACCAGTTCACGCGCATGCCGCACCATAGGATAACCGGTGTAGTTATGGGTGAGGATGAACAGCGCGTCCGCCTTGTCCGCCACGTCCTTCAGCTTTTTGGCATCCTCCAGATTGGAGGTCAGCGGCTTGTCGCAGATGACATGGATGCCGCGTTCCAGAAACGCCTTCGCCGCAGGATAATGTACGTGGTTGGGCGTGACGATCGCTACCGCCTCGATACCATCCTCGCGAAGCGCTTCCTTCTCTGCCATTTCTTCAAATGACCCATAGCAACGCTCTGGAGCAAGCCCGAGTTCGCGGCCAGAGGCGAGGGATTTTTCCGGTGTCGAGGACAAGGCCCCGGCCACGAGATCGAAGCGGTTGTCGAGCCGCGCGGCCATGCGGTGAACGCCGCCGATAAATGCACCCGAACCGCCACCCACCATGCCCAGGCGAATCCGCGTGTTCGCCTTGTCGGTTGTCTTTCCTTCAATAGCCATAATGTCTCCTCGGCATTTTCTAAGCGCATTCCCACACGGAAAACGGCTTCACACTTTTCCTGGAAATGCTTTTAAAGCCCAAGCATGCGCCGGTTGGCCGCATCATCGGTGCCGGCAGATGCGAAATCATCAAAGGCTTTTTCCGTGACGCGGATGATATGGTGCTTGACGAACTCGGCCCCTTCCCGGGCACCGTCTTCAGGATGTTTCAGCGCGCATTCCCATTCAACCACTGCCCATCCGTCGAAATCATTGGCAGCCATTTTCGAGAACACCGCACCGAAATCCACCTGCCCGTCACCCAGCGAGCGGAAGCGGCCCGCACGGTTGACCCAACCCTGATAACCGCCATACACGCCCTGGCGGCCGGTCGGATTGAACTCAGCGTCCTTGACATGGAACATCTTGATGCGGTCTTTGTAGATGTCGATATTGTCAAGATAATCAAGGCATTGCAGCACGTAATGCGACGGGTCATAGAGCATGTTGGCGCGCTTGTGGTTCTTCACACGCTCCAGGAACATCTCGAAAGTCACGCCATCATGCAGATCTTCGCCGGGATGGATTTCGTAGCAGACATCCACGCCCTGCTCATCGGCGTAATCAAGGATCGGCGTCCAGCGTCTTGCCAGCTCGTCAAAGGCGGTTTCCACCAGACCGGCCGGGCGCTGCGGCCACGGATAGATGAAGGGCCAGGCAAGAGCACCCGAAAAGGTCGCATGTGCGTTGATGCCGAGATTTCTCGAAGCCTTCAGGGCAAGCTTCACCTGTTCCACCGCCCATTGCTGGCGAGCCTTGGGATTGCCGCGCACTTCAGGTGCTGCAAAACCATCGAAGGCTTCGTCATAGGCGGGGTGAACGGCTACCAGCTGGCCCTGCAAATGGGTGGAAAGCTCGGTTACCTCGACGCCATTCTGGCGGGCGACACCCGCAAATTCATCGCAATAATCCTTGGATTCCGCAGCCTTTTTCAGATCGATCAACTGCCCGGCCCAGGTGGGAACCTGCACGCCGGCATAACCCTTTTCTGCCGCCCATTTGGTAATGCCGTCCCATGTATTGAAAGGCGCAGCATCACCGGCAAACTGACCGAGAAAAAGACCCGGTCCCTTGATCGTTTTCATAAAAATCTCCTCCTGTATCGATACAGTTCAGCGGTAAAACCGCTTTGGCTCCCAATTTGTCAAGCTAACCGCTCATAATTTTCAGACAAGCCCCAAATGCCGGGGAGCGAGAGAATTTCGTTATTCCACTAAAAAACGAAACACGTCTAAAGCGCCAGACCGCTTGCCCTGTCGAACACATGCACACGCTCGTGATGCACGGTGGCGGCAAAGGGGGTGTTGACCTTGACCAGTTGCTCGCCATCCACCACCGCCGTAACCTGATCGCCCGCCAGTTCGAAGACCACATGCGTCTGCGCGCCTGTCGGCTCGACCAACACCGTCCTGCCGGACAGTGAAATATCGCCGCCGACGGTCGAACCGATATGTTCCGGTCTCAATCCGATCGTCACCGGCTGGCCGCGCTTGACATTTCTTGAGGCGGCAATGCGGATCGCCGTCCCGTCCTTCAGCCGGGCGGCGGGTTCATCGCCCTCGCCGTCGACCACGCCTTCGATGAGGTTCATGGCCGGCGAGCCGATGAAGGCGGCAACGAAGAGATTGGCAGGTGTCTTATAAAGTTCGAGCGGCGTGCCCTGCTGCTCGATACGGCCGTGATTGAGCACCACCACCCGGTCGGCCAGCGTCATTGCCTCGATCTGATCATGGGTGACGTAGATGGAGGTCGTACCTACTTTCTGATGCAGAGCCTTGATTTCGCTACGCATCTGCACGCGCAGCTTGGCATCCAGATTGGACAGCGGCTCATCGAACAGGAAGACGGCCGGGTTGCGCACCACGGCGCGGCCCATGGCGACGCGCTGGCGCTGGCCACCAGAAAGCTGCGAGGGCTTGCGGTCCAGAAGCTTGCCGAGATCGAGCATGCGTGCGGCTTCCGCCACGCGCTCATCGATGACGTTTTTCGGCTGCCCGGCAAGCTTCAGGTTGAAGCCCATGTTTTCGGCGACCGTCATATGCGGATAAAGCGCATAGGACTGGAATACCATGGCGATATTGCGCTCGCGCGGCGTCATGGAATTGACGACGGTGCCGCCAATGAGGATATCCCCATCGGTGATTTCCTCCAGCCCGGCGACCATGCGCAGCAGGGTAGATTTGCCGCAGCCCGAAGGCCCGACCAGCGCAATGAATTCGCCATCGGTTATATCGAGCGAGATGCCGTGAATGACATCGAGCGAGGCATAGGACTTACGGATATCCCTAAGTTCGACGGAAGCCATGTTTTGCTCCTTTCAAGTCACGATTTGACGGCACCGGCCGTCAGGCCCGCGATGATGTGTTTCTGTGCGAGGAAGAAGACGATGACGGTCGGCAGGATCGTCAGCGTGATGAAGGCGAGCACGAGCTGCCATTCCGTGCCGAATTCGCCGCGATATACCATGATGCCGAGTGGCCAAGGATATTTCGATTCCGAGTTCAGCATGATCAGCGGCAGAATGTAGCTGTTCCAGCTGCCGACGAAGGAAACGATCCCCACCGTCGCCACGATGGGTCGTGAGAGCGGCATCGAAATGTGCCAGAAGAAGCGCAGATAGCCGCAACCATCCACAAAAGCGGCCTGAAACAACTCTTCCGGCAGATTGCGGAAGTAATTGCGAAACAGAAGGATGCTCATGCCGAGCCCAAAAGCCACCTGCGGCAGAACCACGCCCCAATAGGTATCGAGCAGACCGAGATCGCGGATGCGGATGAACAGCGGCAGGATGGCGGTCGCTGCCGGGAACATCAGTCCCAGCAGGAAGTAATTCAGCAGGAAAGACGAGCCGAAGAATTTCACATGCGCAAAGGTGAAGGCGGCCATGGCCGAGACGGTCAGCGTCAAAAAGACCGTCAACAGCGCAATCACCAGCGAATTGAATATCTGCAGCCAGTAGCGTTTGCCAAAGAGGATATCGCCGTAATTGGCCCATTGCCACTCGGCTGGCAAGCCGAACGGGTTGACGCGGAGATCCCCCAGCGTCTTGAAGCCGCCAAGCGCCGTCGTCAGAAGCGGGATGAGCACGATGGCCGCGATCAGGCTCAGCGATATATAAAGATAGAGCTTTGTTTGCAGCGGCATGCGGACGGAAGTGGATGGTTCAGTCATGGCGCATGAAAATCCTTTTGTAACCGAAGGCGAGCGTCACGCAGATAACGAAGAGAACGACACCCACCGCGCTGCCAAGCCCCACCTGCATGCGCATGACGCCGTAGGTATAGAGAAAGGTGACCATGGTTTGCGTGGAGTTGGACGGACCGCCGCCGGTGAGCGGCATGATCATGTCGAACAGCTGTAGCGAGCCGATCACCGCGAAAAAGACGGACAGGCGCACCGTTGAGCCGAGCATCGGCAAGGTGACGTATCGAAACTTCTGCCAGCCGGAGGCGCCGTCGATTTCGGCAGCTTCCAGCACGTTCTTGTCGACGGATTGAAGGCCGGCGATGAACAACATCATGTGGAAACCGAAATACTTCCAGACGATGACGCCAAGCACGGCGTAGATCGCCACATCCTTGTCGGCCAGGACGTAAGGGTTGGCGAAGCCGAAGAAATTGGAGATGGCAGCGAAAAGGCCGTAATCGCCATCATAAACGAAGCGCCAGATCAGGCCGGCCGCGACATCCGCAAGGACATAGGGCAGGAAGAAAACCAGCCGAAAGGCAACGACGCCCCGAAGGCGGTGCGCCAGCATCATGGCAAGCCAGATCGCCAGCGGGATCTGGATCAGCACGGAAATCAGGATGATGAGGCCGTTATTGAGCAGAGCCTGCGAAAAGGCGGCATTGCCGAACAGGACCTGGAAATTCTTCAAGCCCACGAAATCGGTCGGCGTGCCGTAACCGTTCCAGCGGTAAAGGCTGTACCATGCCGCCTCGCCCATGGGCAGGATGACGAACAGGGTAAAGAGCAGCAATGCGGGCGGAAGGAAGACCAGCAGGGTCAGCGCACGGTCATGCGCGACTGAGCTTTGCTTGCGCTTCGTCTTCGACGCGCCGCGCGCCGGTATGGACGCAGAAGTCATGGAAATATCCGTCATCTCTATCCGCTTTCATTCAGGCAGATACTGCGGCGCCGCGTCCCGCGCGGCGCCGTCATGGAACCGAAATCAGCGAAGCTCGAAAGCATCCTGAATTTGCTTGGCACCCTCTTCGGCGCTCATCTGGCCGGAAACGATTTCGACGGAGACATCGTTGACCACGCGGCCAACGGCAGCGCCCAGTGTCTGGTCGAAGAAGTTCTGGTGCCAGGTAGAGCTTGCAAGCTGCTTGGCCGAATCCGCCAGCAGCGGGTTCTTGACCGCTCCATCCGCACCCGTCGCAACCGGCAGGATCATGCCCGCAGCCGCCATCTTTTCTTCACTTTCCTTGCTGGTCAGGAAGGCCGCGAAATCGATCGCTTCCTTGGAAGCGTTTTTCGTGACTGCCCAACCATTCAGACCGCCCAGCGTGTCGGTGACTTTGCCAGCACCACCTTCGACGGCAGGAAAGGCGAAGCGACCGATATTCTCTGCCGCAAGGCCTTTGCCGTCACCGGCATTCTTGCGCTGGTTGGCTTCAGTATTGTCAAAGCCGAGGATCATCGCGGCCTTGCCATCACCGAAAACGCCGAGCGCCTGGGGCCAGGTGGAGCCGAGATAGCCGGGCTGGAAGGGTTCGAGCTTGCCGAACTCGGCCAGTTGCTCGCCCGCCTTGATGATGGAGGGATCCATGAAGCCTTCACCCTCGCCCTTGCGGGCGGCGTCGAACACGGTCTGCCCGCCATTGCGCATGACGAGATAGCTCCAGTAGAAATGGATCGGCCATTTTTCGCCGCCACCACCGGCAATCGGAACGATGCCCGCTGCCTTGATTTTCTTGACGGTGGCGCCGAGATCGTCCCAGGTCTTGATGTCTTCCGCTTTTACGCCCGCCTTGGCAAACAGCTCCTTGTTATAAAAGAAACTGACGAGGCTGACGCGGTAAGGCACGGCCCAGACCTTGCCGTCAAACGACAGACCATCGATTGCGGCCGCGCTATAGGCTTGGCGCAGCTTGCCACCATCGGCGTCGAAAACTTCCGTCAGGTCCTTCAGCGCACCGGTTTTGGACTGCTCTTCAAGAACACCGCCACCCCAGCTATAAAAGAAATCGGGAACGTCGTTGGACTGCAGCAGGGTAGGCAATTTTGCCTTGAACGCCTCGTTTTCCAGAAACTGCAGTTGCACGTCCACGTCAGGATGTTTGGCCTCATAGTCCTTGGCAATCTCCTCCCAGACGGCCACGGATTTCGGGTCCAGCTCCACATGCATCCATTTAACGACCGTTGCGGCCGAGGCGCTTGCGGCGCCGAGCATGAGAGCAATGCTTGTCGTTGTGGCAAAGCCTATCAGCCTGCCGCCCAGGCTTGCGCCTGCGTGCCTAATCGTCATGATCGTGATCCTCCCTCGGGGATTTCCTCATTTATTCCCCAATGCGGATTAATTCACCTTAGCACTCGCTCATTGTCAAGGCGCCATGCTGATTTTTTGAGCGAATGGCTTGACACACCCCTCCCTGACACCGTTATTTAATCCGCAATCCGACATAAATTGGTTTTCGAACCGGCATTGATCGCAGCAGGACCCCATGAAGACCGCAGACCCAGAACTGATGCGCGCGATCAACCGGCTAAGCGTGCTGGACAGCATCCGCCGCCACGGACCGATCTCCCGGGTGGAAATCAGCGAAAGAACGCAGCTTTCCACCACCACCGTATCGGCGATCACCGCATCGCTGCTCGATGACGGGCTTATCCTTACCCGCCATATCGGCGATATCCGCACGGAGGGCGCACGCGGCAGGCCGCGGGTGATGCTGGAGCTGAACCCGGATGCGGCGCGCGTGGTGGGCGCCAAGATTGCGGCAAGCCGCATGGTCTTCGTCGTCACCGATTTTTGCGGCAACGTGCTGTCCACCCTCGCCCTGCCGATCCGTGTAGACCGCCAACCGATCGGCGTCATTGCCGATCTGGTGGAAGACGGGGTGAGGCGTTGCGTGGTCGATGCCGGACTGTCGCTGGAAGATGTGGACATGGTCTGCCTTGGCCTGCCAGGCGTCATCGAACATCGCACCGGCAGGATCCGCAGCAGCCCTATCCTGCGGGAAGTAAACGTCGATTTTGCCGAGGAAATGACCTCACGGCTGAATTCCCCCACCATCATCGAAAGCGACGCCCACGCCATCACGCTTGCCCATCACTGGTTCGGCCATGCGCGCGATCTTGAGGACATGGTGCTGATCTCGCTCGAGCAGACACTCGGGCTTGGCGTGATGCATCAAAACCAGCTGTTTCGTGGTGCAGGCGGCCTCAGCCACAATCTCGGTGACCTCGTGATCGGCCTTGCCAGTGAAGGAACCGTGCGGCTGGCGAGCCAGGCGGGCGAGAACGCCATTCTCGGTTCCCGCCCGGTGGACGGGCGTTTTGCAGAAGCTATCCGGCTTGGTCGCGGCATGCAGCATGCCCATGCGCTGATTGCGGCGGAAGACAACGATCTTATAGCGGCAGCCTTGCGCGCCGGTGCAGCCCTTGGCCTGACGCTTGCCAATATCGTCACGCTGTTTGCGCCGCCACGGGTCATCATCACCGGCTCCAGTCTCGAGCTCGGCGAGCCCTTCATTACCAGCATCCGCGACAGTTACAACGCCGCCGTGCCGCCATCGCTGGCAGGCGTCGCAGAGCTGGTTTTCGACGTTGCAAGCGACGAACTGTGGGCGCAGGGGGCGGCAGCCGTCGCACTTTACGAGCTTTACGAATCGCCATGGAACACCACAGGGCCGGCGCTCTAGCCGGCAAGGTTGAGAGTGGGCTTAGGCATTTCTGATTTACGGGAGGAAATCACATGAACAAGGTCGGCATCGGCATCATCGGCTGCGGCAACATCTCCAGCGCCTATCTCAAGGCGATGGCGTCGTTTCCCATTCTCGACATTCGCGGACTGGCGGATATGAACGAGGAGGCAGCGAAAGCGCGGGCAGACGAGTTCGGCTTTCAGGCAAGAAGTATCGACGAACTTCTGTCTGACCCCTCCGTGGAAATCATCGTCAACCTGACGATTCCCAAGGCGCATGTGGAGGTGGGCCTGCGCGCACTTGAGGCGGGAAAACATGCCTATTCGGAAAAGCCGCTCGGCATCAATTTCGCGGAGGGTAAACGGCTTGCGGACGCGGCAAAGGCAAAGGGCCTGCGCATCGGTTCGGCACCGGATACTTTCCTCGGCGGCGGGCACCAGACCGCGCGCCGCCTGATAGACGAAGGCGTGCTCGGCCAGCCGGTTGGCGGAACGGCTACCTTCATGTGCCCCGGCCATGAGCGCTGGCATCCCAACCCCGCCTTTTATTACGAAGTCGGCGGCGGGCCGATGCTGGATATGGGACCCTATTACATCACCGATCTCGTCAACCTGTTCGGCCCGGTCGCCAAGGTGGCAGGTTTCGCCATCGCGCCGCGCAACGAACGCCTCATCACCAGCGAACCTAAGAATGGCGAGAAAATCCCAGTCCATGTCGCCACCCATGTTTCCGGCGTGCTGGCATTCAAGAACGGCGCGGTGGTGCAGGTGGGCATGAGCTTCGATGTGGCGGGCCACAAACATGTACCGCTGGAAATCTACGGAACGGAAGGCACATTGATCGTGCCCGACCCCAATCATTTCGGCGGTGAGGTGCAATTGCTGAAAAAGGGCGGCCAGTTCGAGCCGCAGGCACTGTCTTCGCCCTATGCTGACGGCAACTACCGCTCGATCGGCGTGGCCGACATGGCCCATGCGATCCGCGAAAACCGCCCGCACCGCGCCAATGGCGATCTTGCCTTGCACGTGCTGGAGGTCATGGAGGCCTTCCAGACGGCAGCGGACAGCGGCACCACCGTTTCCATCACCACCGAGGTGGAGCGCCCTGCTCCCCTTGAAACTTCGCTGGTCGACGGCCAGCTCGGCAAATAATCCCGAGGAGGAAATAAATGCGCGAAGCACTCATCGTCTGGGGCGGCTGGAGCGGCCACGAGCCGCAGGAATGCGCCACCATCGTCAAGGATATTCTCGAAGAGGATGGTTTCAAGGTATATGTCGAACACAGCACGGAGGCGTTCGCCGATCCTTCCGTGCATGATCTGAGCCTTGTCGTGCCGATCGTGACAATGTCGAAGATCGAGAAGGAAGAGATCAAGAACCTCACCGCCGCCGTCGAAAACGGCGTCGGCATTGCCGGCTTTCACGGTGGTGCAGGGGACAGTTTCCGCGACTGCGTCGAGTACCAGTTCATGATCGGCGGCCAGTGGGTCGCCCATCCCGGCAATATCATCGACTATCACGTCAACATCACCCGCCCCGACGACCCGCTGATGGAGGGAATTTCCGATTTCCCCTACACATCGGAGCAATACTACATGCATGTCGATCCCTCCAACGAGGTGCTGGCGACGACAAAATTCACCGGCGACCACGCCTGGTGGATCGACGGTGTAGTGATGCCGGTGGTCTGGAAACGCAAATACGGCAAGGGCCGCGTCTTCTATTCGGCGCTCGGCCATCAGGCCAAGGAGTTTTCCGTGCCGCAGATGAAAACCATGTTCCGCCGCGGCGCCAACTGGGCGGCACGTTGAAGCGTGCATTGAGAGGCGGCCAAACAAGGCCGCCTTTTTCTTCATCATCAGCCCCGAATAATCTCTTCCGCAGCCATCGCCACACCCAGAACGTGGTCATCCGTGCCGTGCAGGCCTGATAGCAGCAGGCCAACGGGCATGCCCGCCTCACCCGTGCCGCAGGGAATGGAAACGCCGCAGAGATCGAAGAAGTTGCCGATCTGGGTATTGCGCAGGGTCTTGGCATTCATGGAAAAGAAGGTTTCATCATTCTCCACAAGCGGTGCGACCTTGGCCGCGACATGAGGCAATGTCGGCGATATCAGCAGCTCATTCTTGCCAATCATGCCCGAAAGAGCCGCCGTCATGCGTTCGCGCGCCTCGATAATGGCGATGTAATCCGGCAGGGAGATATTCCCGCCCAGTCTTGCTCGCGCAACCACGCGCGGGTCCATGCGCGCCGCATCAGCACCTTCCAGCCGCGCCTTGTGCAGGGCGAAGGCTTCCGCCGTTACCAGCGCACCCTTTTCCTTGATAAGATCGAATAATTGCGAAAAGACCGGGAATGCCTGCCGCCGTACAGAAGCGCCGGCCCGGGAAAGCCGTTCCACTGCCTGCTCAAAAGCGACCGCGACGCCCTCCTCGATGCCATCGAAAAACACTGTTTCCGGCACGACGAGCGACAAGCCGGACAGAGGCGTACGCGCCGCGTCAAAAGCCGCCTTGCCACGCATGGCGGCATCTACCCACACGGCGTCCTGCACAGTACGAGTGAGCGGGCCGAGCGAATCGAGACTTTTAGCCAGCGGATAGACGCCGCGCATCGAGTAACGGCCGCGGCTCGCCTTGTACCCCACCACACCGTTGAAGGCGGCGGGAATGCGCACCGATCCGCCGGTATCCGTACCGATTGCCACCGGCACCAGACCGGCCGCAACCGCGACACCCGCGCCGGAAGAAGAGCCGCCCGGCAGCCGGTGGCCATCCGTGGGATTGCGCGGCGTTCCGTAATGCGGGTTGATGCCAAGGCCGGAAAACGCGAACTCGCTCATATTGGTACGGCCGATGCAGACCATCCCGGCCTCCTTCAGCGCGCTCACCACATCCGCGTCACGGGACGCAGGCGCATCGTTCGAAAGCACCGTCGATCCAGCCGTGGTCACAGTGCCTTCGAGATCGAAAAGGTCCTTCCAGGCGACCGGAATTCCATCGAGCACGCCGCAGGATCGTCCTTCGCGAATGCGTTTCAAGGCGCCTTCCGCCTCCGCCATGGCCCGCTCCGCCGTCAAGCCGACAAAGATCGCCCGGTCATCCGATTTCCCGATTGCATCAAGGGTCTCTTCCGCCAAGGCGCGCGGATCAAGATGGCCGCTCTGGATGAGAATGGAAAGCTGCGCGATGTTTTTGCCCTTGTGAGCCATGATATGTTCCCTGAAACCGGCATGTTACGCACAACATGCCCTTTATCGGCAGCTTGGCAAGGTCAATCGCGGTACCCTTGCAACCATAAAGCCCGGTTGATGAGCGCGAAAAGAGGCCCCAATGCATCGGCGTATTTGGCGTCGATGTCCCATCACAAGCCATCGAATATTTCAACCTGAGGTACATATTTTCGGCGCCTTATATAAGCGGCGACTATAAAAAGACGGATTAATTCTTAATCGCATCTAAACTTTGTTGAATTATTTAGCAGACACCATTGAAATACATGCCCTATAAAAATTCCATAAAACAATCATAACGCGACATCGCGGGGGAATATCGCGAATGGAAGAGACTGCCTATCGGGGGATAGATAGACAGACTGAAACCGGTGACACGCTTCGCTCAACGACGCAGCCGGTACCAGGCCGCTTTTCGCGGCGGCGTTCGCTCGCCAGCAAGATAACCCTGATATTTCTCGGCGGCGTGATCTTTTCCTACAGCATCGGGGCGCTCGTCGGCTGGTACATGTTCGTTGCCGCCGCCAGCGAGCAATGGCTCAACCAGGCCCGCGTCAATTCACAGATTGCCAGCGCCACCCTGCGCAGCATCTATACCTATGTCAGCGTCACCGCCGACACGGACGGACAGGTGAACGGCATCTTGACCGACAAGCCGATTGGCGACGACGCTTCCATCCTCGTTACCGGCTTCAACCCCAGCGACGTTCTCGCCCTCATCGGTGCGCAGACCAAGAATGCCGTCTGGCTTTTCCGCTACGACGAGGCCGATTCCGGATTCCGTCAAATCGCGGCGGCCTTCGACAACGCCACCGACGACGACGAAAAACCAATTGCCACCGACCCCATCTTCTCCAGAGATGCGGTCGCCGCGCGTTTTGCCACCGGCTTTGCGACGATTGGCGATTCCAGCCATTATATCGGCCTGTTGCCGATCATCAGCACGGAAACGAAAAAGCCGATTGGCGCGGTCGCCGTCAGCATCGGCGGTTCGGACGCGCTTTATGGCGCGCAGCGCAAGCTCATCTACAATTCGCTCGTCGCCCTGATCGTTGTTCTGACCGTCACCGGCGTTCTCGTGACGCTGATTGCCAGGCATTTTCTGAAACCCGTTCCGGCGCTGGTGCAGGCGACACTCAGGATCGCCCGTGAGGAAACCGATGTCGTCACACCGTTTCAGGATCGACGGGACGAGATCGGCGATATGGCCACCGCCATCGAAACCCTGCGGGAGGCCGTTCTGGAACGTGGACGGCTCAGGCAGATACGCGACATGGCGCAGCAACTGGAACATATGGCCCATCATGATGCGCTGACGGGGCTTCCCAACCGCGTGCTCTTGATGAAGACGCTGGAGAACCGTCTCGAACACCTTTCCTCATCCGGCCAGCCGTTCAACGTCATGCTGCTCGATCTAGACCGCTTCAAGGCCGTTAACGATACGTTGGGACACGCGGCCGGTGACGCCCTGCTGGTGGCCGTGGCCTCGCGGATTTCCTCCGTGCTCGGTGAAAACGACATGGTGAGCAGGCTCGGCGGCGACGAATTTGCGATCATACAAGCGGTGACCGATAATTGTCGCGAGGATGCGGGCGCGCTGGCAAAGCGCGTGGTCCATGCGGTCTCGCGCAGCTTCAGCCTCGAAGGCAGCCATATAAGCGTCGATACCAGCATCGGCATCGCCTGCGCGCCCGATCACGGCAACTCCGCCACCCAGCTTCTGCAACATGCGGACCTTGGTCTCTACCGGGCGAAATCCATGGGATGCGGCTTTTTCGTCTTTTACGAGCCTGGCATGGACATGGCGGCGCAGCACAAGCACGCGCTCGAAATAGACATGAAATCCGCGCTCGAAAACCACGAATTCGAGCTGTATTACCAGCCCGTGGTCAATCTGGAGAGCGGCCGCATTGTCGCCTACGAGGCCCTTGCCAGATGGAGGCACAGCAAGCTTGGCATCATCACGCCGGATCGCTTCATCGCGCTTGCTGAAGAAAACAATTTCATCAAACCTCTGGGCGAATGGGTTTTGGCGCAGGCCTGCATGGACGCCATGACCTGGCCCAGGGATATCCGACTTGCCGTCAATCTTTCCGCCGTGCAGCTTTGCAATGACGATATTGTCCCGATCGTCGACAGCGCGCTGAAAGCCTCCGGCTTCCCGGCCGAGCGGCTCGAGCTTGAAGTGACGGAAACGGCAATGCTGGAGCGCGACAACAGCGCCAGGGCTTTAAAGCTGCTGAAGGAAATGGGCGTCCGCCTCGTGCTTGATGATTTCGGCACCGGTTATGCCGGGTTGAGCACGCTGACGCATGTTGCCTTCGACAAGATCAAGATCGACCGTGAATTCGTTTCCGGCCTGCCGGAAAATCCAATGTGCTCGGCCATCGTCAACACCATCATCGACATGGCAGAACAGATCGGCCTGAAAGTCACCGCCGAGGGCGTGGAAGACAAGAAACAGGTCGAGGCCCTCAAGCTTTCCGGATGCGACGAGGCACAGGGCTATTATTTTGCCGAGCCGGCGCCGCTTGCCCGGATACTCAAGAACCGTGCCGTCATCGCCCAAACCGGAAACGACGAATATAGCGACGTCGGGCGACCGATGCAGGAAACCTATTACCCGCCACAAAAAGCGATTTGAGAACGCGGCTGACAGCCAAAAGGACATAAAATGCGCATTTCAGTATTTTGCCTTTTCCTCACATGCTTTATCCCCACAACTCCGGTGCAGGCCGCCGGCGAAGGCGATACGCTTCGGCAGATTGCCAAGACCGCGAAAATCCGCATCGGTTATCGTGAGGCCGAACCGCCGTTTTCCTATCAGCTGCCGGATGGAGAAGTGACCGGCTTCTCGACTGATCTTTGCCGCGCGATCAGCGAGGACATCCGCACGCAACTGAAGCTGGACAAACTCGACATTGAATATGTAAAGGCCACGCCCGCAACCCGGTTCATTCTCGTCCGTAGCGGCAAGATCGATATTGAATGCGCGGCGACGACCAACAACAGCGAACGCCGGAAAATGGTGGATTTCTCCTATCCGAATTTCATGACCGCGACGCAATTTCTCTCCCGTAAACAGGACAATCTGAAGAGCCTTGCCGATCTGGCCGGACGCTCCGTCACATCCGCCTCCGGCACGGTCAACATCGAGCAGCTGAATGCGGTGAACCGCGAAAAGAACCTCAATATCTCGGTGATGCCCACAAAAACCAATGAGGAGGCTTTCGAACTCGTCGTTGCCGGCAAGGCCTCTGCTTTCGTCATGGATGGCATATTGCTGGCGGCGCTGGCGGCAACATCGGAGAATCCCGACCTCTACGCGCTCTCGGACGAAACGCTGAGCGCACCCGAACCTTACGGCCTGGTGTTTCGGCGCAACGACCCGGCCTTCAAGGCGGCGGTCAACGAAAGCCTGCGGCAGATCTTCACCGGTCCCACCATTCACGGCCTTTACGAAAAATGGTTCACCAAACCCATTCCGCCCAATGGCATGAACCTGAACCTGCCGATGACCGCCTCCTTGAAACAAGCCTATGACCATCCGAGCGAATACCGGGACTGAGGGCGTAAAAACCCCACCTCTATTTTATGAAAATGTTTTGACAGATAATTTTGGCTGGAGATGCGCGATGCAGAGATCGACATTGTGGCTCATGCTTGGGGTTTTTAGTCTTTTACCCACCATTGCAGCCGCCGACGAGACCCAACCGCCTACACTCGAAACCATTGCCAGAACCGGCACCATCCGGCTCGGCTTTGCCGACAGAAATCTTCCCTTTTCCTATATGGGAATTGGTCCGGAGCCGATCGGTTACAGCATCGAACTGTGCCTGAAGGTGGCGGATTCCATCAAGAAGAAGTTGGGCCTGCCGGAATTGAAAATCGATTTCGTCAAGCGCACACCCAGCAACCGCATCACGCTTCTCAATGACGGCACAATCGACATGGAATGCGTGGCGAGTACGAATACGGAGGAAAGACGCAAGGCAGTGTGGTTTTCCTACAGCCACTTCATCACCGGCACGCGTTATGTCGCGCTGAAATCAAGCAACATGACAAGCGTCAGCGATCTTGCCGGGCGAACCGTGGTGGTGACGACGGGAACGATCAATATCAGTCAGCTGAATGTGCTTAACCGCAAACTGGGACTGAACATCGCCGTCCTGCAAAATGACAGTACGGAAGGCAGTTTCGACATGGTGACGGAAGATCGAGCCTCGGCCTTCGTCATGGACGATATTCTTCTGAGGTCCTTCGTCGCTGAAACGGGCAAGCCCGAAGACTATTCCATCTCGAACGAATATCTCGCCCCACCACAGCCCTATGGCCTGATGCTCCGACGGGGCGACACCGCCTTCAAGAACGCCGTCAACGAAGCCCTTGGGAAAATTTATGCAAGCGGCGAAATCAACGCGATCTACGACAAGTGGTTCAACGCGCCGATCCCGCCAAACGGCATAAACCTCAAGCGCCCGCTTCCCGACGATCTGGCCGAGGCATTTAGAATGCCGGTCGATACGACGGCCGAGTAAAGAAAAACGCCGCCCTGCAAGGGGCGGCGGTATTCGGAGAAACCATCACGCGGCGCGCAGGTCGGCGCTCAACGGTATCTCGACATCGATCTCCAGTATGGAGACGTGCTCGTCACGATCCATCTTCACATGCACACGATCGTTATCGATCTGCACATGCTTGGCGATGACGGCGAGAATTTCTTCCCGGAGGACGGCGACGAGATCGGTTCCCGACGACGCCCTTTCGTGGGCAAGCAGCACCTGCAGTCGCTCGCGCGCAAGCGGTGCCGACTTTTGTTTACGGAATAGGCCGAAAATGCTCATGCAGCCCTCCTAGCAAAGATCTTGGAGAAGATACCCCGCTTTTCGCCCGGAATGACCACCGGAATGTCCTCGCCTGACAGGCGGCGGGCAGCGTCGAAGTAAGCCATGGCAGGTGCACAACGGGCATCCGCGAGCGTAACCGGTGCACCGACGTTGGAAGCACGCAGCACATCCGTGCTTTCGGGAATGATACCGAGCAGCGGAATGGAGAGGATTTCCAGAACGTCGTCGACCTTCAGCATGTCGCCACGCTCGGCACGGGCCGAATCGTAGCGCGTCAGAAGCAGGTGCTTTTCCATGCGCTCGCCGCGTTCGGCCTTCAGCGTCTTGGAATCGAGCAGGCCGATGATGCGGTCACTGTCACGCACCGAGGAGACTTCCGGATTGGTGACCACGACGGCCACATCCGCATGGCGCATGGCCAACGTCGCGCCGCGTTCGATACCGGCCGGGCTGTCGCAGATGACCCAGTCGAAATGTTTCTTCAACTCGGCGATGACCCATTCCACGCCTTCGGGCGTCAGATTGTCCTTGTCGCGTGTCTGCGAGGCGGGCAGCAGGAACAGCGTCTCGAGGCGCTTGTCGCGGATCAGCGCCTGCGTCAGCTTGGCATCGCCCTGGATGACGTTGACGAGATCGTAAACCACCCGGCGTTCAGCACCCATGACGAGATCGAGGTTACGCAGTCCGACGTCAAAATCGACAACCACGACCTTCTGCTTGTTCTGCGCCAATGCGGCGCCAAGCGCTGCGGTCGAGGTGGTCTTGCCAACCCCGCCCTTGCCGGAAGTAACAACGACTACCTTCCCCATACGGCTCTCCTGTTCCTGTGTTGTTTTCTCTATCTCGTCAGCCAAGTTTTTCGGCCTTTATCGTATCGTTTTCCAGCCACAGCTGAACGGGCTGGCCGCGCAGCTTGTCGTCAATGTCCTCGGCAACCTTGTAGACGCCGTCGATTGCAAGTAGCTCCGCTTCCAGCTTGCGGCAGAAGATGCGCGCCGAAACATTGCCAAGCGAACCGGCCATGGCGCGACCGCGCAACGCCCCGTAAATATGCACCGACCCGCCCGCGATGATTTCCGCACCCGAGGCGACCGAACCGATGACGGTCACATCGCCTTCGGGGAACATGATGGACTGGCCGGAGCGCACCGGCTCGTTGATGACCAGCGACTGGACCACGGCCCGAACCTCGCCCGAAGCACGCGGCTTTTCTTCCGGCAATTCGGCAGCGATGGCGACGGGCTCGACCTCGACATCTGAAGCGGGCTTTCCGCCCTTCAGCGACGGCGGCATGCCCGGCTCGATCATCGAGGGGCGAACACCTTCGATCCCCATGATGCCGACATTACGTTCCGTCAGCGCTGCCAGCAGAGCCTTCAGCCCTGCCTTGTCCAGCGACAGCTCAGACGCATCCAGAACCACCGGACGCGACAGGAAGAACCCGGCTGAACGTGCAGCAAGATCATCCAGCCGTTCCAGCCATTGATCGAGCGGAGCTTCAGGGGACAGAACGACCGCGAGGAAGGAGCGGCCTTTGATACGGATCGAACGCTGGTCTGTTAGCACTTTGGTCATCTTGGTAAACAAATCGTTGACAATTAGGTACCTCGAATATGGTTAACAAATGGTTAACAACACCCCTTAAACGACGGTTTCGTTAAGAGAATTCCGCTGCGAAAAATCTCATGCACAACATTCACAAGCTCCGTTTAGCTTTTGATTTTGCGAACTTTGACTGCTTTCGAAAACTCACAATAGCAGTTGATCCTTGCTGCAACCTGACGCCCGCATGACCGTATGCGGACGCCGCCTCCCCTGCCCGACCATGCCCCGAGTCGCAGTCCGTGCAAACTGTCCGATTCCGGCACGATGTCCGCCACTGGCGGATGGGTCGCCATTTGCTTGAGGAGCGGAAAAACGATTCCGTTATGCCTGCCGATGCTATAGACACGAGGCCAACCCGACACATCCAACGGAAGAATGCGATGCACAGCAAAGTCCCGGCGACCGCCCAGATCTCCTCGCGCGAATATGGCGCCTTCCTGTTCGACATGGATGGAACGCTGCTGAATTCCATTGCGGTGGTGGAGCGGGTCTGGCGCGAATGGGCCGTAGACAACGGCATAGAGCCGGAGGCTTTCCTGCAGCGCATCCATGGCATGCGCGCATCCGAGGTTGTGCGTCGCGAGGCAGTTCCCGGCCTCGATATCCAGGAACAGGCGGATATGCTTTTGCAAAAGGAAATGGACGATGTTGACGGCATCCTCCAGATTCCGCAGGCAGCCGCATTTCTTGAGAAATTGCCGGCCGGAAAATGGGCTATCGTCACCTCCGCCGCCCGCGCCCTTGCCGAACTCCGGTTGGCTGCGGCAGGCCTCACACCGCCTCCAGTGATGATCTGTGCCGAGGACGTTGTGAACGGCAAGCCTGACCCGGAGGGTTACAGAAAGGCTGCTGCGAAGCTAGGCGTCGCACCTGAAGACTGCGTCGTCTTCGAAGATGCGCCCGCCGGCATTCTGGCGGGGGAAAGCATGGGCGCCACGGTCGTGGTCATTAACGCCACTCATTCGCATCCCATCGAAACGCCACACCTTTCGATCGGTGGGTACGGTGAGCTGGACGTCACCATCGGCGACGACGGCGGCTTGAAGCTCACAAGTAACAAGGGCTGAAAAGCCGATCCACACATGCGGTGTCATCCTCGGGTCTGTCCCGAGGATCAATCACGTTTCGTAAAATCCAATCCATTGCGCCGAGCCTGCCGCACCGGTCCCCAGTCTTTCGCCGTGTAGTTTTCCGCTAGCGGCCAATTGACAGCACCGCATAAATCCTACCTAATAAAATTGGTAAGACCATCTTACCGCTTGCGCGAAGGGGGGAGACTTTCGCGCTGGGAGGACATCATGTTTGTGGCTCTGGAGCCGCGCCGCCTCTACAGGCTGGTCGCGGAACAAATTCGCTTGCTTATCGAGAGCGGGGAACTGACGGACGGTCAGCGCCTGCCGGCGGAGCGCGATCTGGCGGAACGTTTTGGCGTGTCCCGCCCGACGGTGCGGGAAGCACTGATCGTTCTGGAAGTGGAAGGCCATATCCATATCCGCATGGGTTCGGGCGTGTATGTGAACACGTCCCGCACGGCTAACAAGGCAAAACCGCCCGTACCGGACGCGCACGGCCCCTTCGAAATCCTGCAGGCACGCTGCATCATTGAAAGCGCTATTGCCGAGGAGGCCGCGCGGCTTGCCACGTCTGAATGCATCGCCAGGCTGGACGACATCATCGAACGCATGGCCGGGGCGCTCGACAATTCGCCGCAGGCCCTCAACCTGGACCGCGCCTTCCACACCGCCATTGCCGACATCATCGGCAACTCGGCGCTGAACCGCTTTACCGGCCTGATCTATGACGAGCGCAGCCTTTCGCCCTATTTCGAAAAGCTCGCCAGCTATTTCGAGGGTCCTCACACATGGATTCTTGCGGTTCAGGAACACCGGGTGATCCGCGACGCGATCGCGGCGAACGATCCGGAAGGCGCACGCGAGGCGATGCGCCAGCATCTGACGCTGTCGCAAAGGAGATTTTCCGAGAGTTTCGGGGAGGAAACGATCGGAGAAGAGTGACCGCGCCGAAACCGGCGACGGGAAAAACAGAAATCTGGCTTTAATTCGGGAGGAGTTAAGAATGAAAATCAGATTGTCGACTTTGATGGGCGCAACCGCTGCCATTTTGCTTTCGGCTTTGGCGGCACAGGCGCAAACAACGCTGAAATGGGCGCATGTCTACGAGACCTCCGAACCGTTCCACACGGATTCGGTCTGGGCTGCGGAAGAAATCGCCAAGCGCACCGACGGCCGCTACAAGGTGGATGTATTCCCCGCCTCGCAGCTCGGCAAGGAAGCGGATATCAACCAGGGCCTGAAGATCGGCACGGTGGATATCATCATCTCCGGCTCCAGTTTTGCCGCACGTGACTTCAAGCCGATAGGCGTCACCTATTTCCCATATATCTTCCGCGACCCGAGCCATCTGATCGCCTATACCAAGAGTGATATCTTCAAGCGTCTTGCCAAGGGTTACGAGGACAAGACCGGCAACCACATCGCCGCCGTCAGTTATTACGGCACGCGCCACACCACGTCGAACAAG
This sequence comes from Agrobacterium sp. A3-95, assembly GCF_053521785.1. Lineage (NCBI taxonomy): Bacteria > Pseudomonadati > Pseudomonadota > Alphaproteobacteria > Hyphomicrobiales > Rhizobiaceae > Agrobacterium > Agrobacterium sp. A3-95. The sequence goes on along the minus strand of NZ_JBNWDR010000002.1, from coordinate 770,781 downwards.
CCGATTGCCAACTGCGCCGATATGGCGGGACTGAAGATGCGTGTTCCCGACGTTCCGGCCTATCTCGCCATGCCACGCGCCTGCGGCGCCAACACGACGCCGATCGCATTCGCAGAAGTCTATCTGGCGCTTCAGAACGGCACGGTCGATGCACAGGAAAACCCGCTGACCACCATCGAGGCAAAGAAGTTCTTCGAAGTGCAGAAGAACATCGTGCTGACCGGCCACATCGTCGACCACCTCAACACGGTGATCTCGAAGAACCTGTGGTCGAAGCTTTCCGATGAAGACAAGAAAATCTTCACGGACGTCATGCAGGAAGCCGCCGTGCGGACCACGAAGACCATCGAAGGACGCGAAAAAAGCCTCGTGGAAGAGTTCAAGAAGCGTGGCCTGAACGTCGCAGAGGTGGACAAGGCGGACTTTGAGAAGAACGTCATGGAGAAGGTGAAGTTCGAGGACTTCGGTTACGACAAGGCCGACTGGGAAGCCATTCGCGCCGTCAAGTGAGCCAAGATCCGGTGCGGCCTCCGTTGCCGCACCGCCCTTTCTCTCCAGACGGGATATCTCAATGTCGCAGGAAATTCATACTCAGGTCACGCCTGAAGAACTCGCCCACACGTTTGACGAGGCGCCGCCCGAAGTCGACCTGAAGGTCTACGCCTTCGAGGACTGGGTTACGCTTGGCCTTTTCTGGCTGATGACAGGTTGCGTGTTCCTTCAATTCTTTACCCGTTACGTGCTTAACGACAGCTATGCCTGGACGGAAGAAATCGCCGTCAACTGCCTGATTGGCGTGGTGTTTCTAGGTTCGGTCATGTGCGTGCGCATGTCACGCCACATTCAGGTGGATGTGCTTTATCACTACGTTCCGCCGCAGGTTGCCCGCGTCATGTCGATCCTTGTCGACTTGCTGCGCATCGTGTTCTTCGCCTACACCTCGTGGCTGATGTGGCGGTATCTGGAAATCGTCGCGGACGAGGAAATGGTCACCGTCGCCCTGCCGCGCAACATCGTTTTCTATACGGTTCTGGCGGCTTTCGTCCTGATGTTCTTCCGTTCGGTGCAGGTCTTCATCGCCAATATGCAGCGTGGCTATTCCGTTCTGGAACGGCCGGAAGAATTCCAGAGCGCGGGGGATTGAACATATGCTTATTCTTATCGGCTCGTTTCTTCTGTTGATGCTGATCGGCCTGCCGGTCGCCATTTCAATGGCCACGGCATCGCTTCTCTACATCGTCTCGTATAATGTCGCGCCAGATATCATCGCGGCGCAGCGTCTGATTGCGGGCGTGGAAAGCTTCCCGCTTCTCGCCGTTCCCTTCTTCATCCTTGCCGGCAATCTCATGAACACGGCGGGGGTGACGGGACGCATCTATTCCTTTGCCGTGGCGTTGGTCGGCTGGATGAAAGGTGGTCTGGCACAGGTCAACATCATCGGCTCGGTAATCTTTTCCGGCATGTCCGGCACGGCCCTCGCCGACGCCGCCGGCATCGGCACCATCGAAATCAAGGCCATGAAGGATCATGGTTATCCGGTCGAAGCGGCCGTCGGCGTCACTGCCGCCTCAGCAACGCTCGGACCGATCTTTCCGCCATCGTTGCCCTTCGTCATCTACGGCATGATGGCAAACGTCTCGATCGGCGCACTGTTCATGGCCGGCATCGTTCCGGGCGTCGTCATGACGCTTTTGATGATGATCACCGTTGCCGTTTTCGCCTACGTCAAGGGCTGGGGTTCCGATACGCCGTTCAACCTCAGAACCATCTTCGGCGCTTCGCTTGAAGTGCTCATCGTCATGATGGTGCCGCTCGGCATCTATCTCCTGACGCTGTTTGGCCTGTCACTCAACCTGTCGATCCTGATCGTGCTGGTGGTCTTGCTCGCCTGCGACTGGTATTTCGACTTCTCTGCCGTGATGGCCCTGATGACGCCGGTGATCCTGATCGGCGGCATGACGATGGGCTGGTTCACGCCGACGGAGGCGGCTGTCGCAGCCGTGTTGTGGTCTCTGTTCCTCGGGCTTGTCCGTTACCGGACGATGACGTTCAAGTCGCTGGCAAAATCGACCTTCGACACGATAGAGACCACGGCATCGGTTCTCTTCATCGTTGCGGCGGCATCAATCTTCGCATGGCTTCTGACGGTCAGCCAGGCAGCACAGTTGCTATCGGCGGCGATCCTGACGATCACCGACAGCAAGTGGATTTTCCTTCTGCTGGTCAACCTGCTGATGCTGTTCGTCGGCTGCTTCCTAGACACGATTGCGGCAATCACCATCCTCGTGCCGATCCTGCTGCCGCTGGTGCTGCAGTTCAATATCGATCCGGTGCATTTCGGCCTCATCATCACCCTCAACCTGATGATAGGGCTGCTGCATCCGCCGCTCGGCATGGTGTTGTTCGTGCTCTCACGCGTGGCGAAACTCTCCGTCGAGCGCACCACCGTCGCCATTCTGCCATGGCTGGTGCCGCTGTTCGTGGCGCTGCTGCTGATCACCTTCATCCCGGCAATCACCTTGTGGCTGCCGACCGAGATGGGCCTGATCCGCTAATCGACGCACTGCCCGCGCGGCTAGCCGCGCGGGTTTCATTCATCCAATACACATACGATGAGAGGCACGGTGATGCAGACACGCGTGGCACGTCTATACGGCCGTGAAGATATCCGCGTCGAAACGCAGGACATGCAGGCGCCCGACCCCGGTGAAGTGCTGCTGACCATGGCGGCGGGCGGCATTTGCGGTTCCGATCTACATTATTATCAGGACGGCGGCTTCGGGCCTGTGCGGGTGCGCGAGCCGATCATCTGCGGCCATGAGGCATCGGGGCGGGTGCAGGCGCTGGGCGAAGGCGTCAGCGGGCTCGCACTCGGCCAGCTCGTCGCCGTCAATCCCTCGCAGCCTTGCGGCCATTGCCATTTCTGCCTGAAGGGCCAACCGATCCATTGCCTCGATATGCGCTTCATGGGCAGCGCCATGCGCCTGCCGCACGAACAGGGCATGTTCCGTGATCGGCTCGTGGTTCCCGCAAAACAATGCGCGACATTTTCAGACACCACTTCGCCCGCTGAAGCCGCCTGCACCGAACCGCTTGCGGTCTGCCTGCATGCCGTCGCACAAGCGGGCGATCTGACCAGCGCCAAGGTGCTGGTAACGGGCGCCGGGCCGATCGGCCTCTTGACGATTGCCGCCGCCCGCCATGCCGGTGCCGGCATCATTCTCGCCACCGACCTGACCGATGCGGCGCTGGAGCGCGCGCCCGCCATGGGGGCGGACCGCACCATCAATGTCGCGAAAAACGCAGAAGCACTTTTACCCTATCAGGACAATAAGGGGTATTTCGACGTCGTTTTCGATTGCTCCGCCGCGGCACCTGCGCTTCGCGCCGCCTTCGCCTGTGTACGTCCGCGCGGTACTGTCGTGCAGGTGGGCGTCACCGGTGACATAACCATTCCGCTCAATGCGCTGGTGGGCAAGGAAATCCTCTGGCGCGGCTCGCAGCGTTTCCACGACGAATTCGCCATTGCCGCCCGCCTGATCTCCACGCGCGGGATCGATGTGCGGCCGATCATTTCCCACAGCTTCCCGCTTGAAGAAGCGAAATCCGCATTCGAGCAGGCTGGAGACCGCTCCGCCGCCTGCAAGGTGCAGCTGACATTTTCCGCAGAATGATGTTTGAGGATAAAAAATGAGACATACATGGCGCTGGTTCGGCCCGGTGGACAAGGTCACGGTTCAGGATGCGGCTCAGGCAGGGGCGGAAGGCATCGTAAGCGCGCTGCACCACATCGCCACCGGCGATGTCTGGCCGGTGGACGAGATCGCCAAACGGCATGAGGCGATCAAGGCCGGTGGGCTGTATTGGGACGTGGTGGAAAGCGTGCCGGTCTCCGAGGAGATCAAAACCCAGACGGGCGACTGGAAAAACCATATCGCCAACTGGCAGGAGACGCTGCGCCGCCTCTCCGCCACGGGCATTCGCACCGTCTGCTACAATTTCATGCCGGTGCTGGACTGGACCCGCACCGATCTGCGCTGGGAAACGAAGCACGGCGCAAAAGCCATGCGTTTTGACCTTTCCGATTTCGCCGCCTTCGACATTCACATTCTCAAACGCCCCGACGCAAAGGCCGATTATCCGGAGTGGCTGATCGAGGAAGCGGCAAAACGTTTCGCCGACATGCCGGATACGAAGATCGCCTCACTCGGACGTAATATTGGCGCGGGCCTGCCGGGTTCGGCGGATGGTTACACGCTCAGCCAGCTTCTCGAAAAGCTGCGCTCATATCACGGCATAAACCGCGAAAAACTGCAGCAGAACCTGATCGATTTTCTGTCGGAAGTGACGCCGGTCGCGGAAGAGGTCGGCATCAACATCTGCGCCCACGGCGACGATCCCCCATGGCCGCTGCTCGGCCTGCCGCGTATTCTTTCAACGGAGTCCGACTACGCCCATATGCTCTCGCAAGTCGACAGCCGGGCCAATGGTGTTACGCTCTGCACCGGCTCGCTCGGCGCGCGGGCGGATAACGACCTGCCCTTCATCGCCAGCCGTTTTGCAGACCGCATCCATTTCGTGCATCTGCGCAACGTCACGCGCGACACGGACACCGTGCCCTGCTCCTTCTTCGAGGACGAGCATCTGGAAGGTGGAACGGATATGGTCGCCGTTATCGCAGCACTTCTGTCAGAAGAATCCCGCCGTCGTGCGGAGGGCCGTGCAGACCACACCATTCCGATGCGGCCCGACCATGGCCAGGAAATCCTTGATGACCTGACGCGCGGGGCGCAGCCGGGTTATCCCGCCATCGGCCGATTGAAGGGGCTGGCAGAGCTTCGCGGCATCGAGCGCACGCTGTCGCATGGCCGTTTCGGATTGGCGAAGCAGGCGAATTAAGCCGACACGATTGGCTGCCGGCAGCCTCTTAGCTTGCGGTCAATCGCGTCCTGAATTGAAGATACGAAAAGGCGGCAAGCCCACCGGCAATGGCGCCAACGGCTTTCACAACTGCATCTGTCATATGCGGATGCCGTGTGGGCGACAGAAATTGCAGCGCCTCGATGCCGAAAGCCGCCACGACACCTGCGACAATGATGGCAAGCCAGTAACGCGGATAGGCCAGCACGAAGGCAGCCGAACAGAAGGCAAAGGCGGCGGCGCGGTCGATGCCGACGGTCGTCAGCGTATGCGGCCGAAGCCCGATCGGGCAAACTGTAACGATCACGATCAGCAGCAGAACCGACCAGGCGATGTATTTCGGAAGTCTATTTGTCATCATGGCGTCACAATAGAGCGCTGCGCGCATAAACGGAAGATCGTCTTTTTCTTCCATCGCCCAATAAATCACACTTTTTGGACAGATACTGCACAAACCGGCTTTCGCTGAAGCCTTACTCGGGCTAAGGCAGAGGGCAACCGGACAAGGATCGCGGCTGATGGCCTTTCAGGCTGTCGCCCTTCGGTCCGGTTTTACGGTATCGGGTGGATTTTCCACACAGGATCAGATTTTCAGGGAAGAGCACAATGAGTTTCAAGCCGCACGGCAAACATCTGGTTGCAGGAGAATGGGTCGCCACGGAAGCGAAATTCCGCAGCGAGCCTGCACATGGCGAAGCTTTCGATTTTTCGGTCGGCACCGTCGATCTGGTGAATGCGGCCGCAGAAGCAGCCGAAGAGGCTTTCTGGAGCTACGGCTATACGACCCGCGAAGAGCGCGCCGCATTCCTCGACACCATCGCCGATGAGATCGAGGCCCGCGCCGACGCCATCACTGAGATCGGCACGTCCGAGACCGGCCTGCCCGCAGGACGCCTGCAGGGTGAACGCGGCCGCACCACCGGACAGCTTCGCCTTTTCGCATCGCATATCCGCAAGGGCGACTATCTCGACCGCCGCCACGACGAAGCGCTTCCGGACCGCCAGCCGCTGCCGCGCCCGGATATCCGTCTGATGCAGCGTCCGATCGGCCCCGTTGCGGTCTTCGGTGCTTCCAACTTCCCGCTCGCCTTCTCGACCGCCGGTGGTGATACCGCCGCCGCTCTCGCAGCCGGCTGCCCGGTTGTGGTCAAGGGCCATTCCGCCCATCCCGGCACCGGTGAAATTATTGCCGAGGCCGTTCTCGCCGCCGTCAAGAAGCACAATCTGCATCCCGGCGTCTTCTCGCTGATCCAGGGCGGCCGCCGCGATGTCGGTTCCGCGCTCGTCCAGCATCCGCGCATCAAGGCAGTCGGCTTCACCGGCTCGCTCGCCGGTGGCCGCGCGCTGTTCGATCTCTGCGCCCAGCGTCCGGAACCGATCCCGTTCTTCGGCGAACTCGGTTCTGTCAACCCGATGTTCCTGCTGCCGGAAGCCGTTTCCGCGCGCGGTGAAGCCATCGCCAAGGGCTGGGCAGGTTCGCTCACCATGGGTGCTGGCCAGTTCTGCACCAATCCCGGCATTGCCGTGGTGCTTGCCTCGCAGGCGGATGCCGTGTCGGAAACCGCACGGGCGGCCCTTTCCGAAGTCGGCCCGCAGGTCATGCTGACCGACGGTATCGCCGCTGCCTATCGTGACGGTCGCGACCGCATCGCAGCCGGTAACGGCGTGCGCGACGTTTTGACCACCACCTGCGACCTTCGTAACGCAACGCCTTACCTGTTCCGCGTTTCGGGCAAGGACTGGGTTGCCAACCACGCGCTCGCCGAAGAAGTCTTCGGACCGCTCGGCCTGATCGTGACGGTCGACAGCGCTGAAGAAATGATCGAAGTGGCAAAGAGCTTCGAAGGTCAGCTGACAGCGACCATGCATCTTGACGCAGGTGACGCCGAACTCGGCCGCAAGCTGCTGCCGATCCTCGAGCGCAAGGCCGGCCGCGTTCTCGCCAACGGCTTCCCGACCGGCGTTGAAGTCTCCGAAGCCATGGTTCACGGCGGCCCCTACCCGGCTTCCACGAACTTCGGCGCGACCTCGGTCGGCACCATGTCGATCCGCCGCTTCACGCGCCCTGTTTCCTACCAGAATATTCCTTCGGACGTTCTGCCGCAGGATATCCGCTGATCAAAAAAATGGGGAGGGCGCTCCTGCGCCCTCCCCATTCACAATAGTGCATTGGTATCAGGCCGACTGGATCGCCTGTATTTTCTCGATGCCGCCGACAGTGCCGGCAAAATCCTGCCAGACGCCCTGCGCACCCTTGCGCCACTCATCCAAGGCTTCCGGCTGCAACACCTTGCCGCCCTTCGAAATGGCGAGCTCCACCGATTTCGCCTCGTCCTCGACGATCAACTGGTTGAAATAGAGCGCGCCTTCGCTTGATGCTTCGGTCAGGGCCTTCTTCTCTTCGTCATCGAGCTGGTTCCAGAAAGCCGCACCATAATAAACCACGCCCGATGCCCAGATATGGCCGGTCTCGGTCATGTAGGGCACAACCTCGTAAAGCTTGAAACCGGCATAGGCGGACTTAGTCAGATCCATGGCGTCGGCTACGCCGGTTGACAGTGCATTATAGGTCTCGGTGATGGGAATGCCGACCGGCGTGGTGCCGAAGGCGCTCCACAGCTTGGTGTGCAGCGGGCTCTGGATGACACGGATCTTCTTGCCGTTGAGCTGCTCTGGCCGGGTTACCGGCTCCTTGGTCAGGAGATGGCGGGCGCCGTAGTTGATGAAGTCTACGGCCACGAATTGCTGCGCGCCGAGCTTGGTCTTCAGCTCGCTGCCGGTCTCGCCCGTCACCACCTTGCGCACATGGTCTGCATCGCGGAACAGGAAGGGCAGATCGAGGATTTGCAGTTCCGGCACCCAGCCGGAGAGCGAAGAGACCGTGGATAGGCTCGCCTGAACCGATCCGAGACGGATATTTTCCGCCACTTCCTTTTCGCCGCCCAGCGCACCGCTCTTGACGATGTTGAAGCGGAAACGGCCGGGCAGCTTTGCCTCCACAAGCTCGCTGATCTTCACCCAGATTTTCGTCTCCGGCTTGTCGTCCGCGAACAGGGAGGCGACCGTAATGTTGCGGGTCCTGGCATTTGCGTTGCGCACGAAGGCGGGCGTGGCAAGTGCTGCCGCACCCGCAGCGGAGAGTTTCAGGAGATTGCGACGATCGATAATAGTCATGAATAAAACCCCGGATTTAGAAGACAATGGCCCAGGCGCACAGAATGGCGAGGGAAACGAGAAGGGATAGGAGATAGGGAACGACGGCCTGGAATAGCGCTGTCGCCGGAATGCGGGTGACACCGCTGACGACGAAGATCAGCATGCCGAGCGGTGGTGTGAGGCCATGGATCATCAGGTTGACCACGAGAATGACGCCGAAATGGATGGGATCGATGCCGGCCGCAACGGCCGCGGGCAACAGGATCGGTCCAAACAGCAGGATGGCCGCACCGATATCCAGCACCAGCCCCACCACGAGCAGGATGAGGTTGGAAAGCAGAAGCACCGCGATCTTGCTGCCGCCAAGCAATGTCACGAAATCCGTGACGAGGCCGGAGACATTATCGACCGCCAGAAGAAAGGCGAAGGGGCCTGCCGTGCCGATAAGGAGACCGATGGCCGCCGCCTCACCAGCTGATTGCCGGAAAGTTGAGAAAATACGCCCCGCGCCCAGCCGGTACCCGAAGCCGAGAAGCAGCGTGTAGAGTGCGGCAAGTGCGGCCGCCTCCGTGGTAGTGACGACGCCGATGCGGATGCCGACCACCACGATGACGCCGAGACCGAAGGCGGGTATGGCGGCGATAGCCGAGCGCCAGCGTTCCGTGCCCGTGGCGCGCGGCAGCGTATCGACGCTGCGCACGCTCCAATGGATAGCCACCGCAAGGCAGATCGCCATCAGCCCGCCGGCGAAAAAGCCGCCAACCAGCAACGAGCCCACCGACAGGTTGGTAGCCGTTGCGAGGATGAGAAAGGCAATGGAGGGCGGGATGACATTGTCGAGCACCGACGTTGCAGCGATGATCGCGCCCGCCTGCGCCGGCGGATAGCCGTGTTTGACCAGTTCCGGCTGGAACGTTGAAGCGCCGAAGGCGGCGTTGGCGACAGAGGAGCCGGATGCGCCGGAAAACAGCACGCTGGTCAACAGCGTCGTCTGCGCCAGCCCTGCCCGGCGGTGTCCAACCATGGAGGCGGCGAACCGAACCAGCTGGTTGGCAACGCCCGATTCCGTCAGCAGGCTTCCGGCCAGCAGGAAGAAGGGAATGGCGAGCAGCAGGAATTTCGACATGCCTGTTACCGTTGAGGAAACGATGGCCGGCTCCGGCAAGGTACTGCCGAAGGCGATCGCCACATAGGCTGCGGCGAGAAAGGCATGGGCGAGCGGTGCTGCCAGCACCAGCCCCACCGCCGCCGTCAGCGCCAGAAACAGGCTGGGCGGCAAGCTCGTATCTACGAAGACTTCCGGCAGGCCGACATAGGCCGCAATTGCAATGGTGAGAGACACTAGAACGGCAAATGTCTTGCCCTCACTGACACGCTGAAGCGCCAGGTAAAGAAGGATCAACGCGCCGCCTGCACCCAGAAAGCCAAAACGCACCCATTCCGGCAGACCGAGCGTCGGAGACGTACCGCCCAGCATCGCCGCGATTTCAACGCCACCGAAGGCGAGGATCAGCGCTGCGATGAAGGAGAAGGCATCCGCCAGAACTTCGGTGGCGGCATGAAACCGCTCAGGCAAAAACCGCACGAAAACATCGAGCCGCATGGCAAGTGCGCTTTTGAGACTGAGCGGCGCGCCGACCGCGATCATCGCCACATGCAGCCAGATGCCGAGATCTTCCGCACCGATGAAGCCGGTGTGAAACAGATAACGCAGGGTGACATTGACCAGCACCACCACGAGAAGAGTCGCAAGGATTGCGGCGGCGACCGCGCCAAGCGCCTTGTCCAGAACGGCAAGCGCCCGCTCCGCCGCACGCTGCGGGCCGATGCGCCGTTGTGCAATCGTTGTTGCCGGACCAGCCGTCATGTCTTTTTTCTCCACTCCCGGAAGGCCATGTTTACGATGCCTTTGCCGAGAGGTCGCGGTCGAACAAAGTCGACCAGGTGAATTGTTTGGCTGACGAGACTTCCCGCGATACATCAAGACGCGGAAGAACCTTTTCCCCGAAACGGAAGGCCTCTTCCAGCAATGGCATGCCGGACAGAATAAAGGTATTCACGCCCGCCTTTTTATAGGCCTCCAGCGTGCGGATGACCGTATCGGGCGAGCCGACAATTGCGGTGCCCGGTCCCGGCCGGACAAGACCGATGCCGGCCCAGAGATTGGGGGCAATTTCGAGATCACGCAGGTTCTCAGGCTTCTGTCCACCATGCATCGCCGTCATGCGCTGCTGGCCGACGGAATCGGTCTTGCCGACGAAACGCTGGTTGGCTGCAATGGCACGCTCGTCCATGCGCCCGTAAAGATCGGCGGCGGCGGCCCATGCCTCTTCATCCGTATCGCGGACAATAACGTACAGGCGAATGCCGTATTCTAGCTCACGGCCGAGTTTCTCCGCCCGCGCCTTGACGAGATCGACCTTCGCGCCGATCTGGTCGGGCGTTTCGCCCCAGGAAAGATAGGTCTCGACATGTTTGGCGGCAACCTCGATCGCCTTGTCCGAAGAGCCGCCGAACCATAGCGGTGGTGGCTCTATGCCTTGCCCCACCGGCAGTGCCAACTTTGCGCCTTCGGTCTGGAAATGGCGGCCCTTGAAATCGACCGTCTCACCGGCAAAAAGACGATGCCAGATCTGCAGATATTCATCCGCCATATCGTAGCGTTCGTCATGCGGCATGGTCATGCCATATGCACCGAGCATCTTGGCATCGCCCGAGACGACGTTGATCAGCAGGCGTCCGCGCGAAAATTCCTGAAGCGTCGCCGCCATCTTGGCGAGCAGCGTTGGCGCGACAAGACCCGGATGAATCGCGACCAGAAACTTCAGCCGCTCGGTATAGGAAAGCAGCGCGCCAGCCAGAACCCAGACATCATGCGCGCCGGTGGCAAACAGGGCGCCTGTGTAACCAAGCTGATCATAAGCAAGCGCAAGCTGCTTGTAATAACCGAGATCAACCTTGCGGGATCCTTCCGGTTGCCAGGGATAGGCGCCATCGGGCGCGCACATGTACCAGAAAACGTTCATCTGTCGCCTCCCGCGCTGGCCGATTGTGGGGCCGGTCTCTGCCCGGTCAGAACCGGTAGAGAGAAATGGCCGTGCCTGTAAAGCGTATCGGCCTCCTCCTGCTGTTCGGCAAGGATATTTTCGGCGGCGGGCACCACCGAAAGATCGCGTGAGCGCAGCACCTTTGCCCAGGACTGCGCATCGCCTTCGCTGCCCGGCTCGGCGGCAAGAAGGGCCGCGGCTCTGTCTATATCCGCCATGACGGCGCGGCCAACGCGGTCCAGTTCGGCGGCAATCGCATCGCGTTGTTCCAGCGCCACAGTGTGACGCGCAAGCGTCCAGAACAGCGAACGGTTGGGAATGGTGGAGCCGCAACGGACCAGAAGACTGATCCCGTCATGGGTCAGGGCTTTTTCGAGCCGTGGCGACATCGTCACCCAGGCATCGACGCGGCCTTCCACGAGATCGCGCAGGCTATCGCTGTCACCGCTCTCGATGCGTATTACATCCGCAAGGCCAAGCCCCGCCCCTTCCAGGCTACGCGCAAGAAGATAGGTATGAAAAGACCCGTCAATCAGCGATATGCGTTTTCCCGAAAGGTCGGCCGCAGAGCGGATGGGGCTGTCGCGCCGCACGAGGATCGCGCCGTTTGCGGGGCGTGGTGCCGAGGCAGCGATATAAGCTGCGGAAAGCCCCCGCGCATCCGCCTCGATTGGCGGCGTCGAGCCCGTGCCGCCGAAATGAATTTCGCCTTTTTCCAAAAGCGCTGCGGTATCGCGCCCCTCGCGGTAGGGCACGAATTCCGGATCGAATTCATCAAACGCGCCGGGCCAGAGCCGGGCGAGCCGCAAATGCAGATTGTTGGGATGGACCCCGATTTTCATGTCGACACCTCATTTCTCAATCAATCTACTTTTTTATAGAATGTTTTCGAGGAACGTTTTGGCGATCCTCTGCGGGAAAGCGAAAGAGAAATCTATCAATCCTGTAGATTTTAAAAAATTTCCTAACGCGGTCAAACTCGGCCTAATCAAACCATTGAAATTTATCGCAATACAATTTACTTTTTTATAGTTTGAAAAATGGACCTGTAGTCGTGACGAAACCGGTTTCCAATCTCATCTGCCGCAGCGTGGTGGAGGCGAGCGAGCTTTTGAAGCTTGTCGCCAACGCCAATCGCTTGGCCATCGTCTGTTATCTCATGGAAACGGAGGCTTCCGTTTCCGCACTGGAATATGAGCTCGGCATTCAGCAACCGACACTTTCCCAGCAGCTTGCCGAATTGCGCGATGCCGGTGTGATCGAGGGCTCGCGGGAAGGCAAACAGGTGATTTATCGCGTCACCGATCCGCGCATCATCCAGCTCGTTGCGACATTGCGCGGTCTTTATACTGATCTTTCTGATGTGACCGGCAAGAAAGGCAGGCGAGCTTTGCCACTAGATGAGGCGATGTTCGATTAGCATGATCGACCTCTACACCTGGATCACCCCGAACGGCCTGAAAATCTCGATTGCGCTGGAGGAACTCGGCCTGCCCTATATCAGCCACGCCATCGACATTGAAAAAGGCGAACAATTCTCAGCCGACTATACCCGCGTCAATCCCGGCTCGAAAATACCGGCAATCATCGACCGCGATAACGGCACAGTTCTAGCGGAATCGAACGCGATTCTGATCTATCTCGCCGAAAAGGCCGGGCGTCTTCTGCCTGCCTCCCCTGCTGCGCGGCTGGCAGTCACCGAATGGCTGATGTGGCAAGCCGCCAATTTTGGCCCGACACTCGGTTATGCCCATTATTTCCTGACCTACAATACCGGACAGGCACCCTTTGCCGAGGCGCGTTTCGCCTCGGATACGGAGCGCCTCTACCGCACACTGAACCAGCGCCTGACGGGCCGGGAATTCATCGCCGGTGATTTTTCCATAGCCGATATCGCCATCTGGCCATGGGTCTCGCGTTTCGCGCGCCATAAAATCGACCTCGACGATTTTCCGGCGGTACAGCAATGGTATCGCCAGCTCGGACAGCGCGAAACCTTCCGGCGCGGTTACCGCGTGCCTTTCGCGACATCCGATGTACCGGGTCTTTAACCCGCTTTAGCAGGCGACAAGGTGACCGGGCGAGACCTCACGGTACTCACGCGGTTTCACCACGTAATCGATCGCGCGGATCGGGCTTTTCAGCTCGTCATTCGCGGCGTTTCGCCGGGTGTTTCTGCGGTCCGGGTCCGGCACCGGCACGGCGGCCATCAGCTTGCGGGTGTAATCATGCTGCGGATTGTCAAACACCGCCGCACGTGGGCCGATTTCAACGATCTCGCCGAGATACATTACCGCTACCCGGTGGCTGACGCGCTCCACCACCGCCATGTCATGGCTGATGAACAGGAAGGCGAGATCGAGGCTTTGCTGCAGATCCAGCATCAGGTTGATGACCTGCGCCTTGATCGAAACATCAAGCGCCGAAACGCTCTCATCGGCGACAATCACCTTCGGCTGGAGCGCAAGCGCGCGGGCGATACAGATACGCTGACGCTGGCCGCCGGAAAATTCATGAGGGTAGCGCGCCGCCATATCGGGCGAAAGGCCGACCTTCGCCAGCATATCGGCCACAACATCCTTTGCCTCGCGGGCGTTTCCCATGCGGTGCTCCAGAAACGGTTCGGCAATCGCCGCACCCACCGTCATGCGCGGGTTGAGCGAGGCATAGGGGTCCTGAAAGATCATCTGCACCGTTTTGCGCATCTCGCGCATGCCTGATTTGTCGAGGGCGAGAATATTCTCGCCATTAACCATCACTGAGCCGGCATCCGGCTCGATCAGCCGCATGATGGCGCGCCCGGTGGTCGATTTGCCGCAACCGCTTTCGCCGACCAACGACAATGTCTCGCCGGCTCTGAGATCAAAGGACACATTCTCCACCGCATGCACGCGGCCGCTGAGCCGTCCCAAAAGGCCGGAGTGAATATCGAAGCGCTTGGTCAGCCCTTCTACCTTGAGCACCGGCTGGGCACTCGAATCGACGGTATCGCCCGGCCGCGCCGGCTGCTGCGTTTCGCCTGTGGTGGTGTTGACGATGGGAAACCTGAGCGGTCTTTCCTCACCCGTCATGGAACCCAGAACCGGAACGGCGGACAAAAGCGCGCGGGTATAGGGATGCTTGCCGCGATGAAAGATATCAGCGGTCGCGCCAACTTCCACCTGCTCGCCGCGATACATGACAACGGTACGATCGGCGATCTCAGCCACCACGCCCATGTCATGGGTGATGAACAGAACCGACGTGCCTTCCTCCTCCTGAAGCGTCTTGATGAGGTCAAGGATCTGGCCCTGAATAGTCACGTCGAGTGCGGTCGTCGGCTCATCGGCGATCAGCAGCTTCGGCCGGGATGCAAGCGCCATGGCGATCATCACGCGCTGGCGCATGCCGCCGGAAAAGCGATGCGGATATTCATCGAAACGCGATGCGGCTGAAGGAATACGGACCTTTTCGAGCAGCCGAACCGTCTCCGCCCTCGCGTCGGTTTTCGACATCGGCTGGTGGCATAACAAGGCCTCGGAAATCTGGTCGCCGATGGTGAACAGCGGATTGAGGCTGGTCATCGGCTCCTGAAAGATCATGGCGACCTCGTTTCCCCTCACCTGCCGCATGGCATCTTCGGAGAGGGACAGCAGGTTGCGTCCTCCAAGCAGGATTTCACCCTCCACCCTGCTGCTTTCACGATCCAGCAGCCGCATGATGGAGAGGGAGGTAACGCTTTTACCCGAACCGCTTTCACCGACGATCGCGACCGTTTCACCCGGCCCGACATCAAAGGAAATATCACGAACCACGGGTTTCCAGCCGCCATCCACGTGAAAGGACGTGGTGAGATTGCGGACGGAAAGCACGGCATCTTCGGCACCAACGGGTGCGGCCTGCGGCATGGTCATGATCGTTCCCTTCTTGTCGTTAGGTTTTGGCGGCGCAAGCGGTCAAGCCTAGTCCGGCCAGCGCAGCATGCCGTCGAAGCGGTGTCGGCTCCGGTCTTCGAAAGGTGTTGCAATCACCTCGTTGGAGGCACGCGCCTTGTCCAGTTCCTCGGCCAGACGAGACGCCACGATGGTTTCCTGTCCGGGATGCAGATTGCATGGGTCGAGATAGAAATAGCGATGCTCTACCTCGTGGTCGCGGGTGATGATGGGAGGATTGCCCCTGGCCAACGCTGTCGTCAGGTCCCAGGCAGTGATATGCGCTTCTTCGGCATCGATGATGACGCGCAGCCTGTCGAGCGGGTTATTGGTCGGATCCGGCTCGATGAGCGCGGTCACGCCCGGGCGGCCATCCAGCGTTTCCTTCCAGAGATTGAGATATCCGGTCTCGCGCTCACGGATGCCGGCATGGTCGCGCTTTTCCCAGGCTTCCAGTGCCGCCATAACGCCATAGATGCTTTCCTTGCCGACCTTCATGCCGCGGCCAATGCCCATATTTTGCAGGAAGGCGTTGCGCACCAGTTCCTTACTTCCGGCCACGATGCCGGAGGTGGGGCCACCGAGGAACTTGTGGCCGGAATAGAGGACAATATCTGCGCCGGTGGCCAGAAACAGCTCCAGATCATATTCGGACGCCGCATCCACGATAACCGGAACACCCTTGGCATGGGCGATCTCTACGAATTCGGAAAGATGCAGCAGGCCGTAACTCACGACATGGTGCGAGATGACATAGACCGCCGCCGCCGTCTTTTCGGTGATGGCGTTTTCCATGTGGAAGCGATGGGTCGATGTGGCCTGCCCGACCAGCACCACCTTGCCGCCGCCAAGCCGGATCGCCTGATCCACCGGCGCGCCGTAGCTCACCACATGCCCCATCTGCACCAGCACTTCGTTCTTTTCCGGTGCGATATCAGGCAGCTTTTCAATGGCCAGGAGATTGTTGCCGGTGATGGCGCCGGCAACAGCAAGGCTGATGCCGGAAGAGCAGGAAGCAGTGACGAAACCAGCCTCGCCGCCCGTCAGTCTCGCGATGATCGCGCTTGCCTTGCGCTGCAGATCGTTGATCTCTACGAATTGCGGCAGGATCGCCGCCATGGCCTCAACCGCCTCTGGAACGACGATGGAAGCACCGAGCGACGTCATGGTGCCCGAGACGTTGATGACCGGGCGAAGGCCGATCCTGCTTCTGATATCCTCGGTCATGTCTTTCTCCTGTCTTTGCGATGCGATAGGCATCGACATATATGCCATAATAATGTAATAGCTTCTCAAAATTCATGAGGAGCCCGAAATTGGACGCCCATAAACTGGACGAATTGTCTTCACACGCCTTGTCCGCGACCGAGGAAAACCCGGACGCGAAGGTGTCCAAGCGCTCGCGTGTCAGCGGCATTGATCGCGCTCTTCAGGTGATTGATTACCTTTACGAAACCGGATCGCCAGCTGGCGCTTACGCCATTGCCAAGGCGATCAAGGCGCCACTTTCCACCGTCTATGTGATCGTTGACGATCTGGTCGAAAAGAACATGTTGGCGCGCAACGCCGAAGGTAACATATGGCTCGGCGCACGGCTTTATCACTACGGCCTTGCCTATGCCCGCTCGCTGGATTTCATGGGTGTCGCCACCCACGAAATGCATGATCTGTGCCGCCATGCGGGTGAGACGGTGCAGCTTTGCGGTCGCGACGGTGACCATATGCTGGTGCTCGCCATGGCGGATGGCCCCAGCCATTTCCAGGTTGCCTCGCGCGTCGGCACCCGTGTTCCATTGAACTGGACGGCATCCGGCCGCCTGCTCGTTGGCCATCTGCCGGAAGAGGAGCGCGTCGAGCTTTTCAAACGCTGCGCCCGCACGTCGCCCACCGGCCGTGCGGAAATCAATCCGGAAGCGCTTTCTCAATCGGCAGGCACGGCGTTCCGTGACCGGCTGTCGATACAGGTTGCGGAATCCGACTACGCTGTTGCCTGCATCGCCTCGCCGATCTGCGACACCAATGGAGAATGCGTGGCGACGATCTCCATCGTGCTGCCGGAACAGAAGGTGCTGGCGGACGAAAACCACTATACCGAACAGGTCAGGGTTTCGGCCGAAAGGATCGAGAAGCTGATGGGCTGGCGCAACCATTGAACGGCCTCAATCCCTAAGGGCGATGATGGCTTCTATCTCGACGGTGATGTTGCCCGGCAGCGAACCGAACCCCACGGCGGAGCGGGCGTGCTGCCCCGCATCGCCGAACACATCGATGAAGAGATCCGAACAACCGTTGATGACGCTTGGATGATCGCGGAAATCGCTGACGGCATTGACCATGCCCAGCAGCTTGACCACCTTCTTCACCCGCGACAGATCCCCAAGCGCCTCATGCATGACGGCAAGAAGATTGATGCCGGTTAAACGCGCATGCTGGTACGCCTCGTCCAGCCCGATCTCGGCTCCGACCTTGCCGGCGTACAGGTGTCCGTTCTCCTCCCTCGGGCCCTGCCCCGAAAGATAGAGCATGTTGCCTTCCACCACATGCGTGACGAAATTGGCGATCGGCGGCGGTGGCGGCGGCAGCGAGATGCCGAGCGCGGCAAGCCGGTCGTAGGGCGAATGACGCCCATCTGCCTCAAGCGAAGACTGTTTCACGCGAATTCCTCATAATACCGGGACGGGTATCCCTATTCTTTGCGGAAGACGGAGAGCATCCCTCCCCGCCGCTCCAGTCGGTTCAGCGCCAGGAATAGCCATGGCTGTGGCGCACGAGCTTGCGCGCTCTTGGGACATAACGGCTGGCGGCAATTGCCTCCGCACCGATAACCGCATAGCGCGGCTCGAACAGCCGCTTGAGACGCGAAACATCGCCATTGGAATCGGTCGCCTCCAGATCGGAATCGACAAGATCGAAAACCGTGAAATCCGCGCGCTGGCCAACGTCGAGGCGGTTTTCCATGTCGAGGCGAATGATGGAGGCCGGATTGCGGGTGACGGCATCGACGACATTTTCGAAGGGCATATCGACCGAAAGCAGCTTCGACATGGTCGTCGCCAGATCCCAGACGGGGAAATTCATCGAATGGCCATGCAAATCCGTGGAGATCGAGAAAGGCAAAAGGCCGCGCGCGATCGCCGCTTCCGCCACCTTGAAGGAGAAGGATGCACCGCCGTGGCCGATATCCAGCCGGATGCCTTCCCCCGCACAGCGCTCCGCGAGGTTGAACAGGTCCTCATCTTCCATGATGCTGGAGCCGGACTTGCCGTTGAAGCAATGGGTCACGACATCGCCGGGACCGAGAATTTCCAGCACCTCATCGTAGAGCGCAGGCGGTTCACCCACATGCACCATCATCGGCACTTTCAGGATCTTGGCGATCTTCTTGCCGAGTTTGACCGGCGTAACACCCCAAGAACCCGTAATGACATGGCTCGCCCGCACCTTGAGGCCAACGATATGCTCGCTGTTCTCGGCATAACATTCAAGGATGCGGTCGAGGTCGATATCCTTGATATCGCGCAGTTCCGGGACCCGGTTGCAGGCGACAAGCCCGATGGAGCCGAGATTGAGGAAGGCCTTGATGCGTTCCTTCGATGGTTCGATGATATATTCGCGAAAACCGTGGAAATTTGCTTCCCCCGCCGAACCGGCATCCACCAGCGTCGTCACGCCGCGCTCGGCCCCGCATTCTGAGGGGCGGATGGAGATATCGGTGCCGCCATGCCAGATATGCACGTGCAGATCCACCCAGCCGGGCGAGACGAATGCGCCCTTTGCGTCGATGCGCTGCGCATCCGCCGGCGCCTGAAGGGCAGGCCCAACCGCCGCGACCTTGCCATCGCCGCCGATCAGGATATCGGTCTGGGCCTGTGGCGCCCCCTTTTCGAAGCCGACGGGTTTCACATTGGAGAGAAGAATGGGAGCTTGAAAAGGCGTTTTTGCCTGTTCACCGGACGTCATATTACAAATCCCTTCGCAGTCTTGGGTCGAGCATGTCCCGCAGCCCGTCGCCGACCATTTGCAGCGAGAGCACGGAAAGAATGATGGCAAAGCCGGGGAAATAGGTCATCCAGTCCGCCTGGCCGATATATTGGCGGCCGGCAGAGATCATGGTTCCCCAGGTCGGAATTTCGGGGCTGACACCCAGCCCCAAAAATGAAAGGCCGGCCTCGGCCAACATGGCGCTGGCGAAAAGGAAGGTGCACTGCACGAGGATCGGCGAGATCAGATTGCGCAGCACATGCCGCGTCATGATGTGGAAGGTGGAGATGCCGAGCGCCTTGGCCGCCTCCACATAGGGCAATTCCCGGATAACCAGCGTCGAGGCGCGCACGATGCGGGCAAGGCGCGGCGAATAAACGACGGCAAGTGCAATGATTACCGTCGTCAGCGACGGCCCGAGTGCGGCCACTAGCGCGATGGCCAGCAAAATATCCGGAAACGCCATCATGGCATCGATCAGTCGCGCGATCGGCGTATCCAGCTTCTGGAAGAAACCGGCAAGCAGGCCGAGCGTGATGCCGATCAACGCCGACAGCGCCACCACGGCGGCCCCGACCAGAAGCGACAGCCTTCCCGCAAAGATGGTACGGGAAAAAACGTCACGGCCGAACTCGTCGGTGCCGAACCAGTAGAGTTCGCTCGGCGGTTTCAGACGGTTGACGATCGACAGTTTCGACGGCGAATAAGGCGCGATCATCGGCGCGAAAACGGCGAGCAGCACGAAGACGAGCAGCACGATCAGACCGGCTGCGACCGTCTTGCGCTTCAACAGACGCCGAATGAACAGGATGGTCGGGTTGCGCGCCGGCTGGGCGGTGGAGGTGATATCGGCCATCAGTAACGAACCCTCGGATCGACCAGCAGATACAGCATGTCGATGGCAAAATTGATGAGCACGTAAAGCCCGGCGATGACGAGAAGCGCGCCCTGAATGACCGGATAATCGCGCCTCAAGACGGCTGACACGACGAGATTGCCTACGCCCGGCAGGCCAAACACGGTTTCCGTAACGACCGCGCCGGAAATCAGCACGGCGGCGGTGAGACCAAGCACGGTGAGGATGGGGATGAGTGCGTTCTTCAGCGCGTGTTTCATCACCACCCGGCGTTCCTTGACGCCCTTGGCTCTGGCGGTGCGGACGTAGTCGTCGCCGAGAACATCCAGCATCGAGGCGCGGGTAAAGCGCAGAATGAGGGCGGAAGAAACGAGGCCGAGTGCGATGGCCGGCAAGGTTAGGTGATACATGCGCTCGAGGAAGCTTGCGCCCGGACCGCCATATCCCGACACCGGAAACATATCGAGCCGGACGGCGAAGAACTGCATGAGGATCAGGCCAAGCCAGAAGCTCGGAATGCTCGCCGCCAGCATCGCAATGGTTGTCGCTGCCTGATCCACGAAGGAACCGCGCCGGTAAGCGGCATAGATGCCGATGGGAAGCGCGATGGCACTGGCGATCAACAGCGAAAAGATCGTCAGGAAGAAGGTCGGTTCCGCCCGATCCAGAAGCGCCGATCCAACCGGCATGTTGAGGAAGATCGACTGGCCGAGATCGCCGCGCAGCAATTGCCCGATATAGTAGACATATTGCACGCCAAGCGACTGATCTAGGCCAAGTCTGGTGCGCAACTCCGCGATGTCCTGTGCCGAAGCGTCCGGCCCGAGCATCACCGCCGCCGGATCCCCGGGCGTGACGCGCAGGATGATGAAAACGATGGTGACGACGAGAAACATCACCACGATCATTCCGGCAAGTCTCTGGAAAATATACCGTATCACGTATGAATGCTCCGAAGCGCGTGATGGGCCGCTCTCACGCGGTTGAACAGAGTTGTCGACGAGTGCCGGTAACCCCGGCGCTCATGGCTGGAAAACTCCCGCCTCCGTCATGCCGGATCCGATCCGGCATCCAGCCACCGCGCGTCTGCGTGGTGAAGGCGTCCTCTTGCGGTCAAAGACTTGATCGCGCTGGACCCCGGATTCAGTCCGGGGTCACGGAGTGCGGAGCGGTCTTACTTCGTAACCGAAGCATTCCAGAAATAGGGCCAGGGAGCCGGATCGACGCCATCAAGCTTGTTGGACTTCGCCGCCACGGCGTTGAAGTCGCCGATCTTGATGAGCGGCAGCTCGTCATAAATCGTCTTCTGCACCTTGGCCCAGAGAGCAACGCGCTTCTCCGGATCAGCCTCCGAGGTGAAAGCGTCCACCGCCGCCTTGCGCGTCGGCGTGTCCCACCAGCCCGGCGAACCTGTGGAAAGCGCGCCAATCAGCGCCGGCTCCGGCAGGAAGGGGCTGTGGCTGATGTAGATATCCCAGAGCTTCGGGTCGGCACGGCGCTGTGTCAGCGTCGCCCAGTCCACCACCTGCATATCCACCTTGAAACCGGCAAGCTTCAGATACTCCGCTGCCACCTGCGCCATTTTGTAGTGGAACTCATACTGACGGCTGGTGAGGATGCGCAACGGCTCGCCATTATATCCGGCGGCCTTCAGCTTTTCGGCTGCGGCCTCCGGGTTGCCGACATTATAATTGCCTTCGACGCCCTCTTCCGAATGCCAGGAGAAATTGGACGGATAGTAGGCGCCATCAAGCGCATAGAAATCCGTGCTGCCGAACGCCGCCGCCAGCATGTCCTCCATGTTCAACGCTTCGGTCACCGCCTTGCGGACCTCAAGCTTGGAAGACAAACCTTCCTTGGTATTGAATACAAAGACCGGATAACCGAAGGGCTTCAGCATCAACGGCTGCGAGGCCGAGGAGGACTTCACCTTGGCGAAGGATTCCACCGGAATGGAATCGACGTAGTCATACTGGCCGGAAACAGCGGCCTCGACACGGGTATTCGGATCGGGAACCGGAACGAAACGGATTTCATCGAGATACTGATGGCGCGCACCGCCATATCCGTCACTTTCACCGTCACGAGACTTGTAGCCGTCGAAACGGACGAGCTGGATATATTGGTCCGCCTTGCGTTCCTTCAGCATATAAGGGCCGGTGCCGACAAATTCTGTCATCGGCTCAGCCTGCTTTTCAGCGGGCAGAATGATGGCTGCGGAGTTGTTGAAAGCAAGCAGCGAGGTTAGCGGCGCATAGGGCTGCTTGAGGGTGATTGTCACCGTCTCGGCATCAGGCGCGGAGATATTGTCGATGAAACCGGCGACCTGTTTTCCGCGTGATGCGATCTTCATCCAGCGGCCAAGCGAGGCGACGACATCTTCCGAGGTCATATCGCTGCCGTCATGGAACTTGATGCCCTTCCGCAGCTTGATCGTGTAGGTTTTGCCGTCCGCACTGATGTCAGGCAGGCTTTCCGCCAGAAGCGGCGTCACCTTCCACCCCTTGTCGAAGGTATAGAGCGTTTCGAAAATATGTTGCGTGACAATACCTACGAGATCGGCCGTCGAGGCCATGGGATCGAGTGTCGGCGGCTCGCCGATCGTGGCGACATTGATGACACCGCCCTTTTCCGCAGCCATCATCACGCCCGGCGCTAGCATCAAAGCAGCAGTGGCGAGAAATGCAAGTTTACGTCTCATTGTTAAGCTCCCAGCTCTTGGTTCCGACCTTATGAGTTCCATTATTATGTTATAGCAATCTTTATAACAGAATAACTCGATAAGACGCCTTGTCAATGACAATGCGGTGCGAGGAAGGGTTTCCAAGACAGGCGAAATGGAAGACGGGCCTTCGCAAGAGGCGGAAACGGAACGTAAGTCGATGGAAAACAGGCTATTTCGCCCGAAACACGGCGCGCGGCAAACACCGCTGCTGCCAGCCGGAACTGCGGAAACTACGGCTGGCTTTCAACTGGAAAACGAAGAGGAGGAATTAAGAGGCTTTGATATTTCGCATTTGCGAACAAAGTGCTATTGAGGATCAGACCAAGACCAGATTACGACAGACATAATCTCGCATTCTTATTAATCGTTACGTTATTCGCCTTCCCAGCCGTGTTTTTAAGGGCTGCAGACAGACCAGATATTCTAAACCGCCGAGCTTTATTCCGGGGCGGGTTATAAATTTTTATTACGTTGAAATTATTGAGGAAATCATGAAGACGGCAATCGTGCATGACTGGCTCACCGACAGAGGTGGGGCCGAAAAAGTGCTTCACAACCTTCTTGAGATCTATCCTGACGCGGATCTCTATTGCCTTGTCGATTTCATGAGCGATCGAGACCGGGGCTTTCTCGGTGGCAGGCCGGTCAACACCTCCTTCATCCAGAAACTGCCTTTCGCTCGTAAAAAATATCGCTCCTATCTGCCGCTGATGCCGCTGGCCGTCGAACAATTTGATCTCAGCGGCTACGATCTGGTGATTTCCTCAAGCTACGCCGTCGCCAAGGGCGTTATCACCGGACCCGGCCAGTTTCACGTCTCCTATATTCACAGCCCCATCCGTTACGCCTGGGATCTCCAGCACCAGTACCTGAAAGAATCGAAGCTTAGTCGCGGTTTCGCCTCGTGGATCGCCCGTGCCGTTCTTCACTATATTCGCATGTGGGACATCCGCACCGCCAATGGCGTCGATCTCATGACGGTCAATTCCAAATTCATTCGCAGCCGGGTTCGCAAATGCTACGGACGCGACTCTACGGTTATTTATCCGCCCGTGGATACTTCCCATCTCTCCCCTTCCGACCTGAAAGGCGATTATTTCGTCACGGCTTCGCGGCTGGTGCCTTACAAGAAGGTCCACCTCATCGTAGAAGCCTTTGCAAAAATGCCCGATAGACGACTGGTCGTCATCGGCGACGGCCCGGACATGAAACGCATCAAGCAAATCGCCACTCCCAATGTCGAGATCCTCGGTTTCGTCGGCAATGACGAGCTTCACAAATACATGGCGGAAGCCAAGGCATTCGTATTTGCCGCCGAAGACGATTTCGGCATCGTCCCGGTTGAATCGCAAGCGCTGGGAACACCCGTCATCGCCTATGGAAAAGGCGGTGTACTAGAGACCGTTGTTCCTCTCGGCGCCTCCAATCAGCCGACCGGCCTTTATTTCCGCGAGCAAACGCCTGAAGCCATCTGCGCTGCGGTGCAGGAGTTTGTCGATAACTCCGACAGTTTCGACAAGAACGCCTGTGTCGACAACGCCGCCCGCTTTTCAAGTGAACGCTTCCTGCGAGAATTTGCCGATACCGTGAATTTTGCGCTGGCCGAACGGGCCTGACATGCAATTTTCAAGGTCGAATATATCCATATTGGATATACTCTGTTGACGTCGACAGAGACACTCATAGGTAAAGCAAGTGGCGTCACCGGCCTTCTCTTATCCAGCGCAGGCTCGCCGTCGCCTTGTCCGCAATGCAGTCGCCGTGCATAATGATTCCTCGTTGTGAGCGAGGCGGCCCTGACCGGCCTACCTCATGAGTGATTTGGTCTTTGTACAAACAGAGGAATATCACAAATTGGTATCTAGTAAATACCAAATCGTGATATTTATGCGGAATTATGAGCAGGAAACGCGTCGAGCCAAAGACGCCGTTGGGAAAACGGCTGACCGAGGTCCGCGAAGCACTGAAATTTGACGAGCGTGAGCCATTTGCTGAGGCAATAGGCCTGACAGTCGCAATGCTTGGTTACTATGAACGGGGCGACCGTATTCCCGACGCTGGCGTTTTGGCGCTCTATCGTGAGCGGTTCGGCATCAATATAAGTTGGCTCGTGGCCGGTATGGGCGACATGTTTGACACGGCGCCAGCGGCACCTACGCTTGCCTACGACGTTGCCCTGCTGCAAAAAATCAGCGACCGGGTCGAGACGATCTTCGCGGAGTGTCGCCAAAAGTCGCCTACACGGTCTACAATAACGGAGGCCGCGCTTATTTATAACGAACTGGCCAAAACCATATCGGACATTCGCGACGTCCAGATGGTAGAAGCAATTTTACCCGTACTTCTGCTAC
Source organism: Agrobacterium sp. A3-95 (assembly GCF_053521785.1). Lineage (NCBI taxonomy): Bacteria > Pseudomonadati > Pseudomonadota > Alphaproteobacteria > Hyphomicrobiales > Rhizobiaceae > Agrobacterium > Agrobacterium sp. A3-95. Next base: position 745,834 of record NZ_JBNWDR010000002.1, on the reverse strand, counting down.
GCTTCAGGGAGCGTATAACAACACCAGGATCGGGACTCGGCAAATACGAATCTTCAAGTTTTTAATATTAAGCATATTTATACAGCTGCCACAATAGACAGATTTTTAACCTCATTCAATACTTCCGATACACGATTAGTATTTCATAATAAATTTTGTATCCACATCAAATAAATATTTCACTGAATTATAAATAATTTTAAAATTTACATTAGGTGTTTTCATGGAAGATAAGGCGTTGCGTGATCACAGCTATGATATAGCCAAGGGTCTCGGCATTCTGGTCGTTTTTGACCACACGGGAATGATGGCCGCTATCCGTTTCGGGGTCAATGAGCGGCTGGCGCCGCAGACCAACCGGGGACTAAGGATCAGCCGCTGACTTAGGGAAAACATACTGCAAAACAACCAATTATCGTGTTTTTAAGTCAAACATGAAAGAAACTGGACAAGCGTGACAAAACTGCACTAGCGCTATGCGGTAATCGCAGTGATTATGCCGTCCGATTGAATATTGAAGAACGATGATACTGACGCCATTCGGGTTCGTGAAGATTGTGAATGTTACGGATTTTCCGGCGCAATCGAGCGACGACTTAACTTGAAGCATCGCCTTAAGTTAGGCAATAAGCCTGATGCCAGCGTAGACATTTCGTGAAACGATTCTGCTGAACGGATGTAATGCCCGGTTGAGATTTGATTTACCGGTGTCAAATATGAAGTGCCGATTTTTATAAAACTATACGATGTCCGGTTTGTTTCTTTTTTCGGACGAAATTTATTTTGAGGACCAAATGCGTTTATTGAATGTTTCGATTCTGCTTGCCTCCGCAGCACTTGCGGGGTGCACCGTCACCGCGGCATCAGGCCCCGATGCGGCAACAATCGAATCCAACGCTTCAGTGAAATTCAGTTCCAAGGACAAAAAGAAAACTGCGGGCGTTGACTACGCTCTCATCGATATCAACAGTTCCGTCCTGAACTATGTCGGCGATACCACCACCGCTACCCTGCTCGGCAGTTTCGGCGGCGGCAAGGGTGGTGTTCCGGCGTTGCCGATGGGCGTTGGTGACGTGGTGCAGGTCGCAATCTTCGAAAGCCAGGCGGGCGGACTTTTCATTCCAAACGATGCGGGCAGCCGTCCCGGCAACTTCATCAGCCTGCCGAACCAGACGGTAGACCGGGAAGGCAATATCAGCGTTCCCTATGCCGGCAAGATCCGCGCAACAGGCCGCAATGTCGAGGATGTGCAGAGCGAGATCGAGGAGCGTCTGGCCAACCGGGCCATCGAACCGCAGGTCCTCATCACCAAGATTTCCAGCCGCTCCGCACAGGCATCCGTGCTTGGCGACGTCAAGGAGCCGACGAAGGTCCAGCTTTCAGAAGCGGGTGACCGCGTTCTCGACGTCATCTCCTATGCAAAAGGCCTCAGCGCCCCAAATATCGAATCCTATGTCACGCTGATCCGTCGCGGCAAGACCGCGCGCGTCAACTACAATCACCTTGTCAGCACGCCTTCCGAGAACATCTATGTGGTTCCGGGCGACACGGTCATGGTGGAGCGTGAACGCCGTACCTATCTCGCTTTCGGCGCTTCCGGCCTCAATGGTCGTTTCGAATTTGAGGACGCCGCGCTGAAGCTCTCGGATGCGCTGGGCAAGGCGGGCGGATTGCTCGATTCCCGTGCCGACCCTGCGCAGGTCTATGTCTATCGTACCGTCAAACGCGATCTTCTCGTGAAGCTTGGCATCGACATGTCCAAGTTCCCGGGGCAGGAAGTTCCGGTCATCTTCCGCGCCAACCTGCGCGATCCTTCAACCTTCTTTGCCACCACGAAATTCCCTATGCAGGATCGCGATATCATCTACGTCACCAACTCGCAGGCAACCGAACTTTACAAGTTCCTGGACCTCGTCGGCTCCGTTCCCGCAACGGCCGGCAACGTCTCCGAGGATGTACTTGCGACGCGCAACGCAATCCGGGCGTTCTGATCCTCGGCAACTCGCCGCTCCTGTTCAAAGCCGCCCCGGAAACGAGGCGCCTTTTTATTTTGGTCACGATTGGGGTCAAGTTCCGCGCATCGAGCCCGGCGACGGGCATATGCCCAAAAGCGCCACAACCCTTGTTTCGCAAGGCAACATGACGGCAGACATCGTCGCCGCCATTACAAAAGTTTAAGGTGATTTTGCAGCGCATTGGGTGTCTTGTGGGAGCTAAAGCTGCTCCCAGGGCTTGCCGAACATGTTCGGGAAACATGTATTGCTCTCATTTTGCGGAACCGTCAGATGAAACGTTTCTGGACCGCCCTCAGCGTTCTCGCCATCGCAGCCGCCGGCGCGTGGTATTTTAAAGATCGCCTGCCCCTTGATCAAATTCCCTACCTCAAACAATTCGCCAGCGTTTCGCCACATGCAGAAACGGCAACGGCCGATGGATCTGCCGGCAAGAAGGGCCAGACGTCGCAGAACGGTCAAGCCGGCCAGCAGACAGGCCAGAGGCAAGGTGGCGGGCGGCGCAATGGCGGGCCGCCTACCGTCAGCACCATCGCCGTCAACAAGGCGACGTTGCCAATGGATGCTACGGCGACGGGATGGGCGGTTGCCGCCGACATCACCAATATAGCGCCGCTTCAGGCCGGTCTCGTCACGGAAATCTCCGCGAAGGACGGCCAGCATATCAAGGCGGGTGATCTGATCCTCAAGATGGATGACCGTATCGCCCGCGCAGCCGTCGACAAGGACAAGGCCAATATCGCTGCCGATCAGGCAACGCTGGAACAGACGGAAGCCGCCTTCCAGCGCGCCGCCAATCTGGTCAAGCAGAGCGCAGAGTCCCAGCAGGTGCTGGATCAGGCAAGGGCAGCCAGGGACAGCGCCGCCGCAAAGATCGATGCCGACAAGGCGACGCTTGCTTCCGACCAAGTAACGCTCGAACATATGGAGATCCGTGCGCCGTTCGATGGGCGACTGGGCGATGTTACCGTCAGCCCCGGTGCCTATCTCAGCGCTGGCATCAATATTGTGACGATCACGAAATACGATCCCATCTCTGTCAGTTTTCGCCTGTCGCAGCGCTACCTGCCGCAATTGCGCGAAGGCGTTCAGAAGGACACGGCGGTCGATGTAGACCCGGCGGCAACCGGCGGCGAGCCCATGAGCGGCATGCTGCGTTTTTACGACAACGTCGTAGACCAAACGTCCGGTACCGTACTTGCTAAAGCGGAATTCAAGAACGATCGCGGGCTGTTGTGGCCCGGCCAGTCCGTCAACGTCACGGCTCATTTCGTCTCCGACGCGGAGATGATCGTCGTGCCGACGGTTGCCGTGCGGCCGGGGCCGAAGGGCAATTTCGTCTACACTGTCGATGACAACCACCGTGTTCATATGACGACCGTGGAAGTTGCCCGCTCCAACGGCGATATGACAGCCATTGCCAGTGGCCTCACCGGCGGCGAGCATGTGATCATCGAAGGCCAGTCGGGACTTGCCGACGGTCAACAGGTGGTCGAGCAATTCTCGGACAAGGGCGGCGCGGCCGCCAATCTGGCCGCCAATATTCCCCAGCAGGAACAGGTGGGTAACCCATGATCCCGAATTTCTGCATCAACCGACCCGTCGCAACCACCCTTCTCGCCATCGGCCTCGTGCTCGCCGGGCTTGCCGGTTTCCGCCTGTTGCCCGTCGCTGCGCTGCCGAAAGTCGATTTTCCGACGATCAGCGTTTCGTCGTCGCTGTCGGGCGCCTCGCCGCAAACCATGGCCACCTCAGTCACCACGCCGCTGGTGAAGCAGTTCGAGACCATTCCGGGTGTCAGCGAAATCAGCGCCACCAACACTCTGGGCAACAGCTCCATCGTGCTGCAATTCGATCTCAACCGTGACATCGACGCAGCGGCAGCAGATGTTCAGGCGGCGATCTCGCGCGCACAGCGGCAGTTGCCAAGCAACATGACGACAACGCCGAGTTACCGCAAGACCAACCCGGCCGATGCGCCGGTACTGCTGCTTGCCATCAACAGCAAGGAGATGCCGACCAGCAAGGTGGACGAAATCGCCGAGAATATCATCTCGCCGCTGCTTTCAACCATTTCCGGTGTCGCGCAGGTGAGTATCTACGGCGCGCAGACCTATGCCGTGCGCATTGGCCTCGATCCCTCGCAGCTTCAGGCAAGAGGGCTTGGCGTCGATACCGTCACAACCGCCATCGCGCAGGCGAACAATCAGGTGCCCGTGGGCGCGTTGCAGAATGACAACCAGCGCCTGACGATAGAGGCAGACACCCAGCGCACCGATGCAGCGGCCTTCCGCTCGCTGGTGGTGGCGACAAGCAACGGTGCTTCCATCCATCTCGGCGATATCGCCAATGTCACCGACAGTATCGACAACCCCAATGCCGGCAGTTGGTTCGATGGCGAACAGGCGATCGTTCTTGCCGTGCAGCGCCAGCCGGACGCCAACACCGTTGATGTGGTGGATGCCATCCGGGCCAAGTTACCGGCGCTGCGCCAGCAATTGCCGCCATCGGTCAATATCAACGTCATGAATGACGCCTCGACTGCAATCAAGGACGCGATTGCCGACGTACAGTTCACGCTGCTCCTCACAATCGGGCTGGTGGTTGCGGTTATCTATCTCTTCACCGGGCATCTGACGGCGACCATTATTCCGGGCCTTGCCGTGCCGCTATCACTGATTACCGCCTTCGGCGCCATGTATGTTCTGGGGTACAGTATCGACAATATCTCGCTACTCGGACTGACATTGTCGGTCGGACTTGTGGTGGACGATGCGATCGTCATGCTGGAAAACATCCTGCGACTGCACGAAGAAAAAGGCCTGACGATGCGCGAGGCGGCCCTTCAGGGCGCCGCGGAAGTCAGCGGCACCATTCTGTCCATGTCCATCTCGCTGGTCGCAGTGTTCATTCCCATTCTGCTGATGGGCGGAGTGATCGGCAGGCTGTTTAACGAATTCGGCATGGTGGTCACGCTGGCGATCATGGCGTCGGCGCTGGTTTCGCTGACTGTCACGCCCATGCTCGCCTCAAGGCTTTCGGGTCATTCCTCCAGACCGCCAGCCATCATCCGTTGGTTCGACGCCGGCTTCGAGCGCACGCTTCGCCTCTATGGCAAGGCCGTCGGCTGGTGCCTTTCCCATCGCCGCGTGGTTCTGGGCGCATTCCTGGCATCGGTTGCAGCATCGCTTTATCTGTTCGAGACTTTGCCTTCCAGCTTCTTCCCGCAGGAGGATATCGGTCGCCTTTCCGTGTCGACGCAGGCGCGTGAGGACATTTCCTATACCGCGATGCGCGATCTTCAGGCGCAGGTGGCTGATCAGATCCGCAAGAACCCGGCCGTGGTGCATGTGACCTCTACAGTCGGCGGCAACTCCCGCAACCCGCTGAATAACGGCTCGATGTTCGTGGAGCTGAAGCCGAAGGAAGAGCGTGCACCGCTAAGCCAGGTATTGGCGGAACTTGGCCAGGCGACATCGAAGGTGGCGGGCATCCGCACCTATATCAATCCCCAGCAAAGCTTACGTTTGGGCGGGCGCAGCTCCGCCAGCCAATACCAACTCGTCATTCAGGGCCTGAACGCCGACGCGACCAATGAATGGTCGAACAAGCTGATGGAGGCGATGCGCCGCGACCGCACATTCGCCGCCGTCAATTCCGACGCTCAGAACGGCGCAATTGCGGCGACGATTTCGGTCGACCCGGAAAAGGCAGCCGCCTTCGGCATTACCAACGACCAATTGCGCAAGACGCTGGAAATGTCGTTCGGCGGTTATACGGCGGCGCAAATCCAGTCGACCGGTGATAGCTATGATGTGATCGTCGAATTCGACAGCTCGAAACAGTGGAATGACGATTTCCTGAGCGACATCAACATTCTCTCGGCAAAATCGGGTGTTCTGGTTCCGCTTTCCAACTTCGCCACCCTCACCCGCACGCAGGCGCCGGTGACCATCAACCAGACGGGCCAGCTCGTTTCTACGACCGTCTCCTTCAACCTGCCGGATGGCGTGGCGCTTTCGGATGCGACGAGCCGTATTGACCAGATCAAAACCACCATCGGCCTGCCGCAGGACGTGTTCACCAGCTATGGCGGCACGGCGGCGATATTCCAGCAGAGCCAGGGCAATACCGGCATCCTCATTCTTGCGGCGGTGTTGACCATCTATGTGGTGCTGGGTGTGCTTTACGAAAGCTTCATCCACCCGCTGACCATCCTTTCCGGTCTGCCGGCGGCGGCTTTTGGCGCGCTGGTGGCGCTGAAGGTGATGGGCATGGATTTCTCGATCATTGCGCTGATCGGGCTGTTGATGCTGATCGGCATCGTCAAGAAAAACGCGATCATGATGATCGACGTTGCGGTGGAACTGATCCGCGAAAAGGCCGAACCGCCCACCAGCGCCATCCACGAAGCCTGCGTGCGCCGTTTCCGGCCGATCATGATGACGACCTTCTGCGCGCTGCTGGGCGCCCTGCCCATCGCCCTCGGCTCAGGCGCCAGCTCGGAACTGCGCCAGCCACTTGGTGTTGCCGTGGTCGGTGGTCTCATCGTCTCGCAATTGCTGACGCTGTTCATCACCCCGGTCATCTTCGTGGAAATGGACAGGTTGGGTACCTACCTCACCGGGCTGTTTTCGCGCAAGAAATCGGCCGAAAAACACGCGGAACCGCAAAAGCCGGAAAGTGCCAGCGAACCCGATTCCGTCGCGGCATAGATCGTAGATACGCATTTCCGGACACAAACCGCGATGCGGTCTCTACCGGAAATGCTCTAATGCAAGCTTCCGAGGCGCTCCAGTGCCTCGGAAAATCCCTGTCCCTGCAACTGGAACGAAACCGTTCGGCCCTGCAGATCGGGGGCCTCTATCGTCAGGGTTTGTCCGGCCTTCAGCGCAGTTACAAGTTCGACGAACGGCGTGAAGGAAACGATGCAGCCCACGGGCAGACACGTGCTGACCTGAACTTCCTGCAACCGCACATTTCCGGATTTTACCGAAAACAGCTTTGTGACGGCAAGGCCGAAAGGCATGACCATGGTGCCGGAAAGCTTACCCGGCGTCCCGACATCATCCAGCCGGAACTCGACGGAGACGACCAGTTTGCGTGTCTTCTCCTCAAGCTGGACCTGAGCGATGGCGCAGAGCGGTTTTGCCGTCTCCGCAACCGGCTTACTGGCTTCATTATCATCTTTTTTCGCAGGCGCGACGCAAGCAAGCTGCCAACTCCCGTGAACCTCACGCAACGGCGCGTCCGCCTTTTTTTCTGCATCTTGCGCGGGAGCACCGCCTGCCACCAAACCGGCGGACAGGAACACCGTGAGAGCCGTTTTCCAAAGCGTGTTTTGACTGCGCTTCATCAGAAACGAACTCCAAGTTGGGCTGAAGCAGATTGATCCAGCAGACCCGCGCCAAAAACCGCGCCGTAACGGAATGTCAAGGTGGCGGATGGGTTGAGATTGTAGCTAAGCCCCAGATTGATCAATGCCACGTCGCGCGCCATGGCAGTACTTGTCACAGAAAACGCACTGCCACCATCGTAGAACAGTGCGCTCTCCATCATCGGATCGCCATAGGCATGACGCCACCCGATATCGAGCATCGCGCGTCCAAGCATCCCCTCCAACGCAATGTCACGGCTGATGCGCGCCCCGAGCGTCGAATAAAACTCGTCGTGGCTGACGGCACCCGAAGACACGGCGGCGATACCGCCCATCTCCCGGAAAGCATCCGTCCGCGTATTCACGTAAGCGATATTGGCGTAAGGCTCGATATGGGTGAGATCGAAATCGAACCGCCAGGCGGCTTCGGCAAAGACCTGCGTGGTGGAAGCGTCGTAACCGGCGGTGAGGTCATCCTTCAATGTTGAAAAGGAAACTGCCCGGCGCGTTTCGACATCCTGAAAGGCATGGGTTGCACCAAGACGCAGGGATGCAGGGCCAATTGTTTTGCCCGCATAACCCGCCACATAGTAGCTGTCTACGTCAGCGGATGCAGCAGGAGAACCCTGGCTGATCACATCGCGGCCGTAACCGGCCGCCACCCCGGCACGCCAGCCATCAGCCAGATCTCCGTCAACACCAAAGAGGACGCCGCCGCCCTTCATGTCGGCCGATGCGCCGTTTCCATCACCATCGATGCGGCCGCGAGAGCCGAAACCACTGGACCAGAACGTGAGTGAACCCTCGTCAATGTCAAACGGGTTTGATCCGCCTTCAGCATAGGCGACCGGCAGGATCGGGCGCGCATCGACACCTTCGAAAGCACTGCGCAGCCGGTTGAGAATGACATCGCGGGTGAGTTGGCTGCGGTTGATCAAAGCCATGGCAAGCGAGGGATGAACTTCCCCGGCAAGCTGCGCGAAGGCGGATTGGGTTTCGCCCTGCTGCAGAAACACGGCCGCCTCGTAGAGCGGCGAGCTTTCCCCAAGCGCCTCTATGGCGTTGGCGGCCCCGCGCGCATTGGCCGTCGAAGTTTCAGCGGCCAGAAAGCCGGCATCCGGTGATGCCCGGGCGAAGGAAAGATAGGTGCTGCCGTCGTCGGCACTCCGGGCTACCCTTGCGGTCAGATAGGCGAAATTTTCGCCGACACTTGAAAACGTACCGGTAATTCCACCCGTTGCCGTCAGGATCGTGTAGCGGGTGCTGAGGCTATAGGCAGTTTGGTTCGCCAGCGACGTAACGACAAGACTGACATCGTTGTCGATGGTGATAGTTCCGGTCACGGCAAGCCTATCGGAATTGCCGGCGGCGTCGATTTCAACCTCATAGCGAGAGCCACTAGCAAATGTTGCGCTGCCCGTGGAAGCCAGCGTGCCGATCGAATTGCCGGGCGCGAGCGTGCCACCCGAGCCGACGGTCAGGCCGCCGATGGTGCCGGAGCCGCCGAGTGTGGCACCGGGACCGACCGAAACAGCGCTTGCAACCGAACCATTGACGCTGAGCTTTCCAGAGGAAACCGCAGTGGTGCCCGTATAGGTACTATTTCCGGTCAAGACCAGATTACCATCGCCGGTCTTTTCAAAGGTGCCAGTACCGCTGATGGCATTGGAAAGCGTGCCGGCACCATCGACAACGAGTTGCGCATCATTGGCGATGCCGCCCGAGCCGAAACTTTTTGAGGTGCCTTTCAGCGTGCCGGAAGAAATCGTGGTGCCGCCGGAATAGCTGTTATTGCCGCCAAGCGTTGTGACGCCAGCTTCGGCAACGACTTTGCCCGCACCTGAAATATCGGCTGAGAGTATATAGCCGGTCTCGGAATGGTTGAAGACGATGCTGCCGTTGCCTGCACCGAAAGCAATCGTGCGCGCTTCCAACGCACCGGCTGAGCGGGCGGTCTGGCCCACGGCAGCTCCGATGTTGAGCACCCCTGTGGAACCCGCCGATGCGGCAATGAGAATAGTGGGCGCAGCCAGCGAGGCTCCGCCGGTTATCTCCACGGAACCGTTTCCGGCATCGCCGACGACCATGAGATTGCCAACCGCAACGCGCGATCCCACACCGCTGACCAGAACATTTCCATTCGATCCCGCCGCACTGCCCGCACAGAGATCATAGGCATCAAGCGATCCGCCATTCGTAACGGTCAAGCTTCCGGAACCTTCAAAACCCACATCGACGGAGCCGGAGTTCACAACGCCGTTGTCGATATAAGCGGTGACGTTCGAACCCGCTCCTGTGATCGTCATCGTGCCGGAGGAACCGGCAAGATCACCGAGCATCACCTTGGCAGCTTTGATACCGCCGCCAGCGCTGACCGACACATTTCCTGTAGCCCCGCCTCCGTATCCGACAAAAAACGTTCCGGTCATCGCCCAGCTCGATCCGTTGCCCGCCACCGTTACGGTGGAAGTGGAACCGCCATGGGCCGCAACATAGCCGTCGCGGCTTTCCACCGTGCCACCGGCCTCGACGGTCATGGAACCGTTGCCGTCAAGGCCGACATTGAGATCGGCGCGGCTTTGCAATTTGCTGCCGGCGCCGGATACCCGGGCGGAACCAATACCGCCGGCATTTGTTCCGATGATGATATTCGCTGCATCGACAAGGCCGCCGCCCGTGACCTCCAGCGAACCCGTGCCATTCACCCCCACCTCGAGATCGCCACGGTTGACTGTCCAGACCGAGCCCTGCCCATCCACGGCGGCAGCGCCCGTCGCACCCGCCACAACACCAAGCCGCGCCGTCGTACTATCAACGGAGCCACCCGCCATAACGTTGAGCTTACCATTGCCGGCGGCACCGCCCGGATCGGCGACATCGCCGCCGACCTGCAGGTCGCCGGTCCTCCAGTTGGAGCCGTCGCCGGTGACAGTCGCCTCACTTGCCGAATGGCGGCCGACAATGGCCTCGCCACTGGTTACGGTCCCTGCGGCCTCTACGAGAAGCGTTGCAGCTCCCGAATTGCCAACGACGAGCGATCCGCCGCTTTGCAGCGCGGAGCCCAGACGGCTTACCGTCACAGAACTTCCGTCCGCAGAAGCCAGATTGGCAATCACCGTCGTTGTCTGACTGATGACCGTGCCGCCACCGGTTACGGTGAGCTTACCAACGCCTGCTTCGCCAACGACCATATCCCCGGACATGGTCCAGTGGCTGTCTTCACCGGAAACCAGCGCGGTTCCCGTCGTGCCGAGGTCTTCGGCCAGAACGCCTCTCGCGCTGTAAAGCTCGCTGGCGCCGAGCACATCCAGATTTCCACCGCCGCCAGCTCCGGAAGACGACCCGCTCACAAAAACGGTGTCGGAAGTCGTGAGAGTGGAAGAGTTATCGAGCTTGAGGGAGCCATTTCCAGTCCCGCTTCCGCCAATTAGGACGTTCTTCGACGATGCCGTCGTGCCGTGCAAAAGGGAAAGGTTACCCACGCCGCTGCCACCGATGGAGACATCACCGTCATTCTGCCATTTCGCACCGATGAAACTTGCCGTGCCGGACGCGCCACTGACGGCGCCGAGAAAAACTGAATCTGTCTGCAAGCCGCCCTGCACTACCAGCGTGCCGGCCCCTGGCGCGGTGCCTATCAACAATTCACGGGCTTTGGCGCTTGTCCCTATCGTAATGACCGGGCCGTAGGTATCGATCACCACATCATCGCTGGCACCAGGCACGCGGCGCGACGGACCCCAGTCCGCGTCGGTAAACCAGTCACCCCCATCGGACCCCGTCCAGAGCAACGTTTCGGCGATAGCCTCCGATGTAGCGGCAAGCGAAAATATAAAGAAAAAAAGACCCGCCGTCCCGCAGACGAAAAGCCTGCTTGGCGTCAAGGCACGCATTTCCGCTGTCGGACAGGTTTCCCCTTCCGAAACATGGCAGAAACAAGCGGACATTCAGTCTCCCTAACCCGCGCGACGTGCGGTCTTCCTTTGATCGAGCGAATCATTTTTTGAATCAGATCAACTACGCCAGTTTGAAAGATGATTTCCAATATGAACAGCGCAAAGCGTGGTTTTTACTGACAGACGAAACAAAAACGGAGCACGACAGGCGTGCTCCGTTAAATAAGCAACAGATGGCTGGAGTAAATCTCTACCGAGATCGAACGGGAAAATCCCGTTCTGCCTACTGCTTTGAAAACCGGCCGAAGGCTCCGCCTGAAAAGCACAGGGGATCGCCATCGCGGTGGGCGGCACGCAGCACTTCGCCGACGATGATGGTGTGATCGCCCGCATCGTGGGCTGCCGCCTGCCGGCATTCGAAACGGGCGAGCGTGCCCGGAATGACCGGAACGCCCTCGTCGTTGATTTCCCAGTCAAGATCGTCAAATGCGCGGCCGTTGCGGGTGAAGCGGGCGCTCAGCACGTCCTGATCTGCGCTCAGCACATGGATGGCGAAATGCGTTGCGCCGCTGAAGGCCGGATAGCGCGATGAATTTTTGGCAGGCGACCACAGCACCAGCGGCGGATCGAGCGATACCGACGCGAAGCTGTTGACCGTCATACCGATCGGCCCTTCGGGCGTCGTTGCCGTCACCACCGTTACGCCGGTGGTGAAAGCGCCGAGCGCATTGCGAAAGCTGCGGCTGTTTTCGCCGCCGGGAACAAATACATGCTCATTGGGCATTTTGATCGCTTCTGCGACTGTCATCACGGCACCTCGCTTCCAATTGCAAGTGTGTAAAGCTCAAACCAGGTCTGGCGGTCGATGGTGACGCGCAGGGCATCGGCCGCCGTTTTTATGCGCTGAATATTGTTGGTGCCGAGCACGGGCACGATCTTTGCCGGATGCCGCAGCAGCCAGGCGATGGCAACGGCAGTGGCATCGACGCCCTGCTCGTTGCCGATGCGCTGCAGGGCAGCCATGGTTCCACCATGCGCACCGGAAAACAGCGAACCGCCGCCAAGCGGCGACCACGCCATCGGTGAAACGCGCTTTTCCTGCAGGAAGGCCAGATCGCCATTGGTGAAGCTATCGGTAGCAAGCAAGCTCATTTCGATCTGGTTCGTAACCAGCCTATTGCTCATAGCCGATTGGAGCAGGGAGAAATCCCAAGGGCGGAAATTGGAAACGCCCACGGCCTTGACCTTGCCGGACGCTACCAGTGCATCGAGCGCCTTGCCGGTTTCTTCGGGATCGATCAGCGGATCGGGCCGGTGGATCAGCAAGAGATCGACATGATCTGTGCCCATGTCACGCAAGGAGGCCTCGACTGAAGCGTTGATATGGCCAGCCGTGGTATCGTAATGCTTGACGCGGGCGGCTGAGTGACGCCCGGCTGGCGCCACGATGCCGCATTTCGTCACGATCTCGATCTTGTCGCGAAGGGATGGAGCTGCCTTGAGGCCGGCACCCAGAATGGCTTCCGCCGTGTATCCACCATATATATCAGCCTGATCCATGGTGGTGATGCCCTGCGCCAGGCAGGCTTCGATCTTTGCCTGTACATGGGAAGGCGAAGTATCAGCATCGTCGCCGATGCGCCACATGCCGTAAACGATGCGGCTAAGTTCCAGGTTTTCAGAAAGAGCGATACGTTCCATCAGTGGCGTTCCCCGTTGCCCAGCGGCGTAGCAGGTGTTTCAGAAGGCACCCGGCCGTATGCATGCGGCAGGGAGCAGGTTTTCATTTGCGGCAGGACCTTGGTTCCGAAGTGTTCAGCCTCGTCGAGATGCGGATAACCCGAGAGGATGAAGGCGCGAATACCCATTTTCTGGTATTCCTCCAGCGCCGAAAGGACCTTATCGGTGGAGCCGACGAGCGCTGCACCACAGCCGGAGCGCGCCCGGCCGATGCCGGTCCACAGGTTGGGTTCGACATAACCGAACTGGTCGGCCAGTTCCCGGGCCCGCGCCTGATGCGATACACCGAGTGAGCCGCTGTCGTGGGCGCGGTTGCGGATCAGCTGGCCATACTCGTCATCGAGCTTCGAAACCAGATGCTCGGCATATTCGCGCGCTTCCTGTTCGGTATCGCGCACGACCATGTGGACTCGCAGGCCGTAATCCAGCGTGCGGCCATGGGCTGCGGCACGCTCATGGGCAGCACGCATGCGGTCTGCGAGCTGGTCTTTCGTTTCGGGCCACATCAGATACACGTCGCATTGCGCGCCGCACAGCTCCAGCGCATCCGGCGAATAACCGCCGAAATAGAGCAGCGGACCGCCATTCTGCTGGTACGGACGTGCAGGCTCGGTGGAGATACCCTTGAACTGGTAGATATCGCCGTCATGGTCAATCGTGTCACGGGTCCAGGCCTGGCGCAAAATCTGCACGACTTCATGGCTGCGTTTGTAGCGAAACGCGCTGTCAGCCACCTCGCCGGGAAAATCGGAGCTGATGACGTTGAGCGTCAGGCGGCCCTTCAGCATGTGATCGAGCGTCGCCACCGTACGCGCCAGCATGATCGGCTGCATTTCGCCGCAACGGATTGCAGCAAGGAAATTGATGCGGTCGCTGATCGGAGCGCAACCCGCCACGAAGCTCAACGTGTCCTGGCCGACCTGATAGGAAGAGGGGCAGAGAATGTTGCGAAAACCGAGTTCCTCGGCCTTTTTGACGATATCCGAGCAATGTTCGAAGCTGGAGCGCAGGCTGCCATCCGGCACGCCCAGATAGGCGTAATCATCGGAACAAAGGGCAGAAAACCAGGAGACCTCGGCAGCATCGAGATCAGCGGATGTAACGGGTACGACGGTCATGCAATTCCTCCTCAAGGCCGCTCTCGTTTTTCTTGCATAACATCAAGAAATATGTAAATCAATGATGTATCAATTTTTGTTTTGCGGAGGGGATAGCATCATGAAACACACGGGCGGCAGCCTGCCTATGTATTTGCAGATCGCCGAAATGCTGGTGCGCGAAGTTGCTGCGGGCCGTCTGACAGATGGTGAAAAGCTTGCTCCCGAAAGGGATATGGCAGCCGATCTCGGCATTGCTGTCGGCACGCTTCGCAAGGCGCTTGCGGAGTTGCAGGAGCGTGGACTGCTGGAGCGTGTGCAGGGTTCCGGCAATTATATCCGCGCGGTCAGCGATCCCCAGAGCGTTTATGCCTTCTTCCGGCTGGAGATGATCGAAGGCGGTGGCCTGCCAACGGCGGAGGTGCTGGATGTTGCCCGCCTTGCCAAGCCATCCACCCTACCCGCCTTTGGCACATCGCCGGAAGGCCACCGCATCCGCCGCCTGAGGCGTATCGCGGGGAAACCGGCGGCAATCGAGGAGATCTGGCTAGACGGTTCCTATGTCGACACTATTACCATCGAGAACCTGTCGGAATCGCTCTATCTCTATTATCGCACCCGCCTCAATCTCTGGATATCGAAGGCAGAAGACCGCATCGACCTCGGGGAAGTGCCAGAATGGGCGCCTGCACAATTCGGCCAGAAATCCGGCGCGTCGGTGCCCCGTGTCCTTCGCCTGAGCCAGGGGCAGGACGGAGCCGTGGCTGAAGTCTCATGGACATGGTTCGACCACACCGTCGCACGGTATGTTTCACGCATACGTTGAAAACGCACGAAATTCGCGTGATCCACATGGACAGAGAAAATTGACCACAGGCAAGGAAGCCGCGACCTGCCACGCAGGGGTTTTCGTTGAAATATTTCTACAAATCAAAGCTTTGCCGGTTTTTGATTTCTGTCAGAAATAAAATTGATACACTATTGATTTCCTTTTGACGAAAGGTAATATCACGGGCCTAGGGAGACAGGCGTTTGGCCGTCCCACGATATCGCCGGACGATCGGGATGATTTTTTCGAAAAGCGATGCGTGGATTTGAAGGTTGATGCCGGGTTTGCGTTCATCCGATTTTGGACGCCCCGGACGTGAGGAGGAAAAGATGGCTTCAGTCAGCCTGCGCAAGCTGGACAAGAGTTACGGTGCCCTGCGCATCGTCAAGGGTATCGACCTTGAAATCAACGATGGTGAATTCGTGGTTTTCGTCGGCCCCTCCGGCTGCGGAAAATCCACGACGTTGCGCATGGTCGCCGGGCTGGAAAGCATCAGCGGCGGTGAGGTGATGATCGGCGACCGCGTTGTCAACAAACTGCCGCCGCGCGAGCGTGACATCGCCATGGTGTTTCAGGACTACGCGCTTTACCCGCACAAGACGGTGCGTGAAAACATGGGTTTCAGCCTGAAGGTACGTGGTGTCAGCGCCTCGCAGGCCAATGCCAGCATTGATGAGGCAGCGAATATGCTGGGCATCAGCCATCTGCTGGACCGTCGTCCGGGCCAGCTTTCCGGCGGCCAGCGCCAGCGCGTGGCCATGGGTCGCGCCATCGTGCGCCGCCCGCAGGTGTTCCTGTTCGACGAGCCGCTTTCCAACCTCGACGCAAAACTGCGCGGACAGGTTCGCACGGAAATCAAGCGCCTGCACCAGCAGCTCGGCACCACCATCATCTACGTGACGCATGATCAGGTGGAGGCGATGACGCTGGCTGACCGCATCGTCATTCTGCGCGGCGGCGATATCGAGCAGGTGGGCACGCCGGACGAGGTCTATAACCGTCCGGAAAGCGTGTTCGTCGGCGGTTTCGTCGGTGCGCCTGCCATGAATTTCGCCCGCGCCAGAGTGACCGGCGACAGGCTGACATTTACGGACGGTAACTCTCTTCCACTGGCAGCAATCAGACCGTCCCGTGAAACGGCGCTCGATGGACGGGAGGTCATCGTCGGCATTCGCCCTGAACATTTCGGTCCTGCCGGGGGATTTGACACACAGCTCTCCGTCAAGGTGCAGGTGGTGGAGCCTTTGGGGTCGGATACGCTGGTGCATTTCACCCTCGGTGATGCGGCGCTGACAGCGAGAATGCCGCCAGAGATGAAACCGGCTCCGAATGAGGAACTGAAGATCGGCCTCGACCCATCGAAGGTGCACCTGTTCGACGTGACGACGGAACGCTCCATTCAGTGACAGGATCGGGCCGCCACCGGCCCGGCTTCAAGATTTCAATAACGGGAGGAAAACATGAAATTCAAAGCCCTTACGGGAGCGGCGCTCTGCGCAACGATGCTCAGCTTTTCGGGACAGGCCTTTGCCGACGCCGAACTCAAAATCTTCGTTTCCAGCCAGCATCAACCCGACGTGTGGCGCAAGGCGCTCGATCAATATGAGGCGAAGACGCCGGGCGTGAAAGTCGTGATCGAGACCGGCGGCAACACCTCCGAAATGCAGGCGCAATATCTCAACACCGTCATGTCTGCCAAGGATTCGAGCCTCGACGTGCTGATGCTCGATGTCATCCGTCCCGCACAGTTCGCAACCGCTGGCTGGACCAGCGATTTCTCCGGCAAGGACTTGTCCGCCTACCTGCCGACCTATGCAGAAGCAAACACCGTGAACGGCAAGATTGTGGCGCTGCCGGCATTCGCCGATTCCATGTTCCTCTACTATCGCAAGGACTTGCTGGACAAATACGGCATCCAGCCGCCGACCACCTGGGATGAGCTGAAGGAAGCCTCAAAAAAGGTGATGGAGGGCGAAAAGAACCCCGAACTTCAGGGCCTCTCCTTCCAGGGTAAGGCCATCGAAGGTGCGGTATGCACGTTCCTGCTCCCCTACTGGAGCGAAGGCAAGTCGCTGGTTCAAAACGGCAAGCTGAATTTCGACAATCAGGCGGCCGTGGATTCGCTGAAGCTCTGGAAGAGCTTCGTCGACGAAGGCATTTCCAAGAAGAACATTTCCGAAGTGGCGACCGACGACACGCGCAAGGAATTCCAGGCGGGCAAGGTTCTCTTCGCCGTCAACTGGTCCTACGCCTGGACCCATTTTCAGGGCAAGGAATCCCAAGTGAACGACAAGGTTGGCGTCGCCCGGTTGCCGGCCGTCAAGGGCGGAGAGCAGACGACGTGCCTCGGCGGCTGGGAATTCGGCGTTTCCGCCTATTCCAAGCAGCAGGACGAAGCCAAGAAACTGGTGGAATATCTGTCCAGCCAGGATGTTTCGAAGTTCATGGCCATCAATGCCGCGCTGCTGCCCACCTATGCCTCGCTCTACAAGGATGCTGATGTGACCAAGTCCATCCCTTGGTTTGCGGATGCTCTTCCGGTTGTTGAAACGGCAAAGGCCCGTCCGGTCACACCGCGTTACAACGAGGTCAGCGAAACGATCCGCACCACCGTCAATGGCGTGCTTGCGGGCGTGATGTCGCCGGAAGACGGCGCAAAGCAGATGGAAAGCCGTCTGCGCCGCGTATTGCGCTAAGCCCTGTGGCCGGGGCGGCATACAGGACATGCCGTTACCGGCCTGTTTGGCCGAACCAGTGAAAATCGCCTGAACGGCGCGATAAACGGGCCGGGACTTAACCGGTCTGATCGGGAGACGATGACGTGAATTCAGTTGCGGGAGTGGCAGACGTGACGATGCCGGAGAGAACAATGGTCAGGGTGGACGAGAAACCGCAGCCGCGCTGGACGCGGTGGCTCGATCTCGGTGACCGGTCGCTTGCCGTGCTTTTGCTGGCGCCTGCAGCCATTCTTCTTTCGCTTATCATCGTCTATCCGGTGGCGCGTCTCGTCTACACCTCGTTTTTCAGCCTTTCGCTGACATCGGGCCTGCCGGCGGAATTCATCGGCTTTGAAAACTACACGGCGATGCTCGATGACCCGATTTTCTGGGAAACGACCTGGAATACGGTGCTGATAACGCTGATAACGGTGCCTGGAGCGCTGTTCATGGGCCTGGGCCTTGCGCTCCTCGCCAACCTGCCGTTTTCGATGCAATGGCCGATGCGCCTGTCACTGCTCATCCCTTGGGCGCTGCCACTGTCGTTCGCCGGCCTCATCTTCGCGTGGTTTTTCCACTACGAATACGGCGTGGTCAACGATGTGCTGAACCGGCTGGGCTTTGAAGGCATCATCTGGTTCAACTCGCCGAACTGGGCCTTTGCGGCCATCTGCCTGACCATCATCTGGAAGACCTCCTCCTTCATGGCACTGATGATCCTTGCAGGGCTGCAAACCATTCCGCGCTCGCTTTATGAAGCCGCCGATGTGGATGGCGCCGGCAAGCTCAGGCAATTCTTCGAGATCACGCTACCGCTCCTAAAGCCCTCGATCGTCGTTGCTCTCATCTTCCGTACGATTACGGCGCTGCAGACTTTTGATATACCATACATGATGACCGGCGGCGGCCCCGGCACATCAACCACGACGCTCGCCATGTACATTCACCAGAACACTGTTTCCTTCCTCGATCTCGGTTACGGTTCGGCACTGGCGGTCATGATGTTTGCGCTCTCCATGTGCGTCACCGCCGTTTATCTCCGCATTATCAGGACGAAGGACTGATCCCATGAGCACCGTTGCGACCTCCTCCGGTCTGTCCTCCTTCTTCTCCGGCAAGCCGCTGCGCTTCATTGCGGCCTCCATATTGCTGGTCAACGGCCTGTTTCCGGCGATATGGATCCTGTTCACCTCGCTGAAAACCGAAGCGGAACTGACGGTGAAACCGATCACATGGTTTCCGCATGCGCCGACGCTCGCCAATTACATGCAGGCCTTTTCCGACCAGCCGTTGCACCTCTTCCTGTTCAACAGCTTCATGGTCGCGCTGCTTTCCACGGCACTCACAATTCTTATTTCGGTGCTGGCAGCCTATGCGCTGGCGCGGCTCGATCTCAAGTACCGGGCGCTGATCCTCTCGCTCATCATCGCCGTTTCCACATTCCCGCTGGTAACGCTGCTGGTGCCTCTGTTCGAGATCATGCGTGCGCTCAACCTGCTCAATAGCTGGACCGCTCTTATACTGCCTTACACCGTGCTCTCACTGCCGGTCTGCACGCTGATGCTGGTGTCCTTCTTCGAAAGCATCCCGCGCGATCTGGAAAACGCCGCCATGATTGATGGCTGCACCCGCATCGGCGCGCTGTTCAAGGTTGTCGTGCCGCTATGCGCGCCAGGCGTCTTCACCGCCGGTATTCTCGCTTTCGTGAACGCCTGGGACGAATTCCTGCTGGCGCTTTCCTTCAATTCCAATCCGGCACTGCGCACGCTGCCGGTCGGCATCCAGCTTTACCAGGGCGAGTTCGCTTTCCCCTGGCCCGTCATCTCGGCGGCGCTGGTGGTCGGCATCGTCCCGGTTGCGATCCTGATCGTCATCTTTCAGGAACGCGTCGTCTCCGGTCTCACCGCCGGCGGTCTTAAGGGTTAAACAGGTATAGTCATGCAATTCGAAAAGACCAAAGACGGCTTCACGCTTGCGATTGGCAGCCACACCATTCTTTCTCATTCGCCTGAGAACCCGGCTTTCTTTGCTGGTTTCGGCAAGGAGCGGATGGATATGTATCGCGGCAATTTCGATATCGAGGACTATGTCATCGAACGAACTGCGCTCCGCCACGCCGAAGTCAGTGGCGACAGCGTTACGCTGTCTTCCGCACCCGGGCAGGCCGCGCGCCTTCATCTGGCGCTGGATGGAAATGCCATCAGGGTCACGGCGCTGGATGAAACCATCAATCGGCTGTGGCTGCGGATCATCGCAGATGAGGACGAACATGTCTGGGGCGGTGGCGAACAGATGTCCTATTTCGACATGCGCGGCCGCCGCTTTCCGCTCTGGACCTCCGAACCCGGTGTCGGCCGCGACAAGACCGCTGAAATCACCTTCAAGGCTGACGTCAGCGGCAAGGCGGGTGGCGATTATTACAACACCAATTACCCGCAGCCGACCTATCTGTCGTCGCGCAAATATGCGCTGCATGTGGAAACCAGCGCCTATTCGGTCTTCGATTTCCGCAACGAAGATTTCCACGAAGTCGAGATCTGGGCGATCCCCGAAAGAATTGAGTTTTTCACCGGCGATCGTTTCACCGATATCGTTTCTGCCCTCTCGCTGCGGTTCGGACGCCAGCCGGAACTACCGGGGTGGGTCTATAGCGGCGCGATCATCGGGTTAAAGGATGGCGCCAACTCCTTTGCCCGGCTGGAAAAAATCCGCGCTGCCGGAACCAAGGTCTCCGGCCTGTGGTGCGAGGACTGGGTGGGGCTTCGCCAGACATCCTTCGGCGCCCGGCTATTCTGGGACTGGCAGGCCAATGAGGCGCGTTATCCGCATCTGCGTCAGAAGATCGCCGAGCTTGCCGATCAGGGCATTCGTTTTCTGGGATACGTGAACCCCTATCTCTGCGTCGACGGCCCGCTTTTTCCGGAGGCGGAGGCGGCCGGTTATTTCGCCACCGGCGCGGACGGCAAGACGGCGCTCGTGGATTTCGGCGAGTTCGATTGTGGCGTGGTCGATTTCACCAATCCGGCCGCAGCCGAGTGGTTTTCCGAAGAGATCATCGGCAAGAACATGCTTGATTTCGGCCTTTCCGGCTGGATGGCCGATTTCGGCGAATATCTGCCGATCGACATCACGCTATCGAACGGCATCGACGCCAAGCTGATGCACAATGCCTGGCCGACGCTCTGGGCAGAGGTCAACGCCAAGGCCGTTGAAAGCCGCGGCAAAACCGGCGAAGCGCTGTTCTTCATGCGCGCGGGCTTTACCGGTGTGCAAGCCCACTGCCCGCTGCTGTGGGGCGGTGACCAGTCCGTCGATTTCTCCCGCCATGACGGTCTCGTCACCGTCATATGCGGTGCGCTGTCCTCCGGTCTTCTCGGCAATGCCTATCACCATTCCGATATTGGCGGTTATACCAGCCTGTTCGGCAATGTCAGAACCCCGGAACTCATCATGCGCTGGGCGGAGATGGCAGCCTTTACTCCTGTCATGCGCACCCATGAGGGCAATCGCCCGCGCGACAATCTCCAGATCGATCAGGACGAGACCGTTCTTGGCCATTTTGCCCGCATGACGGCAATCTATGTCGCACTCGCCCCCTATCTCAAATCGCTTTCCACTGAAGCGGCCAAAACCGGCCTGCCGGTACAGCGCCCGCTTTTCCTGCATCACGAGAACGACCGGCAGACCTATGCCATTCAGGACAGCTATCTCTACGGGGCCGACATGCTGGTCGCACCCGTGTGGAAGGCGGGGGAGACGCAGCGCACGCTTTACCTTCCGGGTGATGGGGAATGGGTGCATCTTTGGAGTGGCGCGCGGTATTTTGGCGGGCACGAGATCACCGTGGAGGCTCCGATAGGCCAGCCGGCTGTGTTCTACCGCGCTGAAACGCCCTTTACTGCGTTATTTGAACAGCTTCGCAATATCGCTTGAAGCATCACCTTCCGGCCATTTCCAAAAAACGCCGCAAATATTGCGGCGTTCAACCGATGCTCTAACAGGCCCCGCTAAACGGCCATCAGCCCGTCAGGCGTGGTGATGTAATGGCTTTCTTGAACAGCACCGTCATCGCATCACTGATGCCCTGGGACGGGCTGACTTCGAAATACAGGCCCGGGGAAGCACAGCTCTGCATGCGTGAGCCGATTTCCGCCTGAAAGGGCTTGATCCAGCTATTATACCAATCATTCGTCGGCAGCGGCAGATAGGTGGTATAAAGCACCGCGATACGAAAACCCTTTTCCTTCAATTTCGTACAGTCTTTGATGTCGATCGGCTCCTGACAGCGGCCTCCCGTCAGTTTTTTCGTACAGGAGGACGGCTTGTAACTGTCGCCCACCCCGTCTGAAACAAAGAAAATAACCTTATCCGGGTTCGCCGAGCTTGCGCCCGTGCCCGAACTGCCGACCTTATCTCCAATCTGGATCAGTGCCCGGTCGAAATCTGTTTGCTGGTCGTTGTTGTATCCCTGATAGGGGATCGACATCAGGTTGATTTCACCAGCTTTTTTCTTTGCTGCGTCCAGATCCGATGTTAGCGAAACGACCTCAAGCAGCTTGGTATCTTCCGCCCGTTCCCCAAAGGTATAGACGGCCATGCGATATTGATTGCTGCTTTTGCGCGTGGACTTTGCCGTGTCCATCAGGCTGGCGGTTGCCTTGGCAACCACGTCGATACGCGTCGTAACCCCGAGTTTCTTGGCCTTGAAGTAATAGCTGTTCGGGTCTGCCACGCCGTCCTTCACGATGTGGCAGGCAAAAGCGCATTTATCGCCAGTATTCGCAACCAGGGTGGCAACATCCGTGGGTGTCGCGCCCACTCCCATGGAGGGCGTATTATCAAGCAGAAGATAGAAATCGCTGAAGGTTTCCGTTTCGTATTTGGCCGTGGCCGTGCCGGCAACCGAAACGAAATCCTTCCCCAGAAGCCCTGAGAGGGTCGTGCTGACCGACGCCTTGAAGCTGACGGACGACTCGACCACATTGCCGTGCTTGATCACCGAAACATCGACCGAGGTAATGGTGTAGTCCGCGTCGCCGCGCTGATTGCCATCGAAGAATGCCCGGGCTTCTTCATTGCCGACGGGAATGACACCGTCCCCCGACATCTTCTTTGCCGCCTGAACACTTGCGGACATATCGGCGACTGCCGCCAGAGCCGCGGAATCCGCTGCCTGCTGCAGATCGGCTTTGACCGACATGCCGCGCGTAATATCGAGCGTCACACCGGCAGCCCCGCACAGAGGCACCATGAGCAGCGCGGTCAGAATGCCAAAATTTCCAGATTTCTCTCGCCAGAAGTTTTTCAAGTTCGCCCCCAACCAATCTGGGAGATAAAGCTAATACAGCGGAATTGAAAAGCGGTTTCAATAAATAACTAATTTTTGATAAACTTAATATAATCAACAACTAATATGTTCGCGGCAAATTCGCCAATATTCTCGTTAACTTTCAACGTTGACATTACTTCAAAACCCTCCTAGCAAAACAGTCTCTTCCGAGGGGAGCACCTGACGGTGCTGAGATGGCGATGAGCCGGACCCTTGAACCTGATCCGGGTCATGCCGGCGTAGGAACGGAAACTGTAGCGCGTTTGCGTTACTGCCCTTTCTCTTCTCCGCTTTGCCCGGATCTCCGTGATCGCCACAGCTGGAGACCGAACGATGATGATGAAACATCCTTCCCTTCGTATACGGTACGGCTGCGTCTGAGTCCCGGCCGATGCGTGCCTCCCATGCGCTGAAGGGCGTCGTTCTTATTCTGATTGTCTGGCAGCTGGGCATCTGGCTGTTTGCACCGCCCCGCTACATCCTGCCCTCGCCCGCCGATGTTGCCGCAGCACTCCTGCGCCAGCCAGCCTTCCTGTTCGGACAGGCCATGGTGACATCAGGTGAAATGGCTGTCGGGCTTGCGGCTGGCATTGCCGCCGGCATTCTCGTTGCCTTTACGATTGCCGCCGTCCCGCGTTTTGGCCGCCTCGTCTGGCCCATGGTTCTCGTGTTGCAGGCATTTCCGGTCTTCGTGCTGGCCCCTATTCTCGTACTCTGGTTCGGTTTCGGCATGGCCTCGAAAGTTGTCATGACGGCGATCATCATCTTTTTTCCCGTCGCTTCAGCCTTCACCGACGGCCTCAACCGCACGGATCGGACAATCCTCGATGCCGCCTCGCTGACGGAGGCGAGCCACTGGCAAATCCTCACCCGGCTGCGTGTGCCGCTGGCGCTTCCCGCACTCATTTCCGGGCTGAGGGTCGCAGCTCCGCTCGCCCCGCTCGGCGCGGTCATTGGCGAATGGGTGGGCGCCTCCGCCGGGCTCGGTTTTGTCATGATCCAGTCCAATGCCCGCATGCAGACCGACACAATGTTCGCCGCCATGACTATTCTCGCCGTCATGGCGGTGCTGCTGCGGCTTGTCGTCGACCGGGCAACGGCCAACCTCGCCCCCTGGGCCAAAGAAACAGACCATCTCATTCCTTTCAAACATTTGCGGAGACTTTCGGCACCATGAAACGAACTCTTCTTTCCCTCGTCGTCGCGGCAGCAATCGTGTTTGCGCCCGTGCAATCGCAGGCGGCCGACAAGCTTACCGTATTGCTGGAATGGTTCGTGAACCCGGACCATGCACCGATGGTGATCGCCAAGGAACGCGGCCTGTTCGCAGATGCCGGGCTGGACGTTGAGCTGGTTCCGCCTGCGGACCCATCCGCCGTGCCGCGTCTCGTCTCGGCAAAACAGGCCGATATCGGCGTTCACTACCAGCCGAACCTCTATCTAGACCACGATGCCGGGCTGCCGCTCGTCCGTTTCGGCACGCTGGTCGAAACCCCGCTGAACACCGTCACCGTTCTGGCCGACGGGCCGATCAAGAGCCTGAAGGACCTGAAGGGCAAGAAGGTCGGCTTCTCCGTTTCCGGCTTCGAGGATGCGATGCTGAAGCGGATGCTGGAGAAGGAGGGACTGACGAAAGACGATGTGGAACTGGTCAACGTCAATTTCTCACTCTCGCCGTCCCTGATCGCCGGCAAGGTCGATGCCACGCTTGGCGGTTTCCGCAATTTCGAACTGACGCAGATGAAGCTTGAGGGCCACGAAGGCCGCTCGTTCTTCCCCGAGGAACATGGCGTGCCCGCATATGACGAGCTCATCTTCGTCACCCATCGTGATCTCGTGAAAGATAGCCGCCTGCCGCGTTTTCTCTCGGCCGTTGAGCAGGCGGCGATTTTCATCACCAACCACCCGCAAGAATCCTGGCAGCTTTTCATCAAGGCCTATCCGAACCTTGACGACGCGCTGAACAAACAGGCGTTTTTCGATACGCTGCCGCGTTTCGCCAAACGTCCAGCCGCACTCGATCGCGCCCGCTACACACGCTTCGGCACCTTCATGCAGGACATGCAACTGATCAAGCAGGCGCCGGCAGCGGAAGACATTGCCGTGGAGTTGCAATAACCATGGCAAACAGTTTTCCGACTGCGGCGAAGGCCGCAGAGATCCTCGAAAGGGTAAGGCAGACGCGCCCGCGCGTGCATTGCCTGATGAACACCGTGGTACAGAAATTCACCGCGGACGGCATTACCGTCGTCGGCGGCATACCCTCGATGACGACTTCACTCGAAGAAATCGGTGCTTTCGTCACAAAAGCCGATGCGGTGACGATCAATCTCGGCACGCTCGACGCCGACCGGCGCAAAGTCATTCGATTTGCCGTCGAGATCGCCCGCGCGGCTGGCAAGCCGTGGATTCTGGACCCCGTGCATTGCGACTATTCGCCATCGCGACTGGCGTTCGCGCGTGACCTGATCTCGCTTGGACCCACCATCGTGCGCGGCAACAGCGCTGAGATGAGCCTGATCGGTGCTGTTCCGAACGCCATCAGGATAGAGACCGGACCTGTCGATAACCTGCGCGACGCCACAAGGAGCGTCAGAATCGTCAACGGTCACCCGTGGATGGCGAAGGTGACAGGCACGGGTTGCCTATCGGGTGGCGTCATCGCCGCCTTCATGGCGGTGGAAAAAGACGCACTGACGGCCGCCGCCGCCGCCCTCGCCATCACGGGTGTCGCAGCCGAACTGGCAGCGAAAAACGCCAAAGGCCCCGGCACATTCGAGCCGGCATTTCTGGATGTGCTTTCAGAAATTTCCGGCGAAGACATAATAAACCATGCGAGGATTGAGCATGAACAAGGTTGATTACCGTCTCAACGCGCTGGTCGATGCGAGCATCGGCGATGTTGCGCCCTTGGGCGAGCTTGCTCTGGCGGCCGCACTCAACGGCGCGACCATTCTGCAATATCGCGACAAACACGCCTCCACGCGGGAGATGATCGAAAACGCCAGCGCCATTCGCGAAGCCATTGCCGGCACGGGCGTGCCGCTGGTCATCAACGACCGGGTGGATGTGGCGCTCGCCTCTGGCGCGGACGGCGTGCATCTCGGCGCCGATGATATGGATGCCAAAACCGCCAGACGCATCCTTGGAGATAAGGCGATCATCGGCCTCACCGTCAAGAACCGCGCCGATGCCGAGCGGGCGGCCTCCATGCCCACCGATTACGCCTGCATTGGTGGCGTGTTCGAAACCGTTTCCAAGGTCAATCCAGACAAGCCTGTCGGCCTTGACGGCTTTACGACGCTCCGCACTCTGCTCCGCGAATTGCGGCCGGGCATGCCGGTGGGCGCCATCGCCGGTATCGATCTTGCCCGGGTGCCGAACGTCATCGCCGCCGGTGCGGATGGTGTCGCCGTCATTTCTGCAATCTTCCGCGCAAACGATATTGCCAGCACAACCAGGGACTTCCGCGCGGCAGTCGATGCAGCGCTGAAAGCGAGACAGTCATGACAGCAATCGCATTGACCATCGCCGGCTCAGACAGCGGCGGCGGCGCGGGCATTCAGGCCGACATCAAGACTTTCTCGGCACTCGGCGCCTATGCCGCCAGCGTCATCACCGCCATCACCGCCCAGAACACCAAAGGTGTGACGGCAGTGGAGGATATTTCCGTCGCCACCATCGTCGCGCAGATGGATGCGGTTTTTTCCGATCTTGCCGTCA
The DNA here is from genome assembly GCF_053521785.1 of Agrobacterium sp. A3-95. NCBI lineage: Bacteria > Pseudomonadati > Pseudomonadota > Alphaproteobacteria > Hyphomicrobiales > Rhizobiaceae > Agrobacterium > Agrobacterium sp. A3-95. The sequence goes on along the minus strand of NZ_JBNWDR010000002.1, from coordinate 719,114 downwards.
ATGCGGTGAAGATCGGCATGGTATCGCGGATCGAAACCATCGCGGCCATAGCTGCAAGGCTTCGGCAGCAGCCCCAGCCGGTGGTGCTTGACCCCGTGATGGTTGCGACCTCCGGCGACCGTCTGTTGCATGCGGATGCGATCGAGACATTACGGCGCGACCTGCTGCCGCTCGCCACCATCGTCACGCCGAACCTGCCTGAAGCAGCGCTTCTCACCGGCTTGCCTATTGCAGACACCGAGGCGGAGATCACCCGTCAGGCCGAGATGATCCTGAAGGTGGGCGCGAAAGCCGTGCTCATCAAGGGCGGCCATGGCGACGGGCCGCAGAGTACGGATTATCTGTTTGCAGACGGCACCGTGCAGGCGCTTTCCGCTATGCGAGTGGACACGAAAAACGACCATGGGACCGGCTGCACGCTGGCGGCGGCGATCACCGCGCATCTGGCCATGGGGCATAACCTGGCGGAGGCGGTTGGTCTTGCGAAGGACTATCTGAATGGGGCGCTTGACGCTGGTCGGGGGCTTGCCGTCGGGAACGGTCGGGGACCGGTGCATCATTTTTATCGGTGGTGGGGGTGAAGGTTAGAGTGGAGCGTAGGGCTTACCCCCCTCTGTCCTGCCGGACATCTCCCCCTCAAGGGGGGAGATCGACAAGTGGCCTGCCCCGGGCGTTTTAGTTGGCGGACGAGATCGCGATACCGACGTTAATGGGTACCGAGGCGAAAACCTCACCCGATCTCCCCCCTTGAGGGGGAGATGTCCGGCAGGACAGAGGGGGGTGAGCCCCACGCTCTGCGCATCCGCCTTCACCTCGCCTTCGGCGTCGCCAGCACATTCCTGATCGCAAAACTCGAATGAATCCGCGAAACACCCGGCAGCTTCGACAGAATCTCCTTATGGATGCGCTCGAAATCGCCCGCACTTTCCGCCTCACATCGCAGGAAATAATCCGACCCGCCCGTCATCAGGTAACATTCGCGAATTTCTGGATAACGCCGCACCGCGTTCTCAAACCTGTTGAGAAAATCCTCCGTCTGGCGGTCGAGCGTGATCTGCACGATGACCGAGATCACCTCGCCGCCGGCAAGGCCGCTGGTCAGCGCCGTATAGCCCCGGATGATACCCTCCCGTTCCAGAATATCGACCCGGCGAAGGCAGGCAGAGGCCGAAAGGCCGACTTCCGCAGCAAGTTTCGCATTGCTGATGCGGGCATTGAGCCGGAGCAGGCGGATGATGTGGCGGTCTGTCGCGTCGAGTGACGACATAGAAAATTCCAATATGACAATGAAAGTTGCGTAGTTTACATTTTTATCGCATCTTATTCGAACAATAGCCAAGAAATTCGACAATCGTTGCAATACTCTCATATGATAAAAATGAGGGTGAACGACCATGGACATGCAGATCAGCCGCCAGCATGCAGCGGGTGGTGCAAGCGGCCATCTGACCATCGATCTTGGCGCATTGCGCGATAATTATCTCGCGCTTGCGGCAATGGCACCCACATCGCAGACGGCAGCGGTCGTCAAGGCTGACGCATACGGCCTCGGCGCGGATATCGTCTCGCAGGGGCTGTTTGACGCGGGCTGCCGGAATTTCTTCGTCGCCCATATCGATGAAGCGCTGGCGCTCCGGCTGCGTCTTTCAGCGGAAGCGCGGATTTTCGTCCTCAACGGGCTTCAGCCCGGTAACGAAACCTCCTGCGCAGCCATGGCCGTCACACCGGTTCTGAATTCGCTCGAGCAGATCGCCCAATGGGCGGCCCACGCCAAAAATCTTGGCAAGACATTACCCGCCGCAGTGCAGATCGACACCGGCATGTGCCGTCTCGGCCTCTCTCCCGAGGAGCTTGAAGTCCTCGCCTCCCGGCCGCAACTGCTTGATGGTATCGACATCGCCTTCGTGATGAGCCACCTCGCCTGCGCCGACGAGCCGGATCACCTCTCCAATGCCGCCCAACTCTCTGTGATGCGAAAAGCCGCTGTCGCTTTTCCTGATGTATCCGTCTGTTTTTCCAATTCCGGCGGCATCTTTCTGGGCAACGACTATCACAACTCCCTGCTACGCCCCGGCATCGCGCTTTATGGCGGCGCGCCCTCCGTTACCCGTCCCAACCCGATGAAACCGGTTGTCCGGCTTGATGTCGCCGTTATTCAGACCCGCGACGTTCCCGCCGGATCGCTGGTCGGTTATGGCGGCTCATTCGAAGCGGCCAGGCCGACGCGGCTTGCGACGATCGCTGCTGGTTATGCCGATGGCCTGCCGCGATCGCTCAGCAATCGCGGTGCGGCATGGTACAATGGCGTTCGCCTGCCCATTGCTGGTCGCGTTTCAATGGACAGCATCATTCTCGACATATCCGCCCTGCCCTTGGGAACATTGACGCAAGGCAGCTTCGTGCAGATGATCGGGCCTGACCAGACGCTGGAAGACATTGCCGAGGACGCGGGCACGATCGCCTATGAAATCCTGACCGGCCTCGGACGCCGTTACCGCCGCAATTATATTCAGCCGGGCGAAACCCCGGCCGTCGCTTCAACATCTGTCAGCCATAAGTGAGACGATCATGAACGTCACTATCCTCGGAGCCGGCGTCGTCGGCGTGACCTCCGCCTGGTATCTGGCCAAAGCCGGACACAAGGTGACGGTGATCGACCGCCAGCCGGCCGCAGCACTTGAAACCAGCTTTGCCAACGCCGGCGAGGTTTCCCCCGGCTATTCCTCGCCATGGGCCGCGCCCGGCATTCCGATGAAGGCCATGAAATGGCTGTTCATGAAACATGCCCCGCTCATCATCCGCCCGACCGCCGATCCGGCGGCGTGGCGCTGGATGAGCCAGATGCTGCGCAATTGCACATCGGCGCGTTATGCCATCAACAAGAGCCGCATGGTGCGCATTGCCGAATATAGCCGCGATTGCCTGATGGCGCTGCGCGACGAAACCGGGATAGAATACGACCAGCGCATGCAGGGCACTCTGGAGGTTTTCCGCACCCAGAAGCAGTTCGATGCCATCGGCAAGGATGTGGACGTGCTGACGGCAGGTGGCGTGCCTTTCGAAATTCTCGACCGCGACGGCTGCGCCGCCATCGAGCCCGGCCTTTCTCCTTCCAGGGAAAAGATCGTCGGCGGCCTGCGCCTGCCCGGTGATGAAACCGGCGACTGCTTCATGTTCACCACCGAACTTGCGCGCATGGCTGAAGAGGCGGGAGTCACCTTCATCTACGATACCGGCATCATGCGCCCCATCGTCGAGGCAGGCCGTATCAAGGCCGTGGAGACCACCAAGGGGCTGGTGGAAGCCGATATTTTCGTCGCCGCACTGGGCAGCTATTCCCCGCAATTCGTCCGCCAGGTCGGCCTTACCCTGCCGGTTTACCCGGTCAAGGGCTACTCCATCACGGTTCCGATCGTGAAGGAGGAACGCGCGCCCGTTTCGACCGTGATGGACGAAACGTTCAAGGTGGCGATCACCCGGCTCGGCTCGCGCATCCGCGCCGGTGGCATGGCGGAAATCGCCGGTTTCAGCAAGGATCTGCCCGCAGCAAGACAGGAAACTCTGGCCCATTCGGTGGAAGACCTGTTCGGCGGCGCAGGTGACCAGAGCCAGGCGAAATTCTGGTGCGGCCTGCGCCCGATGACGCCGGATGGTACGCCTGTCATCGGCGCCACCCGCTACAGCAATCTTTATCTCAACACCGGCCACGGTACGCTTGGCTGGACCATGTCCTGCGGCTCGGCCCGCGTGCTTGCCGATCTCATCAGCGGGAACAAGCCCGAGATAGACACGCACGATCTGGCACTCAGCCGTTACGCAGCCTGAAGTGCGACAGGGCGGCGCTTATCCCCGTCTGAAAGGCGGGGATGGTGGCCGCTCAAAGTGCCAGTGCATCCTTCAGCGCCAATCCTTCCTTCATGCGAAGGTCGAGATCGGCCTCGATGTGATCGAGGTGCTGCAGCATCAAGGCACGGGCCTTTGCCGCATCCTTCGCCTCCAGTGCATCGAGCAGGTCGGCATGATCGTTGTGGCCGCAGCTTGAAACGCCCGAGCGCCCGTAGAGCGCGATAACCAGAGACGAGCGGGCGACCAGTTCGTCCATGAATTTTTCGAGGATGGCATTGCCGGCAAGCGAGGCCAGCATCAGGTGGAAATCGCCTGATGCCTTGATTTCCGCGCGCCTGGCGTGCGGGCCGCGCTCATGCTGGTGGCGGCTTTCCTGAACCAGATGCTCTCTCAGCTGCTTCACCGCCGCAGGCGTGATCTTTTCGATTGCGGCGTCCAGAACGCCGGGCTCGATCAGCCGGCGCGACGCAAAGACCTGCCGCGCTTCGTCCGGTGTGGGATTGGAGACAAAAGCGCCGCGGTTGCGCTCGGCCTTGACCAGTCCTTCGTAAGCCAGCATCTGAAGAGCCGCCCGCACCACCGTGCGGCTGACATCGAACAGCGTTCCCACTTCCGATTCCGACAGCTTCGTTCCCGGGGCAAGCCGTCGGTCGACAATGGCGTCGCGCAGCGTATCTCGAATAGCCTGGGCACGGTCTTCGTGGGATGAATCGGAATTGACGGTTATATGGGCAAGGCTCATGGAATTGTCCTGTTTGAACTTGAGTTCTAGCGCGAAGCGCGGCTTGCGCAAACAGGAATTGCGAGCTGTCGCCAGCCGCCACAATTCATTCAGCGCCCGTTCAGCAGGCGCGCTATATTTCTTTAACCATCGAATTTGCAACTGGCAGCGCCCTGCCATCCGGATGGAAGAAGATCATGTCGTCCTTTGCAGCTAAAACCGTTCTGGCTATCGCCGTCGCCGCCGCCACCATCGTGCCCTTCAACAGCGCATCCGCCGATGACTGGGGCCGCCGCGACCGTCGCGATGCCGCTATTCTGGGTGGCGTGCTTGGCCTTGCCGCCGGTGTCGCCGTTGGCTCAGCCCTTTCCCGCCCGGCACCGGTAGACGACGAGCGCGTCTATATCGACCCGCCGCGTCGCTATGAACCGAGCTATGTGTACGAAGAGCCGGACTACCGCTATTATCAGCCGCAGCCGCAGCCCGTTTATCGACCCGCTCCGGTCTATCGTCCGGCACCGGTTTACCGTGCCCAACCGGTCTATGACAATAATTCCGGCTACTACCAGCAACGCCGTACCTACCGCACCATCGAGCCATGGACGAATGCCTGGTACGACTATTGCTCGCAACGTTATCGCAGCTTCAACGGCCGCTCCGGCACCTATGTCGGCAATGACGGCCAGCGTCATTTCTGCGTAGCGGGCTGATCGGGGACAACGTCTGCGCAGTTATCGCTGTTAATAATCAGGCCGCGGACGGAAACGTCCGCGGCTTTTCATTAAGTGTCACCCCAGATCCTGCGGCACCTCAAGCAGCGCCGTTTTTCACATAATCCGCCCGGTTGATGCCGTGACGTTGCAGCTTGTCGTAAAAGGTCTTGCGGGCAATGCCGAGTGTCGCAATGGTTTCGGCCACGTCGCCATTAGATTGCACAAGCGTTTCGCGAATGATCTGCGCTTCTATTTCATCCATTCGCTCCGGCAGGGTGCCGGAAGCCGGAATGCTCGATTGCGAAACAGTCGTGGTGGCCGCATCCATCTCCAGCCCCAATACTACCCTTTCAGCGAAATGCCCGAGTTCGCGCACATTGCCCGGCCAGTCGTAGTCGTTAAGGCGGCGGGAAACGCCGGCGCTGATCTGCGGCACCGGCATGTTGAACCGGTTGGCGGCCTTGGTGACGAAGTGCGAAAACAGCAGCGGAATATCCGCCTTGCGTTCGCGCAGCGGCGGTATCGACAGCGTCACCACATTCAGCCGGTAATATAGGTCCTCGCGAAACGTGCCACGCTCACCCGGGTCGCCGAGATCCACCTTCGCCGCCGCCACCACGCGAATATCGACCGGTCGCTCCTCATTTGAACCGAGTGGCGAGACCTCGCGCATTTCCAGAACGCGCAACATCTTCACCTGTACGGCAAGCGGCATGCTTTCGATCTCGTCGAGAAACAGGGTGCCGCCGCTTGAATGTTCGATGCGACCAACGCGTTTTTTCTGCGCACCGGTGAAAGCACCCGGCTCATGGCCGAAAAGCTCGCTTTCGATCACCGTTTCCGGCAGCGCACCACAATTCAGCGCCACAAAATTGCCCCTGGATCGCTTCTTGCTCCAGCGATGCAGCGCCGTTGCCACCACTTCCTTGCCGCTGCCCGTCTCACCTGCCACCAGCACGTCTACATCCGTATCAGCAATGTGCCGGAGCGTGGTGCGCAGACGTTCCATGGCGGGCGTCTGGCCAATCAGCGGCAAATCGTCCTCGGCTTGAGCACTCGCCCGGCGAAGCGCGCGGTTTTCCAGCACGAGGCGGCGCTTTTCCAGCGCGCGGCGGGCGCTTTCAACCATGCGTTCGGCGGGGAATGGTTTGGCGATGAAATCATAGGCGCCGTTGTGAAGGGCATCGACCGCCATCGGCACATCACCGTGGCCGGTGATGAGGATAACCGGCAGGTCGGCATCGATCCTGCGGACATGGTCGAAGAACTCAAGCCCGGTCATGCCGGGCATGCGCACATCGGTGATGACGACGCCGTCGAAATCCTCGTTGAGCGCCGCAAGTGCCTGTTCGGCGCGGGAAAAGGAGGTGACGGGCAATCCGTCGAGTTCCAACGTCTGCACCATCGCCTTGCGCAGCTGGGAGTCGTCATCCACCAGAAATATGGTTCCACCTGCCATCATGTCATGCTCGCTTCAGATATACGGAAAAAGACGTGCCTGCCTCGCTGCTCGTTACCTCAATCCGCCCGCCATAGTCGGAGGCGATATCGTTGGAGATGACGAGACCAAGGCCTAGGCCGCTTTCCTTGGATGTATTAAAGGGCGAAAAAAGTTGGGCGCGGATCGCTTCGGGAATGCCGGTCCCATTGTCGCTGACCGAAAGCAAGACCATGTCCTCTTCCTCGCGCACCCGCACCTCGACACGCGCCGCATCAATCGCTTCAGTGGCTTCCAGTGCGTTTTGCAGAAGGTTGATGAGAATTTGCTCGAGCCGGATGCGGCTGCCAAGCACCTTCAGGTCCTGATCCGGCAACACGATATCAAGTGCATCCATTTGTCCTGAAAAACGACTGCGCAACAGCATCACCGCGCCTTCGATGACCAGTTTGAGACTGACCGGTTCGGCAGCGGTGCGGCCCTTGCGCGCCAATATCTTCAGGTCGCCGGTAATCGTGCCGATGCGATCGGTCAATGCCGCGATGTTTTCGAGATTTTCGTTGGCCTCCGCCATGCGGTCGCGTTTCAGCAAGGTGCGGGCATTGTCGGCAAAGGCGCGGATCGTCGCTACCGGCTGGTTGATTTCGTGGGCAACGCCCGCCGCCACCTGCCCTAGAATGGAGAGACGGTTGGCCTGCACCAGCTCGTGCTGCACGTTGCGCAATTCACCTGTCGTCTTTTCGTGCAGGGCAATTTCCGCCTGAAGATGGTCGCGGGTCCTCGTCAGATCACGGGTGCGCTCCTGCACCTTCATTTCCAGCTCGGTGCGGGCGCGCTGCTCCTCTTCCTTTTCCCTCAGCGCCTTGTGCCTGCGCCACAGCCACAGAGCCGAAAGCGCCATCAGCGGCATCAGCGTTGCCAGCGCCACCACCCTGCCCTCGCGAATGGCGGCGTTCAGCGCCGGTGCCACCGGTTGCAGATAATGCAGGGTCCATGAGGTCGTCGGCACCGGCGTTTCCAACCGCAGATAATCGCCGCGCTCACTTGCCGGGTCATCGACACGGACGAGCGGAACGCCCTCGCTCGAGAGTCGCTCCATCCGGAACGGCAGCGTCGTAAGCGCCTCGTTACCGAATTGCAGGCTTTCGGAAATGGCTTTGCGTCGCGCCTCGTCAATCGGCGCTACGGTCTTGAAGCGCCAATCCGGCACGCTCGTCATCAGCACGACGCCGTTCCTGTCAACCACATAGACCGGTTTGCCGCCGATGTTCCAATCCGCCTCCAGACGGTTGAACTCCACCTTGGCGATGACGACGCCGAGCGGCCGACCGTCTGCGGCATCGATGCGGCGCGAGATATAAAGGCCCGGCCGGCGGCTGACATTGCCAAGCGCATAATGTTCGGACATGCCGGTATTCATCGCCGCCTGAAAATACTCGCGGAAGGCATAATTGGAGCCGACGAAGCTGTCGGCCTGTCGCCAGTTACTCGAGGCAATTGTCAAGCCGGTCGGTCCGGTCACGTAGATGACAGAGGACTGCGTACCTTCGATCAGCCCCTCCAGCTTGCGGTTCAGCCGGTCAATGGCAGGCGCGCCACCGCCATCCAGCGCAATCGCAAGGTCGGGATCGCCGGACAGAACCAGCGGAATGGCGCGCGGCCGCTCCAGCGCAACATTCAGAAGCGCGATCTTGAGTTCGGCATCGGTGGAGGCCTCGGACGCGGCGGTGCGTATTGCCTGGTTTCGCGCAAAGTCATCGGCAACCAACAGAACTCCCAGGCTGACGAGCAGCCACAAGCCCGCCAACGCCAGCCATTGAGCGCGCCGTCGTGCCTGGGAATGAGAGGCCTGATCTTCTTGGGTCATGCGACAATTGTGCGGATTTACACACAGACCGCAAGAGGTTTTGTCCGGATATCCGCACATACATCGGCGAGCTGATACGGCGTCAATAAAAAGTACTTTTTAAATCAGCCAGTTACACCAAATAAGCAAGTCTGGCATGCGTATTGCACATGACTCCTCAATCGGCGCGAAGCCGTCAACGACACGGCGATCCCGGGAGGCCAATTAAGGCAGGGTGAGGCCGAGGAGGAAAAAACATGATCGATACAACAACCGTGGCGGCAGGCCACGCCAAGCAGCCATTCTACAAGCACCTGTATTTCCAGGTTCTGGTCGCCATTATCGCCGGTATCGCGCTTGGCCATTTCTATCCGGCCTTTGGCGAACAGCTGAAGCCGCTCGGCGACGGCTTTATCCGTCTCGTCAAGATGATCATCGCTCCCGTCATCTTCCTCACTGTCGCAACCGGCATCGCCGGCATGAACGATATGAAGAAGGTTGGACGCGTGGCCGGCAAGGCCATGATCTACTTCCTCGTGTTCTCCACCCTCGCGCTCATTGTCGGCCTCATCGTCGCCAACACTGTGCAGCCGGGTGCCGGCATGAACATCGATCCGGCCACGCTGGATGCCAAGGCCGTCGCGACCTACGCCGACAAGGCCCATGAGCAGACCATCACCGGCTTCCTGATGAACATCATCCCGACCACCATCGTCGGCGCATTCGCCAGCGGTGATATCCTGCAGGTGCTGTTCTTCTCCGTGCTGTTCGGCATCGCGCTCGGTATCGTCGGCGAAAAGGGCAAGCCCGTCACCGATTTCATGCATGCCATGATGTATCCGATCTTCAAGCTGGTCGCGATCCTGATGAAGGCCGCCCCCATCGGTGCCTTCGGCGCCATGGCATTCACCATCGGCAAATACGGCATCTCGTCCGTCACCAACCTCGCGATGCTGATCGGCACCTTCTACGTCACATCAGCACTGTTCGTGTTCGTGGTCCTCGGCGCTGTCTGCCGCTATAACGGCTTCTCGATCGTCGCGCTTATCCGCTACATCAAGGAAGAACTGCTTCTGGTTCTCGGTACCTCGTCTTCGGAAGCCGCCCTGCCGGGCCTGATGAGCAAGATGGAAAAGGCGGGCTGCAAGCGCTCCGTCGTCGGTCTCGTCATCCCCACCGGTTATTCCTTCAACCTCGACGGCACCAACATCTACATGACGCTGGCTGCCCTGTTCATCGCACAGGCGACCGGCATCCACCTCTCCTTCGGCGAACAGATCCTGCTGCTGCTCGTGGCCATGCTCTCCTCCAAGGGTGCTGCCGGCATCACAGGCGCTGGCTTCATCACGTTGGCCGCAACGCTCTCCGTCGTGCCGTCGGTTCCGGTTGCCGGCATGGCGCTCATCCTCGGCATCGACCGCTTCATGTCGGAATGCCGCGCACTCACCAACTTCGTCGGCAATGCGGTCGCGACCATCGTTGTTGCCCGCTGGGAAGGTGAACTGGATCAGGAACAGCTCGCCCGCGTTCTCAGCGGCAAGGAAGAATTCACTGGCATCGCCGATGTGGATTCGCTTCCGGGTGCGGTTCAGCCCGCCGAATAACACGACCTCCCAAGGTCCAGCCTGTCCCGGTTCGTCCGGGCAGGCTCTCGAATGAAGGCCGGCGCATCAGATCGATGCTCCGGCCTTTCATCGTTTGAAGCCCTCCCAACCGTCGAAAACGGTTTTTATCGCCGTGCGGATGTTATAGGCCAGATCGAGCGAGAACGAATGCGAAAAACGGAGTAGGCCCTTATGAAGAACCTGTTTCTGGCCTGGCAATTCTGGGCACTGCTATCGGCGGCCTTTGCGGCATTGACTGCGATTTTTGCGAAAATCGGCATCGAAAACGTCAATTCCGATTTCGCCACCTTCATACGCACCATCGTCATTCTCGCTGCCGCTGGCCTGATGGTTTATGTTACCGGCAACTGGCAACAGCCCTCCACCATTTCGGCGCGTACCTGGACCTTTCTCGTGCTTTCGGGGCTGGCGACCGGCGCATCTTGGATATGTTACTTCCGGGCGCTGAAAATCGGCGATGCCGCCCGCGTCGCCCCCATCGACAAGCTCAGTGTCGTGTTCGTCGCCGTCTTCGCGGTTCTGTTTCTGGGGGAACGGCTGTCGCTGCCCAACTGGCTGGGTGTGGTGCTAATCGCCTGCGGCGCGGTGCTTGTGGCATACCGGGGATAAGGCAAGCTAACAGCGGCGCCCGGCCGGACGAACCGGCCGGGACATTCGCAAAGTCATCAGGCGCGTGCGGCCGCAACCTTGTCCAGTCCCCGCTTAACGCCGGCGAACAGCTCATCAAGCTGCTCGGCCGTGATGATCAGCGGTGGGCAGAAGCAGATCGATTCGCCGATCGGGCGAGTGATCACGCCCTCATCCTCAATGCCGGCGGCAATGACGAGCGTCGCATCGCCCGGCTTCGTACCTTCCCACGGCTTTATCTCCAGCGCGCCAAGAAGACCGACGCCGCGCGAGGAATGCACCAGCGGATGGTCGGAAAGCGCTTTCAGATGATCGAGGAACTTGCCTTCCAGCCTCGCGACATTACCGACCAGATCGCGCTCCTGAATAATCTTCAGGTTTTCGAGACCGACGGCCGTCGCGACCGGGTGGCCGGAGGCGGTATAACCATGGCCGAAGGAGCCGATCCGGTCGGATTCGTCGGCGATCGGCTGGTAGAAACCGTCATTCATGATGATCGCCGACAGCGGCATGTAGGATGAGGATATCTGCTTGGAAACAACAAGCACATCCGGCTTGATGCCGTAGGTCTCGCAGGCGAACATCTTGCCGGTGCGGCCGAACCCGCAGATGACCTCGTCCACGACAAGCAGAATGTCGTATTTCTTCAGGATCGCCTGCACACCTTCCCAATAACCTTCAGGCGGCAGAAGAACCCCGCCGGCACCCATCACCGGCTCGCCCCAGAAGGCGGCAACGGTTTCCGGGCCTTCGCTGAGGATCAGATCTTCGAGTTCCTTCAGAATACGCGCGGTAAAATCCGCCTCGCTTTCACCTTGCTTGCCGAAGTGCACATAGGAGGGGCAGGCCGTATGCAGCATGCGGTCCAGCGGCAGGTCGAAGCTTTCATGGTTGCGCGGCAGGCCGGTGATCGAGGCAGAGGCAATCGTCACGCCATGATAACCCTTGATGCGGCCAATGATCTTCTTCTTGTCCTTTTTGCCCAGCGCATTGGAGCGATACCACACCATCTTGGCAACGAGATCGTTCGCCTCCGATCCCGAAGACGTGAAATGAACCTTCGACATCGGCACTGGCGCAAGCTCGATCAGCAACTCGGCAAGATCGACCGACGGGCCGTGCGTCTTGTAGGAGAAGGTGTGGTAATAGGGCAGCTTCTGCATCTGCTTTGTCGCAGCGTCCACCAGTCGCTGTTCACCGAAGCCAAGCGCCACAGACCAAAGCCCTGCCATCGCCTCGATATAACGCTTGCCGCTGCTGTCGGTCACATAGATGCCTTCACCACTTTCGATGACCAGACCACCGGTCTTTTCGAATTTACGCAGATTGACGTTCGGATGCATCTGGTAGGCGATATCGCGTGCCTCGACGGAATTCGGCAGAATGGTCATGGGATAAAGGCTCCGTTTCGGTTGGATGGACTGAAGCGTCAGACGTGCTGGCCGCCATTGATGAGAATTTCTGCGCCGTTGATGTAGCTCGACTGCTCCGAGCAGAGGAAGTAGATGGTCTGCGCCACCTCCGCCGTTGTGCCTAGCCGCCCGAGCGGGACCTGCGCTTCCACGAGTTCAGCGGTTCCGGGTGAAAGGATGGCGGTGTTGATTTCGCCGGGCGCTATGGCATTGGCGCGCACGCCGCGCGGCCCGAATTCATGCGCCAGCTCCCGTGTCAGCGCCGCAAGTCCCGCCTTCGATGCGGCATAGGCGACGCCCGCGAAAGGGTGCACCCGCGAGCCCACAATGGAGGTAACGTTGACGATGCAGCCTTTTGCCGCCTCCAGTTCCGGCAAAAGCGCACGGGCAAGAAGCGCCGTCGAGACGAGATTGACGTTTAGCACCCGCGTCCAGATCTCCGCCGTTGTGTCGGCAACGCCAAGGCGGCTACCGCCTTCGCCCTTCGGCGAGATTCCGGCATTGTTGACGAGTGCGGCCAGCTTTCCTTCCGGCAGGCGCGAGCGCACCTCGTCGGCCAGATCGTCGATGCGGGACAGGTCCTCCAGATCGGCCTGGATATGGCTTTCGCGCGCAGATGGCCAGCGGCATTCCTCCGAAAAGGGTTGTCGCGATACGGTCAGGATTCTCCAGCCTTTTTCCTGAAACAGCTTGACGGTGGCATGCCCTATTCCGCGGCTCGCACCAGTCAAAAGCATAAAAGGAACAGCCATGAAAGAACTCCTTTGCCATGCGAACCGTTGAGCCGGTCGCGCATTCAGCCCGCATGTTAGAGTGCTGCGACCCGCTGACAAGGGCTATTTTGTCGCGGTGCACGAATGGGAGCCGCGTCACGGGCTAATCCCATTTGATATAGGCCTTTCACCCGAAGGGAATATTTGAAGCCGGCCATTTGCTCATAAAATGCAACCTCCCGAATCTGTGATCCGTATTGGGAGGGGGACGAATGCGTATCGACATCATCGACACCGACGCCGGCTTCGAGGCGATCCGGCAAAACTGGGAAACGGTGTTCATGGCCGATCCCCATTCCCGACACTTCCTGTCCTGGGGCTGGCTGCGGGATTATATGCCGCGCCGCAAGCGCTGGTTCATCCTGGCGCTCAGGGAACGTCCCGAAGGCTCGCCCTATGTGGCATTTTTTCCGCTACGCATCGTCACCGAACCGGACAAGAAAACCGGCCGCTTCCACGACAGCATCGTCATGGCTGGCAATGCCGCGGCGGATTACACCGGCTTCATTACCCTGCCGGAATATGAAAATAACGCGGTTGCCGGTTTCTGTTCCTATATGCGGCAGCAGAACTGGACCGAACTCAAGCTCGACTATCTTTCCGGCCCACCGGAGCGGCGCGACGCGATGATCCGCGCGCTTCAGGGACCGCTCGTCATGTTCCGCGACAACATGCCGACCAACCCCTATAACATCAACAATTGCATCTGCCCGGTCGTGGCCCTGCCGGACACGTTCGACTCCTATCTCGATAGCCATATGAGCAGCCAGTCCCGGCAAAAGCTCCGCCGCTTCATGAGGAAGGTGGAAGGCGGTGACGAATACCGCATCACCTTCGCAACGAGAGAAACAATCAAGCGGGACATGGGCATCCTGTTCGATTTCTGGCGCATCCGCTGGGCGCCCCACAAGGGCAAGGAGCGCACCGAACTGTTGATCGGCGCAACACGGCAAATGCTGATGGATGTCTATATACGCGGCGATCTGGAAGTGCCGGTCCTGTGGTTCGGCGACCAGCCGCTCGGCGCGCTTGCCAACATCATCGACCGGCAGAAAAAGTCGGTATTGTTCTACATTACCGGTCGTGACGAGAACTGGAAGACCCCCTCACCCGGCCTCGTGCTGCACGGACACTGCATCCGCAGGGCGATCGAACAGGGTTTCAAGACTTATGATTTCCTGCGAGGCAACGAGCCGTACAAATATTTCTTCGGCCCCGAGGAGCACAAGCTCAGTTGCACGCTGTTCCGCACCCGCTCGGGCGACAATCTCGGTGGCAAGCTCCACCCGCGCAGCATACGCTTCGTCTACGAAGAGGGTCTCAAACTTTACAAGACGGGCAAGAAGGCGGCCGCCAACATCGCCTTTTCCCAGGTGCTGGCAGCCGCGCCCGATCACCTTGGCGCACAATTCGGGCTGGCCAATCTGACCTTCGACCGCGGTGAATTCCGCGAAGCGGAAATCGCTTTCCTCGGTCTCCTCGGCAGCGGTCAGGACCCGGTTCTGCTGTGGATGCGCATAGGCGAAGCGCGGTTGGCGCAACGGCAATATCACGAGGCGTCCGAAGCATTCCGTCAGGTGACCAATCGCGCCCCCTTCCACCGCGAGGCGCTCTACAAGTGCGCCGTGGCGCTGATTGCGGCCGAAAGAACGATGGAAGGCGCCGAAATCCTCGACAGATTGCAGCATTACCATTCTGACGACGCTACGCATCTGGAATATGCCGAAAAGGCGCGCGCAGCCCTTGCCCGGCTGGAACTGGGAAAGGCCAGGATTCCGCTGCCTGCCGATGTCATCACGCTAAGCGCCAGGCCAAAATCGACGGGCAAGCGCTGGCGTCCGCCAAAGGTTTTGCATTGAACGTAATGACCTGTAAGTTGCGGCAGAAAAAATCGGCCGGACGACTTGCAAGGGTTTTTTATGTTTCTGACCAACAAGGATATGCTTGACCTCATCGAGCTGCGCCATGAGCTGCACCGCCATCCGGAAATTTCCGGCGAGGAGAAGGAAACAGCGCGGCGTATTCGCGATTTCCTCGAGCAGGCAAAACCGGATCGGATGTTCACCGATCTGGGTGGTCATGGCGTGGCAGCGGTCTATGACAGCGGCAAAAGCGGTCCGGTAGTCCTCATCCGCTCGGAACTCGACGCTCTGCCCATTCAGGAAAAAACCGACGCCGAACACCGCTCCGGCACCGATGGTAAGGGCCATCTTTGCGGCCATGACGGTCATTCCACCATTCTAACGGCGCTTGCACTCGGACTTTCCAGAAAGCGCCCGGAAACCGGCAGCGTCGTACTGCTCTACCAACCGGCAGAAGAGACAGGTGCGGGCGCGGCCGCCGTCATCGCCGATCCGCGCTTTGGCGAGATGAAGCCGGATTATTCCTTTTCTCTTCACAATCTTCCAGGCCTGCCATTCGGCCATGTCAGCGTGGTGGAAGGGCCGGTCAACTGCGCATCACGCGGCATCAAAATCCGCTTCTCCGGCAAGACCGCGCACGCCTCCTCACCGGAGCATGGCGTCTCGCCGATGCGGGCGATATCTGAGTTGATGCCGGCTTTGACCGATCTCGGTTCCGGCTTTCCACCGCAACCCGATTTTTCGATGGTGACAATCACCCATGCCGTGATGGGTGAAGCGGCCTTCGGCATCTCTCCGGCAGATGCGGAAATCTGGGCGACGCTCCGGACGCTGACAGACGACCGAATGGAAAAACTCTGCGCGGATGCGGAAGCGCTGGCAAAAAAGGTGGCCGAAGAACAGAAACTGACACTCGATATCGCCTATGATGATATTTTCCTGCATTGCGAAAATGCGCCGGAAGCCGTCGACCATATCCTGCGGGCGCTGACTGCGGAGAAAATTTCCCACGGGTCGGAAGGTTTGC
This sequence comes from Agrobacterium sp. A3-95, assembly GCF_053521785.1. NCBI lineage: Bacteria > Pseudomonadati > Pseudomonadota > Alphaproteobacteria > Hyphomicrobiales > Rhizobiaceae > Agrobacterium > Agrobacterium sp. A3-95. The sequence goes on along the minus strand of NZ_JBNWDR010000002.1, from coordinate 703,224 downwards.
CGATGCGGGCCTCCGAGGATTTCGGAAGGTTCCGCGCCGTCTCGTCATCGGCCATGTTCTTTTTGGGTGCAGGCAAGGACTATCCCAACCTGCACAATCCCGACTACGACTTTCCGGATGGGCTGATCGATATCGGCGCACGCATCTTCATGCGCATCATCCGCAACCTCACCGACGCGGGGTAAGCAACGGTAGCCCATTGCCGCCCAACGCCATCAGCCGCCCTGGGGCCCTCTGCTCGGCCGGGCGGCACGGACCGCTGCCAGTCCCCTGATGCCCTCCTTATCGCCAATGGACGTCAGACTCTCGAAAATCTGCGCAGCATCGGCGTAGCGGTTCATGGCAAGATAGGAATAACCGCGTAATACCATGAGATCGGTACGCTCATCGGCAAGCCGCGCCCGCTGATCAAGCAGGAGAAGCGTTTCCGCATAACGTTTCGACTGGAAGGCGGAAACCGCCCTGTCGGCCAGGATTGAAACCTGCAACTCAGTCGCGCGCGGGCGGTCCATGCGCGATTTCGTCGCCGAGACAGCGGCATGGTCCGTCAGCCCCATGCGCAGATAGGCAAGGCTCTGGCCATAGGCCGCATCGCTTTTAACAGTCGACTGGCCGCCAGCAATGGCGGATTCGAAAGCCTTCAGGGCTTCCGCCGGCCGGTTGGTCTCCATCAGGCACCAGCCGAGATCAAGCGCCTGCTGTGCGGGCAGGCGCTGGGGATCGGGATAGACCGCGCAGGAGCGTGGACGTGACGAGGCACTTACGGTCCTCTGCGTCTGCGCTGGCAGACGCGCCTGCTTGCGCGAAGGTTCCGGAGCCGGCTGCTGGACAGACGGCTGGCTATAAGCCGCCACTGTCTCAGGCTGCGGCGCATAGGGCGCGGGTGCCGTTGTCTGGGAAGCTGTGGCGACAGGCGGTGCGGTGACGGGCGCTATCTGCTGCGCGGACTGGTCCACCATACGTGCCGTTCCCACATCAGCGATGCGTTGCGAGCGGCTTGCCCATTGCTGCTGTATGCTGCGCAGACCGGCAAGATTGCGCAGATCGTGATAGCTGACTGCCATGCCATAGGCCGATGGTTCGTCATCGGCCTTCCAGCCAAGTGCTGTGCTGAACCATTGCAAGGCGAGCGGCGTCTGCCGGAAAGCAAGCGAATACCAGCCGAACTGCTGCGCGGTCGCCGCATCCTTGCGAGTTATTGTTTCAGCGGCGATGCGCTGCAGCACATCCGGCGGCAGGACCACAGGCGGCTCAAGCGCCAGAAGATTGGCTGTCGCGGCAAGATAGGTCGCAAGCCCGTCGTCCGAAGCGGTGCGCCACTTATACATGACGTCCTCGGCTTCACGTGGCTCGTTGCGGTCGATCAGCGCCAGCGCCAACCCCTGCGAAGCAGACGCGCTGTCTTCCTCTTCCCGCGCTTTGCGAAACCACTTTTCCGCCTCCGCCATGTTCTTCTGGCGGATATTATACCAGCCGAGCAACAAGGCATCGCTTGCAAGCTTGTCGGTCTCGGCAAGCCTTTCAAGCCGCATCAGATAGGCGGAAGGAACGGAAATTCCCTCCTTCTCGCCTGCCTTGGCCACGAACTGGCGGGCGAGATCGTTCTTGACCGGTTCGAATTCCAGCTGACCGTCTGCGTTCGGCTTTTCCTTGGCAAGCAAATCGCCGATCATCTCCGCAGGCAAAAGCGCGGATGCCTTCTGCACCGTGGCGAGCCTGTCGCTTGGCGTCGTGCAATTGTTAAGAATGTAGAGATAGGCGTCGCGCGCCCGTCCCATGCGGTCGGTATTGGCAAACGCATCGGCAACCCGCCACAGGACATCCACCTCGCTACAGGTCAGCAGGCCGGGATTGCTGGCGGCCGCGTCCACCACTGTCGAATATTGCTTGAGATCGGAAGCGTTGACGAGCCGCTGGCGAGCCTCGGCGAGGGAAAGCATGCCGGTCAGATTGTCGGGAGGCTGCCAGCCGGGCTCCGCCTGCTGGCGGTCGGCGATCGCCTTTCTGACCTCGGCGTAACGGCCGTCGCTATAAAGCTGCCACATGGCATCGAGCCGGGGATCGCCGTTAACGGGAATGGCGAGCGGATCGGCAGGCGGTGTCCAGTTCGGATAGAGCGTGCGCAGCCTCGCGATTTCAGCCTGAAGCCGCTGGGTATCGCCCTTGGCCGCGAAATAGCGCAGCGCGCTGAGATCGACCTCGGGCATGTCTGATGACGCCGGCTGGGTCTGGCGGGGTGCGGGCGCCTGCGCCATTTGGGGCTGCGATATCTGTCCACCCGTCTGTGTCTGCGTAACCGGCGGTTGCGGATCAGTCGCCGGCACCGTTACCGCTGGCGTCACGGGTTGGGTTAGCTGCGCCATCTCGCGATTTTTAAGGAACGCGTTGATCTGGGCCGGATTGGCTGCCGCTGGAGAAACGCGCTGCGCCGCACGGTTGCCGCCAACCGCCGAAGTATGAATGTCCGATACACGTCCGAGAATGGTGTCGCGCCAGTGGAAGGCGGCGAGAGCAATCAGAAGCAGGATGAGAGCCGAGGTAGACAGCGGTTTGTTCATCGGCACTCCCCGTTATTCCTTGCCAGAAACGACAATGCCAGAAGATGCAATGTAGAAGGATAATAAAGCGTTGGCTGAAAGCCTTTCAGTTCGGCAGGCACAGCCGGGCCGCCGCCGGCGCAGGCTGCGAGCGCCGGAATGATGCGATAACCGGGATCCGACAGAACGTCCTTGACCGCGCCGCTCTTGAGATCGAAGGTTCCCGCAGCACCGCTTTCCAGCGTCATGCCGTTTTTCAGGCGGTCAAGCAGCTCCGGCGAGCCCATTTTCGCCCTTGCAAGATAAAGCGGAATCCGCACCGCATTGTAACCGAACTCGGGCGGAAACGCCGATGCCGGTTGCGGTTTCGTCTTCATCGACACCCAGTCGGCGGGCAGTTTCCTGTCGCTGAAAGCAAATGTGGCGATCTGCGCCACGCCGTCGTCGGCAAGCGCCTTCCAGAGTGGCGATGGTGCGACGAGATTGAGGACCGGAAATGCTTCGAAAATCAGATAGGAAGGATTGACCACCGGGCCGTCGCCCCGGTCAACCTCGCCAAAGCCGCTGGCGGCGGGCAAAAGCAGCGTTCGCCCGCCGCGCTGAACGACAGTCTTCTTGAGGACCGCCGATGCGATGGCCGCCGATGCCTCTGCATAGTCCTGCCGGTTCCACTGCGCGGCAGCCAGCGCCAGCGCGTAGGCAATCAGAATATCGCCATCCGTGGCATTGTTGATGTCAGTCACATGCGGTCTGGTGCGCGGGTCCCATTTCCACGCGGAGAGACCGTCGTCGCGCACCAGGAGTTCCGTGCGGGTAAAACTCCATATCAGCTCGAAGTCGGCAATGTTCTCTGAAAGAACGGCAAGCCACATGCCGTAACCCTGGCCTTCGCTGTGGCTGATATTGCCGTTACCGGTATCGATGATGCGCCCGCCGGGATCGAGAAACGCACTTTTATAGGCCGACCAGGCCTCAGGCGAGACAGATGCGGCGCGGGCAATCGAGATGCCTGAGATCAACGCCATCAGCGACACGCAGAAAATGCCGGCAAGTCTAAAAATCCCACGCCTCATCGGTGTCGCCCCATCATACGCAGCATCGCGAAGGTGGCAAAGCCCAGGAGCGACACGAACCCGATGAATGCCAGCGAATAGGAAAGAACATTGGAAGACAGCCAATTAGCAGCGATCAACCTCCAGTTCGAGAGGGAAAACGCCCGCGTGACATAGAAATACGGCTGCCCCACCTCGACCGTTTCGATCTTTTCTGCACCGGCATCGTAAGCTGCGACCCGCCCGGTGACGTCGCGCCAATGGTTTTCACGCACCATCGAAGACATGCCGTCACGAAGCTCCGCCGACGTCGGGGCGGTAGCCAGCGTCCAGACCCCTTCGCCGGAAGGGCTTAGACCCTGCACCAGCATGAAGGAGACATTGCCGGGCGGCGCATAGGGCTGCTCGGCCGCCGGCAGGAAACGCAGCGTATCGGAACTCAGATCGAAATTCCGCTTCATCCACTCCTCAAAGGAGGAAACCTGGCCTTGCCAGATGCCGCCGTCCACCCGCTCTCGCCAGTCATTAAAGAGGGTTTCGCTGTTCTGCGCAGGCGGCTGAACGCCCGTTCCCATTTTCCAGGATATCTGGCTGGAAGGGACAAGATTGAACTGGCTGATCAGCGATTGCGGGAACTGCGAAATCGTCCCGACGAACAGGGCGTCACGGTCGCCGATCACCAGCGGAGAGGCCACGGTCTCGACATTGATCGGATATCCCGCAGCGCTTGCCAGCCGGCTGACCAATGTCGCCGCCGCCGACATGGTGTCGTTATCGAAACGATCAAGCGACAGCGCGACGGGATTTGCGGCAAACCTGTAGGGCTGCCCGGCACCGGACATCGCGGCGAGATCCGGTTTGCGACCGATCTGCGCGTAATCGGGAATATGGATTTCCGATGTGTCGAACAGGGCAAAACGCGGGGTCGTGCTGGCCGGCGCTCCCGGCGCGCAGACCTGATCCTGCGCCGTCATCAACACGGCCTCGATGGTGATCTTGTTCGGGCCAGGCTTGAAGTGGCGCATCGTCACATTGATGGGCAGATGCCGGAAAATGCCGCCACCATTGTTGGAGATCGGCACGGTCGAGGCGATCTCGTCATTGACGTAGATGTCTATATGGCTACCGGGCAGCACCTGCGAGGAATAGGCGGCATCGAGCAGCATGGCCGCCTCGCCATAGGCCGACGCATAAAAATCGGCGGGCATGCCGACGTAGAATTCGTTGCGGAAACGCCGTCCACCAAATTCGCTGCTCTCAAGCCCAAGCTCGGAAAGCGCGATGCGACGGTCCGACATGACGAGCGGTACATCCGGCGCATGCCAGCTGCGGGTGGAAAAGGTCGTTCTCTGGGCACCGGGCGTGCGCGCGATCGAGGAAAACAGCGTCTCAATCGCCGCCTGTACCGCCTGCGGGGTGGGACCGCTGACGAAGAGCGGCGAGAGGCCACCCGGTGCAGTGGTATCGAAGCCGGCAAAAGCACCCGCCGACGCCTCGGGCGGCACCGCGCCGGTGAAGCCGGCAATCTCGCGTGCGGTGCCGACAAGAACCACCAGCGTTCCCGCCTTGCGTTCGGCGGAGGGTGCTGCCACGAAACGGATCGTCTGGTTCGGCATCTGGGTTCGGAGTGCCAGAGCCTGAGAAAGGCGCAGCAGCGAATCTGCAAATGCCGGATTGCCGAGGGCAGGTGCAACGATCTCGATCGACGTTGCCGCCTTGGCGTCCGGACCGGTTGCCTGGATATCGTCGATATTGGTGAAGTTGCCCGCGACATCGGCGTTAAAGCCGATATAGGTATTTGCCGGATTAACATCGGTCCACAGATCATAAGTGGACTGGATTGTGCAATCGGTTCTGTGGCGCTGCTGCACGCCAAGCGTCACGACATTCGCGCCCACCTGCAGGACACCGGGTGGAATTTTCAAGGAAACATTGCCCTCACCGTCGGGCGCCTCAATGCGCGCCGTCTCCAGCGGAACATTGTTGAGGCTGACCTGGAAATTCGAGTCTTCCGGCGCGACCACGATGGCGTTCTGATAACCAATATTCAGCGAAACGGCGGCATTCACCTGCTCGGGCGTCAGATAAATGCTCCACTGCCGCCGATCCATTTCGCCGGAAAGGCTGAGCTTTTCGTACGGCAAGATATACCGGCGACGGCTATCCGCCGCGGGTGACGATGCCTGAACGGGTGCGGGTCTCGCCTGACCCTGCGGCGGCATGGATACGGGTGGCGTCAGCGGCCGCAGCGGCGGTTGCGGCGCAGGTGCGGGCTGCATTACCACATGAGGCTGGCCCACTGCAGGCTGGGTCGATTGCTGGGCTGGCTGCGGCTGGCGCGGTACAGCTGGGGGAAGTGTCGGCGACGGCACGGGTGCCGGGGCTGTCTGTGCGGGCTTCTCCGGCGACATGTCGAAGGGTGAGGACTGCGCCATCGCACCGGTTGCGACGACACCCAACATCAGCGCTGTCAGTGAACTCCTGATCGTTTTACCGCCGTTCATTTTACAACTCCGGCAGGTTTGACGGTTTTGGAGGCGGGCCGGAGCGCCTTGGCCAGATAGAACAGGCCGCGCTGCGTCTGGAAGAGCGATATCGCCAGAAAGATCGCCGTGCCTCTGATGAGGCCGGGGTTCTTGCGGCGCACGCGCTGGAACTCGCTCCATTGCTCGGAATTGGCGAAGATCAGGTCGGCGATCAGGCGATGATCGATGGCGCGCTGCGGCGAGAATGTGCAGCCTATGGAAATGAAACCGTCGTTCCGGACCGTGCGGACCACATTGATGGTCATGGTTTCCGGCACGCCCTCGCTATGAGGCTTCACCCTAATGATCGCTGTCGTGTTCTTTTCGATAGCGGTGGTGCTGTCGAAAAGATTGATCAGCAGGCCATGCACCGACACGTTGTCAATGGAGGCCGGCACCCATGCGTCACTACCCTCAAGCTTGACCTCGCAGCGCCGCTTGACGGTGATGCGCCGCGACGCCGATTTTTCGCCGCGCTCGGAGACGACGCCAAGCGCACAGCCCGCGAAGATAAGGTTGAGCAGGTTCCAGCCGCCGACGACGAGTGTGACGTCCGCCTTGTATGGCTCGGCGTAGATGCGCCAGATGGCAAAGGCCATCGCAACCAGCAAAAGTGCGAAAATGACAAAGAACGGGCGGCTGATTTCCGAAAGCCGCGCCTCGGCGATGGATTCGTCCTTCGCCGTCACCTTGAAGGTCGGCTTGCCGGGATTGAAGATCACCGACACGACGGCTGGCAGAAGGTGGACCGTCTGCACATATTCGTAGAGTTCAGAAATCCACGGCCAGCGGAAGCTGCCATAGAGATAGTTCTGCATCATCAGGTTCACGAGCATATACGCGGCCGTATAAGCCAAAAACTCGCCGCCGGAAGCCACGAAAATCTGAAGATCGAAGAACAGGTAGAACAACGGCGCAAACAGGAAGATCGTGCGCGGGAACGGGAAAAGCCAGAACAGCGTCGACGACATGTAGCAAAGACGCTGCGTGAAGGAGAGACCACGGCGGAACAGAGGCTGGCGAAAGATCAGGATCTGCATCATGCCCTGCGCCCAGCGGCTGCGCTGGCCGATGAAGCTTGCGAAGGTGGCCGGTTGCAGCCCGGCGATCAGGGGCTTGTCGACATAGACGCTGTTCCAGCCGCGCGAATGCAGCGCGAGCGCCGTTTCGCAGTCCTCGGTGATGCTGACGCCGCTGAACCCTTCCGTATCCAGCAGTGCCTCGCGCCGCAGCACGGCGGCGGAACCACAGAAAAACGCGCCGTTCCACTTGTCGAGACCGCGCTGGATGATGCCGTAAAACATCTCGTTTTCGCTCGGCATCGTCTCGAAGGTGCGCAGATTGCGCTCGATCGGATCGGGATTGACGAAGAAGTGCGGCGTCTGCACCAAGAAGAGCCGGGGATCTTCCTCGAAATAGCCCACCGTTTCCAGAAGGAAATCGCGCGCCGGCGCATGGTCGGCGTCAAACACCGTCACCAGTTCGCCGGTGGAATGGGCGAGGCCGTTATTGAGATTTCCGGCCTTGGCGTGGACGTTGCGCTCGCGCGTCAGATAACGCACGTCGAGGTCCTCGCAAAGCTTCTTCAACTCCTCATGGCGGCGCTGTGCCGCCTGCGCCTCGACGATATTGCTGGCATTGCGCTTCTGCACCGAGCCGCCGTCGTCCAACAGCCAGACGGTGAACTTGTCGGCCGGGTAATCCATGTTCTTGGCCGCCGCCAGCGTATTGGCGAGAAGCTCCGCGTCCTCGTTGTAACTCGGCACGAAAACATCGACCGTCGGCCGGTAATCGGGCGAGCCAGGCCGGGTCTTGCGGGAAGGCAGCGGCATCGACACGATGACGAGGCTGAGACCCAGCATCACGACGCTGTACATTTCAGCGAGATAAAGCAGAAAGCCGGGAATGAAGTTTTCGAGCTGGTTGACGGGCGGCAGCGTGCTCGTGGTGCGCCAATAGACATAGCGAAGCACGATGGCCGTGCCGAAACCAAGCGCCACGAGCCGCCAGGCTCCCTGCCCGTTGAAACTCTTTATTGTAGCGAGAAGTACGAGCGAGATCGCCGTGGCGACCAGGTGCGTCTGCAGGCTGACCGGCATCGTGACGATGGCCAGAACGCAAAGCGACACAAGAAACCAGACAATGATTGTGATGGCCTTGTTCATCCCGAAACTTTCCGCTCTCTTCCCCGCCCGGAATTTTTACCGGGATCTTTTGCAATGCCCTCTTCTGCTGTTGCTCCAGCCATCACCTGCATCCCGGAGGCGCTGCCGAACCGGACAGACATGTGGGCGACGGAATAGCCACCTGCGGAACCTGCGTCGGCTGCTGGCTCTCCACCTGCACGCTGGCCGCGCGCCTGCCGACTACAGCAGGCCTTGCGGGCTGGGCGGGCGCGCCAACGGATGCGGGTGACGGAATACTGACTGCCGCCACCGGCGGTAGCGGCTGCGCCGTCGGCTGAACAGGCGTGACGGGTACGGCAGCACGGCGCACGGGTTGCAATGGTATGCTCGCAGTCACTTCACTGCCGGGCCGCATCGGCACCTCATTGGTCTTCATGGGATAGACCGGATGGCCCGGCCGCCCAAGGTTCTGATCCACCGCCTGCGGCGTGCCATAGGGGTTCCAGCTTTGCGAGGCATAGGTGCCGGTGATCGTGTAATTATACATGACCGTCAGAAGCTGCTCGACGCTTGCCCCCGACTGGCAGAGGCGCAGTCGCACCTTGATACGCCCCAGGTTGCGGAAATCCTGCCGCATGCTTTCGGGTGAGCGGATGTCCTGCCAGCCATAAAGGCAGGTATCGCTGCCCCGGCCCTTGCCGGCCGCATAAGAAAAGGCGCCGTAACCGTTCTGCAGATAATTCGCCGACATGACGATGTTCTCACCCGGAAACTCCGAGCGGATTTCCCGCGCGACGGAGGATGCCTTAAAGCCGGAGAAAGTCAAAGCATCGCGATCAGTGTCGCCGGCTTGCTGCGGACCGAAGAACTCGGCCTTGATGTAGTTCTGTCCGGGCGTAGCGGCTTCGGCGCGCAATACGACCTGCTGTGCCACGGCATTGGAGTAGGTGCGATTGACTACGGTGACGATTTCCGGACCGCCGGGCGGTGGGAAAACCAGTGCTTCGGACGCAGACAACATCTTTGCGCCCCCGAACGACCTGACGCCCGAGGGAGTATTGCAGCCCGAAAGAACTGCAATAGAGAATAGCAATGAAGTAAAGGCAGAAAATTTCACTGCCCCGTGCCCCTTTATTTCCCCAAGCCCTAACAGGTTAAAAGGAGACCGAATCACTAATGACCAGACCATTGTTACGAAATACTGGAGGCAGGCGAATAAGCAATATCAAATTTATATTGTAATTTCTGATGCTTTGTGGCCTCCGAATCGTTTCGGATCCCTTCTTTGCCGGACGAGACGACGGAACCAAATCGCGCTGGTGCGGGTTCGCTCGGCGTGAGGTCGATATTTTTACGGTTGCAGCGCAATATGTCCCATGGTCTACTTGCGTCTATAATGACGTATTTTTATTGATCACTTTTTTCATTCAACTGTAAAAACAGAGAGTTGACGCATGACTGTGCAATTTCCGAGTATCGTTCAGGCGCTGGCCGAAGAGATCGGAACCTTACGGAAATGGCTTGAAGAGGACGCACTGCCGCTGTGGTGGGAGGTTGGCTCCGCCCGTCCGGACGGCGGTTTTTACGAGCGCCTCGGCCAGGATGCGAAACCGGTTTTTTCTGATGACCGCCGCGCCCGCGTGCAGCCTCGTCAGGCCTATTGTTTCGCTGCCGCCGGCCAGAACGGCTGGCAGGGTCCGTGGAAGGATGCGTTGCTGCATGGGTTGAGCTGGTTCGAAAAGGTCTATCGCCTCGATAACGGCCTTTACGGCAACCTCGCCGACCAGACCGGCAAGCTGATCGATCCGTCCTTCGATCTCTACAATCAGGCTTTCGCGCTTTTCGCCGCAGCACAGACGGCCGCAGCCCTTCCCGACCGCAAGGACGAGATGCGTGCCCGGGCGCTCGATATCCTCGCCGTCCTCAATCGCAACTACAAACACCCCGTCGCCGGCTTTGAGGAAGCGAACCCGCCGCGCACGCCGCTCTGCTCCAATCCGCATATGCATCTTTTCGAGGCGATGCTTGCCTGGGAAGTGCAGGACCCCGAAGGTCCATGGACCGCGCTGGCCGACGAGATCGCCGGCCTTGCACTCACCCGCTTCATCGATGGCAGCAATGGCGGGCTACGCGAATTCTTCGGCCATGACTGGATGCCGTTTGAAGGCGAGAAGGGCCGCATCATGGAGCCCGGTCACCAGTTCGAATGGGCCTGGCTTCTGGTGCGCTGGGGCAGCCTGCGCAACAATGGCGAGGCAATCGCCAAGGCCAAGCGCATGTTCGAGATCGGCGAAGCGCATGGCATCTGCCCACGCCGCAAGGTCGCGATCATGAGCTTGTACGATGATTTTTCGGTACATGACGGGCTGGCACGGCTCTGGCCGCAGACGGAATGGCTGAAGGCAGCCTTGCGCCTTGCCAGCGTGACCATTGGTGAAGAAAGACAGCGTTATCTTGCCTCGGGCCTGAGGGCCATCGGCGCGCTGCAGCCTTTCCTCGATACACCGGTCAAAGGGCTTTGGTTCGACAAATGGCCGGCCGACAAGCCGATGCTGGACGAACCGGCACCGGCCAGCACTTTCTACCACATCGTCTGCGCCATCTATGAGGCCGAGGCCGTACTCGCCTCCAGCCATTAGAGTCCGGGCGGGCGAGCGGGCCGGGCGTCCGCTCTACCCGCTCCAGCCTCAGTTAAGCCGCGCCGGGCGCACAACGCGCCAGTCGGGCTTGCCGAGATTGTGCGGCCATGGGTGCACGTCCTTGTCGTTGAAATAGACGACCTCTTCCAGCTTGGGAAAATCCGCCTGTTTCAGCGTCACGTCGTTCATCCATGGACGGACGTAGGAATCGCCGCCTTCATAACCCAGTTCAGCAACCCAGACCGGTTTATTGAAGGTTTCGACAAGCCCATAGCCCTTGCGCAGTAGATCGGTGAACTTCTGCGGCCCGCCATATTCGATCTTGTCATAGTCCTCGAGACCGAAGACCGAGAGACCGACCAGGTCCGCGTAATTGTCACCAGGATAGTAAGCGCGCAGACCGTCGAGACCTTTCGGCGACCACATCACCTTGACGCCGGGGACCGCCTTGCGGGTCATGTCCACCATGCGTTTGTAGGCCGTGATATAGTCCTGCGGGTTCCAGCCCGACCACGAGAAGCGGCCGGATGTGTCTTCCATTTCCTGTCCCCAACGCAGGATCAGCGGGCTCTTCATTGCGGACATGCGTGCGGCGATCGCCTGCATGTTCTTGTCGTAGTCGCCTCCCATCACCTTGCGACGCAACTCGTCGGAGGTGAGCCGCCAGTTGACGTCCCATGACCAGGGTTCGACCGTGATCAACACATTACGCTTGCGCTCCAGAGCATAGGCATCTGCGAGCGCGAGGCTGTCGAGATCCACGTCCTCCCAGGGCAGGAACAGATGTTCCGTCGCCACCCCGGTCTGGCCGGTGAAATCGCCGTGCGGATCGTAGGCGCCGAAGCGTATACCATCCGCGTGCAATGTCGGACGTTTGTCGGCAAGCGTCTTCATGCCCGTGGAGCCCATGGGCGCGACCCCCTGGGCATCCAGTTTGAATATGGGGTACATGCTGGCTGAAGCAGCAACAGCAGCCCCGCTTGCAAAAAGCAGTCTTCTTCTTGTTATTTGCATGACACTTTCCTCCTACCTCGTCGCAGTCATCGCCTTGCCATAGGCGGCGATTTGCGGGGTGACGTCGTCCTTGCGGACAAGTTTCAGGAATTCATCTCCGGGCCGTGGCGGATTATGCCGGAAGACGTACCAGGGGCCGCCCTGCTTGCGCTGGTAAAGCACCTGACCGATGCGACCGTGGTCGAAACACGTGTCGGCCTTGCCGTTTCCGGCATCGGTTTTCCAGGTAGCGCGCATGCACAGCGTACCTTTGGCATCGACGGTCCAGCGGCCTTCACCGACGGCTTTCTTGCCTTTCTCTTCAGTCAGGGCGATGAACTTGCGGCCATCGGCGATGAAGCGTCCGCCACCAGTCTCCCATTTCCAGGTCTTGTCGTAATACATATCTACGACTTCGCTGGTCCGGAGCGGTTTCGGCGTCTTCGTGCCGCCCGCGGCGTGGACGGCACTTGGCGCGATCACCGCAAGGCAGAGTACGAAAGCGGAGAACCCGCATTTGCTTATTGTTGTTCTCATCACAGCCTCCTCCTTCTATTGTCCGACCCTATTGTCGGCCAGCATGATTTCTCCGGTTGTCATGACCGGTGGCGGCACCATGGGCTCCGCCTGCATGTTTCGAATTCCGGGCATTCCCGGCAGTACGATGCGCAGTTTCAGACGCACCGATCTCGCTCCCTCCACGCCAGCACCGGCCACGGTGAACCGCGTTTCGGTGAAGCTGACATAGGGTTGCCCGTGCGACAGGGCCTCCAGCCCACCAATCGCATGGGAACTGAGTTCCGCGGCACTACCTGCCACAAGCAGCAACGAACAGGAGGCAACCGTCGCCCCACCGCGCAATGCCGGCAGCCGTGGCAAGCCGTTTTCCATGGTGTGTCGGACGAGAAGAAAAACCGAAAGGCCCGCGTAGATCGCCACATTGATCGCGGCGAAGACGAAGAAACCTTCCGCAGCGTTTTCATGCGGCGCCAGCACCATTGCGAGAAGGCTTAGTGCCGCCAGAACCATGTAAGGCGCGATTACGCGCAGCGGCAGCGGCGGTTTCGCCTGCGTGCCCTTGGGTGTAATGCGAAAGTCGACGAAATCACCACGGATCGTATCGCGTATCGCCGCAAGCACACCCATCAACGACCAGGGCCAGCGCAGGAACAGAAACACGATGGCTTCCCACCCGAAGAGTTTCGCATCATGCGGGCGAAAGGCCCCCGTGGCCCGCCAGAAAAAGGCGAACACGATCATGATGAATGAAATCGGCAGGAAATGCGCCAGAAACACTGGATAGGAGGCATTGACGAGTACCTGGCCGCTCAACAGTGCAAAAGCGGGAAGCACGAACATCAGTGCCATGAAGCCGGAAAACAGGGGATACCAGAGCTGTGAAAACAGGAACTGGAATTTCAACCGCAAGGGAAGCTTCGGCACGTAATGCCGCGAATATTGCAAGAGGATGGTCATCAGACTGCGTGACCACTGGAATTCCTGCACCACGAGATCGGTAAAAGTCACCGGCCCGTCGCCATGCGCGATTGCGTTGACGGCATGGACGCCGCGCCAGCCGCCCGCATTCATCAAAAGCGTGGTGGAATGGTCCTCGGCAAGCTCGGGTCCCAGACCGCCCACCTCACGCAGGGCTTTGGTGCGCACGGCGTAATGCGAGCCGATACAAAGCGGCGCCCAGCTGTTGTTGTAACCCAGCTGCAGGGCGCCGTGCAGGCTTGCCTCGGCATAAAGCCTGCCACGCGCAGCCCAGCTCTCCTTTGCATTGGCATCGCAGATGCTTGGTGCGGAGACATATCCAACCGCCGGATCGGCGAAAGGACGGATGATTTCACTCAGATAGTCCGGTTCCGGAACGTGATCGGCGTCGAATTGCGCGACGAAATCATAACGCTCATACCCGTAATGATCGTAGAAATAAGCGAGATTGCCTTCCTTGCAACGGGTGCGGCGAGGCCATGTCTTGCGGTGATAATCGACGACACCCCTCCGGGTCGAAACGAAAACACCGTGCGCGCCGCACCATTTCAACGTTTGCGCATCCGGGTCCTCATCCGCAAGCCACACGTCAAATTCCAGGCCCTTCTGCTCCAGCATGGCCTGCAGCGTCTTTTGTACTACGGTAAATGGCTCCGACGGCGCCTTGGTTACAACCATCGCCACCCTGCCCTGCGGCAGAGGAGAGCGCCGGTCGACGACCCTGGCGTTCAGGAATATGAAGATGAAATAGGACGGCAGAAGCGTGATCCACGCGAGCGTTACCGTAACGACCGTAAAATACGGCCAGTCGATGACCCGATCCCGGTCCAGCCACCAGATCCAGAAATAGGCAAGCGTCACCAGCCAACCGCCAATGCCGAGACGATAGGCCATGCGGTTCCAGCCGGTGAAGACGGGCAGCATTGGCAATTGGCCCGCGACGGGACGCGATGATGGTACGGAAGGGGTAGAGCGAGCTTTCATGACAGCACCTCCAGCCCGAAGCCGGGACCAGCCGTGCGGATGATGGTGTCTATATCGGAGCGCTTCGGCGCAAAGCCGAGGGTCACCCTCGCTCTTTCTATATCAGCGAACAGGGCGGGCGGATCACCGGCGCGCCTTGCGCCGAAATGCACCGGCACTTCCTGTCCCGTGACGCGATGGATCGCGCGGATGATATCCCCGACCGATGTGCCGTGGCCGGAGCCAAGATTGACACGCAGGGTCTCGCCGCCATCGGCAAGATAGTTGACGGCGGCCACATGGGCATCAGCCAGATCGCTGACATGGATGTAGTCGCGGATACAGGTGCCGTCGCTGGTGTCGTAGTCCTGGCCGAAGACGTCAAGTTGCGGCAGCCGCGAGGCGGCGGCCATCAGTGCCCGGGGGATCAGATGGGTTTCCGGCTCGTGGCGTTCGTAAAGTTCGCCATCCGGGTCGGCACCCGCCGCATTGAAGTAGCGCAGAGCGACGAAACGCATGCCATAGGCGGCAGCGTAATCATCGAGCGCCATTTCGAAAATCAGCTTCGTACGACCGTACGGATTGACCGGCATCTGCGCCGTTTCCTCGCGGATCGGTAATTGCGGCGGCACGCCATAGGTGGCGCAGCTGGAGGAAAATACCAGCCCGCCGATATTCTGGTCGAGACAGGCATCCAGAAGCGCCAGACTGCCGCCGACATTGTTGCGGTAATATTTGCGCGGATCCTCGACGGATTCGCCAACATAGGCATTTGCGGCGCAATGGATGACGAAGGCTGGCGAGAACTCCTTGAGCGTGGCCTTCAAGAGACTACGATCCAGAATGTCACCTTCAATGAAGGGACCCCAGCGAACTGAATCCGCGTGACCCGTCGAGAGATTATCGTAAGCAATGGGCTTGAAGCCGGAATGCGCCAGCGCCTTGCAGATGTGGCTGCCTATGAATCCGGCCCCGCCCGTGACGAGGATTGTACGGGACATCTCATACGGCCTCCGCAACCTTCTTGCCGGCCAGCAGCGCATCGAAATAGACGATGGTTTTCTCCAGACCGGTTTCGAGCGGTACGCGCGGTTGCCATCTGAGCATTTCCTTGGCACGCGAAATATCGGGACGGCGCTGCTGCGGATCATCGATCGCGGCAGGCAGATGCACGATGCGCGAGCGGGAATTCGTCATGCGGATGACGATATCGGCCAGTTGCCGCACCGGAATTTCGCTCGGGTTGCCGAGATTGATCGGTCCGGTGCAATCCTTCGGCTTGGCTGAAAAACGCAGGAACCCGTCGATCAGATCATCGACGTAGCAGAAGGAGCGCGTCTGGCTGCCGTCGCCATAAATGGTGATGTCCGACCCCTTCAGCGCCTGGACGATGAAGTTGGAGACCACCCGCCCGTCATCGGGGCGCATGCGCGGCCCATAGGTGTTGAAGATGCGCCCAACCTTGATATCGACGCCATAAAAGCGGTGATAATCGAAAAAAAGCGTTTCGGCGCTGCGCTTGCCCTCATCGTAGCAGGCTCGCGGCCCGATTGTATTTACGTTGCCGAAATAGCTTTCCGGCTGCGGATTGACGAGCGGGTCGCCATAGACTTCCGATGTCGAGGATTGCACTACGGTTGCACCGCATCTGCGAGCGACTTCGAGAACGTTGACCGCGCCGAGCACATTGGTAAGCAGGGTGCCGACTGGATCACGCTGGTAGTCCGGCGGCGAGGCCGGCGACGCGAAGTTGAAGATCAGCGAGACGTCGATGTCATAGGGCTTGCGGACATCATGCTCGACCATCAAAAACCGCTTGTTGGCTTGCAAATGCTCAACATTCACGGTCCGTCCAGTCGAAAGATCGTCGAGACAGATCACCTCATGACCGCAAGCCAACAGACGTTCGCAAAGATGGGAGCCAAGGAAACCAGCCCCGCCGTTGACCAGAACGCGCTGGCCTGGCCGCCACTCGGAATAGATTGTAGCGCCGTTGTCATGGTCGTTGGGAACGAAATTACGCATTACACACTCCTCCCAATGAGGAACCAGCCCGGCTGATTCGACTTGAACTAGATCAAACTCCAGATTGCAGGATATTTCGAATGTCACCTCCGGTTTTTATTTCTTCTGGAGGTTTCAATATTTGGATTCGGTATATTTCAACTTTTATGATAGGCGCGTCATAAAACAGGTCAACTTTATTTTATCGAAATATTACAATTGATTACCCCGAATTACTCGTATTAATCACTCGATTTAATACTTTTTAACTACGCCTCCATTATGCCTTTCTTATTGAGCATTAGCGCAAGCTTCGCTCAACCAGTCGGGACTATTCTGGTTTTGTAAGGCTCGGTCCACCGGGGCAAAACACCCGGCGAGATGCGACAGCTAGTCGATTTCAGGGGACATACATCATGAATGAAATGCCTTATTCCCATAACAGCAAAGCGGCCCGCCGCTGTCGTTTTGCACTTGTTGCCGCCGCACTTGCGACGTTCACTTTCGCAACGGCCTCGTGCTCCGTCGTTGAAGATGCCGTTCTGATCAAGACCGCATCTGCTAATACGGCGACGATCAAGAGCCGGGTTGCTCCAGCCAAGGCGTCCTACGGCTATGACAAGACAGGCAACGCAGCCGTCACGCTTGTTGCCGATACTTACGACACACCGACGATATCGCCGCGGCATTCCTATTCCGGTTCTTCTCCCTATATCTGCTCACCGAGCGGATTTGGTCAGAAGTCCCGCTGTTTCCTGAGGCCCTGAGCCTCAGGCATAACCTCTGCTTGAAACTGGCGTCATCGCGGCATCAGGCCGCCAGATGTTCAGTTTCTCCAGCCGGAGATAGCCGCGTCGTCGTCCTTGTGAAAGAAGCGCGACGCTGCCTCCGTTCGGTTGCGCACATTCATCTTCTTGTAGATGTTGCGAACGTGCACCTTCACGGTATTCTCGGACAGGTGAAGCCGGTCGGCGATAATCTTGTTTTGCGTTCCCTTGCAAAGCAGGTCGAGGATCTGCACCTCGCGCGTCGTCAGCGCCGCCATTTCACTCTTGCTGACGGCAAGAGCATCGGCGCGGTTGGCGATCACGGCGTTGCTTTGAACGCTTTTGCCGTTCACGGCCTGGGAATAGGGGGTGAGCTTGCCGAGAAGGGCAGCGGGAAAATGCTCCCCGCCCTTCATGAGGAGATCAACCGCCGCCATGAAAACGTCGAGCCGCAGATTAAGCGGCAGCACGCCATCGATGATACGCATCCCCACCAGTTGCTTCAGCGGCTCCTCAAACTTGTCGATGGTTTCGACGACAAGTGCAATTGGGGCATCCGGATGCTTTTCGTGGACTGCCGAAAGAACGCTATGAAGCCGCTCGCCCGACATACGGTACGGCAGGACTAGCCGGACATCGGCGCCATAGTCATCGTCGATCGTTGCCGAGGACATAACGCTCATCACAGCGAATGTAGGGAACTTTTTGCCCAGCGCCTCCACGAGGCACTCGGAAAACAGGTCCGGATCCGCGATGATCAATAAAGTTCCATTTATAGGCGCAACGGCTCCACTTTGTTTTGCCGCATAATCTGAAGTTCCCATGAACATCGACGTCTCCCCTAAAGCGCTACGCATTACGTTCTTTTTGGTTGTGTGCTCTGTCATTCGCCGGGATACCCCTAGAAACAAATGGGGCAACTCCCGCTTCACGCCATGTCAACTATCATTAATTACCCGTTAATTAAGGAGGCTAATACGAAAAGCTGTGCAAAGAAATGGCCCAAATGGGTTATTTCTTGCAATTGACGTACAAAATTGGTTACGCCCGTAATGAATCGTTGAGCCCGGAACCAGTGTAAAAACAAACACATCGGAAAAGCTTTCGCTCCGGTTTTGCAATCCGGGAAAATATAACTTTTGGTTGATATCCCTTTACATACCTGCCCGGCAAACGAGCTTCCGGAATGTGCCATTTCGGGATAGGGACCCTTCTCACCGCCATTGACTATATTTTTAGAAAAAGCAGCTTTTCCCGGCCTGAGCGCAATTATTTGCGTCTGAACCGGCGGCAAATCTCCATGCGACCGCCTTCCGACATATATATTGGTGGTAAGGGTGCCGATATGTTTAGCCCGAATTGATAGCTAGGAAGCGCGATTTTTCTGCTGCACAGTCTGACCGTCGCTGCAAACAGTGACCGATGGAAAGACAACCCCGGCCTTTGACGTGTGTTTGGAAACGCCGGTTCCTTTTCAAGACATAACGAAAGCAAAAAGACGAAGCCACCGCGCTCCCAACGGAGCGAGGAACGGATTTGTGCGCCCTAATACCGAGTAGCGCACAAGGGCTGAACGAGAAGAGCCCGGTTACGGGCCGATGCCAAGCCGCAGATGAGACGTACCGAGTGCATCTGCAGAACATCAATCTTTGTGCAACGCGGAGCAAGCGCGAAAAAATCCCGTTTTAGATGAGAGGGATTTCGAAAGCTGCTCCGAGCTTTTTCGGAGGAAATCGAAATGGGTTACAATCCACAGCCTGCGGGCGACGACATCACCAAGATTGGCGCGCTTTCGGAGGGTTTCGCCAACACCTCGACCAATGACGCGACGGTGGACGACAGCAATGTCGGCACCGCAAACGGTGAAAACCGCAACAACGACAACAGCGATAACAGTGACAACAGTAACAACAGCACCAATGTGGATGTTGATGCCCAAATCGACGTCGCAGTGGGCAACGGCGACAATCGCGACAACGACTATGACTGGAGCTATGACAGCAAGTCCTACAGCGACAACGACACGACCACAAAGACAAGCACCGAAACCAACACCGAAATTAAGTCGGATTACGACTGGAGCTATGAAAGCAAGTCGTACAGCGACAACGACATCAACGTGAAGACGGTCACGGATACGGACACCAAGACCTTCTCATATTCCGACAACGACACATCGACAACAACAACGGCGACGTCCGGCAGCTTCAACTCTGCCGACAGTTTCTACAAGTCGGATGACGACTTCGGCAACATCGCCGGCGTCAAGGATGTCGGCAATCTCGGCATCGCTGGCGGAGACCTCACCTTTAACCTCGGTGACGACTTCTCCTTCACACTTGATGTCGACAATATCCTCAACAGCTCGCTCAACGGCGAAGGCAACGACACGGGCTTCAGCCTTGTGCAGGCCAACCACCTGGCGGATCAGGATCAGGCCTGGGATGTCAGGATGGACAATGGTGGTGCCCAGAACCACCTGAGCGCGAATGCCGGCGACGCCTTTGGCGCAGAAGGCATGGACGGCAAGGGATGGGACCTCAAGGCTGGCGACGACGCTGCGGGTACCAGCACTGCAGATGCATCGGCTATCCTTGCAAATTCCGGCTTCCATCTGGAACTGGTGCAGGGCGCCAACATGCTCTCCAATGCCGTTGATGTCTCGGTCACAGGCGGTAACTCGCATGTTTCTGATACCGGCGAGGACAGCGGCTCCTGACGAGTACCTCTCTAGGAAAAAAGCTGCACCGGCATTCGCCGGTGCAGTTTGCGGTTGAAGGACCGGGTTTGCGCGAAGACGAAGCACCGCCTCTTGGACGTGTGCCGCCCGCCGCCCAGGCTCTGCCGCGATGATCAGGGAGGGACCTGCAATGCAAATCGACAGAATTTCAGACATGATTGCGCATTTCATCGGCCTGTTCGACACGGTGATCGAGGAAGCGCGTCTAAGAAGCAACTATGCAGAAGGCACGGCACACGCGAACCAAGACCGGTTGTCGGATGATGACGCGGCAAGACTGCTAGACAAGAACTACGACTTGCAGCTTCAGGATTACGATCCCGGCGTTAAATATCGCGCCGGCTATTACGACTTCGACTATCTGCAACCGCATTTCGCTCGCATGGTCGAACACGACATGCAGCAGCTTGCAAATGCGATACCGGTCGATATGTCAGCCGCGCATTTCCGTTTTCCGGGCAGTGTCTCCTTTGAGCAAGAACGCGAACTGGTGGTGCACACCGGCCCCGGCTCGGTTATCGCCCATGTCACGCAGGTCAACATTCTTCAGGACGACGACTATCTGAACATGACGGACGGCCCCAATGTGGCGCGCGACACCAGTTTCGTGACCCAGCGCACCGTCGAGTTCTATAACGAAGCAGCCGTCTTCACGCCCTTTTCCGTTTTCCAGCGCACCGACAGCTACGACGCGTTGCAGGCGCTCGCCAAATCAGCACATGATTATATCGACCATGCACGCGAAAATGACGTGACGTTCCTTGGAACCGGCGCGGAACAGGATTTCGTTCTCGCCGGCAATGACATCAACGGCCTCTACATCAATGGCTCAATGGCAAGCGAAAAGCCAACGCTCGACGACTTCATGCCGGATCGTGGCATTGCCAAGCCCGCTGAAGAGCCGGAAAAGAGCGATGTTTCGCTGCATGAGGATAGCCCCGCCGGAAACAGCCTCGATGTAGCTGCCGGCGCAAATGTCGTCGCCAACATAGCAACGCTGGTCAATACTGCCGTCATGGCCTCCGTCACCACCGTCATGGGCGATTATCACCAGATCGACGCAATCACCCAGGCCTATGTCTATAGCGACCGCGATGAGGTCGATTCCGTTTTCACGCAGTCCGAAGACCACGACGCAACCGCCGCCTACAATATTGCGACCTTCTCACGCAGTGTCTATCCGGGTGCGGAAAGCGCCGACAGCAGCCAGGATAGTGGTGAAACGCCAATATTTCCCACTGCCTGGCGTGTCAGCGTCCTCGAAGGAGACGTGTCCTTCGTCCACTGGATCGAGCAGTACCAGTTCATCAGCGACAACGACACACTGACGGTTACCTCTTCGGGTGCCAGCGTCAGCTTGCTGAGCGGTGGCAACGCTGCCCTCAACATCGCCAATTTCCTCGGCATCGGCATGCAATACGATCTGGTCATCGTCGGCGGCAATGTGCTGGACATGAACCTCATCAGCCAGATCGCCGTGCTTTACGACAATGACTGGATCCGCGCCAACCCCGACGCGCCTGAGGGTGCCACCGTTCAGTCCGGCAACAACCTGTTGTGGAACGACGCCAGCATCCACAATGTCGGTAGCAACGACCGTTTCGAAACCATGCCGGACTACATGGCGCAGACGGTGAAAGCGATTAACGAGCGTGATCCGAACATGCCGGACGCGCTTGCCCACGATGCCAATTTTGCGGGCTATCAGGGGATCAACGTCCTTTACATCACTGGCAATCTTTATGACGTCAGCATCATCAAACAGGTGAGCGTGCTGGGCGATTCCGACTATGTGACGCAGGCAGCAGCAAAGATTCTCGAAAACAACGAGAACGTCACGATCCATATCGATACCGGCAGCAACGCCGTCATCAATCTCGCGCAGATTATCGATTACGACAGCTTCGGTTCCACCACCTACGTCGCAGGCGGGCTTTATTCGGATGCTATCCTGATACAGGGCGGCATCATCGAAAACGATGCGTCGCAACCGGGTCACCAAGGCCAGCAGCTGGCAAACGAAGTGATCGCGTTTCTGCACGACGATCCCGCCACCATTCAGAATGAATCCGATGGCGTCATCAACGCCGGTCACGACATGTCGTGGTCGAGCGCGCATTCATCCGACGTCATGCAGGCGGTCACTGCATAGGTTTTGACAGGCGGGGAGAAACACCCGCCGCCAAAGCCGCAGAAACCGCGAGATCACCGAGGGGATTAATAAAAAAATGGATCATATTTCAAGAAAAAACATTACCGTCGGGCACTCGCTGGACTTGCCGCTGGATCAGGATGCGGAAGACAGCAAGCTGACTGATGCCTGCATTTCGGCCATAAACGAGGCCGTCGAAAACCTGCGCCATCTGTCCGGCGCGGAACCGAGCGCGAAAGCAGCCCCGCCCTCCCCTGAGATCACACCGGCCCGGCCCCTTCCGCAACATTCCCCATACGCCGAACAACCGCAAATGCGTGACGTTCCGCAGGAAAGGCCAGTGCCGCCGCAGCAAGACCGGCGCCCCGCCTCACCGCCGGAGCCGGAAGCAAAGGTGGACAATACCGAGCTGAAAAGCGCACCCGACCTGCCCTTCGTCAAGACCATCGACAATAATGACGGGCCTATCCGTGAAAACGAGCGCCGTCCGGTGACGGGCGGCGGCGGCAACGGCAAGGAGCCGACGGAGAATGGCGGTGGTGGCGGAGGCGGCGGCGGAAGCCAGAGCGGCTTCCACAAGCGCAGTGAACCCGTCAATTTCGCCGCCAGCCTCGCCAAGGGCATCGCCGCGATACGGCGCAACATGGCGATCGTGATGCTGTTCACCATCGCCATCAACGTTCTGCTGCTTGCCATCCCGCTCTATCTGTTTCAAATCTCGGACCGGGTCCTGACAAGCCGCTCCATGGATACACTCGTCATGCTGACGGTCGCCGTTCTCGGCGCGGTTCTGTTGCAAGCCTTCATGGACGCCATCCGGCGCTTCATCCTGATGCGCACCGCTGTCGAGCTTGAAGTGCAGCTTGGAGCGCCGATCCTGTCGGCAGCGGCCCGTGCCTCCCTGCATGGCAGCGGCAAGGACTACCAGATTCTGCAGGACCTGCAGCAGCTGCGTTCCTTCATTACCTCCGGCACCCTGATCGCCTTTCTCGATGCGCCGTTGATGCCCCTCTTCATCGTGGTGGTTTATCTTGTACATCCGCATCTCGGCATCATCATCATGGTCTGCTGCGCGGTGCTGTTCATCATAGCCTGGCTGAACCAGCGCTTCACCGCCAGACAGTTCGCGGAAGCCTCCGGTTATCTGAGCCGCGCCAATTTCCATCTCGATTCCATGTCGCGCAACTCGCAGATCATCAATGCCATGGCGATGATCCCAGAGGCCGTGAAGATGTGGGGTCGTGAAACAGCCGGATCACTGAAGTCGCATGTGGCGGCGCAGGATCGCAACATCATGTTCTCAGGTGTTTCCAAAGCAGCCCGCATGATCACGCAGGTCGCACTGCTGGGTTGGGGCGCGCATCTGTCTCTCGCAGGCGAACTGACCGGCGGCATGGTGATCGCAGCATCCATCATTTCCGGCCGCGCGCTGGCGCCCATCGAAGGGGCGATCGAGGGTTGGCATCAGTTCAACAAATCTGCAGCCTCCTATAGCCGTATCAAGCAGCTTCTCATCACCTCACCGCTCAATTTCCCGCGTCTGCGCCTGCCCAATCCGGAAGGGCGTCTGGATGTGGAACGTATCCTTTTCGTGCCGCCGCCGCAGAAGAAGGTGATCTTGAACGGCATTTCCTTTTCGCTGAAGAAAGGTGAATCCCTCGCCATCATCGGCAATTCCGGTTCCGGCAAGACGACGCTTGGCAAGATGCTGGTCGGCTCCATCCTTCCCACTTCCGGCAATGTCCGCCTTGACCTCATGGACCTGCGCAACTGGGACCAGCGGCAATTCGGTGAAAGCATCGGTTATCTGCCCCAGGACGTGCAGCTGTTTCCCGGCACCATCAAGGCCAATATCTGTCGCATGCGTGACGATGTTGAAGACCGGCAGATCTACGAGGCGGCTGTGCTCGCTGACGTACACGAGCTGATCGCCGGTTTCCCGCAGGGTTACGAAACCGTGGTTGCCGCCGATGGCGCACCGCTTTCGGGCGGCCAGAAGCAGCGCATCGCGCTTGCCCGCGCCTTCTTCGGTGATCCCAAATTCGTGGTTCTGGACGAACCAAACTCCAACCTTGATACGCAGGGCGAACAGGCGCTGGCAAAAGCCATTCTGCACGCCAAGAAACAGGGCATCACCACCGTCACCATCACCCAGCGACCCGCACTTCTTCAGTGCGTCGACAAGATAATGGTGCTGAAGGACGGATCGGTCGCCATGTTCGGCGAACGGATGGACGTACTGAAGGCTATTTCCGGCAATGGCCGGCAAAGTAGCCAGTCTCCGCAGATCGAGGGTTGAGGATCGTCATGTTCAAGAAAAAAACCGCCGTCGCCGTCGCAGAGGTAAAACCCCAGGGCCAGCTTGAGTGGTACAGCGAAGTGCCACGTTCCATTCGCCTCCACAGTTCAATCGGTCTTGCCGTGCTGCTCGCCTCCTTCGGCGGTTTCGGGTACTGGGCCGGCACTGCACCGCTCTCCGCCGCCATCATTGCCCAGGGCAGCTTTGTCGCCACAGGCAACAACAAGGTCGTGCAGCATCTGGAGGGCGGCATCATCAAGGAAATGATGGTCAGCGAAGGCGACACCGTCAAGGAAGGAGACGTGCTTCTGACGCTCGACAAGACGACGGCACTCGCCAACGAGCGCATGTTCCAGCTGAGACGCCTTCGCCTCGAAACCATCGTCACGCGCCTGCGCGCCGAGGCACAGGGCCAAAAAAGCTTCAAGGTGCCTGACATCGTCATGAAGGAAGCCAGCGATCCTGATATCAAATCCATCATCCAGAGCCAGAACATCGTGTTCCACAGCAAGATCGTGAAGCTCGACGAGCAACTGAATCTCATCGAAAAGAACATCAAGTCGCTGGAGTTTCGTTATGCAGGCTATGAGGGGCAGAAGCAGTCCTTCGACCGTCAACTGGCACTTCTGACCCAGGAGCGTGATTCCAAGGAAAGGCTTGCCAAGGACGGTGTCATCCGCAAGACCGACATGCTGGCGCTGGAGCGCGCCATTGCCGATGCCATGGGCGATATCGCCCGACTGACCGGCGAGATGAACCAGAGCGAGGCTGAAATCGCCAAGTTCAAGCAGGAAGCGGTCATTGCCATCAACGCCAACAAGCAGGCTGCTCTCGACGCGCTCGAAACCGCCGAAGCCGATCTGGACAGCGTGCGCGAGCAGGTGCGCGGTGCCGCTGAAGTGCTGGAACGCACCGTCATCCGCTCCCCCGTCAACGGTACCGTGGTGCGCGCCTATTACCACACGGCAGGCGGCGTCATCACCACCGGCAAGCCGATCATGGAAATCCTGCCCGCCCACGTTCCCCTGATCCTTGAGGCGCAGGTTCTCAGAACCTCCATCGACCAGTTGCATGAGGGCCAGACGGCAGCCATCCGCCTTTCGGCACTGAACCGCCGCACCACGCCTGTTCTGAACGGCAAGGTCTTTTACGTCTCCGCCGATAGCATCGAGGAAAATGCAGGCCTGCAGGTTAAGGACGTCTATATCGTGCGCGTGCAGGTTTCAGACGAGGAGATCGCGAAGGTCCATAATTTCCATCCCGTTCCTGGCATGCCGGCGGATGTCCTGATCCAGACTTCGGAGCGAACCTTCTTCGAATATCTTACCAAGCCTATCTCCGACAGCATGTCCCGAGCATTCAAGGAAAGATGAAGAGATACCGCTTTTCCAGGAAGGTTGGACGGCGGTTTTGCGTCGGGAAAATGCGGAACGCAGAAGGACCTACACTGTCAATCCCGTCCAGATCGGCATAGAATGCCAGTATATGTCTGGTGGAGCGGGAGAACAGCATGGCGGCAATGTCGGATATATTGCTGATGGTCGGCAGGCTGAATTACGTGTGGACCAACACCGAAAGCCTGATGATCTATCTGATCGTCCATCTCCTGAAAGTGGAGAAGGAAGCGGCCATCGTCGTGTTTCTGACGCTCAACACCACGCGCGCGCGCATGGATCTCATCGAGCGTCTGGCAAAACTTCCCTCAACGCCAGCGCCGGATCGCAAGACCATTCTCTCCATCATGGCGCGGCTCAAGAAAGAATCGAAAACGCGCAACAAATACAATCATTGCATCTACTCCTTCGACGAAAAGGGCGAAATTGCCAGCACCCAGCTCATGCGACTGGTGGAGGACGAAACCCAGGTCCGTTACGGCAAGGTAGAACGCATGGACGAGAAAGAAATCGAACACCTCGAGAAATCCATCGCCGACATCGTCTCTGTCAGCAAGGACATGTGGAGTTTCATCCACGCCAGCCCGCACGTCTCATCGGATTACCTCTAGGATCGGGCAGAGCGAATGCTCAGGCTCGCGTCTGTAACCGCACGCCAATCGCGGGATGAGTTTCGCTGTTCTGCGTGGCTTTCGCCGGCAGGCATAGTTTTCCGGCGGCGAAATACAGCAGGAACGAGCCGATCTGGAATGGGAAGATGATATCGATCTCCACGAAGGAGCGGACGACGAACAGCGCGCAGATGGCAAAGAGAATGACGCCCTGCGGATCGCGCTGGCGCATCAGGACCGAGCGCAGATGGCCGAGCAGCGTTCCGTAAAGCACCATGCCGAGCAGAACCATGCCGACGATGCCATTCTCCACCACCGTCTCGATATAGGTGTTGTGAAAATGGAAGCCGCTGCGTCCGGTAATGAAGAAGTCGTTCCACAGGCGCTCGGCATCGGCAAAACCCACCACCCAGAACCCCTGGTAACCAACGCCGAGGATCGGTGTCCGCTTTGCCGCTTCGATGCCCTGCTGCCAGAGATAGGTGCGTCCTGTCAGTGTCGAATCCTTGCCGAAAAGGCCGAGAATGGCATCAAGCAAGCCGAACTGCAGGGACGCGACCACCAGCAATATGCCAATACCGCCGAGTGCGAAAAAGGTCATCTTGCGGTTGGCCGGTGAAAGCATGCCAATCGGGATGAAACCGATGATGAGGGCGACCACCGCCGCCGTGGTAATGGTGGATGTGGCCGATTGCGAAGCAATTAGGCTATAGGCCGATAAGAGTCCGGTGATGCCCGCGATCGGCAGCCAGATACCTCTTTGCTTGAGGATCAGCACGGATGAGACGGCGAAAATGACGCCGAGCGAGGCGTAAAAGCCAAGCTGGTTCTTCGATGAGAAAGCCCCGACAAAACTGTAGGTTCCATCAAGCGCATCGAAAAGGTGGACACCGAACAGCAGCGAATAGAGCAGAATGACGGTGATGCCGATCAACGCCCCACGCGTCAGCGT
This sequence comes from Agrobacterium sp. A3-95, assembly GCF_053521785.1. Classification (NCBI taxonomy): domain Bacteria; kingdom Pseudomonadati; phylum Pseudomonadota; class Alphaproteobacteria; order Hyphomicrobiales; family Rhizobiaceae; genus Agrobacterium; species Agrobacterium sp. A3-95. Next base: position 675,973 of record NZ_JBNWDR010000002.1, on the reverse strand, counting down.
GCGGATGAAGACCACCCGCATGGCGATAAGTGCACAGACGATATGCGTCATATACTGGATGGAAGCGCGCATGGTGACCGATGCTGCCTCCGACCAGAAGCTCGACAGCACGGTCAGGATGCCGAAGGCGAATATCCACAGATAGCGCGGATAGTTACCCAGCACGCGCCGGTAATTGACCACTACAAGGGGCAGCCACATGCCATAATAGGCCAGAATCGAGATTTGCCCGAAACGCGACGAATAGGCGAAAACGAAGAATGACAGCGCAATCGCCGCCATTCCGTAGACCTCATTGCGTTCGGGATCGATCAGTGCCGATTTGGCGATCCGCATGAAAACCTCACTGCATCAGGATTTCGGACGAGACCTTGATGACGTCGCCTGGCTGAAGCATGGCGTTTTCATCCACCTTCACTTCTTTCGGCTTGCCGTTTTCCTCACGCACCACGACGTAGCTGATTGTCGCGGATTTTCCCGACGGATCGAAACGGATCGCCTCAGCCGATTGTGCGAGCGCCTCCGACATCAATTCCCGGCTTGTACCCAGTTGCAGATTGAGCTTGTCGAGTTCCGCTTCCGTGTCCTGCAATTCCTTGGAGCGCTGTGCCACCCAGTCATTGCGCAGGTTGATTTCATCCTGGGTCGCCTTGTTGATATCCTGCTTGGCACGCAATGACTGCGTGTCGATATCAAGCAGTGCGGCTTCCACCTCCGCTGCACGTTCTTCCGCGGAAATACGCCGTTGCGATAGTGCAAGGCCCTGCTCGTTCAGCCGGTTGACGCGGTCTCGGTCCTCATTGGCAAGCTCGAGCTGGCGGTTTTGCGTTTCCGATTTCTTTTTCAGCGATTCGACTTCGCTTTCCAGAAGCGCATGCAGATCCGTCAGTGCCTTGAGCTGCAAAGTGTAACGCTCGGTGCGCGATTTCATCAGCGCACTTTCGCTGGCGAGAAGCGCGTCGATCTCGGCAATCTTTTCCATCTCCGGCGTCTTGGCGATGACCGTGTCACCCTTGACCTCGGCGATCAACCGCGCCTGACGGGCAAGCAGCCTTGCGCGCTGGTTGTCGTAAACGGCTGCGTCGCCGCGGGCATTTATGAAGTCGCGGGCAAAACGCTGCCCGGCATCGGAGCGCCGCAACCCGCCGGCAAGGCTTACGGCCTTCAACACCGTGAGATTGGCAGCATAGGGATATTCGCCTGGCGTCTGTACATCTCCGCTGAGGAAGATCGGCCGGAACTGGGCAATTTCGACAGAAGCCGACGGCAGGTTGCGAAGGGCGAACTTGCTCTGAAGCTGGGCTCCAATCGCCTCACCGACCTCTGCGGACGTCTTCCCCGCCACATCCAGCTGGCCGATGAAGGGCAGCGACAGCGCGCCGGATGGGCCGACGGAATAATCGCCGTTGATGACATCCCAGTTGCGGATGCTGCCATCGGCCGGCTGCCATTCGGCAACGCGGATGCGCAGCTTGTCGGCGGTGCCAAGCTTGTATTGAGCGCCTTCCGCAGCCATTGCGGAAAGCGGCGCTCCAAATGCGACGGATGCGACAAGCAGAAGGGCGGAGAAAGTGCGTCCGGCGGTTCTTTTTGCAAGCGGACGGCTAGCGACGGCAATAGGACCGTTCATCGGGAAACTCCCTGTTTGCGGATCGCCGCGCGGGCGATCAGGCGATAGAGCAGCCGGACGGTGCCGGCTGCACAGCGCCGCAAAAAGCGGCCATTATGATTTGCACCAATGACGCACCCAAAGACCGGACTTGGGATCCCGGTCAGGGTGCGTGGCAAAACAAAGATCGATAAAGCCAAACTCAATATCGGTTTTCAGTAGCTTCCGCGTGAAAGGCACACGGCGGGAATGGTCTTGACGATGATGAAGACGTCCTGTCGCATCGACCAGTTCTGCACATATTGCGTGTCGAAAGCCACGCGGGTCTTGTAGCTTACGTCATTGCGGCCGCTGATCTGCCAAAGGCCGGTCAGGCCCGGACGGGTGCTGAGGTAATAGGCGGCATCGCTTTCGTAGTAGCTCAGCTCCTCGTCGACGACGGGGCGCGGGCCAACGACGCTCATTTCGCCGCGGATGATGTTGAGAAGCTGCGGCAGCTCATCAAGGCTGAGCTTTCGCAGCACGGCACCAACTGCGGTTACGCGCGGATCATTCTTGAGTTTGCGGGTCGCACGCCATTCCTCGGCGGCCTCCGGATTGGCGGCAAGATATTGCCGCAACATTTCATCACCGTTCATCGCCATCGTCCTGAATTTCAGGCAATGGAAATAGCGGCCATTATGTCCCACACGCCGGTGCCCATAAAAGATCGGGCCGGGATCGGACAATTTCACCAGTGCGGCGATCAACAGAAAAATCGGGCTGAAGATGAGCAGCGCAAGCAGGGCCGATGTCATATCGAAGCTGCGTTTTGCGATGCCCCCGATAGGGAAACTGACATCGAAGTCTTCGGAACTGCTGAGTGTCTGTTCAGCCGATTGGGTCGCGGACTTCATAGAGAGAACTCCATTTATGTTTTGCGATTGGTCGGTGCCCGGAGGCGTGTCTTTCCGTCTAAAAGAGATAACAAGTCTGTGTTCTGAATTTGATGCTAATGGATTTTTTGTAAGGCACATTGCCCCTGACCGTCTATGCGATTTCTTGCGAGAGCGGCCGATCAACGTCAGGGCAATATTAACGGTTGCATAAAAAAGCAACAAATGTGCCGGCGGCCATGTGTTGAGAGCATGGGTGCCGCTCCCGCATGTATTGCGTTTTCGACAACAGATAGTCTTTTCTTATATGTTTCTTGTGACTTAATCAGGTGAGACAGGAACGCCAAGAACAGCCATGCGTCAGGAAGAATATTAAATTTTTTTGCAGCGCAGCAAGATTGTGGCAATGCATATAAAATTTGACATATTAGCCGGGATTTTTTTGCCGGCACGCCAACTTCGCCAAGAAAAAGCGATGGAAAAATTGCAAAAGCGGCGCAAAAGCGGCAAAATAATGGCGGGAACCCGTATCAAAGTTCGGTCGGCTCGTAGAAAATCTCTCCGGCTGGACCATATTATCTCCGGCTGCAACGGTCCGACCACCATTCCGGCGTGACTTTACCCGAAAGCCATAGAATCAGAAGGTGGGTGGTGTGCAGGCGCTGATAACCTCGCACGGCACTGGACCAACGCAGCGGAAGCGGTGCGGCCTGCGGCTTTCGAAATAATAGGCATCCCCCGGACCGAGAACCCGCCGCTCCTCGTCGACCGTCACCTCCAGACGCCCGGAGAGGATGATACCACCCTCTTCTCCATCGTGGACCAGTGGCACCTTGCCGGTATCGGCACCCGGCTGGTAACATTCCTTCAGGATTTGCAGGCTGCGGCCGAAAACATTTTCGCCCACCTGCCGGAAGGATATCGGTCCTTTGCCGATTTCGACAAGTTCATCCGCGCGGTAAAATGCCTTGCGGCTGGTCTCCGGCTCGTAGGCGAAAAATTCGGCAAGGCCGATCGGTATACCGTCGAGAATGCGCTTCAGCGCGCCGACGGACGGGTTGGAGGTGTTGGATTCGATCAGGGAAATCGTCGAATTGGTAACACCAGCACGTCTTGCCAGTTCACGCTGGGAAATATTGTGACGCAGCCGCAAATGGCGCAAACGCCCGCCTATATCCACCGACATGCGTGATCCCCCGTTGCCGTTGTTCGAAATATCGAAAACTACCTTTCCCGCCTATAACATTTTCAATGGCTTGGCCACAGCGAGAAAAGGGCTTGTTCAGCCCGGAAAATAGCTTTCAATCACCGGCACCGAACAGGAGAACCGTTATGGACAACCCCAACCGATCCAACTCCACCTCACTCGACAGCTACTGGATGCCATTCACCGCCAACCGGCAGTTCAAGGCCAATCCCCGCCTGCTGACGAGCGCGGAGGGCATGTATTACACCAGCAATGACGGTCGTCAGGTTCTCGACGGCACAGCTGGCCTGTGGTGCGTCAATGTCGGCCATGGCCGCCACCAGATTGCATCCGCCGTCAAACACCAGCTTTCGACCATGGATTATGCGCCCTCGTTTCAGATGGGCCATCCCGTCGCATTCGAATTCGCCGAGCGGCTGGCGGAAATCGCGCCCGGCCCGGAAGGCGCAAAGCTCGACCGCGTGTTCTACACCGGCTCGGGTTCTGAATCAGTCGATACGGCGCTGAAGATTGCCATCGCCTATCAGCGCGCCATCGGTCAGGGCACCCGCAGCCGTCTGATCGGCCGTGAGCGCGGTTATCACGGCGTCGGTTTCGGCGGCATCTCCGTTGGCGGCCTTGTCAACAACCGCCGTGTTTTTCCGCAAATCCCGGCCGACCACCTGCGTCATACCCACGATTTGGCGAAAAACAGCTTCGTAAAGGGCCAGCCCGAGCATGGTGCCGAACTGGCAGACGATCTGGAACGGCTGGTTGCTCTGCATGGGGCCGAAACAATCGCGGCCTGTATCGTTGAACCGGTAGCCGGCTCCACCGGCGTGCTGGTGCCGCCGAAGGGTTATCTGGAGCGCATGCGGGCCATCTGCGACAAGCACGGCATTCTGTTGATCTTCGATGAGGTTATCACCGGTTTCGGCCGTATGGGCTCGTCCTTTGCCAGCAACTACTTCGGCGTGACGCCTGACATCGTTACCACCGCCAAGGGGCTGACCAACGGCGCAATCCCGATGGGTGCGGTTTTCACCAGCCGCAAGGTGCACGATGCGTTGATGCATGGGCCGGACAACCAGATAGAGCTGTTCCACGGCTATACCTATTCCGGACATCCGGTTGCCTGCGCCGCCGGCATCGCCACGCTCAACATCTACCGCGACGAAGGGCTCTTTACCCGCGCGGCAGAAATGCAGGATGTCTGGCACGACGCCATCCATTCGCTGAAGGGCCTGCCCAATGTCATCGACATACGCACCATCGGCTTCATCGCCGGCATCGAGCTGCAATCGCGTGATGGAGCTATCGGCGCACGCGCCTATGACGTTTTCGTGGATTGCTTCGAGCGCGGTCTGCTCATTCGCGTCACCGGCGATATCATTGCCCTTTCGCCGCCGCTTATCGCCGAAAAATCCCATTTCGACGATATCGTCTCGATCTTGGGCGACGCGCTGAAAAGAGCGGATTAAAAGTATAAATCTCTAATAAATAAAAGGCTGCAATTTCTATTGCAGCCTTTTTTGCATTTATCAATACCGCAACAAAAATAGATCATTTCTTAAGCATATTCTATTAATTTCCCGTAGTATAACCAACCGAGCGGGAATGGCCTCATGGCGTCGATTCAGAAAAAAATCATATTGGCAAGCATTGCAATCTTTTCCATCACCGGAAGCGCGGCGGGGGTCGGTATCTGGGCGACGCATACGCTTAATCGCAATAGTACGGATGTATCGCGGTCCGCCGAGATACTTCACAATCATATGCGAGCCGACATGATGCACGATGCGCTGCGCTCAGACGTGCTGGCAGCCATTCTTTCCACGAATGATACGATGGGCCTGTCGTTCGACGCGGTAAAGGCCGACCTTGCCGAACATGAAGCCACTTTCCTTGAAGCAATGAAGCTAAACAAGGCGCTTACCGAAGGTACGAACGCCAAAGCCGTTATCGAGAGCGTTGAAAAACCGCTTCAGTCCTATCTTGAAAGCGCCAAAACGGTGGTTGGCCTCGTCAAAGCCGATCCGGGCGCGGCGACAAAAATGATTCCGGACTTCATGCGCCAGTTCACCACTCTCGAAACCGCGATGGAAACGGCGAGCGAACAGATCGACGCGCTTTCCGAAGCAACTGTCGCGGAAAGCCAGGAGACGAAGGCGGTAATCGAGCTCGTATTAGAAGGGCTGCTGGTTCTGGCGACACTCTTCTGCGTAGGCCTCTTTATCCTCACCCGCAAAACGGTAACGGGTCCAATCCTGCGCCTGTCGAAGACAATGGAAATCCTTGCCAGCGGCGACACGTCACAACCTCCTTCCGGCATGGACCGGAAGGATGAGATCGGCTCCATGTCCGCCGCGGTCGAAATATTCCGGCAGGCGGCGATTGCCAATCGGGCGCTCGAAGAACAGGCAGCAGCAGCCAGACTGCAGGCAGAAGCCGATCAGGCGGCCGCGCGACAGCAAGCGGAGGACGATGCGTCTGAGCGGCTGCGCATCGCCACTTCCGGCCTTGCGACAGGACTGAAGCGGCTGGCATCGGGCGATCTGGCCTTTCAGCTCGATCAGGCCTTTGCCCCTCAATTCGAGGCCTTGCGTCACGATTTCAACAGCTCAGTGCGTCAACTCGGCGAAACGCTGTTCGCCATTTCCGATGGCATCAGCACGATTGACGGCAGCAGCCGGGAAATCGCCGCAGGTGCCGGCGATCTTTCCCGCCGCACGGAAAATCAGGCAGCGTCTCTGGAACAGACCGCAGCAGCGCTCGATGAAATCACGGTCAATGTTTCAAACGCCAACAAGCGTGCCGCCGAAGCGCGGCTCGCCGCCACCGATGCCAACCACAGCGCACTGAAATCTGTGGAGGTTGTCAGCCATGCGGAAGAGGCGATGCGCCGCATCGAAACCTCGTCCCGGCAGATCACCGGCATCGTCGGCGCCATAGACGAGATCGCCTTCCAGACAAATCTTCTGGCGTTGAATGCAGGCGTGGAAGCCGCGCGCGCCGGTGAAGCCGGCAAGGGATTTGCGGTAGTGGCGCAGGAAGTTCGCGATCTCGCCCAGCGCGCAGCAAAGGCCGCAAGCGAAATCCGCGATCATATCCGGCAATCCTCGACGGAAGTGGAAAGCGGCGTGAAACTGGTTCTCGACACCGGCACGGCGCTGAAGGAGATCGGCGAGCGTATCGCCGGGATCGATCGCCATATGAACGCCATCGCCACATCGGCGACCGAACAATCGACCGGTCTTGCCGAAATCAACGCGGCGGTAAACTCCATGGATCACGCCACCCAGCAAAATGCTGCCATGGTGGAACAATCCACTGCGGCTTCTGCAATGCTCGCCGCCGAAACGGCAAAGCTGCGCTCGCTTGTATCGCGGTTCCGTCTGGAAATGGAAAGTGCCGGTAGCCGCGACGTTACCCGTCGCGTTGCCTGAGGTCGCTGCCGCAGATCGAGCCGGCAGCAGCAGTATCGAAGCGCTGTGATTGCGCCTTCATTCAATAGCCATTTCCAGCCGCCCTCTCAGGCGGCTGGAAATTTTGTCTATCAATAGGTCTGCATTGGTTGCGACAGGCCGTCGCCGACCACGCCGCCGGCATACTGCGCCACGGGCACGCCCGCCTGCCCGATAGGAACACCCTGCTGTGCCGGCCCGAGCGCCGTCACCACAATCGGCGTACCATCAGGCACACGGTTATAGAGGTCGACAATATCCTGGTTCAGCAGACGCACGCAGCCGGAGGAAACCGACTTACCGATCGTCCACCATTCCGGCGAGCCGTGCAGACGGTAGATCGTGTCCTTGCCGTCCTTGAAGATATAAAGTGCACGCGCACCGAGCGGGTTCTTGAGGCCTGGCTCCATGCCGCCATTGCGGCCGCTATAGGGTTCCAGCTCAGGCTGGCGGGCAATCATCTCGTCGGGCGGCGTCCAGCGCGGCCATTGACGCTTGTACTGGATAACGCCGCGTCCGGCCCATTCGAAGCCCGCGCGGCCGAGACCGACGCCATAACGCATGGCCTGGTTGTTCTCGTAGGTGAGATAAAGGAAATGGTTGGCGGTATCGACCACAATGATGCCGGGACGCTCACCGGTGGGATTTTCCACCATTTGACGCAGGAACTGGCGCGGGATCCGCTTGTAGGGAATTTCCGGCAACGGAAACTGCTCGTCGGGCTTCGGACCGTACATCAAGGCATACATCGGGTCGTCGGCGGGGGCTGTTGGCCGTGTGGCCTCACGCGCGGTGGTGTTGCAGCCTGCAAGGCCGGCCAGCGCCAATCCGCCCGCTCCAAGCAGGAAACCTCGCCGGGTCGTTGTCGTGTCGTTCAATTGAAAAACCTCATCTGCGTCATCTTGCGCTGGCAAAGGGATCTGCCAGCGCCGCCTCGGGGCGGCTTATAGGGTACTTCGTGCCGGAGACCTGCGATGCCATGGCCTTTGCGCCACTGGATTTCAGGATGGCACGGAAGCTCGGGTGCATGCCGCCGTCTACATACGAGCTGACCGGGGCAGAAGTTCCCTCGTTCATCGCGGCGGCAAATTTCTGTTGCTCTTCGGCCATTTTCGACGCCACCAAGGGGTCCGGCTGGTTTATCGCAGGTGGGCAGGCCGCCAGCGGATCGGCAGGCTCACCGCCGGCAAATTCGCTGTTAAAAACGTATCGCCGGCCGCAAACGGAAACCTTTGGCTGGCGGCGCGTTACCTCGAAATAGTCATAGCCTTCCTTGAGCGTCTTCCAGAAGGGCATATTGGGATCGTCCCGATTCGCCACCATGTTTCGGGCGCTCATGCGGAAGGGATAGGCCTGAACCTGAAAGCGGTCCTGCCCGCCTTGCAGTGCGCGCGCCACGACCGCATAAATCTCGCCGACCTGTTGATCGGTCATCGCGTAACAGCCCGACGAAGAACAGGCACCATGCACCATCAACGCTTCGCCGGTGTAACCAAGCGCCGATTCCAGCCGGTTGGGATAGCCGAGATTGAAGGAGACGTAATATTGCGAATTGGGGTTCAGCATGCCTGCGGAGACATGATAAAACCCTTCCGGCGCCTGCCGGTCGCCCGTCTTCGTCTTCGGGCCAAGTTTTCCGGACCAGCGGCACATGGGATAGGTCTTGAGCAGCGCATAATTACCGGTCTTGTCGATCTTCCAGACCTCAAGCTCGCTTTCCTGCTTGAAAATGCGAACGAGAACCGGGCTTTCCGGGCGCATGCTCTTGGCAGACATCTGCGCCATCATCTTGGATGACAGCTTCGGCGGGTCCTTTTTAACGCTGTCGAGACCCATGGAGGTGCACGCGGCGAGACCGCTGCCGATCGCGACGACCGCAGCTATTCTCATTCCCGCTTTTACCCTGCGCCGCAGCCCCGCACTTGCGAAGTTCAGCAATGCATTCATACCCATGGATCGTTCTGCCCGCCCGATTTGCCCGCCTTTGTGGCAGAGGCTTAACTAGCGAAGGTGGCCATATGGCGGCAACCTCCCGCAAGGACAAAGTCTCGTGAACAGACGTTACCCATTCGTTAATCATACGCACACAAGCCTGTGATGGAACTGCCGCTACCGAAGAAGCCCCTGCCCGCCATCGATCCATACCGGCGTTCCGGTGATATGGCGCGACTGGTCCGATGCCAGAAAACCGATCAATGCAGCAACATCCTCGCTCGTCCCTGCAACCCCGCCGGTGACCGGAATGTCACCCGCCGGGAAACGGACTGGCACTTCGGTCCTGTCGCGCCCGCGTATGTCCGTATTTTCATCAATCGCCGTTTCAATTTCGCCCGGACACACCGCGTTGACACGGATGCGATGACGCCCGAGCTCCAGCGCCAGTTGCTGGGCCATGGCAAGCTGCCCGGCCTTCGTCACCGAATAGGCGGTAGCGCCCGGCGAGTTGAAAGTGCGTGTGCCGTTGATGGAAGAGACGATGATGATGGAGCCGCCACCTGCCGCCTTCAGATGCGGCACACTGGCATGGATAGTGAGATAGGTGCCTCGCAGGTTGATGCGGATCGTATCGTCCCACTCCGAAGGCGTCAGCTCGTCAATCGGTGCCCAGACGCCGTTGACGCCCGCATTGGCCACCACGACATCCAGACGGCCGAAAGCATCCACAAGCTCTGCTACGGAGTGTCGCATGACTGCCTCTTCCGCCACATCGGCGACGAGGACCTTAGAAGCGCCGGATAAGGCGGAAATCTCATTTTTCACCGCCTGCAATTCAGATTCGGTACGGCCGAGAAGGCCTACGGAAAAGCCTTCCGCAGCCAGATGAAGGGCAGCAGCCCGGCCAATGCCGGAGCCAGCGCCGGTGACGAGGGCGACTTTACCAGTGGCCAAGGTCAAAGCCCTCCTTTTCTAGACGCGATCGAGGTGACCGTTGCCGAGACGGGGTCGCTCGCCGGAAAACTGTCTTCCAGCCCCTCTTCCAGTTCCTCTTCAAGAATGTCACGATCCTTCGATGTGCGGGCGCTCGCCTGACCGTGCGGGACTTCATCCTGCGCCGTGCCGAGAGCGGAAAACTGCGACGGCGCATCGGCGCCTTGACGCGTTCCGAATGCCGTCAGCTGAACCATCACCGCGCTCGCGCGTTTGATGGCCTCCGCATCGTCGATGCCATCAAGACCGTCGGCAAGGCGGACCGAGACCTGATCGCCGTCGCCGCCGACAAATTCCACGGAAATCACTCCGCTATCCCGTTTTACATAGGTCGTAGAAAGTTGCATGACATGCCCTCCGATTTGAAAAAGCATCGGCGTAATCCGATGCGACAACACACTGAAACCTGAATTCACAACGATGGCAGAGCAGAAGGGGTTCCAGATGGATCAGGCCTTGGGCCCGGAAATGCAGGAGCGCTTCTTTCAGCGCGATCCCGTTGACGTTGCCCGCGCCCTCATCGGCGTGGAATTGCGCGTTGGCAATACAGGCGGCATCATCGTGGAAACCGAAGCCTACCATCCTGATGATCCGGCATCCCATAGTTTCAATGGGCAGACCCCGCGCACCAAGGCGATGTTCGGCCCGGCCGGCCATCTCTATGTCTACCGGTCCTACGGCATTCACTGGTGCGCAAACTTCGTATGCGCTCCGGGCTCCGCCGTGCTTCTGCGCGCCATCGAACCCCTCACCGGCATAGACATGATGAAACTGCGGAGAGGAACTGACAAACTGAAACTGTTATGTTCCGGCCCCGGCAGGCTTTGTCAGGCCTTGGCCATTACCGGAGAAATGGACGGAGCACCGCTGGACCGCCCGCCGTTTTTCCTCCGTCTGCCAAAGGAGGCCGCTGCCGTTACCAGCGGCAGACGCATCGGCATAAGCCGCGCGCAGGATTATCCGTGGCGGTTCGGACTTGAAGGCTCGGCCTTCCTCAGCAGGAAATTCGAACAGGCCTGAAACCTACAAGACCTTGGGCGGTCCGTCGTTTTCATCTGGATTGGGGGTTGGCGCCTCGTCCGGCAGCCTGTCGGGCTCCGGCTCTTTGACCGGCGGTATATCCGGCTGTGGCGGCACCGGCATTGGCGGGTCTGGATAGGGTTCAACGGGAACAGTTGGCATTGCAGCTCCTGGATATAAGCGCTTCGTCCAATGCGGAATCGAAATGCGCTTTCATCTGCTGAGACAACGCGAGCGCGCCGCCCCTCCTCAGGCGGCGCAACACCCAACTCGCCCATCGGTCAAATGCCGATCAGGTCCCTTCGGTTTCATTGCGCCGCCCTGCGGATTGTACAGGGCAAACGCAGGAAAACGCCGGTCAGTTCCGTTTTTTTTTGGAAAGCTGTTGCGAGGGCTCAGGCGAAACCCAGCGAGCTGCGGGAAATATCGCGGTTTTCGCAATAGTCGCGGGAGTGGGCCTCATGGCCGTGTTCGCGAGCGGTGGAACGGGTCAGTTCCGGGCTGGGTACGTTGAGCAGCGCATCGGCATAGGTACCGGTTGCCTCCACATCATCGATCACAGTCTGTTGTTGCGGCTTTAAAAATTCAAACATCGGTCACCTCCTTCAACACGTCCCCTCAACGCGCTGGCCCAGGTCCTGTTCCAAAAGGCCTGTGCAGCTTCGATTATACACGAGATGACGCTGCCGTATAGGCGATGAAAGACGAACGGCAATCAATTGACGTTCACAAAATGGAATGGAATCAGTGAGCTATGGCGAAGAGCTCAGGCTGGACCGACCGATTCCCGCAGGATCAGTTCGACCGGCCACAATTCCTGAACCTCGCGGACGGGACGGCCGCCGACGATCTGCAGAAGCAGGTCCGTAACCCGCATGCCAGCCATGCGCATGGGCGAGCGTGTGGTGGAAAGCGGCGGCATCATGCTTTCCGGAGTGAGGTAAGGAAACACGTCGTCATGGGCGATGACGGACACGTCCTTACCGATCACCAGTCCCAGTTGGGTTGCCGCGCGATAGACGCCCTGCGCCGTCATCATCGCGCCGGCGACGAAGGCGGTCGGGCGCGGCGTCTGCTCCAGCAGCGAGCGGGCGAAACGGAAGGCGGCATCTTCGCTGAAATGCTCGCTCATCATGAGGCGCGGATCAGGCGTGATGCCATGGGTCGCGAGCGCGTCACGAAAACCCTGTTCGCGGTCCTGCACGAATGTACGGCCTGTCGGGCCGTTGATCATCGCGATGCGACGGTGGCCACGTTCCAGAAAATGGATTGTCGGACGATACGTCACATCATGATTGTCGATATCGAGCCAGGCGTGCTCGAACGCCGTCTTCGAGCGACCATGCACGATGAAAGGCACGCCCAGCCGATTGAGCAGCGCGATGCGCTCGTCCTCCGGACGCGGCGAATGCACGATTATGCCATCCACCCGTCCGCTCGACGCCAGCCGGCTGAAAATCGCGAGCTCTTCCTCAATGTTATTGTCGACGGTGACGCTGACGAGAATGTCGGTCTCTTCGCCTTCCAGCCGCGTCGCCATGCCGCCCATGAATTCCGAAAAGAAATGCCCGCCGCCCGAACGGCCCATCACGACACCGATGGCGCCGGCCCTGCCTGTTGCCAGCCTGACCGCGTTGGCATTGGGCCGGTAGCCGTATTTCAGCGCAGCATCCATCACCCGCTGGCGCGTCTCTTCACGCACCTCGGGATAGCCGCCAAGCGCACGGCTGACGGTGGTGGGCGACAGCCCGACCTTTTCTGCGAATTCCTTGAGCTTCATGTTTTCTGCCAATTTGCTCCTGCATGCGTCGCCGCCGCAGATTTTTCAAGCGGACAAAAATTGAAATCGCTTTCAATTTATTCCCACCTGAAACCTTACAGTTCGCCGTTTCGAAAGGCAAACCCTCCGTGACAACACCCGAAGACGCCCAATTTCCACGCCATAAGAAAGAGTATTGACAGATTTGTCGGCTTTTGCGAACTTCACACCAGTCAAAAGCGCTTTCAATTTTGAGGATGATTGGAAGCGTCAACGGAGGAGTTTGACAATGAATATTTCCATGAAGACTTTGTTGCTGTGTGGCAGCGTGCTGTCTGCGGCAGTTTCCGCGCAGGCGGCCGAACTTTCCATCGCCGCCAACTCGACCGGCAAGAACATTGCATTTTTCAAGGAGCGGATCGCCGCCTTCGAAAAAGAGACCGGCCACAAGGTCAATCTCGTCACCATGCCGTCATCGTCCAGTGAGCAGTTCAGCCAGTACAGGCTATGGCTTGCAGCGGGTAACAAGGATGTCGACGTCTACCAGACGGACGTGATCTGGGCGCCGCAGCTCTCCGACCAATTCGTGGATCTGACCGAAGCAACCAAGGATGTCATTGGCGATCATTTCCCCTCCATCGTGGCGTCACAGACGGTGGACGGCAAGCTCGTCGCCATGCCGATGTTCACCGATGCACCCGCTCTGTTCTACCGCAAGGACCTTCTGGAAAAATACGGCAAGCAGCCGCCGAAAACCTGGAAGGAACTGGGCGAGACCGCCAAGGAAATTCAGGACAAGGAACGCGAAGACGGGCAGAAGGACCTCTGGGGCTTCGTCTTCCAGGGCAGCGCCTATGAAGGTCTGACCTGCAACGCGCTGGAATGGATTGCATCCGCCGGTGGCGGTCATATCGTTGAGACCAACGGCGACATCTCCATCAACAACGAGAAAGCCGCAGCCGCGATCGAAGCCGCCAAGGGCTGGGTCGGCACCATCGCGCCGCAGGGCGTGCTTGCCTACAAGGAAGAGGAAGCACGCGGCGTCTGGCAGACCGGCAATTCTGTCTTCATGCGCAACTGGCCCTATGCATATGCGCTTGGAAACGGTGCCGACAGCGCCATCAAGGGCAAATTCGGCGTCACGCCGTTGCCGGCCGGTGAAGAGGGTGCGGCACCCGCCTCAACGCTCGGCGGCTGGAACCTCGCCGTTTCGAAATATTCCGACGATCAAGAAGCTGCCATCCAGCTCGTGAAGTTCCTCGCATCGAAGGATACCCAGAAGATGCGTGCGATCCAGCTTTCCAACATGCCCACGATCGCCTCGCTTTACGACGACAAGGATGTCGCGGACGCACAGCCTTTCATGCCGACATGGAAGCCAATTTTCCAGACCGCCGTTCCACGCCCCTCTGCCTCGGCGAAGGTGAAATACAACGAGGTTTCGGCCAAATTCTGGGGTGCCGTGCACAACACGCTCTCCGGCAACGGCACGGCGGCGGAAAACCTTGAGCTCCTTGAAGTCGAATTGACCGATCTCAAAGGCAACGGCTGGTAATCCGGCCCGTGTGGGAAGCGGTCTCGCCTGAGCGTTTCCCACACCCCAACTGCGAGATATCCCCATGAACGATACCGCCCTTCAAAGACCGGCCGCGGCATCCGGCACCGGCTCCGACCTTCAGTCGGAACGCCTGAAATCCGCATGGCTGTTCCTTGCCCCCACGTTTCTGGTACTTGCGATGGTGGCCGGCTGGCCGCTGGTACGCACCGTCTGGTTCAGCCTCACCGACGCGTCGCTGACCAATCTCGACGGCGCACAATTCGTTGGCTTCAAGAACTACCTCACCTGGATCACGCTCAGCAGCGGCCGAACCATCTATCGCGGCCTGTTGGCTGATCCCGCCTGGTGGGGCGCGGTTCTGAACACGCTGAAATTCACCATCCTTTCGGTCAGCTTCGAAACCGTTCTCGGCCTTATCGTTGCGCTGGTGCTGAACGCGGAATTCAAGGGACGCGGCCTCGTGCGCGCCGCCATCCTCGTTCCATGGGCCATTCCCACCATCGTTTCGGCGCAGATGTGGGCGTGGATGCTGAACGACCAGTTCGGTATCTTGAACGACCTGTTCCTCAATCTCGGGCTGATCTCCCACAAGATCGCATGGACCGCCAATCCGGACACCGCAATGGTCGCCGTTCTTATTGTCGATATCTGGAAGACGACGCCCTTCATGGCGCTGCTCATTCTCGCCGGCCTGCAAATGGTGCCGAAGGACATGTATGAGGCGGCGAAGGTGGACGGTATCCACCCCGTCAAAGTGTTCTTCCGCGTCACCCTGCCCATGATCCGGCCAGCGCTCATGGTTGCCGTCATCTTCCGTATGCTGGATGCGATGCGCGTCTTTGACCTCATCTACATTCTGACGCCGAATAACGCCCAGACCCGCACGATGTCGGTGCTGGCGCGTGAGAACCTGTTCGATTTCGACAAGTTCGCCTATGGCGCAGCCGCTTCCACCATGCTGTTCCTCATCATCGCCTCGATAACAGTCGTTTATATGTGGCTCGGGCGCGTCAACACAGATGGAGCTTCGCGATGACCCTGCCAAGCATCCTGAAAACCACCGCCTTTTATGCGCTGGTCGCCGTCATCATGGTGATTTCGGTATTCCCGTTCTATTACGCGATACTGACCAGCCTGAAATCCGGCTCAGCGCTGTTCCAGGTGAATTACTGGCCGCGTGAATTCTCGCTGACCAATTACAACTTCGTCATCGGCAACGGCACGTTCCTGCGCAATCTCGGCAATTCGCTGTTCGTTGCATCTTCAGTCGTCGTACTGTCGCTGTTCCTTGCGGTAACGGCGTCCTATGCTCTCGCCCGTGTCCGTTTCCGGGGCCGCTCGCTGCTTCTGCTCACCATCCTCTCGGTCTCGATGTTTCCACAGATCGCCGTTCTCGCCGGCCTGTTCGAACTCATCCGCTGGGCTGGCATCTTCAACACGCCGCTCGCGCTGATCTTTTCCTACATGATCTTCACCCTGCCCTTCACTGTCTGGGTGCTGACGACATTCATGCGCGACCTGCCGATCGAAATCGAGGAAGCGGCAATCGTCGATGGCGCAACGCCATGGGTCATCATCACCCAGGTCTTCATGCCGCTGATGTGGCCGGCGCTCGTCACCACCGGGCTCCTCGCCTTCATTGCGGCGTGGAACGAGTTCCTCTTCGCGCTCACCTTCACCTCATCGAACGAACAGCGCACGGTGCCCGTCGCCATCGCACTTCTTTCGGGCGGTTCGCAGTTTGAAATCCCCTGGGGAACGATCATGGCGGCCTCCGTCATCGTCACCGCCCCGCTCGTCGTCCTCGTTCTTATCTTCCAGCGACGCATCATTTCCGGCCTCACCGCCGGCGGCGTCAAAGGCTAGGAGAAAACTTATGACCACCATTCAACTGCGCAATCTTCGCAAATCCTTCGGCGCCTTCGATGTCATCAAGGGCATCGACATGGACATCCGCTCCGGCGAGTTCATGGTTTTCGTCGGCCCTTCCGGTTGCGGCAAGTCCACGCTGCTACGCCTCATCTGCGGGCTCGAGGAAATCACTGGCGGCACGCTCTCCTTTGACGGAGAGGCCGTCAACCGCCTGCCACCCGCCAAGCGTGGCGTCGCCATGGTCTTCCAGTCCTATGCGCTTTATCCGCATATGACCGTATTCGAAAACATGGCATTCGGGATGAAACTATCAGGCGCCGACAAGGAGCAGCGCCGCAAGCGTGTAGAGGCGGCAGCGGAAATGCTGCAGCTCACGCCCTATCTGGAACGTCTGCCGAAGCAGCTTTCCGGCGGCCAGCGCCAGCGTGTCGCCATCGGCCGTGCCATCGTGCGTGATCCGAAGGTGTTCCTGTTCGACGAACCGCTCTCCAACCTCGATGCGGCGCTTCGCGTCGCAACCCGTCTCGAAATCGCCAAGCTGCACCGGGAGATGCATGACACGACGATGATCTACGTCACCCACGACCAGGTGGAAGCCATGACGCTTGCAGACCGCATCTGCGTTCTGCGCGATGGCCGCGTCGAACAGATCGGCACGCCGCTCGAGCTTTACGAAAGCCCGGTCAACACCTTCGTTGCCGGCTTCATCGGCTCGCCGAAGATGAACTTCCTTGCCGGCAAATATGCGGAAGTCGAAGGTGCCGCGACCATCGGCATCCGCCCCGAACACCTTGCGATCGGTGCCGGTGAGACCGGCTGGAACGGCGAAATCATCCATTCGGAAATGCTGGGATCGGACAGCTACATCTATGTCGAGATTGGTGCTGGCGAACCCATCGTCGTTCGTGAGGAAGGCGTGACCGACCGCAAGCCGGGAGAAAAAATCGTTCTCGTGCCGGATGCGGCGCAGATCCACCGCTTCGACGCGCAGGGCCAGGCCCTTGCGCGCAATCCCGTGCGCGGCGCCGCCTGAACAGTTAACTTTCGCCGGATCACCCTAGCTTCCGGCTTTCACCAAGGAGCAAGAAAATGACCATCAACACCGTTGTATGGGGCGAAAATATCCACGAACACATCAACGAGACGGTGCGTTCGATCTACCCTGATGGTATGCACAACACCATTGCCGATGCGCTGAATACCAACCCTGAGATCAGCGCCACCACCGCCACGCTTCAGGAACCGGAACACGGCCTTTCGCAGGAGCGTCTGGACAAGACCGACGTTCTGGTCTGGTGGGGCCACAAGGACCACGGTGCGGTTCAGGATGAGATCGTCGAGCGCGTTGCCAAGCGTGTCTGGGAAGGCATGGGCCTCATCGTCCTCCATTCCGGCCACTTCTCCAAGCCTTTCAAGCGACTGATGGGTACGCCCTGCGCGCTTAAATGGCGTGAGGCGGGCGAACGCGAACGCCTGTGGACGATCAATCCGCGTCACCCGATTGCAGCCGGCCTGCCCGAGCATTTCGAGCTGGAAAACGAAGAGATGTATGGCGAGCAGTTCTCCGTGCCGGAGCCGCTGGAAACCGTGTTCATCTCCTGGTTCCAGGGCGGCGAAGTCTTCCGTTCTGGCCTCACCTGGCGCCGTGGCGCAGGCAACATCTTCTATTTCCGCCCCGGTCACGAAACTTATCCGACCTATCACGACGCCAATGTACAGAAGGTCATCAGCAATTCGGTGAAATGGGCCTATAATCCGGTCGGCGCACTGAAAAGCATTCATGACGCCCCCAACGTTCCCGTCGACAAGGCGCTGGAGCCTATCGAAGAACGCGGCCCCAAGCTGCACAAGGCAGGCGAAGCAGGTTACAGGTAAACAGCCATGAGACTTCTCATTCTCGGAACCGGCGGCATGGCCAACAACCATGCCACATATTTCTCGCAAATCCCCGGCGTCGAACTGGTGGCTGCGGTGGATGTGGATGATGTGGTTGTGCGGGGCTTTGCGCTTCGCCACAACATTCCACTCTCCTTTACCTCGCTGGATGACGCGATTGCCTGGGGCGAGTTCGACGCGGCGGCAAACGTCACGCCGGATGCCATCCACCACCCAACCAGCCTTAAGCTTCTGGCGGCGGGCAAACATGTTTTCTGCGAAAAGCCGCTGGCGGAAAACTACGCCAAGGCCGCCGAAATGGCCGATGCCGCAGAAAAAGCGGGCCTTGTTGCCATGGTCAACCTCACCTATCGCAATGTCGCCCCCTTGCAGGCGGCACGCGAAATGGTGCTGGCTGGCAAGATCGGCAAGGTGCGCCATCTGGAAGCCTCCTATCTCCAGAGCTGGCTCGTTTCCAAGGCCTGGGGCGACTGGATGACGGAGAGCAAGTGGCTGTGGCGGCTTTCCACCAAGCACGGCTCAAACGGTGTTCTGGGTGATGTCGGCATCCACATTCTCGACTTCGCCTCCTATGGCGCGGGCAGCGATGTGGAGCGCATCTTCACGCGCCTGAAGACCTTCGACAAATATGAAGGCAACAAGATCGGCGCCTACGATCTCGACGCCAATGACAGTTTCACCATGACCGCCGAGTTGGAAAACGGCGCCATGGGCGTCATTCACGCCAGCCGCTGGGCAACGGGCCATCTCAACGAACTGCGCCTGCGCATTCACGGCGACAAGGGTGCGCTGGAGGTGATTCACACGCCTGACTATTCCAGCCTGCGAGCCTGCATCGGCGACGATGTGGAAAAGGCGATCTGGAAGACAATCGATGTCGACCCGGTGCCGACGAATTACGAAAAATTCGCCAAGGCCGTCATGGAAGGTGGCATTGCTGATCCGGACTTCCGCCACGCGGCGAATTTGCAGAAGGTGCTTGATCTCTCGATCATCGCCGACCGCGAACGGCGGGAGCTGGCCGTCTCTGCTTGAATTGCAAGGGCGCGGCGGCGTAAGCCGCCGCTTCCAATACTGCAGCGTGTACTATTATCTCCCGTCACCCCGAATCTAGCGCTGCATGACGGAGGTACTACCTCAAACGCCTCGCCTATTCCCCCACAAGAGCACATGCAACTGCGGCAGCACCCGGGCGGAAAACCAACGGTCTTCGCTGACCTTGTCCACCAGCCACAACATGCGATCCATGATCCCATCGATATCCACACGCGCGTCGTCGTCATCCGGCGGCGGCGGGGTGTGGTTCCCGGGCTGGAGGTAAATCGGCAAATGCGGGAAACGGGCCGATGCAGCCTTGGCATAAGAATAGTCCGCATCGTCAAACACCACGATCTTCAGCGCCACCTGCGGTCCATCGCCGGCGGCGGCAAGACAGTCTTCAAAGGCCTGCCAGTCGGTTTCCATGCCGCTCGATGGTGGCTTCGGGCTCAGCACCAGATGATCGAGATCGCCAAACCAGTCTTTTGCGATGCTGCCCTGCGTTTCCAGCGCGAACCTATAGCCCTCGCCCTGTCCCTTCGCGATTAGTTGCCCAAGGGGCTGGATGGCGGGATTGCCGCCCGAAAGCGACACCGTCAGCGGCACACCGCCGGAAAGCCGTCGCACCTCCTGCCAGATCGCCTCGACGGACATCGGTTTCCATGTGTCGCGATACTCGCTGTCGACGGCATGCAGCGTATCGCACCAGGAGCAGCGGTAATCGCAGCCGCCAGTGCGAACGAAAACGGTAGGCAGACCAATCAGCAAACCCTCGCCCTGAATGGTCGGGCCGAAGATTTCGCTGATGCGGATCGCTGTTTCCTTCGCTGCAACTTTCTGTGCAGCCGCCGTCATGGCCGGTATTCCGCCCAGGTCTTGGCGGTTTCGCTCACTCGCACGGCGCTGGTTTCCGGCAGGCTCGTCTTGCACCAATCGTAAAAGTGCTTCGCCAGACATTCCGCGGTGACCCGGTCATGGCCGAGAACGTCGTTCAGGTGGCGATGATCGAAATGATCGTCGATGTAGCGCTTCAGCGGCGCGAGTTCGTGGTAATCACGCACGAAACCGTGCTCGTTCAGCTCTTCGCCTGATAGTTCGACCTCAACGATGTAATTATGCCCGTGCAGGCGGGCGCACTGATGGTCGGCGGGCAGGCTTTTCAGTTGGTGAGAGGCGGAGAAATGGAACTCCTTGGTGATGCGAAACATCAACGCACCTCCTGTGCCGCATAGGCATGGGTGGCCGCCACCCAGAAATCCGGGTCCTCATAGTCCGTCGGATCGGTAACACCTGCCAGATGGAAGGCCTCGCGCCGCTCCACGCAGGTGCCGCAACGGCCACAATGGCGAGAGCCGCCCTTGTAACAGGACCAGGTTTCGCCAAATGGGGTCCCGTATTTGACCGCGTCAGTCACAATCGCCGCTTTGGAGACGGTGACATAGGGCGCAAACAAGGTGACGTCTGCGTAGCCTTCCAGGGCATGCGCCTGCATGGCATTAAAGCTGTCGATGAAGCCCGGCCGGCAATCGGGATAGATGAAATGGTCGCCGCCATGCACGGCGATCGCCACCGCATCCGCCTGCTGGGCGGCGGCAAGGCCGAAGGCGATGGTCAGCATGATGGCGTTGCGGTTCGGCACCACCGTGGAGCGCATGGTCTCTTCCGCATAATGTCCGTCCGGCACTTCGATATCGTCCGTCAGCGCGGAACCGGTGAGGTGCGCGCCGATGGTTGTGATGTCGATGACATGATGCGGCACGCCGAGACGTTTTGCGCAGTCGGCTGCGAAATCCAGCTCCTTCTTGTGGCGCTGGCCGTAATCGAAGGAGACAAGAGCGAGAAGTTCATGTTCCGCCGCGATTTTGTGCGCAAGCGAAACGGAGTCCAATCCGCCGGAGCAGATGACGATGGTTTTCATACGTTGGGATCCCTTGTTTTGACCGGGTGGGCTGCGACCGGATTACGGGGGCGGCTTTAAACCAAAGCGAAGCGATTGTGAAGGGCTTTGCGGAAATAGCGGAAATTCCGCGCAATCCACGAAATTGCCCCGCCGCAGCAACAAGACGAAACAATCGCGACATAAGCGGGAAACCGGCTTGATCTAGAACGGATTGAACGTTGCAGTTCTTGAAGGGTGTTGCCGATGACGTCCGGTTATATGTTCCTCTTTTCGCTAAGCGATCTCAGCTCCATCGGCTCCGGCATTTTGATGGCGTTGGCAGGCACGCTTTATGTCACCCTTACCGTTCGTGGGCTGATGGCCACCGTGCGTCATGGATAAGGCACTCGGCAACAGGCGCCCAGGGCTCAGGCGCAATCTTGCAGTCTTACTTTTCGTGGCCTCCGCGACGCTCGTCGCCACGATAGGGATCGCCCCGTTCGTTTTCCTGATCTGGATGGTCACGACCGTCGCACGATGGCTTGGTTTTTTCATCGGTTTTTGAGACACGAAGCTCGCCATGATGCGGCGGAGCGGAAGGAGCCCGGCAAAGCGGCAGTGCGCCGGGCTCTTTTTTTCGATAGACCGGGCTCAGCGCAGCAGCGCCTGCGCCTCCTCGATGCCGAGTGCTGCCGGCTGCGTGCAGGTTGTGGTCATCTCGATGAAGCGGCCTTCTTCCCCGGATTTGAGGATGGAGGTCATCACGTCGATACCGTGCAGGGAGCGATCCAGCGAGCAGCGGGCATCGCGGCCTTCAAGGATAGCAATCGCCATATCGGCCAGGCCTGCCGTGCGATAGTTGGCGCGCGGGCCATTCGGGCTTTCCTGGTTGGCAATGCCGAAGGGATGCGCCCAGTCTTCCAGCGGCTGGATATTTTTGTCGCGTCCGCTCGCCTCCACCACACCGCCGAAGAAGTTGGGGTCCGGCACGTATATCGATCCTTCCGTTCCGTAAAGTTCCATATTGGCGTGGCGATGCGACCACACATCCCAGCTGGCCGAAAGTGTGACCGTTGCTCCGTTCACGAATTCCAGAAGCGCATGGATGTTGGTAGGCGTTTCTACCGGGATGATCTCGCCGTTCAGCGGCTGGCTGGTCACCGTTCGGGTGGGGTTGGCCATTGATGTCAGTGCGCCAACGCGCTTGACCGGGCCGATGAGGTTGATGAGGTTCGCCACATAATAGGGGCCAAGATCGAGGATTGGCCCGCCCCCCTTCAGAAAGAAGAAGCCCGGATTGGGGTGCCACATCTCCATGCCGGGGCTCATCACATGGCAGGTGCCGGAGGTGATGCGACCGACCTTGCCCTCGTCGATATATTGCCGGGCAAGCTGATGCGCGCCGCCAAGGAAAGTATCAGGCGCGCAGCCAACGGAAAGGTTCTTCTCGCGGGCGATGCGCCGCAACTCCTCGCCTTCCTCCAGCGAAAGCACCAGCGGCTTTTCCGAATAGACGTGTTTACCCGCCTCGAGTGCCGCTTTCGACACGGGAAAATGCGCGGCGGGAATGGTGAGGTTCACCACCACGTCGATGTCCTTGTTGGCGAGGAGTTCCTCGATCGACTGCGCCGTGACACCAAATTCTTCTGCCCTCAGTTCCGCCGCATTGCGGTTAAGGTCGGCGCAGGCCAGCACCTTGATGCCCTTGAAGAGCGGTGCCAGCGAAAAGTAAGCAGACGAGATGTTGCCGCACCCGATGATGCCGACGCCCAGTTCCCTTTGCATGATGAAACTCCGGATTGATGCTCAATAGGTTTTGAAGGATGCGATGGAGCGCGTGATCAGCCGATCGATATCCTTGGGATTGTCGTGTTCGACCACGAAATGTTTCGTGGCGGATTTTGCCCTCAGTGCTGCCACGAGGGCCTTCCAGTCCACCGTGCCGTGGCCGACATCCGCCCAGCCGTCCTCATCCGTATTTTCGCCTGATGGCGCGATGTCCTTCACGTGCACGGCGGTGATGCGCTTGCCGTAGCTTTCGATCCAGGCGAGCGGATCGGCATTGCCTCTGATAATCCAGGCAATATCCGCTTCCCATTTCAGGTCCGGTCCGCCGGCAAAAATCTGCGCCTGCGGGGTGGAGCCGTCCGGGAGCACCTTGAACTCGAAATCGTGGTTGTGCCAACCGAAGGTCAGCCCGGCATCCACGAATGGTTTACCCACTTCCTGCAGGCGCTTGCCGAAGGCGAACCAACCAGCCGCGTCCGCCGGGCGCTGGTCGGGCATCAGGTAAGGGCAATAAATCGCTTCCACGCCCAGAACCTTGGCGATGTTCAGAGCCTTTTTCGGATCACCCTCGAGAAGGTCGAGGCCGAAATGGCCGGTCGGCATGGCAAGACCATTGGCATCGAGTTCGGAGCGCAGGCTGTTCAACCCAGCGTCATCAAGCGAGGCGTACATGGCGCCGTAACCTTCGACCTGTTTGTAACCAGCCGCCGAAAGCTTCTTCAAAATATTGGAAAACGGCTGGAAATTGCGGGCGCTGTAAAGCTGGAAACCGAGTTCTGTCATTATCTCCTCCATAGAGATGTGGGTGCTTGGGATGGTGTTGGGGGTAAAACGGGGCCCTTCCTAAAGCCGCTCTTCGCTCTGTGCGTCGAACAGCGAGGCCATGGTGAGGTCTAGGCCGAGGCGAACCCGGGTGCCCGGCGCAAACCGCCTGTGGCCGCCAACGCGCACGGACAAGGTATGACCGGCATGTTTGAGCCAGATCAGATTGTCGGCGCCCATCGGCTCCTCGATGTCAACGATCGCCTCATGCACCTCGCCGCTGACGATGTCGGCATCGACGCGCACATGTTCGGGACGCACACCGAGAACCACGGCACGACCGGCGACAAGCGGCGCCTCCGGCTGATAACCATCCAGTGAGAAGGTGACGCCGTTGGTGGTGAAGACCACCTTGCCGTCCTTCTCGATCAATTCGCCACGCAGGAAATTCATCGAGGGCGAACCGATGAAGCCCGCGACGAAGAGGTTCCTTGGCTTGTTGTAGATGGTGACGGGATCGGCAAGCTGCTGGATGACGCCGCTTTTCATGATGGCGATACGATCAGCCAGTGTCAGCGCCTCGATCTGATCGTGTGTCACGTAGATCATGGTGTTTTTCAGCGCCTGGTGCAGCCGTTTGATCTCGACGCGCAGTTCCGAGCGCAGCTTGGCATCGAGGTTGGAAAGCGGTTCATCGAACAGGAACACATCCACATCGCGCACCAGCGCCCGGCCGATCGCCACGCGCTGGCGCTGGCCGCCGGAAAGCTCGGCGGGCTTGCGCTTCAGGAGTGGTTCGATCTGCAATATGCCCGCCGCCCTTTTGACGCGCCGGTCGATTTCCTCTTTCGGAACCTTGGCGACCTGAAGGCCGAAGGAGAGGTTCTTCTCCACCGTCATCTGCGGATAAAGCGCATAGGACTGGAACACCATGCCGATGCCACGATCCTTCGGCTCCTCCCAGGTAACGTTGCGGTCCTTGATGAAGATTTGCCCGTCAGTTGGCTCCAGAAGGCCCGCAATGCAATTGAGAAGTGTCGACTTGCCGCAGCCGGAAGAGCCGAGCAGCACGAGGAACTCGCCGTCGTAAATATCGAGATTGAGGTCTTTCAGGACGGTAACGGCACCGAAGGACAGGGAAAGATCGCGAATGGAAACGCTTTTGTTCATATAACTCAACCTTTTACTGCGCCTGCGGCGATGCCACGGACGAAAAGCCTGCCGGAGACGAAATAAACGATCAACGGCACGGCCCCGGTGAGAAGGGTTGCAGCCATGTTGACGTTGTATTCCTTCACGCCCTGCACGGAGTTGACGATATTATTGAGCTGCACCGTCATCGGGTAATATTCCGGCCGCGTGAACACGACACCGAACAGGAAGTCGTTCCAGATGCCGGTGACCTGCAGGATCATCGCCACGACGAAGATCGGCAGCGACATGGGCAGCATGATGCGAAAATAGATCTGCCAGAAATTGGCGCCATCAATACGTGCCGCCTTGAACAATTCCTCCGGCAGCGACGCAAAATAGTTGCGGAAGAGCAGCGTCAGGATCGGCATACCGAAAATCGTGTGCACGATCACGAGGCCGGTCAGCGTGCCATAAATGCCCAATTCGCGCAGCACGATGACGATCGGGTAGATCATTACCTGATAGGGGATGAAGGCGCCGATGATGAGGATCGAGAAGAACAGTTCCGAACCCTTGAACTTCCAGTTCGCGATGGCGTAACCGCTGACGGAAGCCACGATGATCGAGATCACGACCGACGGTATGAGGATGCGTACCGAGTTCCAGAAGCCGCGTGAAAGCCCGTCGCAGTTCAGCCCGGTGCAGGCATTCGCCCAGGCTTTCACCCAGGGTTCGAAGGTGATTTCCACCGGTGGCGCGAAAATGTTGCCGAGCCGTATTTCCGGCATGCCCTTCAGAGAGGTGACGACCATCACGTAAAGCGGAAGCAGGTAATAGGCGGCAGCGACAAACAGCGTGCCATAGAGAATGATGTTGCGGCGGGAAAACGTTTTTTTCGGCTTCTTGCCGCGGGGACCGGAAAGGTCCGTGGCAACCGCATCGGTTGCGGCGGCGACCGTGTTCAATGTGCTGATATTAGCCACGCTTCTTGCCTCCGAATTCGAGGTACGCCCATGGAATGACGATAATGGCGACGGTCAGAAGCATCATGGTCGAGGCGGCAAAGCCCTGCCCCAGGTTCTGCGCCTGGAACATGTAGTCATAGACATATTTCGCCGGCACTTCGGATGCGATGCCCGGTCCGCCACTGGTCTGCGCCACCACCAGATCGTACACCTTGACGATGCCGCTCGCGATAATGACAAGCGTGGTGATGAAGACCGGCCGCATCATGGGAATAATGATGAGGATATAGGTCTTCCACATCGGAATGCCGTCGACGCGCGTCGCCTTCCAGATATCCTCGTCTATGCCGCGAAGACCGGCCAGCATCAGGCACATGACGAGCCCCGTGCCCTGCCAGAGCGCCGCGATCAGGATGCCGTAGATAACGATCTCGGAATTATAAAGCGGGTCGAAGGTGAAGCTTTCCCACCCCATCGAGCGGACCACCGACTGAATGCCGAATTCCGGGTTCAACAGCCATTGCCAGACAAGGCCGGTTACGATGAACGACAGAGCAAAGGGATAAAGGAAGATGGTGCGGAAGGTGTTCTCGAAACGGATCTTCTGATCCATCAGCGCCGCCAGCACGAAGCCGATCACCAGACTGAAGATCAGCGACAGAATGCCGTAGATCGCCAGATTCTGGATGGAAATGATCCAGCGCGGCGCGGCCCACAACCGCTCATACTGGTCGAAACCGATGAAGCTTGCACGTGGCAGAAGCTTGGAATTGGTGAATGAATAAATCACCGTCCAGACCGTTCCGCCGAGAAAAATCACGACGGCGGTCAATATCATGGGAATGGAAGCAATCTTCGAATTGAGATTGCGGAAAAGCTGGTTGGGGCGGCCGGAGCGCGCTAGACCCGCCATGGATGACCCTCCTGTAACGTTGCCGTTGATAGCCAGGCAAGGTCTCAAAGACCTTGCCCCAATCCTCCGGGCTTGCGCGTTTACGCATCCCGCAGGGAGCTTGCGGCGGATGGATGCCACCCGCCGCACAAGAGGTTGCGGTTAGTCAGCGGAACCGATGATGCCGGCGAAGCGCTTCTGTGCATCTTCTGCAGTCATCGCGCTGGCAAAAAACTCTGCCATCAGGTCTTCTTTCTGCTTCTGCGTATCAGCAGAAATCAGCTGGTCTGTGCTGGTCAGCGCATTGCCCTTGGCCAGAATTTCCAGACCCTTCTTCATGCAGTCATTGGCCGCATTGAGGTCGACGTCGCCACGGATCGGCAGCGAGCCCTTCTTAAGGTTGAAAGCCACCTGCGTTTTAGGATCGACGATGGTTGCGGCCAGAACGTCCTGCGCCTTGGATTTTGCTTCATCCTTCAGCAGCGGGAAATAAAAGGCGTCGCCGCCGGTGGTGAGATAGTCATTAAGGCCGAGACCCGGCAGGCAAGTGTAGTCCGTACCCGCCTTCTGGTTGGCAAGCTGGAACTCGCCCTGCGCCCAGTCGCCCATGATCTGGCCGCCAGCCTTGCCTGTTATGACCATGTTGGTGGCCTGGTTCCAGTCCTGAACATTGGTGCCCTTGGCCATGTCGCGGGCCTCGACGGCGGCCGCAAAAATCTTGGCCATGTCGGGACCGGCAGCTGCTTCGGCATCCTTGTCGCCATAGACCTTCTGATAAAGATCCTTGCCGCCGATCGAAAGTGTCAGTGTGTCAAACAGACCGTTGGCCTGCCATGCCTGACCGCCGAGCGCGAGCGGCTGGATACCGGCTTTTTTCAGTGCCGGTGCTGCGGCAGCAAATTCAGTCCAGTTCTTGGGAACTTCGACGCCCGCTTTCTTGAACGCTTCGTTGGAAAGCCACAGCCATTGCCAGGAATGGATGTTGACCGGCGCGCAATAGATCTTGCCGTCGATGGTGCAGCTGTCGAGCAGGCTTGCCGGCTTTATGACGTCTTTCCACTTGCCCTTTTCGGCAACGTCGGTCAGGTCGCGCATCAGGCCAGCCTGCACCAGCTCTTCCGCCTGTCTGCCATGGTTGAACTGGGTGGCACCCATCGGGTCGCCGCCGGTGATACGGCTGATCATGATCGGACGGGCGGTGCCGCCCGAACCGGCAATAGCGCCGTCCACCCACTTGTTGCCGGTGGCATCAAAAGCCTTGGCAAGTTCGGCAACGGCAGCGGCTTCACCGCCCGATGTCCACCAATGGGTAACTTCAAGATCGGTAGCCCCAGCGACACCCGCCGGAATCATAACACTGGCCAAAAAGGCCGCAGAAATAAAGCGCATTCGCATGAGTCTCCTCCCTCACTGAAACGTTGCAGTTGGAACGTAAGCGAAGATTTTTGATTAGGCAACCGCCTAAAAAATGAATCTCGCCGCAGCTCGCCGCGCTGTGTCGAGCAGCTACAAACGTGCCGAACGGCTAGATTTTGTTGAGAAAGAAGATTGGGAAATTGGAAGGATGCCGAATGGCACGACAAAGACTGCGCACCGGTAATCTGCAGGCAACGTAGTATCTTCATCGTCTTCCGACTTTGGCGTCGGTTCCTGCGCACAGAGTGCCAAGCCCGCATGGACGGGCGAACATAAGGTGAGCGATCGTGAAACGTTGGCACATTCTTTTGATGATCGGTCTGGCGGGCGTGTTATCGCTTTTGCTCGCACCGTTTGAACGACTGGCGTCGGGACAGGATCTTTCCTTCACGATACGGGTTGTGATGCTCGTCCAGCCGGCAGTCCTGATCATTGGTGCGGTGGCGACGGGTCAAGCGCTCGCCGGCAAACTCGGGCTCGGCACTCCGCTGATCGATGCCTGGCTGAAAGGAACCGGGTTCGGGCCAGTCTTGCGCAGGCAAGCCCCTTCAGCTTTGCTGACGGGTCTTCTCGTCGGCCTGTTGATGATCGCTTATTCGTCTGTGATCCTGCCTGCCTTCACCGATACGGCAACCATGGAAAAAATGGCGGCGTTTGAAGTCCCACTTGTCACCCGGCTTCTCTATGGCGGCATAACGGAGGAGCTGCTGACCCGATGGGGCTTGATGGCATTATTCGCATGGGCGCTCTGGCGAGTAGTGGGCAAGGGGCAAGTCCAGCCGGTCATGCTGTGGACTGCCATTGTCATCGCAGCGGCCCTTTTTGCCGTGGGCCACCTGCCCTTTCTGTTTGCCATTACCGTTCATCCGCAACCATTGCTGATTGTCAGTGTCATGCTCGGCAATTTTATCCCCGGCCTGATGTTCGGGTGGCTGTTCTGGCGTCGCGGGCTGGAAGCAGCGATGCTTTCCCACGCTTTCGCCCACTGCGTGAATGCAACTGTCGCCTGATCCGTGGAGCCGACAGATAAGTCAGGGATTTATAATCCCGGCCTCGCCGGCCGGGATAAAATGCCGCTTCGGTGCGGGCAGCAGCCCTAATGCCTCTTATAATCATCCTCGATGCGGATGACGTCGTCTTCGCCAAGATAGGCGCCGGTCTGGATTTCGACCAACTCAAGCGGAATCTGCCCCTCATTGGCAAGCCGGTGCGGTTGGCCAATCGGGATATAGACGGACTGGTTTTCCGTCAGCAGCCGGGTTTCGTCGCCAATCGTTACGGTTGCCGTGCCCTTGACGATGATCCAGTGCTCCGAGCGGTGATAGTGTTTCTGGAACGAGATGCGGTGGCCAGGATCAACCGTGATGTGGCCCACGCGGTAGCGCTCGTCCACATACATATGTTCGATGTAACCCCATGGACGATACACTCGCCTGTGCGCTTGCGTCCGCGGCGCGTGTTCGCCATCCTTCAGTGTCTCCACCAAGCCCTTCACGTCCTGCACCCGGTTTTTTGGCACCACCAGAACCGCATCCTTGGTGGCCACCACCACCAGATCCTTTGCCCCCACCACGGTCGTCAGCAATTGCGTGGAATGGATCAGGCAGCCCTCGGAATCGATGAAGACGCCGTCGCCCTCGAGCGCATTGTCGTTGCCGTGCTTGTCGGCGATTTCCCAGATCGCGTCCCAGCTGCCAATATCCGACCAGCGGAAATGGCCGTGCACCACCGCCATGCGCTTGGTCTTCTCGATCACCGCATAGTCGATGGAGTTTTTCGGCGAGGCTTCGAAGCTCGCCTGATGCAGGCGCACGAAGCCAAGGTCGCTTTCATATTGTTCGACCGACTGCGTTACTGCCGCAAGAATTTCCGGCGCGAATGCCTTGAGTTCGGCAATCATCACGTCGGAACGGAACAGGAAGTTGCCGGAATTCCAGAGATAACCCTTCTCCAGATAGGAGATTGCCGTCTTCACATCCGGTTTTTCCACGAATGCCTCGACGATGCTCAGGTCAGCCTCACCATCAATTGCTTCACCAGGCTTGATGTAGCCGTAAGAGGTGCGCGGCTCGGTTGGCACCAGACCGAAAACGACGATATTGCCCTGATCGGCGGCCTTGGCGCCAAGCCTCACGGACTCTGAAAATTTGTCGGCATCCAGCACCACATGGTCGGCGGCGAGCGCCAGCACCAGGCATCCCGGCTCCCGGCGCTCGGCCAGCACGGCGGCAGCGGCCATGGCGGCGGCACTGTCGCGGCGGGCGGGTTCGAGAACCACCGTCGCCGGAAGATCGATCTCCTCAGCCTGGCGGCGTGCGAAGAAGCGGAAATCCTCGTTGGTGATCACCAGCGGCTCGGCATAAAGCGCCTTGTCGGCCACGCGCGTGAGTGTCTGCTGATAGGTCGAAAGATTGCCGACCAGCGGCTGGAATTGCTTGGGCAACTGATCGCGTGATACCGGCCAAAGCCGTGATCCCGCCCCACCAGCAAGAAGAACCGGCGTGATCTTTCGAGATTGTTCCGTCACAATAAAAACCTTTCCAACTTTAAAAAACTTCTGGCTGGCCGGACAATATACATATTTACCAATGCTGCCATCATCGGTTCACGGGCGGATAAGCGCAAGTTCATAAGTTCGCCTTGTGAAAGCTTGGTGAATGTCGGACCCGTTTTGCTAACGCAACGCACAGGGTGAGGTTCCGCGCAAAGGGCGATCAGTCGCTTTGACAGGCCGCAAAGAAAAACCCGGGCGAATGGCCCGGGTTTCCGTTTTCAGAGCGATGTCCTGTCAGGATCAGTTCGGCAGCGCGTAAGCGATCACGTAGTCGCCACGGTCAGGAGACTGACGTGCACCGCCGGCCGAGATGACGACATATTGCTTGCCTGTTTTCGGAGACTTGTAGCTCATCGGGCCGCCCTGGCTGCCGACAGGAAGGCGGGCCTTCCAGACTTCCTTGCCGGTCGCCGTATCGAAGGCGCGCAGATAATAATCCTGTGTGCCGGCGATGAAGACGAGACCGCCCTGGGTGGCAAGCGTTCCGCCGAGCGTGGGCATGCCGATCGGGATCGGCAGACCCATCTTGATGCCAAGCGGACCGGTATCCTCAACAGTGCCGACAGGAACCTGCCACTTGATCTGCTGCGTCTTCATGTCAATCGCAGTCATCGAGCCATAGGGCGGAGCCTGGCAGGGAATGCCGAGAGCAGACAGGAAACGGTTCTTGTTCACCGCATAGGGCGTGCCCTTCATGGGAACGACGCCCATGCCGGTATTGACGCTTTCGCCGCCGCTTGCCGTTGCCTTGGTGGGAGCAGCTTCCTTCATCTCAATCCACAGGCCGAGGCGCATATCGTTGATGAAGATTGTGTTGGTCGTCGGGTCAGTCGAGATGCCGCCCCAGTTCATGCCGCCGAGCGAGCCCGGGAAGGCGAGGGAGAGGTCCGTGCCCGGCGCCGTATAGAGGCCTTCATAACGCATGCCCTTGAAAGCGATACGGCACAAAAGCTGATCGAAAGGGGTGGCACCCCACATATCGGCTTCCGTCAGCGTCTGCGCGCCGATTTGCGGCATGCCCACCGAACGCGGCTGCGTTGGTGCATATGGCTCGTTCGGAATGTTGCCGGCCTTGACCGGAACGTCTTCCACCTTGGTCAGCGGCTGGCCAGTCGCACGGTCCAGCACATAGATCTGACCGGCCTTGGTGCCGAAGACCAGAGCCGGAACGGTCGTTCCGTCAGCCTTCGGGAAATCGATGAAGCTCGGCTGCATCGGCACGTCGAAGTCCCATAGGTCGTTATGAACCGTCTGGTAGACCCACTTTTCGCGGCCGGTCGTGGCATCGAGCGCCAGCATGGAAGCGCCGTATTTATGATCGAGCGGTGTGCGCGTCGCGCCATAAAGATCGACCGAGGGGCTGCCCACCGGCATGAAGACCGTGTTCAGCTCCGGATCGTAGGACATGGATGCCCAGACGTTCGGCGTGGAACGGGTATAGGTCTGGCCCTCGGGCGGCAGTTTGGTGATTTCAGGGTTGCCGGGATCGAAAGCCCAGCGAAGCTCACCCGTCACCACGTCGAAACCGCGCATCACGCCGCCAGGCATATCCACCTGTACGTTGTCAGCGATACGCCCGCCGACCACGACGGTGGTGCCGGCCAGTGTGGGGGCCGATGTCAGCACATATTGCGGGTCCGGCGCATCACCAAGACCGATCTTCAGATCGACGCGGCCGTTGGTGCCGAAATCCGGGCAAAACGCGCCGGTGTCGGCGTCGAGCGCGATGAGTTCCGCGTTGATGGTGTTCATGAGGATGCGGCGCTGGCAAAGCGCCCCGTCGGCTACGATCGCCGGGGTGACAGGCGTTGCGCCCGGAGCGGTCGGCTGCTTCAGCGGCGCCTTGGCATCGAAATAGGCAAGACCACGGCAACGCATCCAGACGGTGGATTTGGCGTTGATTTCGGTCTTCCACTTCTGCGCGCCGGTATCGGCGTCGAGCGCGATGACATTGTTGTGCGGTGTGCACACAAACACGGTATCGTCGACCTGAAGCGGCGTTTCCTGATCTTCCGCACCGTTCGCGCCGGGGCTGATCGGGATGTCGCCGGTCCGATAGGTCCATGCCACCTCAAGGTTCTTGACGTTATCGCGGTTGATTTCGTCAAGCGCAACAAAGCGGCTGCCGCCCGCCGTATTGCCGTAATGTTCCCAGTTCTTCTGCTCTTTTTCCGGCGTTACCGGCGTCAGTGCAGCAACCTCACCCTTGAAGGCGACGGTCGGATGCGGCACGAACATGCCGGCAAAACCGGCAGCGGACGCAATGGCCAGAACGCCAGCAAGGGCAAAGGACGCGCCGTAAGCAGGCGTCTTGCCAGCCGCGCGCCGCAGCAGCGGATAGGAGAGCGTAACCACCGTGGCGCCCACGCCCAACGCCAGCAGGCGGGAGATGAGCGGCCAGAAGTGCAGTCCGGCTTCCCACACTGCCCAAACACCGCTAACGATGAAGACAAGGCCGAAGAGTAGCGCGCCGGCGGGCTTGCGCAGGAGAATAAGCAAGCCGGAGACGATCAGCGCGATACCCGCCAAGACGAAATAGAGGCTGCCGCCGAGTTTTGCGAGCTGCCCGCCGCCAATGGCGAAGAACAGTCCCGCAGCGACAATGACGGCGCCGAGCACGAAGAGCCATAATCTGGCTGCAAGCGACGTTGAGGTTGCTGGTTTACTCATGAAATTAAATATCCGGTTAAGAGAGCCGCCGCGAAGGCTGACGCCCGATGATCTTTCAATGCCCGGCCCAGGCCAGACAGTCCGCCGCACTTACGGCTGAGCGAAGATGCGCTGAAGGCGACGAGACGAAATGGGGAACAATGGTGGGGGAGACTTCCGTGGTGACTGTCATGTTGACCCATTCACTGCAGTTTATCGCCGGCCCCAATGGACGGCGGACAATGTGCTCGAACAAATCCTCCCAAGTTCGTATCGCAGAGGCCCGCATGCGGGCACTGGGCGACCGAAACCTCGGTGCGGTATAACGTCGCCTGCGACAAGATGACAATGCGCAAGACGGGCATTTTTGATAAGCTGCGCTTATACCATATCAACACCTACAACACAAAGACCTCTCCGCCGATGGATATTCGCCAACTCGCCATTTTTGTGGAAGCCGCAAGGGCCAAAAATTTCCGCGCGGCCGCTTTGCAGCTGGGCATCGCCCAACCGGCCGTAACGCAGCGTATCCGGCAACTGGAAGAGAATCTGGGCTTCAAGCTTTTCCTCCGTGTCAACCGCGGTGTGGAACTTACGCCGGCTGGGCAGTCGATGCTGCTAGATGCGGAGGAAATTCTTGCCCGCACCAAGGGCGCGCTGGAAAAGGCACACCAGATCAGGCGCGGCCAGCTCGGCACGCTGCGCATCGGCTTCGGCACCAGCGTAATGGCGGAACGAAAATTGCCGGCGCTGATCACCCGCTATGGCAACGACCACAGGGAGGTGACGCTTGAACTCCTGCCCGGCATGACGATGGAACAATTGATCGAGCAGGTGGCGACGCGCAAGACAGACGTCGCTTTCATTCGCGCACCCCTGCCCCAATTGCCGCAGAGCTTGCGGGCCATGCCCTTCGACCGCTCCAAACTGTGCGTCGCCCTGCCGGAGCGCCATCCGCTCGCCTCCCGCCCCAGAGTTTCGGTTGGCGATATCGTGCAGGAAAAACTGCTGCTACCGGTGGACGAGATCGGCCTGGGGCTCAGCAGCAGCGCGCTTTCCCTTTTCGAGGATGCAGGCTGTGAGCCGGAAATCGGCATGCGCATCGCTAACGTCAACACCATCCTTGCCCTCGTGGAAGCTGGCGCGGGAATTTCCATTCTGCCGGAAAGCACCGTGCGCTCCACAAGGGGCATCACAGGTGTGCCGCTCGAAAGCGCCGATGCCTGGTCAGATAGCGTGCTGGTCGTCAGACGCGGTCCGCTTGCCCTCCACGTGGAGGCCTTCGTGAATATGGTACGGCAGGCCTACCAGTCCCACCTATAATGCCGACAATACGCACTTAATCGATTGAATCGGCCACAAATTTCGCCACGGCTAAATTTGCTGCACTGAACAACATTCAACGCTTGGCACGCGCGCGAAAAATACAATAACAACGACGGATATTTTTGCACTGTTATCGACACGAAAGCACACTCAGCCCATGTCCGACACGACGAAGCCCGCCAGCCCCAGAACATCGGTTACAGATCAGGAAGCACTGGATTTCCACGCGCAAGGCAGACCGGGGAAACTGGAAATCACCCCGACCAAGCCGATGGCGACTCAGCGGGATCTGTCGCTTGCCTATTCGCCGGGAGTGGCCGTGCCGGTGAAAGCCATCGCCGAAAATCCGGCGACCGCCTACGATTATACGACACGCGGCAACATGGTAGCAGTGATCTCCAACGGCACGGCGATCCTCGGTCTCGGCAATCTCGGCGCGCTCGCCTCCAAGCCTGTCATGGAAGGCAAGTCCGTTCTGTTCAAGCGCTTTGCGGATGTGGATTCCATCGATCTCGAGGTCGATACCGAAGACGCCGACGAATTCATCAATTGCGTGCGCTACCTTGGCCCCTCTTTCGGCGGCATCAATCTGGAAGACATCAAGGCGCCGGAATGTTTCATCATCGAAAGCCGCCTGCGTGAGCTGATGGACATTCCCGTTTTCCATGACGACCAGCACGGAACCGCCATCATCGCCGCCGCCGGTCTCATCAACGCCATCGAACTGACTGGCCGAGACTTCAAGACGACGAAGCTCGTCTGTAACGGCGCAGGTGCTGCTGCCATCGCCTGCATGGACCTCATCAAGGCCATGGGTTTCAACCCCGAAAACATCACGCTTTGCGACACCAAGGGCGTGATCTACCAGGGCCGCACCGAAGGCATGAACCAGTGGAAATCCGCCCATGCGGTAAAGACTGACAACCGCACGCTGACTGAGGCCATGAAGGGCGCGGATGTCGTCTTCGGCCTGTCGCAGAAGGGTGCCTTCACCGAAGAGATGATCCGCTCCATGGCGCCGAAGCCGATCATTTTCGCAATGGCCAACCCTGACCCGGAAATCACCCCGGAAGAAGTCGCCCGCATCCGCGATGACGCCATCATGGCGACGGGGCGTTCGGATTATCCGAACCAGGTCAACAACGTCCTCGGCTTTCCCTATATCTTCCGCGGCGCGCTCGATGTCCGCGCAAGCCAGATCAACGACGCGATGAAGATTGCCGCCGCACAGGCGCTGGCCGATCTTGCCCGCGAGGATGTTCCGGATGATGTGGCCGCCGCCTATCAGGGCAACCGCCCGCGCTTCGGATCGCAATATATCATTCCCGTTCCCTTCGATCCGCGCCTGATCTCGGCAATTCCGGTGGCCGTGGCCAAGGCCGCCATCGAAACCGGCGTCGCTCGCCGCGAATTGCCCGATCTCGATGCCTATGCCCGCGAGCTTTCCGCCCGCCGCGACCCCATGGCGTCGACCACGCAGCGCCTTTACGAGCGTGTGCGCCGCTCTCCGAAGCGTGTCGTTTTCGCCGAAGCGGAAGAAGAACAGGTGATGCGCGCAGCGATCTCGTTTACCGCGCAGGGGCTTGGCACCGCCATCCTGCTCGGCCGTGACGACATCATCAAGGCCAATGCGGAGCGTGCTGGCATCGATCTCGACCGCGCCAATATAGAGATCACCAATGCCCGCCTTTCCAGCCGAGTCGATGCCTATGTCGATTATCTCTATGCGCGGTTGCAGCGCGGCGGCTTCTTGCTGCGCGACGTGCAGCGCCTGATCCACAACGACCGTAACCATTTCGCCGCCTGCATGGTGGCGATGGGCGATGCGGACGCCGTGGTCACCGGCGTTACCCGCAACTATTCCACGGCGCTCGAGGATATCCGCCGCTGCATCAACACCAAACCCGGCCACCGTGTCATCGGCGTTTCGCTTGTCGTGTCGCGCAACCGAACGGTCTTCGTGGCAGATACCGCCGTGCACGACATGCCGTCTGCCGAAGACCTTGCCGATATCGCCGAAGAAGCAGCCGGTCTCGCCCGCCGTTTCGGCTACGAACCGCGTGTGGCGATGCTCGCCTATTCCACCTTCGGCCAGCCTGTTGGCGAACGCTCCGACAAGGTGCGCGAAGCGGTTAAAATCCTCGACAAGCGCAACGTCAATTTTGAGGTCGACGGGGAAATGTCGGCCGATGTGGCGCTGAACCATCATCGCATGCAGAGCCAGTATCCCTTTGCCCGCCTTTCCGGTGCGGCCAACGTGCTGGTCATGCCAGCCATCCATTCCGCCTCGATCTCCACCAAGATGCTACAGGAACTGGGCGGCGCGACCGTCATCGGCCCGCTTCTCGTCGGCCTCGACAAATCGGTGCAGATCACCTCGATGGGTGCCAAGGACAGCGACATCGTCAATATGGCGGCGATCGCGGCCTATAACGCCGGTCGGTAACGATGTGGGAGCGCTCTTCGGGAGAAGGGCGCTCAAAATGCCCAAGCATAGCCAGCATATCCTCGCCCCGTGGCGAGGATATGCCAAAGCGCCGAACCCCGCCACCGTAAGAACAAGATTCTACGATTTCAAATTATTAGGTTATTTTTTCTCACCAGAGAACTTATTGGAACACGATTTTATTTATACGATTTTTTGCGCAACGCCAATTCTCGCTCTCGACGGACGCCTCATGTAGTTTCCACCCACAACCAAAAGGAAATACCCATGGCCCTCTCCTTCTCCAGATTTGCCGCCAAACTCATCGCCGGAACCGTCGTCATCGCTTCGATGGCCACCGCCGCTCACGCGGATGCGACGCTCGACCGTATCAAGGGTCGCAGCAAGCTCACCGTCGGCGTCATCCTGTCCGGCGCGCCTTTCGGCTTCATCGATCCGAAGACGCAGGAGCAGAAGGGCCTCAACATCGACGTCGCCAAGGCGCTGGCCGCCGGTCTCGGTGTGGAGCTGGTGACCGAAACCGTGACCCCGCCCAACCGCGTGCAGTTCCTGCAGCAGGGCAAGGTCGATATTCTGATCGCCAACATGCAGTACACGGAAGAGCGCGCCAAAACGCTCGATTACGTGCCCACCCCCTATGACCGCCAGGGCGGCGCAGCCATCGGTCGAAAGGACTCGGGCATCAAGGACTGGCCGGACCTGAAGGGCAAGATTGCCTGCGTATCGCAGGGCTCCAACTACACCCAGCCGCTGATCGAGCAATATGGCGCGCAGGTAAAGGCGTTGCCGAGCCAGCCGGAATCGCTGCTCGCGCTGAAGGGCGGCAATTGCGATGTCTCAGTGCACGTCAACGGCACGCTGAGCCTGATGCTTCAGGACCGCGCCGATGAGTGGAAGGATTACGGCATCCTGATCCCCACCGACCTTATCCCTTCTGACTCCGTCATCTGGCTGCGCAAGGGCGAGGCCGACACGCAGGCTGCGCTCGACAAGATCGTCAAGGAGCTGCACGCTTCCGGCAAAATGATCGAATTCGCCAAGGCCAACCGCCTGCCGAGCATCGGCTTCATGGAAGAGCAGAAGACGAAGCTCTCCGCGGCGCAGTAAAGGCTGGGCA
This sequence comes from Agrobacterium sp. A3-95, assembly GCF_053521785.1. Taxonomy (NCBI): domain Bacteria; kingdom Pseudomonadati; phylum Pseudomonadota; class Alphaproteobacteria; order Hyphomicrobiales; family Rhizobiaceae; genus Agrobacterium; species Agrobacterium sp. A3-95. The sequence goes on along the minus strand of NZ_JBNWDR010000002.1, from coordinate 637,840 downwards.
ATCCCGCTTGCTCCGTCACCCCGGATCTGGTCCGGGGGACCGGCATGTCGTAGGGGCATCTGCCATCACGGAGATTTCCCCCTCACCACTGAGAACGGCCGGTTTCGCCCGCCGTTCTTTTCTGCTTTATAGCAAGACAGGTCATTCTGGCCCCGCCTGCCGGGCGGCAGCCGCGACAACAGCATGGATATCCGATGCAGGATGGATTTACAGCGCGTTTCATAGAGTTGGCCGCGCATATAGGCCTCAACTATGACTTTCTGAACAGCGGCTACGAGGTTCAGATCTGGCTCGACGGCATGAAGATGACGCTCATCCTCGTCGCCGTCACCCTGCCGCTCAGCCTCGTTTTCGGCTTCATTTTCGCCGCCATGCTCACGTCAGGCAAAGGCTGGCTCGCCGGTCCAGTGCGCGCCTATGTGGAATTGACGCGCAACACGCCGACGCTGGTGCAGCTGATGTGTGGTTTCCTTGTGCTCAACATGTTGATTTCAAACGCGCTCGGCGGCGCGCAGAACAATCCGCTCACACCGTTCTTCTGGGTCGTCGCCATCACCGGCCTGCACGTTGCCGCCTTCCATGCGGAAGCCTTGCGCGGCGGTATCGAGGCGGTGCCGGCTACCACCATCGAGGCGGCACGCGCCATCGGTTTCAGCTCTTTCGAGATTTTACGTTACGTGGAATTTCCGCTGGCAATCCGCACGGCACTTCCTTCCATCATCAACAATCTCATCAATCTGGTGAAGCTCACCACCGTCGGCTCGGCGATTGCGGTCGGTGAAATCACCTATGCCTCGATCCTGATCTGGACGCAGCGCGACAATGTGGTCGAACTGATGCTGGTGATCCTCATCTTTTTCAGTGTCATCAATTTCATCGTCGCAAGGGCGGGCCTGTGGCTTGAGCGGCGTCTTGCGGTTCCGGGGTTCGGTCAATGAGCGCGGTGGTCTCTCCAACACAGGCGGCGAAGAAGCTGCCTTTCGGCACCATTCTTCTGTGCGGCGTGCTGGTTGCTGTCGTGCTGTGGCTGGTTCTCGATCCCTCGCTCGGACAGGTGCTGCTGGAATGGCTGCCCTATCTCGGCAAGGGTTTTGCCATGAATGTGCTGATCAGCATCCTGGCGATTGCCATCGGCACCATCATCGGCGTCGTGCTTGGCATCATGGAGCTTGCGCCCTATCGGCTCGTGCGCGCGCCGGCGCTCACCTACGTGCAAATCTTCCGCAACGCCCCGCATCTGGTGCTGATTTTCGCCGCGACCTACATCTTCCCCTTCGAGATCGTCGCCTTCGGCAACTACATTCCGTTTCCAGACTGGATCAAGGCCGTGGTCGGGCTTGCGATTCCGGCTAGCGCCCACATCGCCGAAATCACCCGAGGCGCCATCCAGTCCATTCCCACCGCACAATGGGAAGCGGCGCAGGGCCTCGGGTTTTCGCGCAACCAGACGCTGCGCTGGATCATCCTGCCGCAATGCGTGAAGCGCTCGCTGCCGCCGTGGATGAACCTTTACGCCTCCATCACCATGGGCACGGCGCTTGCCTCGCTGGTCGGCGTGCATGAGCTTCTCCACGCCGCAACCGATGCCAGCACCGCCGTGCAGCGCAACGATTTCACCGTCGTGGTCTATCTCACCGTCCTGATGGCGTTCTTCCTGTTCTGCTATCCCGTGTCCCGTTTCACGCAGCGCCTTGAACGGCGCTTCGCTTCCCGCTGATTGGAATACACCATGTCCGCATCCGCCCCCCAAACCGCCGCCAAAGCTCTGGTTGAACTGGAAGGCGTGCACCTGTCCTTCGGCGACAATCAAGTGCTCAAAGGCATTGATCTCACCGTCAACAAGGGCGACGCCGTCTCCATCATCGGCCCTTCCGGCTCGGGCAAATCCACGATCCTGCGCTGCATCAACGGCCTGCTCATTCCGCAATCTGGCAAGATCACCGTGGGGGGCACCCGCGTCGATCAGCTGAAAACGGAAGCTGAGCGCATAACGCTGCGCAAGCGCATCGGCATTGTCTTCCAGCAGTTCAACCTCTTCCCGCATCTGACTGTCATGGAAAATATCACCATCGCGCCGATTAAAATCCTCGGCACGCCGAAGGCGGAAGCCGAGCGTCATGCCCGCGAATTGCTGGAAAAAGTCCGCCTGTCGCAGAAGGTGGATGCCTATCCCGGTCAGCTGTCCGGCGGCCAGCAGCAGCGTGTGGCCATTGCCCGCGCGCTTGCCATGCGGCCTGAATTGGTGCTGTTCGACGAGGTTACCTCCGCACTTGATCCGGAAACCGTGGGCGAAGTGCTCGCCGTCATCCGCGATCTCGTCAATGACGGCATGACCAGCATTCTCGTGACCCACGAAATGCGCTTCGCCGAGGAAATCAGCGACAATATCGTCTTCACGGAAAACGGACTGATCGTTGATCAGGGCACACCGGAGCACATCTTCTACAAGTCGACCAATCCGCGTATCAATGCCTTCGTAAAGGGTCTCGGCGGACAAGTGGCACGGGTCGCCGACGGTGAAGGGATCTGACGCCATGACCGCCGACGAAAAACTCACCCTTCATCTGGCAGAAGCCATCGCCGCCTCTGATCCGCTCCGCGACGAAGAGGCTGTGACGATCGCCCGCACGGCGCTGATCGACTTTTTTGCCTGTATGCTGGGTGGCGCTTCCGACCGAAGCACGAAAATCCTCATCGACAGCTTTACGTCAGGCACATCCGGCACGGCGGGCATTGTCGGCCATGATCTGCGCACGGACGCATTCACCGCCGCACTCATCAATGGTCATGCGGGGCACGTGCTGGATTATGACGACGTCCATGGCAGTGTGCGTGGCCACCCCACCGTCGCCATCGTTCCCGCTCTATTGGCTGTTGCGGTCGAGGAAGGCTCTACGGCGGATGCATTTATCGCCGCCTATATTGTAGGGCTGGAAACCATGGCGCGGCTTGGCCTGTCGCTCGGCACCAAGCATTACGAAAATGGCTTCCACGCCACCGCGACCCTCGGCCCCATCGGTGCGGCGGCGGCCATTGCCCATCTTCTCAAATTCACCCCGCAGACGACCGCTATTGCACTCGGCCTTGCCGCCACGCAGTCGGCCGGACTTCGCCTGCAATTTGGTTATGATGCGAAGCCCCTGCATGCCGGGCTTGCGACACGCGCTGGCCTCACCGCCGCGCAGCTGGCAAGATCAGGTTTTCAGGGCGCGCCGGATTTTCTGGAAAACCCTATCGGCTTTTATTCCGCCTTCGCCTTTGGCGCGGAACAGCCGAAACGGCTCCTGTCCGGCTGGGGTACACCGTGGCAGATCGTCTCTCCCGGATTGACGCTCAAGGCATTTCCCTGCTGCACCGCCAGCCACCCTGTTGCCGTTGGTGCGCTTGCACTGCGCAGCGCCAATGATCTGGCACCAGATGAAATCGAAACTGTCGTCATCACCTTTCCCCCGGGAGGCGATGCCGCTCTTGTGGGTTCGGCCACACCCGCCACGGGCATCGATGCGCGTTTCAGCGCCGAATATGTCTTCGCCGCCGCACTGACGGATGGCGCACTCGGCATCAGCCATTTCGACGAAAGCCCTGCACGCGCCGACCTGCTTGGACTTTCCGCAAAAGTCTCGCGCCGGCACGATGAGACCGCCCGCCGCCTCTCGCCGGATCCGACCACCCGTTTCGTGGTCATCGACGTGACGAAGAAGGATGGCACGGTGCTGTCGCGCCGTATTGACGGACTTCCCGGCATTGATGACCCCACGGAAAAATTTGCCGACGCCACCGGCGGCAATGAAAAATTCGCCGGAATTCCGGCACTGGTGCGGACCATGAAAACCTCAGCCGACCTCAAGAAGCTAGAAGCGCTTCTGGCAACGCAAATATAACACGACCGAAATAAAGGCATGATCACCATGACCACGAATACCCGCAAAAGACAGATGCATCTTGGCCTGTTCCTGCAAGGAGCCGGCCACCACGTTTCCGGCTGGCGTCACCCGGATGCGGAAGCCGGCAGCGAGAATTTCGACCTGTTGACCCGTGTCACGAAAATGGCCGAAGATGCCAAGTTCGACATGGTCTTTCTGGCCGATGGCCTCACAAGCGGCGTCGACGCCCATCCCTCGATGATCGCCCGTTTCGAGCCGCTTACCCTGCTTGCGGCGCTTGCCATGGTGACAAGCAAGATTGGACTGGCCGCCACCGCCTCCACCACCTATGGTGAGCCCTACCACACCGCACGCGCCTTCGCCTCCATCGACCATCTCAGCCACGGGCGTGCGGCGTGGAACATCGTTACCACCTCCTATGCCCGCACGGCGGCGAACTTCTCCAAGAGCCATCCCGAGCATGACGAGCGTTATGCCGTTGCGGAAGAATATGTGAACGTCGTGCGTGGCCTGTGGGACAGCTGGGACGACGACGCCTTCGTCAAGGACAAGGAAGGCGGCCGTTACGTCGATCCGCAGAAGGTCCATATTCTCGATCATGAAGGCAAATATTTCACGGTGAAGGGGCCGCTGAACATTCCGCGTTCGCCGCAGGGTCACCCGGTTCTCATTCAGGCCGGCTCCTCCGGCCCGGGGCAGGATCTCGCCGCCCGCACTGCCGATATCGTCTTCACCGCCCAGCAGGCCATTTCCGAGGCGCAGGCCTTTTACACCAGCCTAAAGGCGCGAGTGGAGAAATTCGGCCGCGATCCATCAAGCGTCGCCGTGATGCCCGGTTTCATGCCCATCATCGGCAAGAGCTTCGAAGAGGCCGGCGAAAAGCTGAAGGAGCTGAACCGTTGGACCGATATCAAGAGCGCCATGCCGTTGCTTGAGGAACGCATCGGCCATAGCCTTACCGAGTACGATCTTGACGGCCCGCTGCCGGACCTGCCTATTTCCGACCAGTTGCGCAGCCGCGCCGAACTTTTGACCGAACTGGCGCGCCGCGAAAAGTTGACGATCCGGGAACTGGCGCTGCGCGTTGCAGCTGGTCGTGGCCACCATATCGTTATGGGCACGGCCAAGGACGTTGCGGATCGCATGCAGGAGTGGTTCGAGAACGGCGCAGCAGACGGCTTCAACGTCATGCCGCCCTTCTTCCCCGGTGGGTTGGAAGAATTCAACCGCGAAGTCGTGCCGCTCTTGCAGGAACGTGGCCTGTTCCGCAAGGAATACGAAGGCTCGACGTTGCGCGACCATCTCGGCATCAACAGGCCTGCCCTGCGGGCATAAAAAACGGATGCCCGGCGACGGGCATCCGCATGACAATAGGCTCACGTGGAAGCAGGCTGTCGCCGATCCGTCAGGCTGCTTTCCTTCCCGACAGTTTCACACTATGGCTCGTCCGCGACGAGTTGGATGAAATGGATGCCCCGTCGTCGCGCTGGGTCGCGCGGCGGTTCAGCTTGAACAGGCTGACCAGTTGCGCCAGCACATCCGCACCCTGGGCAAGGGTAGCGCTAATGGCGGTCGTGCGCGCGCTCATCGCCGCGTTTTCCTGCGTCATCCGGTCGAGCTGGTTGACTGCACGGTTGATTTCGCTGATGCCTAAGGCCTGTTCATCGGCGGCCTTGGCGATCATATCGACATTGCCGTCAATGTGCTTCACCAGCGCATCGATCTGCTTCAGCGCCTCACCCGTCTCGCCGACAAGCCGCACGCCTTCCATAACCTCGGTGCCGGAATTGTTGATGAGCGCCTTGATTTCCTTGGCGGCACTGGCGGAGCGTTGCGCAAGTTCGCGCACCTCCTGTGCCACGACCGCAAAACCCTTGCCCGCATCGCCCGCGCGCGCGGCTTCGACGCCCGCATTCAGGGCAAGAAGGTTGGTCTGGAAGGCGATTTCATCGATAACGCCGATAATCTGGCTGATTTCCCGCGATGCCGTCTCGATGCGCTGCATGGCGTTGACGGTACGCCCAACGACTTCGGTGGAAGCCGCCGTTGACGTCCGCGCACTCTGAACGAGTTTTCGGGTTTCCTTGGTGTTTTCCGTCGATGCCCGTACAGTCGCGGTGATTTCTTCCAGCGCCGCCGAGGTTTCCTCCAGCGCCACGGCCTGCTCACGCGATCTTTCGGCGAGATGAACAGAGGCTTCGCTGACTTCCTGGCTGCTTCTGGTCAGGTCATCGGTCTGCCCAAGAACATTTTCCAGGGTTTTCTGGAATTCGGCGATGGACTTGTTGAAATCCCGTCTCAGCCCCTCGAACTCACCCACGAAAGGCTTGTCGAGCGTGACGCGGATGTTGCACTGGGAAAGACGCTCAAGCGCCGCGCCCAGTTCTTCCACCGCATGCACGCGGTCCGTTACATCGAAGGCAAATTTCACCACCTTGACGACTTTTCCCCGCTCGTCGATGATCGGGTTGTAGGACGCCTGGATGAAGACGCGTTTTTCGTTCTTGCCAAGCCGCATGAACTGACCGGTCGAGAACTCTCCCTTACCAAGATCCTTCCAGAAATTGCGGTACTCTTCGGACTGCACGTAGCCACGCTCACAAAACATCGAATGATGGTTGCCGATGATCTCTTCCGCCGTGTAGCCGAGTGCTGTGAGGAAGTTTTCATTCGCGGAGAGAATTTTCCCCTCGGGCGTGAACTCGATCATCGCCTGCGCACGCGAAAGCGCTGCCAGCTTGCCGTTATCCTCGGTGCTTCGGCGCTTCGTCGCCGTGATATCGGAAGCGATCTTGACCACCTTGTAAGGTTTGCCGAAACGAAAAACCGGATTGTAGGAGGCTTCAATCCAGATGTCGTCGCCGGTTTTCGACCGCCGCCGATATTGGCCCTGATCGTATTCGCCGCGTGAGAGTTTCGCCCAGAAGGCCTTGTATTCGGGTGACGCTGCATCTTCGGGAGACAGGAACATGCTGTGGGGGCGTCCGATGATTTCTGATTGCTGATAGCCGACCGCCTTGCAGAAATTGTCGTTCGCTTTCAGAATTTTGCCAGTCAGATCGAACTCAATGATGGCTTGCGAGCGGCTTAGGGCATCAAGTACCGCAGATGCGTCCGTACCGAGTTTGAAAAATTGAGACATGTCTTTGAACTCCCAACAATAACTTGTATGCGGACCTTTCCTCCTCGATGCCAAGGAGATGAAAATAAAGGATCGGTCTGCGTGTACGCGAAACCTAGCCGGACACCGTTAAATAGCAATTAATGATGACCCATAACTATTGGTCCAATGACCGAAACTGTTGGCAAGAATACTTCAGACCGAGCTGCCTTTACCAACCCGTCCTCACCGGATGAGAACCGCTTATTTGCCACAGTGCTGATATTTCTGCCGCCGCAGAGCGATACGGGCTTTCATCGGTACGGCATTCATTGTTATGGCGGGCTTGAAAGATTTGTGTTGCAGGAGCGCCGATGACCAAAACCCTGAAATGCGACGTGCTGGTGATCGGCACCGGCATTATCGGTTCCATGGCGGCGCTTTACCTGCAAAATGCCGGGCGTGAGGTCTTTCTTCTGGAGCGCGGTGAAGTTGCCCGCGGCGCAAGCTCCGGTAATGCCGGCATCCTGGCCTTTCCCGAAATCATCCCCATTCCCGCCCCCGGCATCATGAGAAAAGCACCGCGCTGGCTTTTCGATCCGCTTGGCCCGCTCAGTGTGCCGCCTGCTTATGCGCCGAAGATCGCGCCGTGGCTGTGGCGTTTCTGGCGCGCCAGCGCTGAGCGCAACTTTCGCCACGGCCTGAGAACGCTCAGCGAGATCAACCGGCTGTCTGCCACCGAAATGGCCCATGTCGCGGCCATGCCGGAGCTCTCGCACTTTGTCGCGAAAACCGGCACGCTCGATCTTTACGACAGCGAAGCCAGCCTCAACGCTGCCCGCAAGGACTGGGATGAAAAGGAACAGGCAGGCTTCTCTTCCAAGCGCGTCGCCCGCAACGAGATAGACGAATTGCAGCCGGGTCTTGCCCCGCAATTCCGCCACGCCATGTTCTCGCCTGATGGCTTGCAGGTCTCCGATCCCTACGACTTCACCCGTGCCATTTTCGACCTGGTGATCGCCCGTGGCGGAAAGCTGCGCAAGGGCGAGGCAGAACGCATCGACGCCGTCGGCGAAAGTACGATCGTGACCCTGGAAAACGGCGACAAGATCGACGCCGACAAGGTGGTGATCGCCTGCGGCGCGTGGTCCAAGCCGCTTGCCGCAACACTTGGCAACATCGTGCCGCTGGAAACCGAACGCGGCTATAACACCACCCTGCCCGCCGGCGCCTTCAACCTCACGCGCCAGCTTTATTTCAACGACCACGGTTTTGTCGTTACACCGCTATCGTCTGGCATCCGCGTTGGCGGCGCAGTCGAGTTGGGCGGTCTGGAGTTGAAACCGAACTTCAAACGATCCGAGGCCATGCTCAAGAAAGCCGGTCGTTTCCTGCCCGGTCTCAAGGTTGAAGGCGGCCAGCAATGGATGGGGTTCCGCCCTTCGATGCCGGACTGTCTTCCCGTCATCGGCACGGCGCGCACCACACCTTCCGTCATCTATGCCTTTGGCCATGGTCATTTGGGGCTGACGCAATCGGCAGCTACCGCCCGCCTCGTGACCCAACTGGCAAACGGCGAGGAGACCGCAATATCGGTCGATCCGTTCCGTCCTGGGCGTTTTTCCTGACAATGCGGAAATCCGGTTTCAAGCCGGTTAGAGTTTCTACGGTTTAGCGGACGCCTGCACGCTATTTCACCTGCTGTACGGAATCTTCCGGAAACTCCACCGTGGCGAAGGATGGATAGACCTTTCGCAGGATGGTCACCTGCTGCTGATCGCTCACACGCAGCAAATACCATTGCGTACCGTCGATAAGCGCCAGGGTATGGGATTTCGCTTCGATCGTCTGGCCGCCGGTTTCCATCACCGTTTTCGTCGGAACGAGCGCATAGGGCGTTCCATCAGGCGTCTGCTGCACACTGATCGCCGCCGTGTCCATGGTGAATTCGGTGATCTTGACTGCTGCAAGCGCCATTTGCATCTGCGTGGTCAGAGCGCTACGCAACTGCCCGACGGAAACACCCGCGTCGTTTGCAATGAATTCAAAGATTTTCGGTGGCACCGTCCGGCCGACAAAATCAAAATCCTGCGCATTCAAGGCGGCGCTGAACCGCTCGATCTGTGTTTGCAGCTTGTCTTGCTCAGACGGCAAAAGATCGCGCGACAAAGCGGGATGCGACATCACCGCCAGCAATAACAGCCAGGAAAACAGGCGTTTCATTGTTTCGCCTTTCCAGGTTTGGGCTTGCCGGTTGCACGGCATCGCAACGTCCGCGCCGCGAAACGCTTGTGAACAGCGTTGCTCAGCGCAGCAGAATGAAACCCGCAGCCGAAAGCACGAGGAAAACGATAAGGCCGCCAAGGAAACCCACGGACGTAAAGAAACCCGCGACCATGGCCAGCATCAGCACGCAGACCAGCATCGTGCCGTACTTCGTCATGGCAAGAAAAGCGTTGTAGGTCTTTTCATGCTCGGCGTAGTTCATCTCGGCGCCAACTTCGACCGGACCTGTGTGGTGTTCGCTCATTCCGCTTCCCCTTCTGCTCCATCCGCCATACCCGCCGCACAAGACAATTTGCCCTGCGGACGATAACGGGCCCATGCCGGATTCTCCGGAGCCAGAGGTAACATGAAGTCGGCGAAAAGTGCAATGCGTTCCACACGAAAGAACATCGCTGACAAGCGGGGCAAACGGTATGCCGTGCAAAGCGTGCCGTCGTGCAACATTCTTTTGTAAACGGTTGAAAACGGCGGCCATGCGGCCGGTTTAATAGTGGTTTCGGTTGCTTTTCGGACAGCCTGCCCATACACGGGATTCTGTGGGGAGGAACGCCGGAATTTGGCTGTGCGGATACGCGTGGAGGCGTGCCCGTCACGATGGCCGACCGGCTTGCTTGCCACCATAACCCGCAAAGGGCCCGGCAAGGGAAGAGGGGAAAGTCATGAAACCGCTTTTGAAATTAAGTGCGCTGATCGACCTTGTCAGCGAAGCTCTGGGCAAGGTCGCCGGTTATCTGGTGCTTGTCTGCTGCCTCGTCAGCGCCGGAAACGCCATGGTGCGTTATACCTTCAACTATAGTTCAAACGGCTGGCTCGAAATCCAGTGGTACATGTTTGCCTTCATCGTGCTGGTGGGTGCCTCCTACACGCTGCGCATGAATGAACATGTGCGGGTGGACATCATCTACGGGGCTATCTCGTCTCGCACGCGCCTGTGGGTGGACATCATCGGCATCGTACTTTTTCTTATGCCCGCCTGCTTTTATCTGGCCTGGCTTTCATGGCCGATGTTCATGCTTTCCTGGCATCAGAACGAAATGTCCTCCAATGCCGGCGGGCTTATCCGCTGGCCGGTGAAACTCATCATCTTCGCCGGTTTCGCCCTTCTGGTTCTTCAGGGATTTTCCGAACTCATCAAGCGCATCGGCGCCCTCAACGGGCTTTATGCGCTCGATACGAAGTACGAAAAACCCCTGCAATGATCGCCGCGATCTGAACCTTCAGGATATTTCCCATGTTCGAATATGGTATTCTTCCGCCACTGATGTTCCTCGGCATGATCATCTTCATGCTCTACGGATTTCCGGTTGCTTTCTCTCTTGCCACCGTCGGTCTGGTTTTCGGCGTCATCGGCATCTTCACCGAGCATTTTTCGCCGGCCTTCCTTCAGGCCTTGCCGCTGCGCATCTTCGGCATCGTCTCGAACGACCTGCTGCTCGCCATTCCGTTCTTCACCTTCATGGGCGCTATTCTGGAGCGATGCGGGCTTGCCGAAGATTTGCTTGAAGGCACGGGCAAGCTGTTCGGCGCCATTCCGGGCGGCCTCGCCTATGCCGTCATCATCGTCGGCGCAATCCTTGGCGCGATCACCGGCACGGTTGCCGCCTCCGTCATCACCATGGGCGTCATCTCGCTGCCGATCATGCTGAAATACGGTTACAATCCGCGCCTCGCCACCGGCGTCATCGCCGCATCCGGCACCATCACGCAGGTCATTCCGCCTTCGCTCGTGCTGATCGTTCTTGCCGACCAGCTCGGTAAATCCGTCGGCGACATGTATCTCGGCGCAATTGGCCCGTCGATCCTGCAAGTCGCCATCTTCATGCTCTTCATCCTGTTCATGTCGATCGTGCGGCCGAAGGATCTGCCTGCTTTGCCGCCAGAAGCGCGGGGCGAACTCAACCGTGCACTGGTATTTCGCGTGCTGGCGGGCATGGTGCCCTCCATCGTGCTGATCTTCCTCGTGCTCGGCACCATCTTCCTCGGCCTTGCAACACCAACGGAAGCCGGCGCGCTCGGCGTCGTCGGCGCCATGGCGCTGGCCGCAGCCCACCGCCGCCTCACCTGGGATCTCGTCAAGCAGGGCATGCATTCCACCATGCACATCACGTCCATGGTGGTGTTCATTCTGGTAGGCGCCACCTGCTTTTCCCTCGTCTTTCAGGGCATGGACGGTTCGCTGTGGATCGAGCACATGTTGTCGGGCATTCCAGGCGGCCCGATCGGCTTCCTGATCTTCGTCAACATCTTCATCTTCTTCCTCGCCTTCTTCCTCGATTTCTTCGAGATCGCCTTCATCGTCATCCCGATGCTCGCACCCATCGCGCAGGCGCTCGGCATCGACCTGATCTGGTTCGGCGTGCTGATCTGCATCAACATGCAGACCAGCTTCATGCACCCGCCCTTCGGTTTCGCGCTGTTCTACCTGCGCTCAATCGCGCCGCGCACGGTCAAGACCTCGGATATCTACATGGGTGCCATTCCCTGGCTCGGCATGCAGCTCATCCTCGTCGCCATCGTGATCTTCTGGCCGGAATCCGTCACCTACTGGTTGGACAAAGCACCCCAGGTGGACCTCAACTCCATCAAGATCGAAGTGCCTGCCTTCGGCAATCAGGGCGGCAACACCATGCCCAATTTCGGCCTGCCAGGAGGCCAGCCGGGTGGGTTGCCAGGCATGCCTAACCTCGGTGAACCACCGAAGATCGGGCCTTAACCGGCGTCTTTTAAGGATTTTTCGGAGAAATTATCATTGCTGAGTGGAAGACAGGGTTGCACCCCTGTCTTCCATTTACTCTGTGTTGAAATTGAACCTGACAGTCATCGACCAGCCTGTCCGGTTTTTCCGAGGTCAGCGCGGCCAATCCTTGCCGAGACTGCGCCTGGTTACTGAGCCTGCTGCTTTTGCTTCCGACAGCCCTGATCGTCAATCGCCCTTTTCTATCGGGCGGATGCAGGCGCGACGGCACAACAAAAACCCCGGGGACCGAAGTCCCCGAGGCTTTTGTCCGGTCCGCCGCACCGAATAATCAGAGCTTGCCGTTACGTTGCTGGATCATCATGAAAGTATCGAAAGTATATTCCGCGAGCTGCATCCACAGGTAACCCTCGCGCTTGAAGGCGACCTGATCCTCGTAGATCTTCTTGAAGTCCGGGTTGGTTGCTGAAATATTGGCATAGACTTCCAACGCCGCCTTATAGCAGGCCTCGAGGATTTCCTGGCTGAAGGGCCGCAGCACGGCACCTTCCGAAACCAGCTGCTTGATGGCGATCGGGTTTTTCGCGTCGTATTTCGCCATCATGCTGGTATTGGCGAAAGCGCAGGCATCCTGCAGCACCGTCTGGTAATTCTTCGGCAGGCTGTTCCACTTGTCCAGATTGACGAAGGAATGGATGACCGGGCCGCCTTCCCAGAAGGCCGGGTAATAATAATATTTCGCCACCTTCTGGAAACCGAGCTTGTGGTCGTCATACGGACCAACCCATTCGGCGGCATCAATGGTGCCTTTTTCCAGCGCCGGATAGATATCGCCGCCGGCGATCTGCTGCGGGACCACGCCGAGCTTTTCCACCACCTTGCCGGCAAGACCGGCAATGCGCATCTTCACGCCCTTGAAATCGTCGACGGTGTTGATTTCCTTGCGGAACCAGCCGCCCATCTGGGCGCCGGTATTACCTGATATCATGCCGTAGAGATTGTGCTTGGCGTAAAAATCGTTGAGCAGCTTGTTGCCGTTGCCTTCGTAGAACCAGGAATTGGTCAGGCGGGCATTAAGACCGAACGGTATCGCCGTGCCGATAGCGAAGGTCGGATCCTTGCCGACGTAATAATAGGAGCAGGTATGGCACATTTCCACCGTACCCGATGATACGGCATCGGCCGCCTGCAGGCCGGGCACGATTTCACCAGCCGCAAAGGGCTGGATGGTGAAATTGCCGTCGGTAGCGGCCGCCACATGTTTGGCAATATCCTCGGCGCCGCCATAGATTGTATCGAGAGACTTCGGAAACGACGACGTCAGCCGCCAGGTGATCTTTGTATTCTGTTGTGCAATTGCGGGCGCAGCCAAGGCTGTCGCAGCAGCCCCCGCCAGCGCACCTTTTTTCATAAAGGAACGGCGATCCATCTATATCCTCCCAGATATCAACGCTGCCCGCAGCTTGAATTCCCCTCGTGCTGTTCAGGCATCGCAGCAAAGTAAGCACGGTTACCGCCCAGCTGACAAGCACCCGCGCCAAGAATTAATTGCCGGAAAACCAGCCATATCAGGATTTTTTCGGTGGCCTCTTCGCTATTTTATTTGCAACTGAAATATCGCGACGCCGCCTTATACTTTAGCCGCATATATCGCGTTCCGAAGACGAAACACATGCTTGACTTGGCCCGCTTGCAGTCGCACAAATTTTCGAAGATTCGCCCCCGGAGCCACCATGCCAAAACCGATTATCGCCGTCCCCGCCGACATCCGGCATTTCACCGGAGCCGACTGGCACGCCGCGCAGAACCAGTATCTTTCCGCGGCGCTGAGGGTGGCTGATGTCATGTCCTTCATCGTTCCGGCCTTCGAGGACGGCAATGAGGTCGATGCCATCCTCGACCGGGTCGATGGCTTGCTCGTCTCCGGCTCGGCCACAAATGTCCACCCTTCTCTTTACGGAAAAGAGGCAAAGGAGAGTGACGGCCCGTTCGATCCAGCCCGCGACGCCACCAGCCTGCCGCTGATCCGCCGGGCGTTGGAACGCGGCATTCCGATGCTTGCCATCTGTCGCGGCATTCAGGAGCTGAACGTCGCGCTGGGCGGCACGCTTGCTTCCGAAATTCAGGAACAGCCCGGAATTTGGGACCACCGCAAGCCGGAACATGAGGACCGCGACGTGGCCTTCGCCATCCGCCAGCCGGTGCATGTGCGCGAAGGCTCCTGCATTGCACAGCATCTTGGCATGTCGGGAGAAATCCAGATCAATTCGCTGCACCGGCAGGCAATTGCCGAGACCGCGCCAAGCCTGCAGGTGGAGGCGACGGCGGCAGACGGCACGATCGAGGCCGTTTCCGTCATCAATGCCAAGGGCTTTGCCGTTGGTGTACAATGGCACCCGGAATATTGGGCCGAGACAGACGCACCCTCGCGCGCTTTGTTCGAAGCTTTCGGCAGGGCAGTTCACGAGTACCGGAACAGCAAGACCTGAAACCGACCCCTCCCCTCCAAGGCCATTCAGGTCCTTGTCGATAGGACAAAAAAAGGGGCAAGCCTGAAGGCCTGCCCCAGGTCCGGGAGGAGGAGTGCTTAGCGTTTTGCGCGTTTCTTCTGGCGGTAGACGTCAGCGACGACCGCAGCCACGATGATCAGTCCCTTGACGATCTCCTGGTAATAGGCATCGACCCTGAGGAACGTGAAACCGGATGTCATGACACCGAGAATGATGGTGCCGATCACTGTGCCGGTAATACGGCCAGCACCGCCGGCGAGCGAAGTGCCGCCGATAACGGCCGCGGCGATGGCGTCGAGTTCATACATCACACCCATGCCGGCCTGCGCCGTCTGTGCACGGGCGGCGGTGACGACGCCTGCAAGACCGGCCAGCATGCCGGCAATGGCATAGACCTTGATCAGATGCGCCTCGATATTGATACCGGAAACGCGGGCGGCCTGCTGGTTGGCACCAATGGCATAGGTGAACTTGCCGTAACGGGTGTAACGCAGCGCGACGTGGAAAATAACCGCGACGACGAGGAAAACCACGACCGGCCAGACACCTGTACCGATGAAGGTGAAACCGTCGGTCAGACCGGAAATCGGTTGGCCCTTGGTGTACCATTTGGAAAGGCCGCGCGCCGTCACCATCATGCCCAGGGTTGCGATGAAGGGCGGGATTTTCGTGCGTGCTATAAGCTGCCCGTTGATGAAACCGGCCAAAGCGCCAGCCAGAATGCCGACAGCCAGCGGCATGAAGAAAGGCAGATCGGTCAGACCCGGGTAAAGCGCCCGCGGCCATGTGGACGACTGCCCCACGCTGGCGGACAACATCGCCGTCAGACCGACGACCGAACCGGAGGACAGATCGATGCCGCCGGTGATGATGACCTGCGTGACGCCGACGGCGATGATGCCGATGACGGACACCTGCAGGATCATGATCGTCAGGCGCTGCTGGTTCATCAGAAAGCTCTGGCCGATGAAAATCCAGCCAAGAATTTCGTAAACCAGCGCGATGCCAATCAGCACGAAAAATATATTTGCTTCGGGCGGTATGCGCCTGTGCGGCTTGCGCCCGGATTTTGCATCCAACTCTGCGTTGGCGGCGGCGTTCGTATTCATAGTCATTCCTCCTCGAGAAATCCCGGCGCGCCTCACCGCGATGCGAGATCCATCACCTTCACCTGTGTGGCTTCACTTCTGTCAAGGAAGCCCGTCACGCGACCCTCATGCATGACCATGATACGGTCGCTCATGCCCAAAACCTCCGGCATTTCGGAGGAAATCATGATGACGGCGACGCCATTGCGCGCCATCTCGCCGACCAGCTTGTGGATTTCGGCTTTTGCCCCGACATCGATCCCGCGCGTCGGCTCATCCAGAATGAGGATGCGTGGCTGTGTCAGCATCCAGCGCCCGATCAGCACCTTCTGCTGATTACCGCCCGACAGGTTTTCGATGCGCTCGTAAAGATTGGGCGTCTTGACCCGGAGCTTGCGGCACATGTCGTCGCAGGCTTCCGAAAGCGTCTTTTCCTGCACGAAGCCGTTGGCGACATATTTGTCCTGAAGAACCGCGATCTGCATGTTCTCAAGAATATTGAGGATCAGCAGGCAGCCGGTATCCTTGCGGTCTTCCGTCAGGAACGCCATGCGGTGACGGATCGCCTCTGTCGGACTTGCGATCGACACAGGCTTGCCGTTGATTTCCACAGTGCCCGAAGACGCCGGCGTAACGCCGAACACCGTTTCCGCCACGTTCGAGCGGCCAGAACCGACAAGGCCGGCGACACCTAGAATTTCCCCGGCGCGAACATCAAATGACACGTCATGGAAGACGCCGTTCAGCGTCAGATTCTTGACCGACAGCACCACATCGCCGATCGGAACCTCTTCCTTCGGGAACATCTGGGTAATTTCGCGCCCCACCATCATGCGGATGATGTCGTCTCGCGTCACATCGGTGGACGCGTGGGTGCCGATATATTTGCCGTCGCGAAAGACGGAAAACTCATCGGCGATCTCGAAAAGCTCATTCATCTTGTGAGTGATGTAGACGATGCCGATACCGCGGCTCCTGAGGTCGCGGATGATGCGGAACAGATGTTCCACCTCGCGCTCAGTCAACGCTGACGTCGGTTCGTCCATGATGAGAACGTCGGAGTCGTAGGAAACCGCCTTGGCGATTTCGACCATCTGCCGGCTTGCGACCGATAGTTCGCCGACACGCATTTCCGGATCGAGATCGATACCGAGCCTTTCGAGCAATGTCTGGGTGCGGCGATACATTTCGCCATGGTCGATAAAGCCCAGTCGGTTTTTCGGCTCACGGCGAATCCATATATTTTCCGCTACCGTCATATAGGCCATCAGGTTGAGTTCCTGATGGATCATCGCAATGCCGTTTTCGAGCGCATCAAGCGGTGAATCGAGGCGTATCGCAGCGCCCTTCAGGCGAATTTCTCCGACATCCGGCTGGTAGATACCTGCCAGAATCTTCATCAGCGTCGATTTACCGGCGCCATTCTCACCCATCAGCGCATGCACGGTGCCGCGCTTGAGGTGGAACGAAACGTCATCCAGCGCGACAACGCCTGGAAATTCCTTGCGTATGCCGTCCGCTGCGAGAAGATATTCTGCATTGGGCACGGCGCCGCTGGCGCGCACGGCGGCCATTGTCGATGGGCTGACGACCATCTTATCCTCCACGATAGACAAAAATGACCGGGGAAGAGGTTTCGCCAAAAGGCGCCCATCCTCCGGGGAGGCTTACAGCGCCGTGCCGATCAAGACACACATAAGCGCTGTAACACTTTGAATTCACTGAAATACTATTCTAGCCTGGTTCAACTCGGCGTCTGAGACGCCGACTGCCGTCCAGAACCGGCATTTGCTTCCGATATTGCTTGAAACGGTCGCAAATGCCGGTAAAGGGTCGTCAGTTCTTGGCTACGTAGTCCTTGACGTTTTCCGGGGTAACGAGCTGGAAGGGAATGTAGACCTTCTTGTCAACCTTGTCGCCCTTGACGAGCTTCAGTGCGGCATCGAGAGCACCCTTGCCCTGGCCAGCCGCATCCTGGAAGACCGTCACGTCGAGATCGCCTGCCTGCATGGCGGCAAGAGCGTCCTGCGTGGCGTCCACACCGGCAACGACATATTCCTTCATGTCCTTGCCCGCGGCCTTCAGAGCCTGGATAGCGCCGATCGCCATTTCATCGTTATTGGCGATGACAGCATTGAACTCGATACCGCCGGACAGCCAGTTGGTGACGAGGTCGGAACCCTGCGTGCGCTGCCAATTGGCCGTCTGCTCTTCAACCACGGAAATGCCCTTGCATTCATCGGTTTTCAGAACATCGTGAACGGCCTGCGTGCGCATGCGCGCGCCCTGATTGGACAACTCGCCCATCATGATCACGGCCTTGCCCTTGCCACCGAGAAGGCGGCAGACTTCCTTGGTTTCAAGCGTGCCGGCCACGGTTTCTTCCGATGCCACGAAGGCCTGGCCGTCTGGCAGGGAATCCACGTTTACCGGCTGGCGGTTGACGTAAACCAGCGGAATCTTGGCTTCAGCAGCAAGTTTCGACATGGCCGCCGTCGCATCCGTATCAACCGGATTGACGATGATCGCATCGACCTTGGAGGCGATGAAATTCTGGATCTGGCTCTGCTGCTTGGCAACGTCGTTCTGCGCGTCCTCAACTTGCAGGGTGACGCCCTTCAGCTCCTTGGAATAATCCTGCATGCCGTTGCGCAGCACGGTCAGGAAGTTGTCGTCGAACAGGGCCATCGAAACACCGACGGTCTCGGCATGTGCCGCCGTGCCCAAAAGCACAGACATAGCCGCACTGATAATAAGCTTTTTCATTGTTTTCTCCTCCTCGGTGTCCAGCGCCACCTCTCCCAGCCGGAAACGGACCCGAAAGCCCGCCGCTAACTCCTCACATCCAGAAAACGGAATAATGAAACCGAATTTCTGTTGTTCGATATATTTATTCCATTTTTGGTTCGAACGTCAATGCTTTCTTCGTGGTCGTGGAGCGAGACGGCACACAAGGCGGTGATGACCAGGAGTTTTCAGAGAAAACGGGGATAGCCCCCTTCGCCCTGGCGTGGGCGGAGGGGGCTCATGCGCTTGCTGAGCACTTTCGCGGAAGTCGCTGGGCTGCCTGCGATAAAACATCACGGACAAATGGAAGAGTGGGACGGGCGCGAAAAACGCGCCACGTCTTAATCGTGAAAACCGGGCATCACATCCGCCGGAATGGGGCAGACATAATCACTGCCCTCGGTTTTCTCCAGCCATTCTTTTTTGACACTTTCAAGCAGCTCGGGCGAGGTCATCAGCGAAAGACCTGTCGATGCGAGCGTCTTGGCGGCGTGTGCCATGGCTTTGTGGGCGGCAGGGCTTTTGCCCTGCGCCACCACCTGCCATGTATGCGGATTGGTCCCGATTGCCCATGCGGGCGTCCAGCATTGCGCTGTTGGCGTTACCCAGCTGACATCACCGACATCGGTCGATCCGGCACGAAAATGCGACTGCCCCTCGAAATCGCGCAGGCCGAGATGCAGCGGCGTCGACCCGTCGATCTTCCCGTTGGAAAAGACGTCGCCCTTGATCTGGTAGAGCCGGATGCTGCTTTTGATCGCCTCTTCCGTGAATGTGTCCTGAATGACCTTGGCGAAGGCCTGATCGGCCTCGTCGAAGGCTATGGGTCCAAGCGCCACCATGTTTTCATGCATCGCCGTTTCGAGCGTGATGTTGGGCAGGAGATTGGTGGAGGCGGTATCGAAGACGATCTCCACCTCTGTTTCGGTCATCATGGCCGCACCACGCGCGACCTTGTCCACACGGGCTGCCAGATCGAGCGCCTGGCGCATTTCAGGTGCGCGGATCAGATAGAGCACTTCGGCCTTTGCCTGCACCACATTTGCCGCTTTGCCGCCGGCATCGGTGATCGCATAATGCACCCGGCAGTCCTGCGGCATGTGTTCGCGCAGGAAATTGACGCCAACATTCATCAATTCGACAGCATCTAGCGCCGAGCGACCAAGATGGGCGGCGTTGGAGGCATGGGAAGCAACGCCCTTGAAACGGTAAAAATATTCCAGCACCGCGAGATTGTTGGTGGAGCGTACGCCGTTGAAGGGCGCGGGATGCCATGTCAAAGCCGCATCGACATCGTCAAACAGACCGGCGCGCACCATGAAAGTCTTGCCGGAACCGCCCTCTTCGCCGGGGCAGCCATAATAACGCACCGTGCCGGGCAGGTTGTTGGCTTTCATATGCCGGGCAAGTGCGATGGCGGCCATCAGCGAGCCGACGCCGAGCAGATTGTGGCCGCAGCCATGGCCGGTGGCGTCGGGTTCAAGCGGTTTTGCCTCAGCCACGCCGGCCATCTGGCTCATGCCGGCAAGCGCGTCAAATTCGCCTAGGAAAGCAATAACCGGCTTGCCGTGGCCGAATTCACCGATGAAGGCCGTGTCCATGCCAGCTACACCGCGGCGGACCACAAAGCCGTTTTCCTCAAGCGCGTTCGCCAGAACCCCGGCGGATTGCTTCTCCTCGAATTTGAGTTCGGCAAAATCCCAGATGCTGTCGCTCAAAGTGGTGAAATGTGGCTTCATTGACTCGATTTCGGCGGCAATCGACATCACGGCTTCACGGTTCATGGCTTGTCCTCGCATTCCTGCCCTTTAAGGGCGCACGCAAACGCTTCGGCGGGGGGCCGCCAAATCATTACGGTCATGATGGAAAATGCCCGCGCCGGGCTTTGCTTCCGGCGCGGGCAATATTGGATCAGTTGTCGACCGAGACTTCCCAGAGGCGGGCGTTCGACTGCCAGACCGGCTGACCCTTGAGCTTCTTGGTCGCGCCCCAGACATCGACCATGTCGTAAAGGAAGATGCCGGGCATTTCCTTCAGCATCAGTTCGTGGAACTCGTCGAAAATCTTCTGGCGCTTCGCCTGGTCGGCCTCGACATAGGCAGCCTTCATCAGCTCGATCGCCTTCGGATCATCCCACATCAGGGAGGCGTTCTTGTCCTTGTTACCGACGTAGAATGCATACATCAGGGCCGGATCGAGACGCGGCGCGACAGACTGCGAGATCACCTGATAATTGCCGGAACGGCGACGATCCACCTGCGTGGCATAGTCCAGCACCTCGATCTGTACGTTCAGACCCGCCTGCTGCATCATGGCCTGCGCCATGACGGCTGCCGGAAAACTCGGCACATTGCCGCGCTTGTTGGCGATGATAGAGATCGGCTCGCCCTTGTAACCGGCTGCCGGCAGTTCCTTCTTGGCTGCCTCGATGTCATAGGCCGGACGCTTCTTCTGGGTTTCATCGAAATAGACCGAGTCCTGCGAAACCATCGAGCCGTTGGCTTCGCCCGTACCGTTCGATGCGGCGGCGACCAGTTCATCGAGATCAAGCGCCATCGCCATGGCGCGGCGCACGCCGGGATTGCTCAGCACCTTGTCGCGGGTCTGAATATAGAAAAGGTTCTTGCCGTTGTTGCGGGCAACAATGAGCTGCATCTTCTCATTCGTCTTGAACTCCGGAATGAGATCGGGAGAAATCTCGGCGGTGTCGAGCACGCCGGATTCGAGGCCCGCCTTCACGGTCGAGGCGTCCGGAATAACCATGAACTTGATGCCGTCGGCCAGCGGCCGCTTGGAGCCGACCATGCCATCCGGCTTGCCGTCATTTACAGGCGAAACATAATCCGCGAATTTGGCGAGGCGGATATATTCACCCTTCTTCCATTCGTTCCACTGGAACGGACCGGTGCCGATGGGCTTGACGAAGCTGCCGTCAGCGGCAACAGATTCCGGCGAGATCATGCCGGTATAACCGCATTCGGGCCGCGACATCAGGCCGAGGAAAACGGCTGACGGCTTTTCAAGCGTGATCTGAACCGTGGAGGCGTCCGTGGCCTTGACGCCGGTGACATGCGCGGCACCGCCTTCCACGAAATCATTCAGGCAGGCCCATTTGGTTTCGGGCTTCAGATAGCGCGTCCAGTTCCAGACGACATCTTCTGCGGTGAGCGGCTTGCCGTTATGGAATTTTACATCCGCGCGCAGCTTGAACGTATAGGTGAGGCCATCTGGCGAAACCTCGAAGCTCTCGGCAAGCAGCGGCTTTACTTCGCCGCCATTGTTGTAACCGACGAGGCCTTCGACGATGTGCAGGATCACCCCGTCCGTATTGCCGTCACGATTGACGCCGGGATTGCTGCTGCGCAGATCGGAGCTCTGCGCGATGGTGATGTCGCGAGCCGCCGCGATATTGGCGGTTACGAGCAGGGCCGCGCCTGCGAGAAGAAGTTTGTTCACTGTTCTACCCTCTTTGTTGTCGTTGATTATCATTGTTGAAAGCCGTCCCAGCAGGCCTGCGCCAGCCGGCCGATCGTTTCGAGTGCGATGGTGTATCCCGGCGTGCCGTCAGGCATCACCTGCGGCACTTCATCGGTATAGGCGGTGATGATGAAAGACGGCGCGCCGTTTCTGTAGACGATGCCGGCGTCCATACGCCCGCGCTTGCCGCGTCCGCTCTTGCTCGCCACCAAAGCCTCGAACGGCAGGCGGGAGCGGATTCCGTAGCGCAATATCTGGTTTTTCAGCGTCTGCATTGCCCAGCCGCACAATTGCGGGCTGCAGCCGAGCTTTGCCTGCGCCTCTGGCGAGGACTGAGCATCGAGAATGGTCTGAAGCAGTAGCACCTGGTCCGCCGCCGAGGTGGTGGTGACGGTCTTCAGCGGATGATCGGCCGCCAGCGCCAACGGCGGAATGAGGAAACGGTGGTGGGTATTGGCCATACCGAGCGTCTTGCAATAGCTGTCCACTTCCTCAAGCGTCAGCCGCTCCAGCACCATCTTGGTGCAGACATTGTCGCTCAGCACCATCATGCCGGCGAGCGCATCGCGCAGGGAAATGACGATGCCCGGCGTCAGATAGCGGAACATGCCGCTGGCCACCTCTTCCGCCAGCCTCTTCTCGTAGGTGACCGGCTGGTCGAGATCGAGCCGCCCTTCGCTGGCAGCCTTGAGCACGGCCATCATGATCGACGTCTTGCGGGTGCTGCCCGATGGGGTCTCCTCGTTTTCTCCCCGTCCGATCTCTTCGCCGGACAGGAGATTGCGCACCATGAAGCGCGTCACAAAAGGCTGTGCATCACAGATAGCATTCAGTTGGGCAGCCACAGTCATTGTCATGTTCCTGTTAAACTTCTTCTTCCAGACGCCATTTGAGTGTCACACCGCCCTTTTCATTCTGGTCGAGGGCGGGAATGGCCGAGAGGAGCCGGCGTGTGTAGGCCTCTCTCGGGCTGTCGAAAATCGTGTCGCGGTCGCCCTCTTCGATGATACGGCCGTCCTGCATGACGACGACACGGTCGGCCACCTGTTCGACCACGCCGAGATCGTGGCTGATGAACAGGCAGGAAAAGCCGTAACGTTTCTGCAGATCGGAAAAGAGATCGAGCACCTGCGCCCGCACCGTCACGTCAAGGGCGGAAACCGGTTCGTCGGCGATCAGGAACCGCGGACGGCGGGCAATGGCACGGGCAATCGCCACGCGCTGGCGTTGGCCGCCGGAAAGCTCGTGCGGATAACGGCTGGCATAGTCTGCGCCAAGCCCCACCTCTTCCAGCGTTTCCAGCGCCCGCTTGCGCTTGGCGGCCTGATCGAGACCGGGGACGAGACGCAACGCCTCCTCCACCAGCGCCTGAATGGTCATTCGCGGATCGAGCGAGGAATAGGGATCCTGAAACACCATCTGGCAATTCAGGCGATAGTCGTTCCAGTCCTCGTTGCGTTCCCGCCCCTGAAACTGGATCTGCCCTTCGCTTTCCTTCACGAGACCGGCAATGGTGCGGCCAAGCGTGGTCTTGCCGGAGCCGGAGCCACCGACCAGTGCCACGACTTCACCCTCGTGAATATCGATGCTGACCCCATGCAGCGCCCGCTTCGGCTTGGCTTTCTTCAGCAGTGACTTGCGTCCGGCATAATCGACAACAATGTTTCGGGCTGAAATCATCGGCGCCTTGCTGGTGTCGACGACACGCGGCTCGCCCCGGAAGGGCAAAGAGGAAAGCAGCTTTTTCGTATAGGGATGCTGCGGCGCATCGAGCAGGTCTTCGGTGCGACCCTGTTCGACAATCGCGCCCTTCCCCATAACCACGATACGGCTCGTATAGCGGGCCACCATCGGCAGGTCATGGCTGATGAGAAGGACGGCTGTTCCCTCCGCCCGTGTCAGTTCGACCATCAGCTCCATGACGTCGCGCTGGATGACGGCATCGAGCGCCGTCGTCGGCTCGTCGGCGATCAGCAGCGCCGGTTTCAGGAGCATGACCGAGGCCAGCATGATGCGCTGGCGCATGCCACCGGAAAACTCATGCGGATAGGCAGCAAGCGCCCCTTCGGGATCGCGGATACCAACCCGTCTCAGCATCTCGAGAATTTTCTCGCGGCGCTCTTCCGGCGATAACTTGGTGTGAAGGATCAGGCCTTCTTCCAGCTGCCAGCCAATCGTCATCGACGGATTGAGAGAGGTCATCGGCTCCTGGAAAACGACGCCGATTTCCGCGCCGCGCAGGCGGCGAAGTTCCCTTGCCGGCAGGGACATCACGTCCCTTCCCTTGTAGATGACCGATCCGCCGGTGACGGCAATTGCCGGGGGCAGAAGCGAGATGAGCGCGCGGGTGGCCAGCGTCTTTCCCGATCCGCTTTCGCCGACGATGCCGAAGATTTCGCCAGGCGCAATATCGAAGGAAACATCCTTGACTACCCGGTGGCCGCTTCCCGCGACCTCCAGCGAAAGGCCGCGCACGGTAAGAAGAGTATTGTCCGTCATTTGAGACCTCTCATGCGCGGGTCAAGCCTGTCGCGAAGGGCATCGCCCAGAAGATTGATGCCGAGCAGTGTCAGCGCGATGCAGAGACCGGGGAAAAGCCCGAGCCAGACGGCCTGCTGGATGAAGGGCCGGCCAGCGGCCAGCATGTTGCCCCAGGTGGGGGCCGGCGGCGGCACGCCAAGGCCGAGGAAGGACAGTGCGCTTTCCGAGAGGATTGCCCAGCCGAACATGGATGTGGCAAGCACCGTGATCGGCGCGATGCAATTGGGCAGGATGTGGCGGAACATGGTGTAAATCTCGCCATTGCCCATCACCAGCGACGCCTCGATGAACTCGCGCTCACGCAGCGACAATACGGCGCCACGCACCACGCGGGCCATTGATGGCGTGTAGGCGATGCCGAGCGCAAAGATGATGCCGTACTGGTTGGCACCAAAGACCGCGAGAAGGCCAAGCGCCAGGAGAATGCCGGGAAAAGCGAGAAGCGCATTGTTGATGGCCATGATGACGCCATCAACCCAGCCGCGCGCATAACCACTGACAAGACCGATCAGAGTGCCGCAGATCGTAGCGAAGCTGACCGTCAGGAAGCCGATCCAGACGCTGGCACGCGCGCCGACCATCAGGCGGCTGAGAACATCGCGCCCGAATTCGTCGGTGCCAAGAAGATGGCTGGGACCGGGCGCGGCCAGCCGCGAGGCAAAACCGAGCTTCATCGGATCATAGGGCGTCCAGAACAGGCCGGTAATGGCGGTGATGAGCAGGAGGCCGATGAGAACGCCGCCGATAAGCCCGTTGAGTGTGAACTTTTTCATTCGGCAACCACACGCGGATCGAAGAGAGGATAAAGAAGGTCGACGAAGAGATTGACCAGCACGTAGGACAGGGAAACGAACAGCAGGCAGCCCTGTATGACGGGGTAGTCACGCGCAAAGATACTGTCGACCATCAGCCGCCCGAGCCCCGGAATGGTAAAGACCGTCTCGATGACGGCGATGCCGCCGAGAAGATTGCCGAGGATGAGGCCGATCATTGTCCATGTCGGACCAAAGGCATTCTTGAAGGCGTGCCGCCAGAGGACGGCACTCTCCGAAAGTCCCTTGGCGCGGGCATGGGTAATGTAATCCAGCCGCAGCACTTCAAGCGTTGAGGCGCGGGCCATGCGGATCAAGACACCCATCTCGTGGATCACCAGCGTCATGACAGGCAGGACAAGATAGAGCATGCCGCCAACGAGATTGTCGCTGATCGACACGTATCCCAGCACCGGCAGCCAGCCGAGCTTTAGACCGAAGAACAGCAGAAGCAGAAGCCCGAGCCAGAATGTCGGTATGGACAAAAGCAGGGTTGCCGTTCCAACCAGTGCAAGATCGGTCAGGCTGTTCTGTTTCCAGGCGGCGATCACACCTGCCGGAACCGCAATCAGGCTGGCCAGCAGAACGGCGACGACGACGATCTCAGCACTGACGAGGAACCGCGACACGACCAGCGGCAATACTGCCTCGTCGTTGACGATGGACCGGCCGAAATCGCCCTGCACCACATTGCCCGCCCAGATGACGAACTGTTGCGGCATGGACTTGTCGAGACCAAGCTCTGTTCTCATCGCCTCGATCTGTTCCGGTTGCGCCATGTCGCCCAGCATCAGGGCGGCCGGATCACCCGGAATGAAGCGGATGAGCGCAAAGACCGTGATCGACACAAAGGCGATCGTTGGCAGCGCCATCAAAAGACGGCTCAGTATGAATCTTATCATCGGTTCCCCACGATTGATGGCCGGGAACGTGCTCCCGCCTCTATCGGTTTCGTTGCGAATGACTATGACGGATTGATAAATAACGCGCAATATTATGCATAAACGTCATATGCCTATGCAGAATGGTGGCACGTTTCATCCTGACAGGGACAATGAGATTTCTCGTGAAAAACCCTGTTTTCAGTCGATTTTTTGCGAAAGCTGGATTTGTTGCTTCAAGGCGTCGCTGAGTGCCTGCGCCGCGATGGACAGCGGTGCGCCCGAGGCCCGGGCAAGACCGAACTCCTGGGTTGATTGCGGAATGAAGGGCAGCGCCACGACGGGAAGGTGCCTGTAGAGGTTAGCATAAAAACTGCTGATGATCGTAACGCCCAGACCATGCGCGACATAGGCACATGCGGAACTGTTGGTGTGGGTCTCGATCTTCACCATGGGCTTGACGCCCGCTTTCTTGAAGACCTGCTCGAGCGCCATTCGGTTCGGCCGCTGCCGGCCGATCAGAATGAGCGGAATGTTGCGCAGGTCCTTAACTGTTATCTCGGTAAGCTCGGCTAAAGGGTGATCCTGACGGACCACGCAGACGCTTTTGCCGGTGGCGACACGCTCGACATCAATGCCCGGTCCAATCTCACCTTCCATGCGCAGGAAACCGAGGTCGATCACCCGCTCGCCAACCAGCCTGTTGATGGCGGTGGTCGTTTCAAAGAAAGTCTCGATGCGCACGCCGGGGAAATCCCTGACATAGTCTATCAGCATGGCGGGCGCGAAGTTCTCCCACATGCTGCTCGGCAGGCCGATGCGGACGATTTCCGGACCGGCAGCACCATTGCGCAGATCTTCGGCGTGGCCGGACATGCGATCGACAGCAAGCAGCACATTTTCCGCGTCACGCGCGAGAAGCGCTGCCTCCGGCGTCGGGATCAGCCGCCCCTTGTCACGGGCAAACAGCGTCAGCGACAGGTCCGCCTCGAGCTGAGCCAAAAGCCGGCTGATACCGGACTGGCTTAGCCCCATGGCCTTGGCGGTGGCAATGGTCGAGCCGGTGGAAAGAAGCGTGCGAAGGACTTCGAGCTGCTTGATATTCATGAGGCCAGCACCATGGGATGAAAAGACGAGCCGGTTTCGGTTCAGACCTTTTGCCGCCGATAGGCCTTCATGTCACCGGTTTTTTTAGCATTGTCATTCGGCCCGGTCGGTCCCCGGTCACAATTCCACGTCATAGACCCTGTCGTGGGTGGCAACACGGGCCTCTCCTGATGGAGTCACCCAGCCCCGGAACATGCCGGGCGTATTATAGGGTGCGGCAATGCCACCTTCGGCATCGATGGCGACAAGACCCGCACCGATATCGTAGGGCGCCAGATCCTTGTGGACGAGGTTGCCGGCGGCGGTTTCCAGATCCTGCCCGAGATAGGCGACACGGGACGCGATCTCATGGCCGACGACGTAACGGATGAAAAATTCACCCTTGCCGGTGCCGGAAACGGCGCAGGCGCCGTCGCGTGCATAGGTGCCCGCCCCAATCACAGGGCTGTCACCCACCCGGCCGTCAGGCTTGTTGGTGTAGCCGCCGGTGGATGTCGCGGCTGCGAGATGCCCAGCAGCATCGAGTGCCACGGCACCGACGGTTCCGTGTTTTTCGTTTTCCGTCGCTTCCGTACCTGCGGTGGCATGAGCCTTCATGGCCGCCAGCGCCTCGACACGCTTTTGAGTGGTGAAATAGGATTGAGGCTCCGTGGCAAGCCCCTTCTCCTGCGCAAACCGGTCAGCCGCTTCACCGGTGAGATAGACTGCGCGTTCATCCTCCATTAGCACCCGGGCCGCCTTCACCGGGTTGCGGATGGCGCGGGAGGCGCTGATTGCGCCTGCCGCAAGGGTCTTGCCATCCATGATCGACGCGTCGAGTTCGTGAATGCCATTCTCGTTGAGCGCCGCCCCATGGCCTGCGTTGAAATGCGGGCTGTCCTCCATAACGACGACTGCCGCCTCAACCGCTTCCAGCGCAGTTCCGCCAGCCTTGAGCACACCATAACCGGCGCGCAGTGCCGCCGCCAGATCGTGGCGCGCCGCTTCCCATTCCTCCGGAGTCATGCTGTCTTCCGGCATAACCCCGCAACCACCGTGAATGGCCAGTGCGATCTTCGTCATATCCTCACTCCACTGTTGCCCCGCCGCAGGCAGGGCCTCTTACCATCAATGAAAGGCTATATCGCCGATAACACGCACGCGGACCCTGCGAGCGCCGCCTGGCAAATAGGCGATGGGAATATCCTCCACCTCAAGCGTCTTGAGGCTCGCGCGCTCCGCTCCTGAAGCGACCGCTGCGTTCTGCGCTTCGGTCTCGGCTTTCGCAAGGGCCTCGTCGCGGCTCAGCCCGGAAAAGACCTGATCCACCTCACCGGACACCTGCGCCATCGCTGCGCCGAGCGCATTGGCAACGCCCGCATTTTCCACACGCAGCACCTCGGATGCGCCCGGCACCTGCTCCGGTATCAGGAATGCGCCGCCGCCGACCGCAACCAGCGGCACGTCTTCGGCTGATGTCTTCATCTGGTCGAAACTGTCGGCCACCATGTCGCGGATACGGCCGAGCGTCGCCTGCACGAATGCCGGATCGAGGCCCTTCACACGATCCCTGTCACCCATCTCGATCAGGCCTGCCGCAACGGCGATATCCGATGCCGTCAGTGTCTCGCCGCCGAAAACGCGGGCTTCGGTCAGGATGCGATACCCAACCGAGCGCGGGCCGATCTTGCCTGTCTGCGGGTCGACAATGGTGCCGCCGCCCAGTGCTACAGGTAGAAGATCGGGCATGCGGAACAGGGTGCGGACCCCGCCAATATGGACAATATTATTTGCCTCACGCGGAAAACCACCGACAAGGCAACCAATATCGGAGGTGGTGCCGCCTACATCCACCACCATGGCATCGGAAAGCCCGGTGAGAAAAGCGGCACCACGCATCGAATTGGTCGGGCCAGAAGCGAAGCTGTGCACGGGGTTTGCGGCAGCTACATCCGCAAGCGCCACGGTGCCGTCATTCTGTGTAAGATAGAACGGCGCCTTCACACCTGCTTCGCGCAGCGCATCCGAAAATGCCTGTACCGTGGTCCTGCCAAGGGTCTGCAAGGCGGCATTCAGAAGTGCAACGTTTTCGCGCTCCAGAAGCCCGATACGGCCCAGCGTGTGGGAAAGCGTGATGCGTGCATCGGGGATCACCGAACGGACAATCTCCGCCGCCCTCACCTCGCACTCCGTGGTCAGCGGCGAAAAGGTTGCCGAAATGGCTATCGAGGTAATGCCTGCATCGCGGATTTTCATCGCCGCTTCACGGATTTCATCCGGGATCACCGGCACCAGCGGACTGCCATCGTATTCATGGCCACCATGAACCATGAAGATCAGCGGATCGACGGCCTCGTAGAGATCCTTCGGCCAGTCGCACATGGGCGGCAGTGAAGAACCGGTCGGCAGCGCTATGCGGATGGCCGCAACTCGCTCCAGCCGGGCGCGCTCCACGACAGCATTGGTGAAATGGGTGGTGCCGATCATGACCGCATCGATCGGGCGATCTGCCGCGCCTATATGGCCAGACACGTGAGCGAGGGCCGCCTTCACGCCGGACAGGACATCCTGCGTGGTCGGAACCTTGATCGAGGCAACGATGGCGTCTCCATCGATCAGAACGGCATCCGTATTGGTGCCGCCAACGTCAATACCGATGCGTTTCATGGGAATACCGATCTGAAATCAATGTCATAACCGAAGGCACGCGGGCCAACGGCAGCAATGCCGGCAGGCGTCGTCAAGAGTTCCGGCGCCGGCAGGGCGATAACCGTGACACGCTGGCCATAGCGCACCGATTCCGTGCCGATGGCGCTGCCCGAAACAGTGTCGAGAAGGCAGATCAGATCGGGCGTCATGGCGACCGGCTGGCCGTCGCGGAAGGCGACCGCCCACTCGTTCTGGAAGGCAAGTTCCATGCGTGAGCCGCGATCGGCGTCGATGCCTTCAATGGTCGTACTGCCGCGCAGAAAGCCACCGGTGGTCTCGCGGGCGACATCCACCACCTTGCCGCGGAACAGCTGTTTGCCACCCTCATGGTTGAGAACCGCCTGAACCGGGTCATCATGGCGTGCACGCGCCTCCATCACCGCGCGCCCGAGTTCGGTCGCCTTTGTGACGGTGTAATGAATGCCCCATTCCTTCACTTCCTTGCCGGTGCGCGGCGCCTTGCAGGTGGCGGCGGTGGAACCAACTTCGGTGCAGACCTTGCGCGAGATGCGCTCCATCCATTTCCACGATGCAGCGCGCGTCACGATCACCTCATTGTCTCGCACATCGACGAGCGACAATGGAAACATCGGCAGATTGCCGATGGCGAATGAGGTCATCTGCGCTTCGGGATAAGCACGTCCCATGGCATCGGCATTGACGACGGGCCGGTCGAGCATGGCGGCGGCGAGAAAGGACGATAACGCATTCGAACCGCCGATTTCCACGCTCATGATCGCCCGGAAAGGCTTGCCGAGATAATCCTCCATGACCTCGACCGCGCGGGCAAGATGAACGGGGTCTCCCAGCCGTTCCTGACCAACAAGCGGTGCACCCATCTTGGAGACGACCGCAACCATGTCGTCATCAGCAAGCGCCATGGGGTCCATGACCTTCACCCGTCTGCCTTCGGCATAAAGACGGCGCAGATTGAGCGTCGAGATATAGGGATTGCCTCCACCGCCCGTTCCCAGAATCCAGGCGCCGGTGGCAAGAGGTTCGATATCGTCTTCGGAAAATTCCTGGATCATGCGTCATCCTCGGGCATGCCGCAGCCTTTCCGGCGCAAGCGATGCTCCTTCCCTTTATCGTTCCAAGTCTCATCGGCCCCGCCCTGCGGCGGGACCGCTTTTCATGGGACGGAGATCACTCCGCCTTGCAGTCCCAATGGAAGTTGGAGAAGTTCAGGTCCCAGCTCTGCATGGGAATGAACTCGTAACCCTGAAGGCACTTGTTCGCCGCATAACGGCGGTTCGGCGCAACCGCCCAGACATCCGGTTGAAGATCGGCGATCTTGGTCTGCAGTTCCTTGTAGGTTGCGTTCTGTTCGCTGGTATCGGTCGTGGCACGGACCTTGTCGATCAATCCGTCGATTTCCGCGTTCTGCAGCCATTCCATCGACATCCATGTGCCTGATGCCTTGGAGTGATACTGGTTGTAGAACATCGCATCCGGAGACGGATAGGTCGGCGAGATATTCACCTGCGTCGACGCAGGCGTCGTTTCAGGCTTGGAGGAAAGCTCAACGATACGGTTCCACGGCTCTGGCTTGATATCGAGCGTAATACCGATTTGCTCGAGGCTGGATTGCAAAAGCAGCGCCACTTCCGCCTCGAAGGCCAGCGAAGCGACATAGCTGTTGACCAGCGTGATTTTCTGGCCGGCATATTTCGACTTCGCCAGTTCTTCCTTCGCCTTTTCCAGATCGTAGACGCCGGGCTGAATATCGCCGTTATGCGCGTCCTTGAAAGCGTCGGATAGCGGCCCCTGCATGTCGAAACCGGGATAGATCACTTCCTGGATCGTCTTGTAATCCGTCGCATAGGCAATGGCGCGACGAACGTGAACGTCGTCGGTCGGGTAAACCTTGGTGTTGAGCTTGATGACGAAACCGCCGGCGGTGCGGGTCTGGATCAGCTTGTAACCCTTCATCCGGCCGATGGATTCATAGGTGTCGTTGCCAAGGCCGTGCGAGGAAAGGCCAAGTTCGCCCTTTTCAGCCAGCGCCTTGACGGTAGCGTCGTCGCTCGTCTGGACGAAGCGTACTTCGTCGATCGGCTTGCCCTTGGTCCAGCCAAGGAAATAGTCCGCATTGCGGGCAATGACCATATCGGCAGAACGGTTGTAGCTGACGAGCTTGTATGGGCCGGAACCGGCGGAATGTTCGCCCACATAGGACTCGCCCCACTTGTCTTCGGGCTTGGCATTGGCT
Organism: Agrobacterium sp. A3-95; assembly: GCF_053521785.1. Classification (NCBI taxonomy): domain Bacteria; kingdom Pseudomonadati; phylum Pseudomonadota; class Alphaproteobacteria; order Hyphomicrobiales; family Rhizobiaceae; genus Agrobacterium; species Agrobacterium sp. A3-95. Next base: position 605,772 of record NZ_JBNWDR010000002.1, on the reverse strand, counting down.
TCGATCAACGTCTTGTTCAACGCCATCATCAGCGGCGTGGAGGCCATGAAGGGCGAAAACTGACGCTCGATCTTCATGACGAGCGTCGCATCATCAGGCGCGCTGACGTTTTCGGGCTTCAGCACGCCGACGATGAGGTTCGACGGCCCCTTGTTGATGCCGAGCAGGCGCTGCACCGACCAGACGAGATCGGCAGCCTTGACCGCCGTGCCATCTTGGAACTTCGCATCGTCGCGCAGATGGAAGGTATAGGTCAGGCCGTCTTCAGAAATATCCCAGGACTTTGCCAGATGCGGCACGATTTCGCCCTTGGCGTTCACCGTGGTCAGGCCGTCATACATGTTCACGATGGCCATGTAGCCGGTATAGTCAGTCACTTTCGCCGGGTCGAGCGAGCTGAATATCTGCATGGTGTTGACCGCGACCGAAACCTTGTCCTCCGCAAAAGCAGCGGAAGAAACAAGCGGCAACGCGATTGCCGTGCCGAGCGCAAGCACGGCAAGGCGGGAAGGAAGTCCTGGCATTTTCATTATCGTTCTCCTCTTTATTGCGGGTCATTTGCCCCGCTTATGGTTAGGCAGCCTTGCCGACCGGGACGGGCAGCGGTGAGAAAGGAATGTCCGGGTAACCGAAAGCCGCCGGTCCAACGACTTCGAGCGCGCGGGCGCTGCGCAGCAGATCGTGGCAGGGGATCGCGACCACGGCCACGCGCTGGCCGTAACGCAGGACTTCGGTGGTGATCGGGTAACCGGTATCGACATCGAGCAAGACGATCAGATCAGGGACGGTCACTTCCACCTTGCCGTCACGGCGGAACAGCAGGAATTCGTTCTGGATCGCCACGCTCGCCGTCTGACCCGAGCAATCGTCGAAGCCGGAAAGCTCGACATCGCCCACGGCAAAACCGCCGCGCAGATGGCGTTTCAGATCGGTGATCTTGCCGTTGAAGATGCGCCGTCCGCCTTCAAGCGCGCAGACAGCCGCAATCGGGTCTTCCTGCTGCTTGCGGGCACGGATCACCGCCTCGCCGAGCGCGATCGCCTTGGTGTAGGTTTTCGGAATACCATACTGGTGCACGTAGTGGGCCTGCATCGGCGCGGTCGCCAGCATTGCGCCGCCGCCCTGAGAAACGACGCAGGCGCGGGCCATGCGCTCGTGCCAGACTTCGGAAACAGCGTGGCTGAAGATCACGGCATTGCCGTGCAGGTCGCACATCACCGATGGCGTCGAACTGTGGCCATAGATGGAGAAGGTCGTCATCTGCATCTCGGGGAAAGCCCGGCCCATGCCGTCGCAATCGAGGATCGGCAGGCCACCAAGCGCCGCCGTCACCAGCGGGTTCATGGAGTTCGAGCCGCCGATTTCCTCGCAGACGATGGCGTCTACCGGCGTGCGGATCAGCTCTTCCATAGCGCGCAGGCAACGCAGCCCCTCACGGCCCTCGCGAATGCGCTCCACGCCGACAACGGGGGCGCCAATGCCGCCGATGGACATGCAAAGCGCGTCCGGCTCGATGGCGTCTGTCGCAAGTATCTTCATCTCGTAACCGGCCTTCATGGCCTCGAGTGCAAGCAGCTTGCCCAGATAGGGATTGCCGCCGCCGCCAGTGCCGAGAATGCCCGCACCGATTTCCAGCGCGTCGAGATCTTCCCTCGTCAGCGTACGCAATGCCGCTTCGTCATATTTCAGCTTGCGCGTCTCAGCCATGATTGGCTCCCATTTCTCCAACGACTTTCACATGAATGCGGGTGGCATTGCCGGGCAGATAGGCAAGCGGCATATCCTCGCGCTCGATGACTTCCAGCGTTTCGGCCAGTGCGCCAGCCGCAATCGCCTTTTCGCGTGCCTCGGCCTCCGCCTCCGCAAGCGCGCTTTCACGTGTGCGCCCCTCGATCAGCGAGAAGACGCGGTCCGTCTCGCCGCTGATCTGCGCGATCGCTGCACCCACGGCATTCGCCACCGCGAAATTCTCGGGGCGGATGACGTCCAGATCGCCGATACGGTCAGGCATGAGAATGGAGCCGCCACCAACGGCTATCACTGGCACCGGTGATGACGAGATGCGGCTGCGCTCCACACAGGACTCGAGCATGTCGTTGATCTTTTTGACTGCGGCATCCACCAGCCGCTTGTCCAGAGTGGAAACCAGAGCCTTCTCGCCCACGTCCGCCTTGCCGGAGGCGACAGCGATATCGGTTGCAGTCAGGGTCGTGCCGCCGAAGCAGAGCGCCTCACGGCGGACGCGGTAACCGACTGATTTCGGGCCAACGGTGAGGCCATGTTCGCCATTGACCACCAGCGAGCCGCCACCGAGACCGATCGAGAACACATCCGGCATGCGGAAATTGGTGCGCACGCCACCAATATCCACCGTCGTGGACGCCTGGCGCGGAAAGCCGTGCGACAGCGAGCCGACATCGGAGGTGGTGCCGCCGACATCCACGACCACGGCATCTTTGAGGCCGGTGAGGAAAGCAGCGCCGCGCATGGAATTCGTCGGGCCGGAGGCGAAGGTGAGCACAGGGAAGCCGCGCACCACATCCGCCGCCATCAGCGTGCCGTCGTTCTGGGTGATGTAGAACGGGCAGGTTATGCCCGCTGCCTTCAGCGCCTCGCCGAAAGCGGCAACGGTGCGGTCCGCAAGCGAAAGAAGGCTGGCATTCATGATCGCAGCACTTTCGCGGGCGAGCAGACCATGCCGTCCGATGTCCTTGGACATAACCACCGGCAGGCCGGGGCAGCGCTCCTGCAGGATATCCTTCGCCCGCACTTCCATCGCATCATTGATGCCGCTGAAGACGCAGGTGACGGCCGCGGCCTTCAGGCCCTTTGCGCGGATATCGGCGGCGATGCGGACAATCTCGTCCTCATCGAGCGCTGAGATTTCGCGACCGTCGAATTCATATCCGCCGCGGACCTGATAACCGTGGTTACCAACGATTTCCCGGAGGTCATCCGGCCAGTCGACCATCGGCGGCAGGCCGGCGCCGGACGGCAGGCCGATCCGGATGGCGGCGACCTCGTCCATATGCCGCCGCTCGATCACCGCATTGGTGAAATGCGTGGTGCCGATCATCACGGCACCGATGTGTGCCCTGTCGATGCCCGACGCCTCGATCACCTTTTCAAGGGCTTCGATGACACCGGACGTCACATCTTCGGTGGTGGAGGCTTTCACCCCCGCCAGAACAGTCTTTTCCTGTAACACAACGGCATCGGTATTTGTGCCGCCGACGTCAATTCCAACGCGATACACGTCAGGCTCCTCTTTTATCAATCGGTCGTTTTTACGAGGAAGCGCATACGCTCTTCCTCTGTCACGGTGGGTTTCAGGCGCTCTTCCTCGTCGGTGACGACGGGGATCGCCGCGATAAGGGCGCGGGTGTAGGGATGCTTCGGCTCGGCGAAAACCGCAGACGTCACCCCTTCCTCGACGATCTCGCCACGCAGCATGATGGCGATGCGCGAACAGAAATTGCGCATCAGCGAGAGGTCGTGCGAGATCATTAGATAGGTCAGGCCAAGCTCTTCCCGCAGCTGCAGCAGAAGGTCGATAACGGTCTTCTGCACGGAGACATCAAGCGCCGCCGTCGGCTCGTCGAGGATGAGGATCTTCGGTTCAGCCGCGAGTGCACGGGCAATGGCGACACGCTGCTTCTGTCCGCCGGAGAGTTCATGCGGATATTTACCGAGATAGGATTGTGGCAATCGCACCAGCCCCATCAGTTCCTGCATCCGGCGTTCGCGCGCCTCAGCGTCCATACCGATGGATTTCAGCGGTAGGGTAAGCGTCTGCCTGACCGTGCGCTTCGGATTTAGGGAAGTGCCCGGATTTTGATAGACGATCTGCGTCAGCCGCTTGCCACGCCCGGGAGACGGGGCGTCGATGACAAGATTGCCGGAGGTCGGGTGCGAAAGTCCCATGATCATCCGGGCGACCGAGGTTTTTCCAGAACCGGACTCGCCCGCAAGACCGAAAATTTCGCCGTCCTTCAGCGTCAGGTTCACGTCGCGCACGGCGTGGTAACCGTTGCGTCTGCCGTAAATCTTGTTCAGGCCCTCGATGGTAACGATCGGCGAGCGTGTGCTCTGCGCCAGATCGGCGACACGCGGACCGTAGAGCGGCGGCACCGCATCCAGCAGCGAACGCGTGTAGTCCGCCGCGGGAGCGTGCAGGATTTGCGTGCAGGGACCGGTCTCGACGATGTCGCCATGGTGCATAACCACGACCCGATCCGCCACCTTACGTACGACACCGAGATTATGGGTGATCATCAGCAGCGCCATATTTTCTTCGGCAACCAGCTGGTTGATGAGATTGAGAATTTCGTCCTGCGTGGTGACGTCGAGCGCGGTGCCGGGCTCATCCGCGATGAGGAGCTTCGGCTGATGCAGCAGCGCAAGCCCGATCAACACGCGCTGGCGCATGCCGCCCGAAAGCTCGGACGGATAGGCATTCATGACCCGCTCGGTATCGCCAAGCTGCACGCGGCGCAGAACCGCTGCGATACGGGTGCGGCGCTCTGCCTTGGACGAGTTGATGCCGTTGCGCTTGTCGGCAAAGCGCATGACATCATCGAGATGCGTGCCGATCTTGAAGACCGGATTGAAGGAAGACAGTGGGTCCTGCATGATCAGCGAAAACGCCGTTCCCTTAAGCGCCTCGCGTTCCCTTCTCGGCATGGCGAGCACATCCCGCCCGTCGATGACAATGGCGCCGGAGGCAATAGTGGCATTCTTCGGCAAAGTGCCGATGATCGCCTTGGCGGTGACCGATTTACCCGATCCGGTTTCGCCGATCAGCGCCACCCGCTCGCCGGCTGAGACTGTGAAGGCGACATCGCGCAGCACTTGGCGCGTGCGACCGTAGTTGGTGAAGGTGACGTTGAGGTTTTCGACTTTGAGAAGCGGTTCAGTCATGGCTTTAGCTTTCCACGTCGAACATGTCACGCAGGCCGTCGCCCAGCAGATTGAAACCCAGCGTCACGTAAAGCACGGCCGCGCCGGGGCAGAGGACCTCCCACCAGAAATCCGGCATGAACTGGCGCCCATCGGCAACCATCGAGCCGAGATCGGGGGTTGGCGGCTTGACGCCGAAACCGAGGAAACTCAGCGTCGCGCCAAAGAGGATGACGAATGCCGCATCCAGCGTCGTCTTGACTGATATGACCGAGACGCAATTGGGCAGAATTTCGCGAAAGAGAATGTGCAGCGGACCCGCACCTGCAAGAAGTGCCGCTTCGATGTAGTCCTCGGATGCGATGGATTTCGACACCGAATAGATCAGCCGCGCATGCCAGGTCCACCATAGAAGCGTGATCGCGATCATGGCGTTCATCAAGGTGGGTTCCAGCAGGTTGGAGACCGCCAGCGCCATGACGAGGGGCGGCATGGCCAGCATCACATTCGTCAGGCCGCTGATGATTTTCTCGGTCCAGCCGCCGCAATAACCGGCGACCAGGCCAAGCACGGTGCCGACCGGGACCGAGATGCCGAGCACGCCGATGACGAGAAGAAGCGAGACCCTGAGCCCGAAGACAGTACGGGAAAAGATGTCGCGTCCGGCCTTGTCGGTTCCGAACCAGTGCTCCAGATCCGGCGGCATGTGGCGGGCACGGAAATCGACGACCGCGCCGATATGTTTGGGATAGGGTGTAAGCCAGGGCGCAAAGATCGCCAGAACCAGCACCGACAACAGGATCAGCGAACCGATGACCGCTGCCGGATTGCGGCTGAAGCGGTACCACATCATGTAACCGGCGCTTAAGCCCCGATCGGTGGGTTCGAGCATTTTCATATCAGCCATCAGCGAGCCTCCTTGCGGCGCAGGCGCGGGTCGATGATCGAGATCAGGACATCAACGATCAGGTTCGCAACGATGAAGAACAGGCCGGCCACCAGCACCACGGCAGTCACGGCATTGAGGTCTTTCTGAAGGATGGCGTTCAGCCCGTAGGATGCGAATCCGCCCCAGGCGAAGACCATTTCGATCACGAAGGCATTGCCGATCAGCGAGGCGAATTCGAGCCCCATGATCGTCAGCGGCGCGATGGAGGAAAGCTTCAGCAGATAACGGAAGATGATGACCCGCTCCGGCACGCCGAAGCTTTGCAGGGTGAGCACGTGATCCTTGCGCTGGTTCTCGATCATCGAGGAACGCGTGATGCGGGTGATCTGGCCGATACCGGCCATGGAGAGCGCAAAGGCCGGCAGCGCAAGGTGCTTCAGCGCATCCAGCACTACATCGAACCGTCCGGCAAGCGTACCGTCGATCAGGATGAAGCCCGTCAGGCCACCCTGCCAGCCAAGTGAGTGATCGATCCTACCGATGATCGGCCAGCCGGAGAGAAAGCGAGCGGCCAGCAATTGCAGCGTGATGGCAAACAAAAAGCTCGGGATCGTCACGCCGGTGAGCGAGAGGATACGGCCGATATGGTCGAGCGGACGGTCGCGGTAATGCGCCGTGATGACGCCGAGCGGGATGGCGACGGCAAACATGAAGATGACTGAGACCAGAACCAGTTCGACGGTCGCAGGAACGGTCTGGGCCAGATCGGTGGTGACGGGGCGCTGGGAAACCAGCGAGAAGCCCAGGTCACCGTGCAGGGCGTTGCCGATATAGTCGAGGTATTGGGCGGCGAGCGGCTTATCGAGACCCATCTCGCCGCGCAGCGCATCAACTTGTTCCTGTGTTGCCGCAGGCCCGAGCGCCATGCGGGCGGGATCACCCGGCACCACACGGGCTAGAGCAAAAATCATGATGGACAGGGCGATCATGACCAGTACGAAAGCGCCGAGCCTGTTCAAAATCGCGACCAGCGGATGTTGCTGCATCGGTGGACCGTTCCTTGTGCATCAGTTTCCTGAGCACAAGTTTTCACCACATGTCCTTTTGAACAATCGCAGAAAGGTATAGTTTTTTGATAAATGAGTATAGGTTTTTGAATTCAGATCTCCTATCCCTGTCTGAATGACGCTTCTGCCGCGCACCACACTCTGCCGCCGTATCGCCAGCGAAACCGCAGGCGTGATCTTTCTGCGCGCGCCGGCGGGCGCCGGGAAAAGCGTTCTTATGGACTTGCTGGCACAAGAGCTGGGGACCGAGGTATGCCGGACGCACCAGCCCAGAAGTGATGAGGCGGCAAAAGGCTGTCTGCTATGGGATGTGCCGGTCTTCGCACGCGCGGTCCGCATGCCCGCCCCTATTCTGGAAACCGTGCGTTTCGTGGTCATCGCCTGCCGTCCGGATCAACGTATCAGCGGGCTGGCGCGGCAAATATTGCATCGTGGTTCGCTGACGATCGGAGCAAATGAACTGGCCTTTGGCCAAGATGAGACCGCGGGCCTTCCAACAGAACAGAAGCGTCTGGCGCTCGATGATTATGCGGGGTGGCCGGCCTTTCTGTCTCTCGCTCGCCTCGCCGACGAAAAACTATGCGTCGACTATCTGCGGGAAAATTATCTGCCGCATCTGTCACCGGCCCAGACGGTCGCGCTTTCGCTCTGGCTGGAAAATCCCTCGGCAGAACCCGACGCTGAATGGGCAGAACTTCTGCCGCCCTTCCTGATCGCAAACCCGGAAAAACACGACACACTGATAAGGCTTCTGACCGTGGCAGCGGGAGAACGTCTCGCCACATTACAGGCTGGCAGGGCAGTGGTAGAGGTCGCTTCCGCATTCGAGAAGGAAGGGCGGGCGCTTGCGGCAATGGCCATGTTGCTTGACCGCGGTTATGAGACCCACGCTGCGCAAATCCTAGAACGCGCCCATGGGCGCGAACTGATCTACCGAAGCAGCGTCGACAGGTTTCGCGAGATCATCATGCGGTTTTCGCAGGACATGATCGCGGCGAATGAAACAGTCCTCTTCGCCGTCACCCGCGCATTGCTGAAACAGGGCGAATTGCAACGCGTGCGCCATCTGCTTGGCAAGAGCCTGGGTTCGGATTATCTCGATCCACTCAAGGTGCTTGCCCGCGGTTCGCGTTTTTCCTTTGCCGCCCGCACCTTCCGGCTGAACCTGATGATTGCCGAGGACCTGACCCCCAATGACGCTGTGATAACGCGCCTCGGGGAATTCATGGCCGATTACCCCATGGACGATCACGGCAAATGGGCCGCCTATTACAATGCGCTGCTGGAATTCGAAATCCGCCGCCGTAATTTTCGCGAGGCCGAGGCCGCTGCCGCCCGCGCGCTTATCTATCTGCGCAAGATGGGCGGGCAGCCGCTGCTCGAATTCTTCATCCATCTGCACCAGATCGTCCTGCGACTGATGAGCGGTGATGTGCTCTTGGCCCGTCGCGCGGCACAGGATGCGCGCACGAGGTTGGAACAGGTGCCACACGACGCCGCGCAGGAGTTCCGAATGCTGCGGCTGGCGGAAGCCTGCCTTGCCTATGAGGCGGGAAAACCGCGCGACCTGTTGCACTTCGTCGAGCATGAATTCGACCACTTCGCCGCCGCCGAGATATGGCCGAGCCTGATGCAGTTTGCCCTGCATTATGCCTCGCAGGTGCTGATCGATCATTTTCCGATGACCGTTCGTCCGGGCTTCCTCGACGGCCTGTGGATTCACCTTTCGGAAGGGCTGCAATTCCATGCGATGATGGAGATCAGAACGGCAATCGCTTACCAGAACGCCAACCGCTGGGCGGATGCGGCAGCGACGCTATCGGCAATTCGCATGCCGATGGGTCGCAACTGGGTGGAGAGCGCGAATGAGGACCTTGCCCGGCTCACGCGGCGCGACGAAATCGCCTATGTGATGGCCTGGCTCCGCGACGCGGTACATCTTTTCACGCCGCGCGCCTATCTCGCCCGGCAGATGGATGCAATGATCGCCAACCCCAAGGTCACCAACCGCGAAAAGGTCGCGCTCAGAATATGGCAGAGCTATGCCGCACACCAGCGTCGTGACAGTGCCGGCGCCCGCGCCCATATCCTCAACGCACTTGAATCGGCGACGCGCCTTGGCTGCAACGGCGTCCTGTCGGAGGAGCGCATATTCCTGTCGCCGCTTCTGAACAATCGCCGTATCCGCGGTTTCATCGAAACCTCTTCCGATGTCCGGAACGCGCTGTCGATTTTCGCCGCCTCGGTCAACTCGCCGCAGGCACGCGCCCTGCATGGCGGGCTTTCACAGCGGGAAGCACAGATGCTGCAATTGCTGGCCAGCGGCATGTCTAACAAGAAGATCGCGCAGACCCTCAACATCTCGGAAGTGACGGTAAAATTCCATCTCGGAAACCTGTTCCGCAAGCTGGATTGCAAACGCCGCGCGGAAGCGATCCGAGCAGCGAAAGCGCTGGGCTGGCTTTGATCTCAAGTCGTGACTGCCGATCAGAAAAGCCCGCTACTCTTCCCGGAAGGCGCGGTTGATCTGGTCCGTCAGCGGCTTGGCGATATAGGACAGCGCTGTGCGCTCGCTGGTCTGGATGAACGCCTCGGCAGGCATGCCCGGCATCAGCGGCGCATTGTTCAGCTTTTCCCGCTCGGCAACCGGTATGGAAATCCGCGCCAGATAATAGGAGAGGCCGGTCCTCTGATCGGTGGTGATATCGGCGGCGATGCGACTGACATGGCCTTCCAGTTCCGGCGTGACGCGCTGGTTGAACGCGGTCATCCGCAGCATCGCTTTGTGCCCTACCTGCAACTGGTCTATATCCTTCGGCAAGATCTGCACCTCGAGTGCCAGTTCGTCCCCATCAGGCACGATGAGCATGATCGGGTCGGCCGGCGTCACCACGCCACCCACGGTATGCACCGCCATTTCATGCACCATGCCGGATTGCGGCGCGATGATATCGATGCGCTTCAACTCGTCCTCCGCAGCGACCTTCCGCTCGACATATTCACCCGTCTGCGCCTGTATCTCGCGCAGTTCCCGGCCCACTTCGGTGCGCAGTTCCTGATCGATCTGCAGGATCTGCAGTTTCGTTTCGGTGATCCTGCCCGCCGTCTGCGCCTGATAGGCGATTTTTTCGCCACGCTCACCGCCAAATGTCGCGGCCTGGGTCTGCAGGCTGTTCAGCCGCTGCACGGACACGATGCCCTGCTCCCGTAAGGATTTTTGCGAGGTTATCTCAGCCTGCAAAACCGCAAGCCCGTTGTCGTAGGCGACTTCCTGTGCCCTCAACCCTTCGATTTCATGTTCGAACTGGGTGATACGCTCCACAAGCTGCGCTTTGCGCCCCTCACGATAGGATTTGCGGAATTCGAACAGCCTGGTTTCGCTGCGCATGGCGGAAGCGACATCGGGATCGTCCTTGCGCGCCACCAGAGCCTGTGGAAAAACGAGTTCCGGCAGATCGTCCCGTTCGGCCTCCAGCCTTGCCATGCGCGCGCTCAGCTCATCCAGCCGCTTGGTCACTATGGCGAGATTAGCGCGGGTCTGGGTGGCGTCGAGACGCATGACGACGTCGCCGGCCTTTACTCTGCCACCTTCGCTCACCAGAATTTCACCGACGACGCCACCCTTGGGGTGCTGTACCTTCTTGGTATAGGAATCGACCACAAGATGACCGGACGCGACGACCGCGCCAGCAAGATTTGTCGTCGCTGCCCATCCGCCGACGCCGGCCAGCAGTGCGGCGCTTGCGGCAAGACCGGCAAGAAGATGTTTGCGGATGGAGCGGGACACCTGCGTGCGCTGGTCAATTTTTGACATCCGTATCTCCTTCCTGCCTGTTCTCTTCGCCACTCTCTTGCAGCGCCACCGTCTTAGGCTGGGTATTCGCGACGACACGCAATGGTGACACCGTGTGCGCGGATGCGGTGAAACCTTTCGCCGCTTGAGCATTCGGAGTGCGCAGCACTTTCGAGAGAACCTCGTCGCGCGGACCGAAGGCCTTCATCCGCCCCTCCTCCATCATCAGAATGAAATCGACGGCACCGATCGCGCTGGGCCGATGCGCGACGACGATGGCGATACCGTTGCGCGCCTTGACCGACGCGATCGCCCTGACGACGGCGGCTTCGCCCTCCGCATCGAGATTGGCATTCGGCTCGTCCAGCACGACGATGAAGGGATCGCCATAAAGCGCACGCGCGAGACCGATACGCTGGCGTTGTCCTGCCGAAAGCGCCGAACCGGCCTCACCTATATCGCTGTCATAACCCTTTTCGAAGCGCAGGATCAGTTCGTGCGCACCGGCGGCTTTCGCAGCGGCAATGATTGCGTCGGGATCGGGATTGTCCTCGAAACGGGAAATGTTTTCGCCGATCGTGCCGTCGAAAAGCTCCACGCCCTGCGGCAGATAACCGATATGGCGGCCGAGGGCTTCGCGATCCCATTGATCGAAGCTCGCACCATCAAGCCGCACCTTGCCGGCGGCGGGCATCCAGGCTCCGGTGAGAATGCGCGAGAGGGTGGATTTTCCCGAGCCGGACGGGCCGATGACACCGAGCGCATTCCCGGCGGTCATGACGAAACCAAGGCCCGCGACGGTCGGTTTTCTCTCTCCCGGCGGAATGATGGTGACGTTTTCGACTTTCAATTCTCTCTCAGGCTTCGGCAGTGCCATTGCGGTCGCCGTTACCGGCATCTGCGCAAAAAGCTCCCTTAGCCGCGCCCAGCTCTGGCGGGCGGCAACAAAGGACTTCCAGTTGGATATGGCAAGATCGACGGGCGCCAAAGCCCGACCCATCATGATCGAACTGGCGATCATCACGCCGCCTGAGGCCTCCTGCTGAATGACCAGCCATGCGCCGACCGCCAAAATGGCCGATTGCAGCACGATCCGCAGGGATTTTGCGATATTGCCGAGGCCGCCGGCCACATCGCCCGCCTTGCGGTTGGCGGCGAGGTAAGCCTCGTTGGAGATTTGCCAGCGTTTGCCAAGCCGGCCGCCGAGCCCCATGGCCTGCACGACTTCGGCGTTGCGGCGCGAGGCTTCCAGCTGCCGGTTGCGCGCCATGTTTTCAACCATGGTGTCGCGGATCGGCTTCTGCGAGAACATATTGGTTAAGATGGTGAGGGATATAAGCAGAACGGCACCGGCAAGAGCCGTCACGCCGATCCAGAAATGGAACAGAAAACATATGCCAAGGTAGAGCGGCATCCAAGGCAGATCGAAAAAGGCGGTGGGCCCCGTGCCGGACAGAAAACCGCGCACGTTGTCGAGATCGCGCAGCGGCTGCAGGCCGTCCCCCGGCATACGGTTGACGAGCGGCAGGCGCACCACCGCATCATGCACCTTGCCGGAATAGCGCATGTCTAAGTCCTCGCCGATACGGATCAGGACCCGGGCGCGGATGATGTCGAGCAGGCACTGGAAGCCATAGAGGCCGAGCGCAAGAATGGCGATCCCGACCAGTGTTGGCAGACTGCCGCTGGCCAGCACCCGGTCGTAAACCTGAAGCATGAACAGGGGCGACGTCAGCGCCAGGATGTTGACCACACCGCTGACGAGCGCCACACCGAAAAGCGTACTTTTAAGGGGCGAAACAACCGCCGCAGTGAGGGACTGCGGCGGTGTCTGCTGGTGGTTTTGAAAGCCCACAGCCTGATTTTCCTTTAAGCGGCAAGCGCCGATGCGCTGGCGAAAATGAAGTCCGATGCGTCAAGTACGCTGGAATCTACACCAACGAGAGTGATGCTGTCGCCGCCAAAGATGTTTTCAATAACTGCGTCTCCGTTTGCATTGCTGCCCACAATGACGTCATCGATGCTTCCGGCGCCCCAAGCGGAAATATCCAGTTTGTCGGTGCCGTCCTGATAACCGTATGTTCCGGTCGGGCCAGCCTGTACAACATCACTGCCGCCAGAGAAAACGAACGTATCATTACCAGCAAAACCCGTAAGGGTGTTGGAGGAAGCAGTGTCTTCGATCACAGTGCCGGTAGCCGCGAAGTAGTCATAGAAGCCAGCCAGCGAGCCAAAACGGGCAAGCTGGTAAACGGCGAGATCGAGAAGATCGCGCGCGCCTGCGAGCGAGTAGGAGCCGTCGGGATCGATCAGCAGTTCCTGCTGGCTGACGGCGATGCCGCTGGTGGACTGGCTGTAGCCGGTGCCGAGAACGATGCTGTCGACCGAACCTGTCAGGTTGCCCTGGGAGTATTGCAGGGCACCGCTCATGACAATGCCCTTGCCACCGTTGCTGCCATCGCCCCACGCCTCATAGGTCGTGTTCGGATCGATAGTGGTGGTGGCGAGAGAGCTGGTCTGAGCGTCGTAGAACGCACCATAGGTCGAACCGAAACCGCTCGTCCAACCGTTGAGGTAACCGATCAAGTCGGAGGAAGACTGCGTCAGTTGAATTGTGGTAGCCATAGGTGTACTCCTTTGCTGGCCAATAGGGATACCTTTGTCATGTGACGAAGGCGTTTCATCTCCGGGACGGGCTGCAACCCCAGCCCGGAGAATTTCTTCCGCGCATCAAAACTTCACGTTCATCGTCGCGACAAAAGTGCGGCCCGGTGCGGTATAGGCACTGGCTGCCGGGATGTATTTGCGGTCAGTCAGGTTGTTGACCGCGAAACGAAGCGTCGCCTTTTCGTTGAAGGCATATCAGCCGTATAGGTCCACCGTCGTGTAGGGATCGGTTACCTCCCGCAGATTACCCTCCGTATCGAGCGTCCGCGATTGTGTCGGCGTGACATGGTTGAGCCGCGCACCCAGAGAGAATTTTTCGTCGAAGAAACGCATGCCGCCATCGAGCGTCAGCTTCACCTTGGGCGCAACATCGCCCGGCCATGCGACAATCTCGCCGCTTGTCGTGGTGGTGCCGTTGGAAAATACCTGCGTGTTGTCCGGCCAGTCGGTCTTCAGCAGCGTCGCTGAGCCACCAAGCCAGAAGCTTCGCGCATCGTAATTGCCCTCGAATTCAAGGCCGCGCATATAGGTCGTGCCGTCGAGATTGACGAAGCTGGTATAGGTCCGATCCGCCACCTGATCCGTAACGAGATAACCGAGAGCGATATAATCCTTAACCTCACGGCGAAAGGCGGCCATTTTGATGCGGACGGAATCGTTGTCCAGCAGCACGCCGTCAAAGCTCATATTCGCGCCGATTTCGTAGGTCGTCGCTTTTTCCGCGCGCAGGGACTGGTTCGGGGCGTATTCGTAGCCGGCCGAATCTCCAGGGCGTGCGCCGGCAAAAAAAGCCTCGAGAATTGTCGGCGGTCGCAGGCTCTGGGAATAGCTCGCATAAGGCCGGAACCAGTCAACGGGTTTCAGTTCTATCGTAGCGGACGGCAGCCAGGCACTGTAGGTACGGTCTATTTCCACGTCGTAAGAGGGATACTCCGTCGAATAAGTCGTATCAAAATACGTAGTTCCAGCATCCCGCCATTGGCCGTTGATGATTTCACCCCTGGTTGCAGGCCAGACGTTGTTCAGAGTGTTGCAGGAACCTGTCCTCTGTGTCGCAGTGAAAGTGCGACCACCAAATACACCCGTAGTGCAGATCGCGTAGACACGATCGTAAGTCGGCCGCGAGTATTGCGATACATAGGTGAGATAATTGTCTATCGCGCCTACAACACGGTTTGAACCCGTCGCAACCGTTACCTGATTGTAGTAAGTCGCCAATCCCTTCAGACGTGACCAGTCATAACGCACGCCGCCACTCAGCTTGATCCAATCGGCGGGCTCTAATTCGCCATTTACAAACAGACTGGCAACATCACGCCGTCCGGCAGGACTGAAAGCCGTATAGCTACTCGCGAACGAGGGGTTCTCGCTAATTGCGGAACTGGTGGCAATCGACGATGCAATATCCCGAAATGCTTCCCCACCATAATTCAAACTTAACGCACCCGCTTTTGTATCGAAGCGACTGGTGTTTTCGACACTGACGCCAAAACTGCGTAAGCCCATGTCAAGATTCGTCTCAGCGGCATACCCAATACGCTCTGCACGCAGTTCGTGCGTCATATTGTCGTTCAGCCACAACGAAGATTTGAAATCGATGAGTTCGCTTTCGGGGTCCCAGTCCAGCTTCGCGACGACGCTGTCGTTGCGTACACTTTCCCTGTCGACCACGGTGGACGCACCCTGAACAAAATCATTCTGCTGATGCATCCATGACAACGAAGTCTGCACATCCCCGAAGTCACCTTCGCCCTTGAAAAAGGTCGACCAACCGTCCCTGCCGAGCAGGTCCTTCATCGTCAAAGCGGTGCTTCGTGCCTCGCCTCTTGTTCCGATCTTGTATTCATCCATGATCGTGCGGCTGTAACCGGCAACAAAGGAGAGAGGGCCATTCGGCTCACGAACTGCGGCCAGAACCGAACCCTGAAAATCGTAACCATTTGTGCCACGGGAGACATTCACCTCCGCCCCCTTGTTCGCACCCTCGGGGATCAGATCGGCGGCGCTGACGGTACGGAACTCGACCTTCCCGCCAAGCGAACCCGCGTTACCCGACCTCGCATTGGTTATTTTCTCGATCTCGACAGCACGGATAAAGGCAACATCGACGTAACCCTGCCCGGCGCTCGCGGTGTAACTCGTGGCCCCGCCGAAAGCTGCGCCACGCTGCGCATTCTGCCGCGCACCATCGATGGAGACGACCACGCGGCCGCTTTCCTGCAAGCCACGTATATTGGGCGAAACGGTCGGGAAGCTGCCGTTGCCCTCACCGGCGTAGACGCCGGAGACGCGGTTGAAGACATCGCGCGTGTTACGCACGCCGGCGGACTGGATCGCCTCGCGGCTGACGACGCTGACACTGGCGGGTGTTTCATAAACCCAGTCGGGCGTTCCCTGATAACCGGTGCCGGCAATGGAATTGCGTCCGGTTTTTCCGGTCACTGTAATTTCTTCCAGAACGGTGGTGCCTTCCGCCTCGGAAAGATCGGCAGCGGCCTGGCCCGAGCCGATGACGACGGTTCTGCCACTTCCGGTAAACCGGAAATTCACGCCCGTGCCGGCCAGAAGCCGGGACAGCGCATCCCGCACCGTAAAACTGCCGGTAACGGCATTGGTGCGCACATTGCCGGCGGACGGCGTGGCAAGCGTAACCTGCAGACCGGATTGCCGCCCGAAAACGCCGACAACGGAGGACAGCGGCTGGGCGGGAATATTAAAAGGCCGCGTTGCACCCTGCTCGCCACCGGAGCGCTGACCATTGGCGGCATTCGGTCCGCTCTGCGCAAAAGCCGGTACCGACATTGAAACGACCACCGCCGTTGTCGCCAAAAGCACGGTCATACGTGCCGGCTTTGCCGCGTTTTTCCCTGAACCGTTCATACGTATCTGGAGGCGCATACTGCTTTTGTCTTCCTGTCTTCGCTCCGGCTATATCTTGACCGGATTACTCAACAAAAAGACGATTGCCTCGGCGGTTTTTTTCAGGGTTTCGGAGAATTTTTTATAAACGACTGAAAATAAATACGATTTTTTGTTTTATGGCGCTTCAGAAACGGGTGATGATGCGGGCAGTATTGGCAATTGCATGAACCTTGCCCTTATAGGGTTCCACCAATGCTTCCAGCGCACGGTCCGGATCGCGAAGATTGTAGAAGCCAGTCACACGCTGCTCTGCAAGCGTCTTGTCCGCCATCGTCAGCCATGCGGGATGATACCGCTGGATTTGCTCGACGACAGAACCGATCGTCGCATCCACAACGTAAAGCTCGCCGTTGCGCCAGCCACCAATATCCTCGACGGGAACGGTCTCTTTCCGGATTGTACCGGAGGCGTCGACAACCAGCATCTCACCCGGCACCAGCCGCGTTGGTGGCGCGTTGCGGAAGGAAGCTTCCACGGAACCATGCGCAAGAGCGACTTGCGTCACGCCATCCGTCATGTCGACATCGAAAGCCGTGCCGAGCACTTGGACGGTCAGGTTTTTCGCCTCCACGACAAAGGGACGGTCGCTATCCGGCACGACATCAAAAAAAGCTTCGCCCTTCAGCACCTTCACATTACGGCGGCCATTGGCAAAATCAGTGGTAAGCGCACTTGCCGCGGCAAGCTGCACCCTGCTGCCGTCTTCAAGGGTTATGGTGCGGCTCTCTGCGGTACTGGTCTGATATTCGGCCTTGATATGGACGAAAAGCGTGGGAACGAACAGTACCGCAAGACAGAGAGACACTGCTGCCACCGCCATGCCGGCATAATGCCGCAAGGACCAGCGCCGTCGCGATGCCTGTTTTCCGGCAACGTCAGGCAGGTGCGGCGCGTCTTCCCAGAGGCTTTTTAAACCCGGCTCGACCAGACCGAGATTGCGCCAAGTCTTGCATGTCCGCTCCCAGGCCAGACGATTTGCCGGCGAAGCAGCCAACCATTGATCAAATTCCGCCTTCAGCCTCGGTTCCGCCGAACCCGTCTGCAGGCGTATCAGCCAGTCGGCAGCCTCCTCCGCCTTCCCGGTCGGCAATGTTATTTTTTTATCGGGATCAATTGTCATTGAGCCGGTCAGTTCCTTTGACTGGGCGGAGGAGATGCCTCGTCTTCCGTGTTGCTATAAAGACGTTTGAGGGAGAACTTTTTTTCACAAGATGAAACAATAAAGGCTATTTTACTGCATTTCTTTGGTAATGGCGGCAATACTACTCTTAATCAGACGGTGGGCGCTAGCCACGGATACGCCGAGGTGACGGGCGATCTCTTCCATATTGTAACCGCCAAATCTATGCATTTCCAATGCCACACGCGCCTGGACCGGCAGAGAGGCCAAAATAATCTGCATCTGTCGGACCTCGTCGCAGAACAGGGCGTGCTCTTCTGGTGTGCCGTGACCCTGCGGTATGCCCCAGAACGGGGTATCGTCGGGACGCTCCCGCAGGTCCTGCCGGTTGCGGCGGCGATTATCGAGGGCGAGGTTGCGGACGATGCGGAAAAGATAGGATTTGAGGTTGGAGGGATTGCCGGAACCTTCGGGAACGAATTTCAGGAATGCCTCCTGAACCACGTCCTCCGCGTCCGCCCGCGACCCTAAAATAAGCGTGGCGTATTTGATCAGGTCAACCCTGTGCGCGACGTAAGCGTTATAACGCTTGTCATCTTCCCGTATGCCCATGTCTCAACCGAGAGAAATTTCAAGGATAAACGAAACTGCAAGCCCCCAAACGACAAAGCAGTTTTCCCGTCTAAACCTCTAGCACCCAAACTCTCGACCGAACAGCTATTTCATGACTATTATTATCAAGAATTTGTGCGGTCGCGGGTCCTGCAACAGCCAGAGACTCGCAGACCCGGCGGCAGGCGCGGCCGGGCCCTGTGATAGCGTCAGATAGCGCCGTCGACTATAACCATCGGCCTGCCCTGCGAACAGGGTTCGATACGCGCATCGATGCGGTAGATATCGCGCAGCATGGCCGGAGTTATCACCGTCTCGGTGCTGCCGCTCACCACCATTTCGCCGCGCGCGATCACCATCGTATTCTCGCAATAACGAAGCGCATGATTGAGGTCGTGCAGGGCGATCAGCACGATCATGCCAGTCTTCTGGGCAAGGTCGGTCACAAACCCCAGAACCTCGACCTGCCGGTGGAGGTCGAGAGCAGATGTCGGCTCGTCCATCAACAGTACCTCCGGCTTGCGGGCCAGCGCCTGCGCCAGGGACACAAGCTGCCGCTGACCGCCAGACAATTCGCCGAGCCCCCGGAAGGCGAGATCGTGGATTTTCAGCGCCTTGAGAATGGCGTCGATCTCAAACAGCTCATCGTCGTGAACACGCCACCCGCCGCCCTGCTTGGCGGACAGAAGCACGGATTCGTAAACCGTCAGCACGGCGTTGGCGCCGGTGTCCTGCGGCATGTAGCAGATGGCCCGGTTGCCGCGTGCCGTATCTGACAACTCGACAAGCCCGGGACCGGAGATCAGGCTGGCGATGCGCTTGAAAAGCGTGGACTTGCCGGCAGCGTTCGGGCCAATAACCGCCGTGACACTGCCGCTTTCCAGCGTATCGATGCCGACCTTGGAGAGAACAGTCGTGCGGCCGTAGGCAGCGCCGACATCCTTCAATGCGAGCGCTACCATGCGCGTCTCCTGTTGCCGAAAATGAGCGCGAAAAAGAACGGTACGCCAACCAGCGCCGTGATGACGCCGATTGGCAGAATTGCGCCGGGAATGAGGATTTTGCTGATAACAGAGGTCGCCGACAGCAGCAGCGCCCCGCAGATCACCGAGCCCGGCAGGAAGAACCGCTGATCTTCGCCCACCACCATGCGGGCTATGTGCGGGCCGACAAGCCCGACGAAACCGATGGTACCAACGAAAGAAACCGGAATCGCGGCCAGAAGGCTGACCGTCAGCATGGTCTGCAGCCGCAGCCGACGCACATTGATGCCCATGCTGGCTGCCTTGTCGTCACCCAGCCGAAGCGCCGTCAGCGCCCATGCGTTGCGCATGAACATCGGCACCGTAACGAGAAGAATACCACCGGTGATATAGACCTTTTCCCACGTGGCCTTGGTAAGGCTGCCCATGGTCCAGAAAACGACGGCGGCGAGCGCCTGTTCGGAAGCCAGATATTCAAGCAGCGACAATGCGGCATTGAAGGTGAACACCAGCGCGATGCCGAGAAGGACGATAGTCTCCACGGTTACGCCGCGCATCGTCGAGGCAAAATGAATGAACAGGGCGGCAATCATCGCCATGATGAAGGCGTTGATCGGCACCATGTACTGGACGGCACCGGGAAAGATCGCAACGCCGCCAACAAGGGCCAGCGCGGCGCCGAAACTGGCAGCGGCCGAAATGCCGAGCGTAAACGGACTGGCGAGAGGATTGGACAGGATGGTCTGCATCTGTGCGCCCGCAACCGAAAGCGACGCGCCGACGGTGACCGCCATCAGCGCAATCGGCATGCGGATATCCCATATCACCACCCGAAGCTGGTTTGCAGCAGCAGCCGGATCGGCAATCGTCGCCAGAACTTCTGATATCGTGTAGCGCGCCGGACCAAGTGCCATGTCGGCAGCCATACTGAAACAAAGGGCGATGAAAAGCCCGAAGAGAATAACGATCCTTCGTGCGGCAAGGGCGCGATATTGATCGCGCCCACTCACGCCAACGGCGATTTCATTCAACGAACTCATTCATTCGAACCTTTTTCGAGGGATGCGAAGTAGCCCGGCTTGTAGGTGACGGGCAGGAATTTCCGGTGAAATTCCTCAAAATTCTTCTCGGGATTGAGATCGGCGAAGAGCTCGGGATGGAACCATTTGGCGAATTGCTGAATCGGAAAGAACTCGTAGGGCGCGCCGTAGAACTGGTGCCAGACGGCATGGACATTACCTTGTTTGACAGCCTTCAGTTCCGGAAACGGCGTGCGCTTCATCAGGTTTGCCAGTCTTTTCCGGGAAAGAGCCATGTCGGCTCCGCGTCCAACGGGAACGAACTGGTTGATATCGGATTCAGCTGCCCAGTTTGAGCCGGTTACGATGACATGATCCGGATCGGCAACGACGAGCTGCTCGGGATTGAGATCGCCGAACGTCGTCTTGATGATGCCGTCGGCAATATTATGGCCGCCAGCGAGATCGACCATCGCGCCGAAATTGACCGGGCCGAAGGTGCGGCAGCAATTGTCCTCACCGGAAATGCCGGGCGCGCGCTCGATGAAGACGCCGGGACGCTTCAGGTCCTTGACGCTGGCTAGCCGGTCGGTCACGCGGGCGATTTCTGCACGGCGATAGGCGATGAATTCCTTTGCACGCTCTTGCGCGCCAAACATTTTCCCGAGAATTTCAATCGAGGCTTCGCTGTTCTTTTCGGGATCGATACGAAAATCGAGATAGACGATCTTGATTCCGGCGGCGGCGGCCTTCTCTTCGAAACCACTTTCCTTGGCGGATTTTTCCGCTTCCAGATTGAGGGTGATCACGTCAGGCGAAAGGGTAATGGCCGTTTCCAGACTGAAATCGCCCTGCGGCACATAACCGAAGCGCGGCAGTTTTTCGATCTGCGGAAAGCGCTCGACATAGGCGGCGTAGCTGTCAGGGTCCTTCTTGAGGAGATCGTCACGCCAGCCGACAATGGTGTCGAAGGTCTGGTCGCCCTTGAGCGCCGCGATGACGTGGATCTGGCGCGCCTCACCGACGATGACACGTTTGACCGGCAGGTCCAGCTCGACCTTGCGTCCGGTGACATCGGTGATTTCTCCGGCATAAGCCGGCAAAGCGAGAAAAGACAAAGCCAGCACCGCAAGATGCCTGAGAGCGTTAAGCCGCATGAGAAATCCTCTTATTTCCAAAAGAAAATGATGAAGCCGCATGGCTGCGGCTTCATCCATCGATCGGACGGCGCTCCCCTTCACCGTCCCTGTCTTATTTCGTGTCCTTCAGCGACACAAAGTAACCGGGCTTGTAGTCGAGAGGCAGGAAGCGGGCATGCAGCTCCTTGAAGGTCGCCTCGGGGTCGAGATCCTTAAAGAGGTCCGGGTGCAGCCACTTGGCGATTTCCTGAATGGCCACGAACTGATACGGGTTGTTGTAGAACTGGTGCCAGATAGCGTGGACATTGCCGTTCTTGACCGCCTGTACCCCGGTGAAAGCCGGGCGCTTGGTCAGGTTTTCAAGCTTGCGGTGGGCTTCCTTCATATCCGCGCCATAACCGACACCGACCCAGTTGCCGCCGGGAACATAACCGTTCCAGTTGCCACCCGTGATGATGATCTGTTCCGGATTGGAGGCGATGATCTGTTCCGGATTGACGTTGCCGAACGTGCCGGGAATGATGTCCTTGGCCATGTTGATGCCGCCGGCGAGTTCGACCATCTTGCCGAAATTCTCGTTGCCGAAGGACATGCAGCAATCGTCGGAATAACCGCCGGCGCGTTCGACGAACACGACGGGCTTCTTCGGATTGGCCTTTTCGAGCGTATCGGTGACCTTGGCGATGGAGTCGGCGCGGAACTTGATGAAGTCCTCGGCGATCTTTTCCTTGCCGGTCAGCTGGCCCATCAGACGCATGCTCGGCTCGGTGTTTTCCATCGGCTTTTCGCGGAAGTCGACGTAAACGAGCGGGATGCCGACCTTTTCGAGCTTCTCGATGTAACCGGCCTCCTGCGTCGCGGTCTTCGCGTCGATGTTCATCAGGATCACGTCTGGCTTCAGCGAAATGGCTTGCTCGATGTCGAAGGTGCCGTCTTTCATGCCGCCAAAGGTCGGCAGCTTGGCAATATCAGGGTACTTGGCGAGATAGGCCGCATAGGTTTCCGGGTCGGCTTTCGCCAGGTCGTCGCGCCAGCCGACAACGTGCTGGAAAGGGTTTTCCTTGTCGAGCGCCGCCAGGAAATAGATCTGACGGCCTTCGCCGAGGATCACATGCGAAACGGGCACATTGACTTCCACGTCGCGGCCGGTCACATCCTTGACGGTGACCTTTTCGGCCAATGCA
Source organism: Agrobacterium sp. A3-95 (assembly GCF_053521785.1). Classification (NCBI taxonomy): domain Bacteria; kingdom Pseudomonadati; phylum Pseudomonadota; class Alphaproteobacteria; order Hyphomicrobiales; family Rhizobiaceae; genus Agrobacterium; species Agrobacterium sp. A3-95. The sequence continues at coordinate 583,478 of NZ_JBNWDR010000002.1, read as the reverse complement.
GGCCACGCTGCGGATACGAGAAGGCCAAGGGCAAGTGCCGCGGATTTGGCTGAGATGCGCATCGGATATTGCTCTCCAGTGTTGACTGGCGCGGCTGTATTATTTTCTGACTATACTAGTCAAGTTTTATGTTTTAGAGCCATTCTTAACTGACCGGTATGTGAGCTGAAGACCGATGATCGATACTATCCACTATGGCAAAAACGACAGTCTGAGAGACGAAATCAAAACCTATTGGTCCGGCCGCGCCGCGACTTTCGACCTTTCCCCGGGTCATGAGATTTTCTCCGAAGAAGAGCGCAAGGCCTGGCACGCGCTGGTTTTGAAGCATCTGGGCCAGGGAGAAGGCCGCAAGGCGCTGGATCTGGCCAGCGGCACCGGCGTTATCTCGCACCTGATGGACGATCTCGGTTTTCAGGTCACCGGCATGGATTGGTCGGAAACCATGCTGGAGCTTGCAAGGGCGAAGGCGAAAACCCGCGGGCGCAATATCCGCTTTTTTGTCGGCGACGCCGAAAACACGATGGAGCCGGACGAAAGCGCCGACGTCATCATCACCCGCCATCTGGTCTGGACGCTGGTTGACCCGAAGGCGAGCTTTGCCGAATGGTTCCGTGTCTTGAAACCCGGCGGACGCCTGCTGATCGTCGATGGCGATTTCGTCAACACCGGCTGGCGCGAAAGACTGGTCAAGAAGCTGGCGGCGGGTCTGGAAAGCATCGGCCTTGTGAAGCCGGACCAGCCGCACAAGCCGGCGGATCCGGAAAACACCTTCAACAGCATTCTATCGCGAGTCTATTTTTCAAAGGGTGCAAGAGCTGGTGACGTCGCGGCGCTGTTGCGTGAAACCGGCTTCGAGCCCGTTGCCATCGATCAGGAACTTCAGGCCATTCATCGTGCCCAGGCGAAAAATTTCAGTCTGCTGAAAGGCATTTTGCGGGGATTGCAGCACCGTTATGCAATATGCGCCGTGAAGCCGCACACGTCCGGCAAGGGATAGGGCGACCAAAGCCACCAAGCTGCCGCCCAGCTCTCCGTCACCCCGGATGTGATCCGGGGTCCAGTGCGACCAAGTCCTTGATCGCTTAATAATAGTTTCTCACGGTGCAGACGCGCCGTGGCTGGATGCCGGATCTAGTCGTGCATGACGCATGAAAACGCGATGCGGTGACCTCATTTTTCCGCCCGCTCGAATAGCTCCTCAAAGCGCGGCTTCGCCCGGCCTGGGACCTCTACCGTCCTGTAGCTCTGCGGCAAAACCGCGTCCCCCACCTTGATCAGCATGACCATGCCCATGCCGTAATGCGGCGAGCATTTGATGCCGTAAAAACCTGGCTTTTCGAAACCGGTCTCGAATTCGTCGTTGATCCGGCTTTTGAAACCTTCAATATCTTCGGGAACCATACCATCGATCGTCGCGGCATTATGGCTCTTGTGGCTCGGCACGAAGCGCACGCGGTCGCCGGGAGCGATCTCCAGAAAATCGGGCTCGAACACCATGGAGCCCTTTTCGCCACGGTTCAGCATCTTCACCTCGAAGGTCTCGGCTCCGGCTTGAATGGAAAACCCTGTGGCCACAACCATGGCAAGTCCCGCGGAAACGCAAAGCTGTCGCGCGCCAAAGCGGAGATTTACAAGTCTTTTCAATTTCATCATCGTGCCGTTGCTTTCCTTGCGTGATCGGCCGCACCGTGGGCCGGCAGAAAACGAATATGTGAAAATCCGCTTTCATCCGTGGTGACGACGGATTGCACCCCGAACACATCGGCGATGGTCGCAGAGGTGAGGACCTCGCGCGGTGGGCCGACAGCGATCATTTCACCGCGATGCATGATGGCGACGCGGTCGCAGAACATGGCGGCGTGATTGAGATCATGCAGCGCCGCCACAACCGTCAGTCCCTGCCTGCGCACCAGATCGAGCAGGCCGATCTGGTGGCCGATATCGAGATGGTTGGTCGGCTCGTCCAGCAGCAGAATATGCGGCTCCTGCGCCAATGCGCGGGCAATGTGCAGGCGCTGGCGTTCGCCGCCGGAAAGGTGATGCCAGTTTCGCTCGGCCTTGTCCGCCATATCGACATTTCCGAGCGCTGCATCGACGATGGCATCGTCCTTTGGCGACCATGCGGAAAGCGGGCCGAGATAGGGCGTGCGCCCCAGTTCCACGGCCTGTCGCGCGCTGATGCGCTCGGTGGTTTCGGCCTGCTGCTCCACAAAGGCCAGCCTGCGGGCAAGTTCGCGCCGCCCGAATGTGGCAAGCCGTTCCTCACCAAGCATGACATGACCCCGACGCGGCATGCGAATGCCGGCCAGCATGGAAAGCAACGTGCTTTTGCCCGAACCGTTCGGCCCGATGATACCCAGAAACTCGCCCGTGGCGACCTCCAGCGAAACACCGCGCACGATGTCGAGATTGCCGGCATGGAAATGCAGATCGTGGGCGGATAATTTCATGACCGGCCTCTCTTCTGCCCGAGAATAAAGGCGAAGGCGGGCGCGCCGACCAGCGCAGTGATCACGCCGATCGGCAGCACCTGCCCCGGAATGACGGTGCGCGAGAGAATATCTGCGATGATCATGAAAATTGCACCGGTCAGCGCCGTCACCGGCAGCAACATGCCGTGGCGAACGCCAACGAAGATGCGCGCCGCATGCGGGATGACGAGACCGACGAAGCCGATAGAACCGACCAGCGACACCATGACTGCCGTCGTGACCGCCGAAACCGAGATCAGCACCGCATATACCCGGCGCACTGGAATACCGAGCGAAGCTGCTGCCTGACCGCCGAAAGCGAAAGCATCAAGCGCGCGTGCGTACCAGAGGCACACCCCAAGACCCGCAATACTGACCGGCAAAGCCAGCCAGACATCCGGCCAGCGCACGCCCGAAAGATTGCCCAGCAGCCAGAACATGATGCCGCGCGCCTGTTCGGCATTGGCGGATTTGGTGACGATGAACGACGTCATGGCGTTGAACAGTTGCGAACCGGCGACCCCCGCCAGGATGATGGCGCTGTTGCCGTGCCCTGCCCGCACCGCCAGAAGGCTGACAAGCGAAAAAGCCACAAAAGCTCCGATCAGGGCGCCGGCCGGCATCGTCAGGAACCCCGCCCCTAAGCCCAGAAGCGCCACGGCCACGGCCCCGGTTGAGGCGCCTGCGGAAATGCCGAGGATATAGGGATCGGCGAGCGGGTTGCGCAGAAGTGATTGAAGCACCGCACCGGCCAGCGCCAGCGAGGCGCCACAGCACGCGGCAACAACGGCGCGGCTGAGGCGGTAACTCCAGACGATGCCCTCATCTAGCGGCTCCAGCGGATAACCCGCATGGAAGACACGATTGGCAATGGTCTTTGCCACCACGTCGAACGGAATGGCAGTCTCGCCGATGGCCGCACCGGCCATCAGCGCGACGAGCAGCAGGGCGAGTGCGGCAAAAGCCAGACCCGCCCTGCCAAGATTGACGGAAAGACCGTTCACTTGGCGAGACCGGCTGTGGAAATCGCCTCGGCCAGCGTTTCAATGCCTTCGATCGTGCGGATGGTCGGGTTCATCGCCTGCGCGTCCATTTCGAAGACATGGGCCGCCTTGACGGCGGGCATGATGCTGGCAACCGGATCGGTAGCAAGGAACTTGAGCTTGACGGCGACGTCATCGGCGGGGAAACGCCGGCGGTCCATCTTGCCGGCAACGATCACGGACGGATTTGCCTTGGCGATGGTTTCCCAGCCAACAGTCGGCCATTCCTCATCGCTTTCGATAACGTTCTTCAGCCCGAGCGCGGACATGATGTAACCCGGCGCACCATTGCGGCCCGCCACGTAAGGATCGATATCCAGCTCGGCGCTGGAGAACCAGAAGACTGCTGAAATCTTGCCATTCGCCGAAGCGATCTTGGCGCGGGCGGCTTCCTCACGCTTTTTCAGGTCGGCAACGACTTCCTCGCCGCGATCCTGCACGTTGAAAATTTTCGCAAGGTCGCGGACCTCCTGGTAGATCAGGTCCATGGTGAAAACGGACTTGCGCACGCCGTCGCCGCCGCCGGAATTGTCCTTGCCCATGCAATCGGCAGGGGAGGTATAAACGGGAATACCGAGTTCGGCGAATTGCTCCGGTGTTCCGACAACGCCTTCGGGACCGATCTGCCACTGGAACTGCGTCGTCACGAGGTCCGGCCTCTTGCCAACCACCGCCTCGAAGCTCGGATCATTGTCGGCAAGCCGCTCCACCTTGGCATTGGCGTCTTCGTAACCCTTCAGAACCGGGCCGATCCACAGCGCCGTGCCTACCACCTGGTCGGCCACGCCGAGCAGATAGAGAACCTCGGTCGTGCTCTGGCCGACCGATACTGTGCGGGCGGGCGCCTGCTTGAAGGTGATTTCGTGGCCGCAGCTATTGATCGTCAGCGGATAGGTGGTTTCGGCAGCCTGAGCGGCACCGGCGGGCAAGGCCGCTAGTGCGACAGCCAGAAGACCGGCGGAAACCGGCAGGCGTTTGAAATGAAACATATGTTCTCCAGTCTAAATAAAGTGGCGTGATCCGCAGGCCGCGCGTCAAAACGCGTAGTGACAGAGCGACAACAAGTGTGGAGATGGAGAACGGGACTCTAAATACGTTTCCGCGGACGGAAAGGTCATAATCAGCTCCTCTTCCGGGCATCCCCGCCCGTAACGATGGTCAATATTATGACGGCAGGTCTCCTGGCTCGCGAATATGCGCCGTTCATCTGCCTTCCCGCACCTTGAAGGGTGCAGTGGCATGACGCTTTTCAGGCGTCACGAGGATGAGCGGCAATCCGCTTACAGTTGCGGGGGCAGCCACGGCATTGGGCGATAGAAATCACCCGCACCATGTTCCCTATTAATCCCTTTGCCCTTCGGCTTCAGGAACCGTCGCTTTCTGACATAAGGGGCAAGCGCCGGGGCGTCAATTGCGATAGTGCTGCTGCTCAGCACAAAGACGGACCCGCCAACGCGAAAATTTTTGTAGCGCCGGAAGGCGCCGGTTGCGGCGCGTCTTTGGACATGGTGGTAAGGGTTTCAATCACCACCAGCCCGGATTGCGCAATAAAATCAATAAAGAGACTATTGTCGCTGATGGTGTCGAGACGCACCAGCTCATCGTCCAGATCGGTAAAATGCCGCCTTACAAGCGCAATCGCATCCATGTCCGCACCCGCAACGACCGGACCGATAATGTGGCCCCGCCCTGCCGCACGGCGCAGCGCAAAAGCGGTAAGACGGTCCGCCTCAAACACACCGTAACCCGCATTCTGCGTCAAAAGTCGCTGCAAAACGTTCCGGCGCGAAACGCCAAAAGCCGCCCGGTCTAGTTCCACCACATCAGTCAGATGACCTGCGGATAACGGCTCTATTCGTTGTTTTCTGCCGGGCGGCGGTATCTCGAAAAGGCAATTCGCCCTTCCCCGGAACAGATATACTTTTTCCGTATCACCGGCAAAACCCAACCTTGAAAACAACCGCCGCGACGCTCCCGTCGCGTTCAACCGCAGGGAGACAGTGGGGAATTTTGCGACAAGTTTCTGCACAAGCCATGGTGCTACGCCATGCCCCTGCAAACGGGGCGAAACAATGACCATGCCAAGCGTCGCAAACCCCTGATCATAGGGAAAGAGCATCGCGGTTGCGACAACACGGTCGATCTCATCGAGCGCGGCGAGACCCACGCCGCATTGCCGCAGAAAACACCATTCATTCGCGTGATATCGCCATCCGACGGCCATGGAGAGTGCATGCAGATGATCGGCATCCACGTCCGCGATATCCACGGTCCGCAGCTCGAAACTATCGACTTTGAGCAGGTCCATAACCAACGGCCCTCATCCCCTACGGCTCACAACCTTCATTCGGTCCCGGCCTAGCCCACGACATCCGACGGTAGCCGGTTACGCCAGCACGAATTTTCTGAAAGCACTGGAAGGTCACAACAATCTACCGAAATCATTCGCATTTCAGCAGATAAACGTCGCAGTCCATTCTAAGCTTTCGGGATGACAATCCGGTCAGCGGAGACGACCATTGAACGCAATCGAAATCCTTGAGCGTCTCGTCGGTTTCCCGTCGGTCGTTGGAACCGCCAATGGCGATATTGCCGGCTGGATCGCCGATTATCTTGAAAGCCACGGCGCGAAAGTATCGCTGCTTGCGGGACCGGAGGGCGACCGCGCCAATCTCTTCGCCACCTTCGGCCCGGCCGATCGCGCCGGCTATGTTTTGTCCGGCCATATGGATGTCGTACCCGCCAGCGAGCCGGAATGGTCTTCCGATCCCTTTACACTGCGGGCGGAAAATGATCGTCTCTACGGGCGCGGAACCACCGACATGAAGGGTTTTCTGGCCACGGTTCTCGCCGCAGCGCCTGCATTTTCGCACATGGCGCTGAAACGTCCCGTGCATATCGCCTTTTCCTATGACGAGGAGGCGGGTTGCCGTGGCGTTCCGCATCTTCTCGCCAGATTGCCTGAACTGTGCGCCGCACCGGCGGGCGCAATTATCGGCGAACCGAGCAATATGCGGGCGGTTCGTGCACACAAGGGCAAAGCAGCAGCTCGCATTACCATCCGTGGCCGTTCCGGCCATTCGTCCCGCCCTGATCAGGGGGTGAATGCCATTCACCTGATGACCGGCATCATGGCAAAGGCCGTGGAGACGGCATATGAGCTGACGAAAGGCCCCTTTGAAGCGACTTTCGAGCCACCCTATTCCTCGCTGCAGATCGGCACGATGAAGGGCGGCCAGGCGATCAACATCATCCCCGATTTCTCGGCCATCGAGCTGGAAGCACGGGCGATTTCCGGCATATCGCCGCTTGAACTGCTCGGGCCGGTTCGCGCAAGCGTCGAGGCTCTTGCAGCAAAGGGTGTCGATATCGAATGGACGCCTATGAGCGATTATCCGGCGCTTTCGCTTGCAGCCAATGCTCCGCTTGTTCTGCTTCTGGAGGAATTGACCGGCACCCCCTGTCTCGCCGCCGTCAGCTACGGCACGGAGGCGGGGCTGTTCCAGGCGGCAGGCATCGACGCCATCATCTGCGGACCAGGAGATATCGGCCGCGCCCACAAGCCGGACGAGTTCATAACGACGGGCGAACTTTCGGCCTGCCAGTCGATGCTGGAAACACTCGCAAGCCGCTGTGCGGCTTGAACCTTCGGGAAGCATAGATTTCAGATGACGTTTCTCTTCAATTCCGACGCCAAGCGCGGCGAGATTTTCCGGCAGGCTCTAGCTGCAGAACTGCCTGATCTGCCGTTTTCGATGGATGCATCAACCGTCAATCCCGATGCAGTCCGTTACCTCATCACCTGGACGGTACCACAGGACATTGCCCGGTATCGCAATCTCGAAGTCCTGTTTTCGATTGGCGCGGGTGTCGACCAGTTTCACATCGAGGCGATCCCTGAGACGGTAAAGGTCGTACGCATGGTGGATGAGGGCATCATCCGCATGATGCAGGAATATATCTGCCTCGGCGTACTTTCCCTCCACCGCAACCTGCCGGTCTATTTAAACCAGCAGCGCCAGCAACTGTGGAATGCCCTGCCCCAGCGTCAGGCGGAAGAGTGCCGGGTGGGCGTTCTCGGCCTCGGCATGCTGGGCGTTGCTGCGCTGGAGCGGCTGAAACCTTTCGGCTTTCCGCTTTCCGGCTGGAGCCGCTCACAGCGTCAGATCGATGGCGTCACCTGCCATCATGGCGACGACGGCCTCAAATCCATTCTCTCCACCAGCGATATTCTCGTCTGCCTGCTGCCTCTCACCGAAGAGACCACGGGGCTTCTGAACTCCGAGCTTCTGGGGATGCTTCCCGAAGGGGCTGCTCTGGTTCACGCCGGGCGCGGCAAACAGCTCGATCATGACGCTTTGCTCGATGCACTCAACAGCGACAGGCTTTCAGGTGCGGTGATTGACGTTACCGATCCGGAGCCCCTGCCCAAAGACCACCGCTTCTGGACCCATCCGAAAATTCTTCTGACGCCGCATATTGCCAGCGTCACCCAGCCCCATTCCGCTGCCCGCACCGTCGTCGAAAATATCAAACGATACGAATCCGGTCTCGAACCGCTCGGCCTCGTTGACCGTAGCCGCGGATATTGATCCTACCGTTCCAAGAAAGGACACCCATGTCTCTCCTCAAGACCATCGACACCAATCCCGCCTTTGAACCGAAAGCCTCCAAGGCCCTGCCCGAACGCCTCATCGCCGGCGACCCGTCGTTCAAAACCTGGCCGCTAGATGAAGCCCGTGATGGCACCGTGCATACCGGCATCTGGGAAGCGACCCCCGGCGAAAGCCGCTCGATCAAGGGCGAGACATTCGAGTTCTGCCACATTCTCGAAGGCGTCATCGAGATCACACCGGAGGGCGGCGCGCCGCTGCGTTACACGGCGGGCGACAGCTTCGTCATGAAGCCCGGTTTCGTTGGCGTCTGGAAGACAATCGAAACCGTGCGCAAGATCTATGTGACCGTGAACGGATGATTTGCCGAACAGCATGCCTGGCATCCCGGCTGATGGAGAGGCATTTTTGAGAACAGCGATGGCTGGCAATCCGCAGGCGGATGCCAGCCATGGTTTACATGGGTATCCTGCCCGGATGCCTTTCGACCGGATTTACGGCCCTCGATCGGACCCGCCGCAAGGTTTTCGGCGCGGTCTTCCTGCCCGCCGAAGATTGCGCTGTGGGCCACCAGCAAAACAGGATTTTCGTTCACCGCCCCCGCCGCAGTCGGTCGATGCTGCTTGCCATCAGGGAGTAGCTTTGGCGCATATCCACAGAGGATCATCCATGACGCTCAGCTTCGATCCAGACAGCCTGTCCTTGCCGATCGGCCATTTCATCGGCGACCGGCTGATCCCGGCTAAAAACGGCATCGACATGCATCGTCCTTCGGACGGCATCGAATATGCCGGTTGCCCGAAGGCGGATGCGGCACTTGTCGATGAGGCGGTGCAAACCGCCAAAGCCGCACTGAAGAGCAGTAACTGGGGCGGCGTGCGCCCGCGTGAGCGCACCAGGGTGCTGCAACGCTGGGCAGACCTGATCGAGCAGGAAGCCGAGACGCTGGCGAAAATCGAGGCGCTCTCCTCAACCCGGCCCGTGGGCCACCTGATTGCCGGCGATATCGCCGTCACTGCCGAACAGATCCGCTTCTTTGCCGAATTTGCAGACAAGGAGGCCGGTGATCTCGTGCCGACCGACGATACAAGCGTCGGCATGATCATGACCGAGCCCTATGGCGTCGTGGGCGCCATTACGCCCTGGAATTTTCCGGTGTCCATGGCGGGCTGGAAGCTTGGCCCGGCACTCGCAGCCGGCAATGCCGTGGTGCTGAAACCATCGGAGATGACGCCCTTCTCCAGCATTTTCATGGCGCAACTCGCCATCAAGGCAGGGCTGCCCGCCGGGCTTATCAACATCGTGCTGGGTGACGGGCCAGTGACAGGCAATGCCATCACCGGCCATCCCGAAATTTCCAAGGTCAGCTTCACCGGATCGACGGCAGCAGGTTCGGCCATCATGGCAAATATCGCGCGTACCGGCGTCAAGCCCATGACGCTGGAACTGGGCGGCAAAAGTCCGCAGCTGGTTTTTGCAGATGCCGATATCGAAAAAGCCGCCGCCGCGATCGCCGGCAACATTCTGTCCAATGCCGGGCAGGCCTGCGTTGCCGGCTCGCGCATCATCGTTGAAGAGAGTGTCGCAGAGGCGCTTTCCGCCGCAATCGTCGCCCGCATGAAGACGGTGAAGCCCGGCCCGACCTGGGACGAAGCAACACAGTATTCGCCGATCATCTCCGAAGTGCAGCGCCAGCGCATTGACGGCATCGTGCAGGCGGCTGTCGCCCATGGCGGCGAATGCCTGACGGGCGGCGCGATCATGGACGGTCCGGGTTATTTCTACCAGCCGACCTTGATCGCAAATGTCGACCAGACCTCCCCTGCTGTCACAGAAGAGATATTCGGGCCAGTGCTGACCCTGCAAACCTTCAAGACGGAAGAAGAGGCGCTGGCGCTCGCCGATCATCCTACCTACGGTCTTGCCGCGGGTCTTTTCAGCCGCGATATCTCGCGCGTCATGCGCCTGTCTCGCGCCATCCAGGCTGGAACGATCTGGGTCAACCGTTATGGCCGCTCCCGCGACCATATCCTGCCGACCGGCGGTTACAAACGCTCCGGCATCGGCAAGGATCTCGGACGGGAGGCCTATCTCGCCAACCGCAAGAGCAAAAGCGTCCTGATCGGACTGTAACAGGGGAAACATCTTGAAAACGCATCGCATCGCACTCATTCCCGGAGACGGCATCGGCAAAAGCGTGACTGATGCCGCCTGGCAGGTTCTCAACACCGCAGCAAAAAGCTCCGGTTTTGCGCTTGAAGGCACCGAATTCCCCTGGTCCTGCGCCTTCTACAAGGAGACCGGCGCGATGATGCCGAAGGATGGCATCGAGACCCTGCGCGGCTTCGACGCCATTCTGCTGGGCGCGGTCGGCTGGCCAGCGGAGGTGCCGGATTCGGTATCGTTGCACGGCCTGCTTCTGCCGATCCGCAAGGCATTTGTGCAATACGCCAATATCCGCCCGCACCGGCTTCTGCCCGGCGTGCAGGGACCGTTGAAAGCGGATGGATTCGACATTCTCTGCATCCGCGAAAATACCGAAGGTGAATATTCCGGTGCCGGCGGACGCGTGCATCAGGGCACCGAAGACGAGGTCGCTGTCGAAACCTCCATCTTCACCCGCAAGGGGGTGGAACGCATCCTGCGCTTCGGCTTCGAGCAGGCGCAAAAGCGTCGCGGCAAGTTGGCTTCCGTCACCAAATCCAACGCCCAGAAATATTCGATGGTGTTCTGGGACGAGGTGACGCAAAAGCTCGCCGCCGAATATCCGGATGTTGAAGTTTCCAGTTATCATATCGACGCCATGGCGGCGCGCATGGTGATGGCGCCGGAAAGCCTTGATGTCGTGGTCGCCTCAAACCTCTTCGGCGATATTCTGACCGATCTCGGCGCAGCCATTCAGGGCGGCCTGGGTTTTGCCGCCTCCGCCAATATCAATCCCAACCGCACGGCACCCTCCATGTTCGAGCCGGTGCACGGTTCGGCCCCTGACATCGCCCATCTTGGCATTGCCAACCCCATCGCCGCCATCTGGTCCGGCGCCATGATGCTGGAGCATCTGGGTGAGGCGGATACGGCCAGGCGGGTCATGGCGGCGCTGGAAAAGGCGACCGGCCAGGGCATTGGCACCGTGCCGGGCAAGGACAAGACAGACGTAATAACTGCCGCAGTTCTCGCGGCTCTCGACTGATTTCGGAGACAGATAATGCAGGGCTTGAAGGACAAGGAACTCTTTCGCCAGATGGGTTTGATCGGCGGGGAATGGAAAGCGGCCGCATCAGGCAAGACGGTCGACGTGATCGACCCGGCGACGCAGGCGGTGATCGGCACCGTGCCGGATATGGGCAGCGTGGAAACCCGCGCGGCCATCGAAGCCGCCAACGCTGCCTTCGGGCCGTGGAAGAAGAAAACGCACGCGGAGCGCGCGGCGCTTCTGGAAAAATGGTTCGCGTTGATGATCGAACACATCGACGATCTCGGCCTGATGTTGACCATCGAACAGGGCAAGCCACTTGAAGAGGCCAAGGGCGAAATCCGTTACGGAGCATCCTTCGTCAAGTGGTTTGCGGAAGAAGGCCGACGCATCAGCGGCGGCACCATTCCCTCTCCGACGCCGGATCGCCGTATCGTGGTGCTGAAGGAGCCGGTCGGTGTCTGCGGCATCATCACACCGTGGAATTTCCCGAACGCCATGATCACCCGCAAGGTCGCACCTGCATTGGCGGCTGGCTGCACCGTGGTCATCAAGCCCTCGGAATTCACGCCCTATTCGGCCCTAGCGCTCGGCGTTCTCGCCGAACGTGCAGGCATTCCGGCTGGCGTCATCAACATCGTCACCGGCATGCCGACGGAGATCGGCAACGAGATCATGGCCAATGAGACGGTGCGGAAAATTTCCTTCACAGGCTCTACCCGTGTCGGTTCGCTGTTGATGCGCGGTGCGGCCGACAGTGTAAAACGACTGTCGCTGGAACTCGGCGGCAATGCCCCTTTCATCGTATTCGACGATGCAGATCTCGATCTCGCCATCGAAGGCGCGCTCGTTTCGAAATTCCGCAATGGCGGTCAGACCTGCGTCTGCGCCAACCGCATTCTCGTTCAGGCGAGCGTTTACGATGCATTTGCGAAAAAACTGGCTGATCGCGTCGATGCCATGCGTGTCGGACCCGGAACGGAACTGGGTGTTTCCATCGGTCCGATGATCAATGAGCCGGCAATCGCCAAAATCCGCGCGCATATCGATGACGCCGTTTCCAAGGGCGCCGAGATCATTACCAAGCCTCATGATCTGCCTGAAGGTTCGCAATATACCGCACCGGTGGTGCTGACGGGCGCAACAACCGCCATGCGGCTGGCGAGCGAAGAGACCTTCGGGCCAGTCGCCCCGCTCTTCCGCTTCGAGACGGAAGAGGAGGCGATTGCGATCGCCAACGGCACGCCATTCGGCCTTGCCGCCTACTTCTATACTGAAAGCCTCAAACGCGCCTGGCGCGTGGGCGAGGCGCTGGAGTTCGGCATGGTCGGCCTCAATACCGGCGCGATCTCCACCGAAGTCGCCCCCTTCGGCGGCGTCAAGCAATCCGGCCTCGGCCGCGAAGGCGCACAGGTCGGCATCGAGGAATATCTGGAAATGAAGACGTTCCACATCGGTGGACTTGCCTGAAGACTGTTTCTTTCTCCCCGCCTAAAGGGCCGCTCTGCGGCCCTTCTTTTTTGGTGCGAAATTGAAAAGCAGCATTCCCAGGGGTGGAAGAAAAATCCGGAGGCATGAATTGGTTTGGCAAAGCCACGGCATTCACGTGTCGCGACCTCCGAATAGATCCGGGTCCAGCGCGATCACGTCATTGATCGTAAAAGACTATTCACCGTGCAGGAGCGCAGTGGCTGGATGCCAGATCAAGTCCGGCATGATGAAGAAATGAACTAACGCGCTACTGAATCTTATCCAGCATCTTGTAATAAAGCCCCACCAAGGGAAGAAACCAGGGCTTGCCGAAATGGCCAGGCACCGCCGGCCAGTCCATCCCCTTCAGCGGGTTGTTGTCCGGGCGGCCCAGAATGGCGTCAGCCATGATCATGCCCAGATGGGTGGAAAGCTGGGCGCCGTGGCCGGAATAGCCCATGGCGTACCAGACGCCATCATGGAAACCGGCGCGGGGATAACGGTCCTTGGTCATATCAACCAGTCCGCCCCAGCAATAATCGATCGGCACATGCGCAAGCTGCGGGAATATGCGGTGCAGGCTATCCATCAGGATCGCGCCACTTTTGGCATCCGAACGCTGGTCCGATGTCGTGGAAAAGCGCGCGCGGCCGCCGAAGATCAACCGGTTGTCCGGTGCGAGGCGGAAATAATTGCCGATATTCATGGTGTTGACGTAGGTGCGGTTACCCGGGACGGACGCCTTGATCTCGGCATCCGTCAACGGCCGCGTGGCGATGATGAAACTGCCGACTGCGATGATGCGGCGGCGGAAATAGCCGAAGCCGGAGGGCGTGTAGGCGCCCGTTGCCACCAGAACATTATCGGCAGTGACCTTGCCGCGCGCCGTTTCCAGCGTGTGTGTCTTGTCGTTCTGAGTATGTTTCGTCACCGCCGCATTTTCGAAGATGACCGCGCCATGGCGGCTGGCGGCCTGCGCAAGGCCGGCCACATAGCGGCCCATATGCATCATGGCGCTCTTCTTGGACAGCATGGCGCCATAAAAGGGAGAGCCGATTTCCGCCTTGAGATCGTCAACCGACAGAAGAGCCGTATCGGGATCCACCTCGGCATGAACAGCCTCGAAATTCTTCGCCAGACTTTCGAAATGCTGCGGTTTCGAAGCCATTTTCAGCTTGCCGGCGCGGCGGAAATTACAATCGATCCCTTCCTCGGCGATCAGGCTTTCCAGCGTGTCGATCGAGGCATCCAGCGCCTTGTAGAGCGCGATGGCGCGCTCCTTACCGAGTTCCGCCTTGGCGGAGAGGTAGGAGTGGGCCAGCCCGTTGTTGAGGTGGCCGCCATTGCGCCCGGAAGCACCCCAGCCGACGCGCTGTCCTTCAAGAACAACCACGCGCGCGCCCGCTTTTGCCAGCTGGCGCGCAGCACCCAGACCCGTGAAGCCGCCACCAATGACGGCCACATCGTAATGGCCCTCGACAGGACCTTGCGCCGCCCCCGCAAACAGGGGCGCCGTGTCGTGCCAATAGGAGACGAGCTTCATGATCCGGTCCTTCCTTACAGTCCAACGACGCCCGCAAGACCGGAAATATCGGAGATCTCCGTATAACCGTAATAGGGGTTTGCCGGTTCGTGACCGCGGTTGACCCAGACCTTGTTCTTGATGCCGAGATCGTGCGCGGACATCAGGTCGTAGCGGAAGGAGGACGAGACGTGCAGAATATCTTCCGGGCCGCAGCCGAGCATGTCGAACAAATATTCGAAAGCCTTGAAATGCGGCTTGTAGGCCTGCGCCTGTTCGGCAGTATAGACAGCATGGAACGGCGCGCCAAGCTTTTCCACATTCGACATGATCTGCGAATTCATGGCGTTAGACAGAATGACCAGCGGAATTTCCTTGGCAACCTTCGCCAGACCGGCCGGAACGTCCGCATGCGGACCCCATGTCGGAACGCGCTCATACACCATTACCGCATCTTCGTCCTTGAAGGCCACACCGTTGCGCTTGCAGGTGCGCGACAGGGCGTTATGGACGACTTCGGCGTAAGGCTTCCAGTCATGCATGACCTCGTCCAGGCGATAGGCAGAGAAGTCCTTGATGAATTGCTGCATCTCGGCCTCGCCCAGACGATCACCATAGAGATCGCGGGCAGCTTCTGCCATCTGGAAATGAATCAGCGTACCGTGGCAATCGAAAGTGATGTATTTCGGGCGGAAGATGGTCATGTCGTCGTCGTCCTTGCTTGGGGATGGGTGGTGGCTGCAATAACAAGATCATAGAGGCCTTTGCCCGGTCGACGCACTGCAATTGCCATTCGCGAAAGCAGATTGTTGCGTATGCAGCCGCCAGTTTGGCAGAGAGTTGCGTGCGACAAAACCGGAAGCCGCCGCCCACCCCCGTTCTGCGGATGGAAGCAGATGATGTGCGGCATAAGATGCGGCGGCGGGTAAAAGCAACAGTGAAACATATCGAACCTTGCCATTCGTCGGGACAATGTTCTTTTGCCGTCGGTCTATCAATGAACATGAAGAATAAAACGGAGTTGGGCCATGCAAGCCAGCCTCATCGATATCCAGAAATTTGAGCCGCAACACCTCGACGCCGCCGTCGAGCTTTCCCGCCAGGCCGGTTGGCCACACCGCCGGGAAGACTGGGCGCTCGTCCTTTCACTGAGCAAGGGTTTCGTCGCTATCGAAAACGGTCGCGTCGTCGGAACCGCAATGGCCACGCTTCTCGGAGACACCTGCGCCACCGTCAACATGGTGATCGTGGACGAGGCCATGCGCGGCCGTGGTCTCGGACGCAAGCTGATGCAGGCGGTCGTCGATGCTGCGGAAAATCGCGAGTGCCGTCTGACCGCCACCGCTGAAGGCCTCCCCCTCTATCAGAAGATGGGGTTCGTCGCATGCGGCGAGGTGCGTCAGCACCAGGGAATTCCTACGGCCGCCGATAAGCCCGCCAATGTGGCATGGGCAGAAACGATTGTACCGGCCGAGCTAGCCGCACTCGACGCGCAGGCATTCGGTGCGGATCGTACGGCACTCTTTACCGAGCTTGCGGATAGGGCACGGTTTGCGGTGGTTCAACAGCATGGCGCCATCATGGGCTTTGCAGGCCTTCGCGCCTTTGGCCGTGGTGAAGTCATCGGCCCGATTGTGGCGGAAACTGCTGAAATCGCAAAGGATTTGATTGCCTTCGTGGTTTCCGAGCGCCCCGGCGCATTCCTGCGCGTAGACACCACCACCGAGACGGGACTTGGTCCCTGGCTTGCCGAATACGGTCTTGCCCATGTCGGTGGCGGCATCGCCATGCGCCGGCCGAAGGCGGAAACCTCTGCCGACAAAAAACTGAAAACATTCGCGTTGACCAGCCAGGCGCTGGGCTGAATCCGGAGAGACCCATGTTAAGCAATTCACTGATCGAGCTCGACCGCGCCCATCTGGTGCACCCTGTCTCTTCCTTCCGCGGCCATGAAAAGCTTGGCGTTCGCGTGCTGAAATCGGCAAAGGGTGCCACGATTACCGACATGACCGGCCACCAGCTGATCGACGGTTTTGCCGGCCTCTGGTGCGTCAATGCAGGCTATGGCCATGACAGCATCGTGGAAGCGGCGGCAAAGCAGATGCGTGAACTGCCCTATGCCACTGCCTATTTCGACATTGGCAGCGAACCCGCCATCCGCCTGGCCTCCGAACTCGCCGACCGCGCGCCCGGCGATCTCAACCACGTCTATTTCACGCTTGGCGGATCCGACGCGGTGGACAGCACCATCCGCTTCATCCGCTATTACTGGCACGCCAAAGGCCAGCCGCAGCGCGACCAGTTCATTTCCATCGAACAGGGTTATCACGGCTCCACCACCGCCGGTTCAGGCCTGACTGCGCTGCCTGCCTTCCATGCAGGTTTTGGCGTGCCTCACGACTGGCAGCACAAAATTCCGTCTCACTATGCCTATCGCAATCCGGTCGGCAGCGACCCCGCCGCCATCATCGCCTCTTCCCTGCAAATCCTGAAGGACAAGATCGAGGCTATCGGCCCGGAGCGGGTCGCCGCCTTTTATGCAGAGCCCATTCAGGGCTCCGGTGGCGTTCTGGTGCCGCCGCCTGGCTGGATCAAGGCCATGCGAGAACTCTGCCGTTCCTACGGCATTCTCTTCGTTGCCGACGAAGTGATCACCGGCTTCGGCCGCACGGGACCACTGTTTGCCTGTGCCGACGAAGATATCGTGCCGGACTTCATCACGGCCGCCAAGGGTCTGACTTCGGGCTATGTGCCGATGGGCGCCGTCTTCATGGCCGACCATGTTTATGATACAATAGCCGACTTCGCCGGCGATGCCGCGGTCGGGCACGGTTATACCTATTCCGCCCATCCCGTCAGTGCCGCCGTTGGTCTCGAAGTGCTGAAACTTTACGAGGGCGGGCTGCTGGAAAACGGCCGGCGCGCCGGTCAGCGGCTGATGGCCGGGCTGGAAGGATTGAGAAGCCATCCGCTGGTCGGCGATGTGCGCGGCCGGGGCATGCTCGCCGCTATCGAACTCGTGACCGACAAAGAGAAGAAAACCCCGCTGCCGGCTGCGGCGGCCCCTGCACGCAAGGTTTTTGACCGCGCCTGGGAAAACGGCCTCATCGTGCGCGCCTTCGCCAACGGCATCCTCGGCTACGCGCCGCCGCTGTGTTGCACCGATGACGAGATCGACGCCATTATTGAGCGGACGCGGAAAACCCTCGACCAGACGCTCGAGGACCCGGCAGTGCGGGCCGCCATGGCCTGAGGCGAACAGTGGATGGCGTTGCGGCACCTTCTCGAAATGTCGCAACGCCGCACATATTCGCAATATTCTGCCGAAGACCCGATCCTTTTCGGAGAATCCGGCGCGCTGGAACTGCCAAACTATCAACAGAAAAAGCACTAAACGCCATAAAAAAGGGCGTTAGCGAGAATGGGAACGGGGCAAGGATCCCGTCCGGGAACAGAATAAAATGCCGCAGCCTTCCCAATGGCTCTGCGCGGCAAAGCGGAGACCGACATTGCCCAAGAAACTGAGCGACTTCAAATATATGAGCTTCGACGTGGTGGGAACTCTCATCGATTTCGAAGGTGGCTTGAAATCGACCCTGATCCAGATCGGCGCTGAAAACGGCGTTGAGGTCGACGGTGAAAAGGCGCTTAGCCTTTACCGCGCGGCGCGTTACTCCGACGCCACAGATCTGTTTCCGGACGATCTCGTCCGCGTCTACCTGATCATCGCTCCGGAACTCGGTTTGCCGGCGGAGCGCGCTCTGGGTGAGCGCCTGCGCGACGCGGCAAAAAACTGGAAAGGCTTTGAAGACAGTCGCGCCGCGATGGCCGAGCTTGCAAAGACGCATCGTCTCATTGCCATGACCAACGCCCAGCGCTGGGCCTTCGAGTATTTCTCGAAGGAACTCGGTAGTCCCTTTTACGCCGCTTTCACAGCGGATGATACCGGCACGGAGAAGCCGGATCCCGCATTCTTCGAGAAGGTTTTCGCCTTCGTTGAAAGCGAAGGCGCATCGAAGGACGACATTCTGCACGTTGCGCAGAGCCAGTACCACGATATCGGCATTTCACGGAAACTCGGGATGACCAATTGCTGGATAGAGCGCCGCCACGCCCAGAAGGGATATGGCGGCACCATCGAGCCGGAGAACTTTACCGAACCGGACTACCACTTCACCTCGATGGCCGGCCTTGCCGAGGCCACGAGACACTCCGGCCGCTGAACCGCCTGTGGCATGACGCGCACTGGGGCGTGGATGCCGAAAATTACTGCAGATGCCATTTCAACAAATCATACAAAAGGGGAAGACCATGAGTGACAGGATTACAAATTGGACCCGCTCTGACGATGCCGCCGTTGAACAGGCTATCCGTCGCGGCGCGACGCGGCGAGAGCTGCTTCACATGATGCTGGCCGGCGGCGTAGCACTTTCCGCCGGTTCGGCCATTCTCGGCCGCGCCTCGCAGGCGCTGGCGGCCACTCCCGTTTCCGGCGGCACGCTGAAGGCGGCCGGCTGGTCCTCTTCCACGGCCGACACGCTCGATCCCGCAAAAGCCTCGCTCTCGACGGATTACGTTCGTTGCTGCGCGCTCTATAACCGGCTGAGCTTCCTCGATGTTTCCGGCACGCCCCAGATGGAACTGGCCGAATCCATCGAAACGAAGGACGCCAAGACCTGGACCGTGAAGCTGCGTTCCGGCGTCACCTTCCATGACGGCAAGGCACTGACCGCCGATGACGTGGTCTATTCGCTGAAGCGTCACCTTGACCCGGCCGTCGGTTCGAAGGTCGCCAAGATCGCCGCCCAGATGACCGGCTTCAAGGCGATCGACAAGAGCACCGTCGAGATCACGCTGGCAAACGCGAATGCAGACCTGCCGGCCATCCTGGCATTGCATCACTTCATGATAGTTGCCGATGGCGCGACCGATTTCTCCAAGGGGAACGGCACCGGTGCCTTCAAGCTGGAGAAATTCGAACCCGGCGTCCGCTCGATCATGTCGAAAAACACCAATTACTGGAAACAGGGTGGTCCGCACGTCGATAGCTTCGAATTTTTCGCGATTGCCGAAGACAATGCCCGCGTTAACGCCCTCATTTCGGGCGATATCCACCTCGCAGCGGCTATCAATCCGCGTTCGCTGCGCCTGCTCGACAAGCAGGAAGGCATCGTTCTGTCAAAGGGAACGTCCGGCAACTACACCAACCTCAATATGCGGCTGGACCAGACGCCCGGCAACAATGCCGATTTCATCGCCGGCATGAAGTCGATCGTCAACCGCGAGCAGATCGTCAAGGCGGCTTTGCGTGGCCTCGGTGAAGTCGGTAACGACCAGCCCGTGCCGCCCATGAGTCCCTACCACAATCCGGACCTCAAGCCGAAGGCCTTCGATCCTGATAAGGCGAAGTTCCACTTTGAAAAAGCGGGTCTTATCGGTCAGTCTATCCCCGTCATCACCTCGGATGCTGCAAACTCTGCCGTGGACATGGCGATGATCATCCAGGCGTCGGCCGCAGAAATCGGTGTAAAGCTGGATGTGCAGCGCGTTCCCTCGGACGGTTACTGGAGCAATTACTGGCTCAAGGCGCCTATTCACTTCGGCAATATCAACCCGCGCCCGACCCCGGATATTCTGTTCTCGCTGCTTTACGCCTCCGACGCGCCGTGGAACGAAAGCCAGTACAAGTCGCCGAAATTCGACAAGATGATGCTCGAAGCACGCGGCATGCTGGACATGGACAAGCGCAAGCAGATCTACTTCGAAATGGAAAAGATGATCGCCGACGAAGCCGGCACCATCATTCCCGCCTATATCACCAATGTCGACGCCATCACCTCCAAGCTGAAGGGTCTGGAAGCCAATCCGCTCGGCGGCATGATGGGTTACGCGTTTGCTGAATACGTCTGGCTCGAAGCCTGATAGACCGAGGGGCCGGGCGCCGATGCGCCCGGCAACCTTTCCGCCGGTGGGGGAAGCCTCCACAGCTGGAGCGACACTTTGAAAAACAAGCGGTTTTCGCCTGATATCTCGCTCCAGCCATATAATTTGGATCATGATGATGTCAGGTCGATCGGGCCTGAAATCATCATGATCCAGGCAGGTCGCAGGAGCATGTAAATGAACAGCCGGATACTCTCCCTTATCGCCAGGCGGCTGGTCGTCATGCTGACGACGCTGCTTATCGTATCGTTTATCGTCTTTTCCGCCACCAGCCTGCTGCCCGGCGACACGGCAACGATCCTTCTTGGCCAGTCGGCAACGCCGGAGGCCGTGGCTGGTCTGCGCACCGCCATGCATCTCGACGACCCGGCCCTTCTGCGTTTTGTCCGCTGGCTTTTTGGCCTGCTGCACGGCGAACTCGGCACGTCCTACGCCAACAATATGGCGATCGCCGACCTCATAGGCCCACGTTTCGTCAACTCCATGAAGCTTGCCGGCATCACCACTGTTATCGCCGTGCCGCTGGCCCTGACGCTCGGCATCAGCTCCGCCATGCTGCGTGGAACGCTTTATGATCGCGCCGTCACCATCCTGACCATCGGTGTCATTTCGGTGCCGGAATTCATGATCGCGACGCTCGCGGTTCTGCTGTTCGCCGTATATCTGAAGTGGCTGCCAGCCCTGTCGCTGGTCAGCGAGGTGCATACCGTGTTCGATGTGCTGCGGGTTTACGCCATGCCGGTCATCACGCTCACCTTCGTCGTGTCGGCACAGATGATCCGCATGAGCCGCGCCGCCGTCATCGAGACGCTCGATACGCCCTATGTGGAAATGGCGCTCCTGAAGGGCGCACCGCGCATGCGCATCGTCCTGCGCCACGCACTTCCCAATGCGCTTGGCCCCATCGTCAATGCGGTGGCCCTTTCGCTCTCCTATCTCGTCGGCGGCGTCATCATCGTCGAGACTATCTTCAATTATCCAGGCATCGCCAAGCTGATGGTTGATGGCGTCGCGACCCGTGATCTGCCGCTGATCCAGAGCTGCGCAATGATTTTCTGCGTCGGTTATCTCCTCCTCATCACAACCGCCGATATCATCGCCATCATGTCCAATCCGAGGCTGCGCTGATGACCGACAATATCAAAACAACTTCGGGGACCTCGCGCTTGGGTTACAAAATCAATGTCGTCGGCGTTTTCGGCTTTCTCGTCATTTTTCTCTGGGCCATGGTTGCGATCTTTGCGCCCTATCTCATCCCGCATCCCGTCGGTGAAATCGTCGATCTGGATTATTTCGGTCCGATGACCTCCGATCTCTGGCTCGGCTCCGACTATCTCGGCCGCGACGTGTTTTCCCGCATTCTCATGGGCGCGCGTTTCACGGTCGGCATTTCACTTGCGGCCGTCACGATCGCCTGCGTGTCGGGCGTCGTTCTCGGCATGAGCGCTGCCGTGGTCGGCGGCTGGTTCGATGCGGCCCTCAGCCGTTTTCTCGATGCGGTGAACTCCATTCCAAGCAAGCTTTTCGGACTTGTGGTTGTCGCTGCCGTTGGCTCCTCCATTCCTGTGCTGATCGTCACCCTGTCGGTTATCTATACGCCCGGCGCCTATCGCTTTGCCCGGGCGCTCGCCGTCAATGTCAACACCATGGATTTCGTCACCGTGGCCCGCGTGCGCGGCGAGAGCCTCTTGCACCTTATCAGCTCCGAAATCCTGCCCAACATCATCCGTCCCGTGCTGGCCGATCTCGGCGTGCGCTTTGTGTTCATCGTGCTGCTTCTGTCGGGCCTTTCCTTTCTCGGTCTTGGCCTGCAGCCGCCGAATGCAGACTGGGGTGCGCTGGTGCGTGAAAACATCGGCGGCCTGCCCTTTGCCGCGCCAGCCGTGATCTTTCCGTCGTTGGCGATTGCCAGCCTGACGATCAGCGTCAATCTGCTGATCGACAATCTGCCGCAGAAAATCCGCGACAGGAGCGAATAATGACAAATCTTGTTGAAATCCGTGGACTTAAAGTCGAGGCGACCACCGATTCCGGCCGCCGCATCCAAATCATCAGGGGTGTAGACATCGATATCGCCGATGGCGAGATCGTCGCATTGATCGGCGAAAGCGGCTCCGGCAAGACCACCATTGCACTGACATTGATGGGATATGCCCGCCCAGGCTGCCGTATTTCCGGCGGCAGCGTCACGGTGGCAGGCCGCGACATGGTACAGCTTTCCGAAATGGAACGGGCAAAGATCCGCGGTACGAAAATCTCCTACGTCCCTCAAAGCGCCGCAGCCGCCTTCAATCCGGCGCAAAAGATCATCGACCAGGTCATAGAGGTCACCCGCATCCACGATCTGATGCCGCCGCAGGAGGCGCGCCAAAGAGCGGTGGAACTGTTCAAGGCATTGTCGCTGCCCAATCCCGAAACCATCGGCGACCGTTATCCGCACCAGGTTTCCGGCGGCCAGCTTCAGCGTCTCTCCGCAGCCATGGCGCTGATCGGCAACCCGGACCTGGTCATTTTCGACGAACCGACTACGGCACTCGACGTAACGACACAGATCGAGGTTCTCCGCGCCTTCAAATCAGCGATGCGCAAGGGCGGTATCGGCGGCGTTTATGTTTCGCACGATCTCGCCGTCGTCGCCCAGATTGCCGACCGGATCGTGGTGCTGAAAGGCGGCGAGATACAGGAAACCGGCACGACCACGGATATTCTCGAGAATGCCCAGCATCCTTATACGCGGGAGTTGCTCACCGCTTTTAACGACAAGGTACGCACCGTAGCGCCGCTAAAACAAAGTGACGCGAAGCCGCTGCTGGATATCGAGAAGCTGATCGCCGGATATGGAACGAAAGGCGATGACCATATGCCGCTGGTGCGTGCGGTCGATTCCGTCAGCCTTGCAGTCTATCCCGGACGCAATCTCGGCATCATCGGCGAATCCGGTTGCGGAAAATCGACGCTGGCGCGCGCCATTGCCGGCATTCTGCCCGCCGCCAGCGGTCATGTCATCTTCGAAGGTCGGCAGCTGGATGCCGATGCCCGCCGACGCACCAGCAATCAGTTGCGCCGCATGCAGATCGTCTTCCAATATGCCGATACGGCGCTCAACCCGGCCAAATCCATCGAGGATATTCTTGGCCGGCCGCTGACCTTTTATCACGGCATGAGAGGCAAGGCGCGCGACGCCCGGATCGACCAGTTGCTGGATATGGTGAAGCTGCCGCGCTCGGTTCGCCACCGCCATCCTTCCGGTCTGTCGGGCGGACAGAAGCAACGCGTCAACTTCGCCCGCGCACTCGCAGCAGAACCATCGCTCATCATTTGCGATGAAATTACGTCGGCGCTTGATACGGTCGTCGCAGCCGCGATCATCGACCTGCTCGGCGAACTCCAGCGAGAGCTGAACCTCTCCTACATCTTCATCAGCCACGATCTCTCTGTGGTGGAAACCATCTGCGACGAAATCGTCGTGATGTATGGCGGGCAGAAAGTGGAGCATCTGGCAACGGAAGCGATCAAGTCGCCGACCCATCCCTATTCGAAGCTCCTGTTCTCCTCGGTACCGAAGCTCGACCCGAAATGGCTCGACAATCTTCAGCAGGATGCAGAGTTGGTGCGGGCGTTTTCCAAGAGGTGACAACATCACTTTCGTCATCCTCGGGCTCGTCCCCAGGATGACGTTGAGTACGAAGCGACGTATCTCGATACTCTGGCGCCCCTGCAAAGGGACGTCTTCCACCTCAAAGCGGAAACAGGCTGGTCAGCGGCATATGCGATTTGATGATCGGAGATTTCAGCACAACGAAGCTGAAATATTTGTCGATACCGACATCCATGTCCGTCAGCCGCTCCATGATCGACTGATATTCGACGATGCCGGAGGTGACGAATTTCAGGAGGTAATCGTAACCGCCTGAAACGAGGTGGCATTCCACGACCTGATCGATCTTTTCGATAACGCCGAGAAAACGGGCGAAGTCGATCTGGCGGTGGTTCTTGAGCGTGATCTCGGTGAATACCGTCAGCGTCTGGCCGAGCTTGTTGATGTTGATCTGTGCCGAATAACCTTCGATATAGCCCTCGGCCTGAAGCTTCTTGACGCGCATCAGGCAGGGGCTTGGCGAGAGATTGACAAGCTCCGCCAGCTCGACATTGGTGATGCGACCATTTTTCTGGAGTTCGTAAAGGATCTTGATGTCGATCCGGTCAAGTTTCATCACGTGCGGAACCCCTTTTATATTTTTTCGTGCACGCGGCATAAAATTCTGACGCGGCCATGGAAATCTTATCACATGAGCGTGCCCTGTCGACGCGGGGATGTTTTTTTCATCCAGCATAAAGAGTTGCAGACATGGCTACGAACAGCAGGAGATTCCGGCAATCGGCGCAGTCTGGCAGCGTTTACCCGGCGACCAAGGTAAATTAAGACGAATACAAGGAGCCCCACCATGCCTGCGCCGCTGCAACAGATCACGACATCACCGGAACTGCCGAAATCGGCGGACGCCGTCATTATTGGCGGCGGTATCGTCGGCGTGTTCGCAGCCTATTACCTCGCCCGGCGTGGCCTGAAAGTGGCTCTTGTCGAAAAAGGTCTTGTTGGCGCGGAGCAATCCAGCCGCAACTGGGGTTGGTGCCGGCAGCAGAACCGAGACGCCCGCGAATTGCCGATTTCAACGCAGAGCCTGACGCTCTGGGAACGGTTTGCCGCAGAAAGCGGCGAAGACACCGGTTTTCGCCGCTGCGGATTGTTCTACCTGAGCGACAACGAAGCTGAAATTGCCGGCTGGGCGCGCTGGCGCGACTTTGCCATCACCGCAGGCGTGACGACGCATATGTTGAGCGCGGATGAGGCGAGCAACCGCGGACGCGCGACTGGGAAACGCTGGAAAGGTGGCGTCTTTTCGCCAACGGACGGCACCGCCGATCCCTCGATGGCGGCCCCGGCCGTCGCGCGTGCCCTCATAAAACTGGGCGGAACGGTGCACCAGAATTGCGCCGCGCGCGGTCTGGAGACGGAAGGTGGTCGCGTTAGCGCCGTCGTTACCGAAAAAGGCACGATCCGCACCAAAACCGCCATCATGTCCGGCGGCGCCTGGGCCTCGTCCTTCTGCCGCCAGCTCGGAATTCGTTTTCCGCAAGCCGCTGTCCGCTCCTCAATCCTGTCCGTCACAGCAGGTGCGGAAGGACTGCCGGATGCGCTGCATACAAAAGCCGTTTCTGTAACACGCCGGAGCAACGGCGGTTACACGCTCGCCATCAGCGGCCTCGGTCGAATCGACCCGACCGCGCAGCAAATGCGGTTTGCACGCGAATTCGTTCCGATGTTCCTCAAGCGCTGGCGCAGCCTGCGACCGGGTGGATTGGAAGGGGTTCGCGGTGGGCACGAAACGCTGAAGCACTGGCGGCTCGATGCGCCGACGCCGATGGAACGGGTTCGTATTCTCGATCCGAAACCGAATGCCGCCGCCATCCGTGAGACCCACAAAAGGGCGCTGGAACTTCTGCCTGCACTCCGCAAAACCCAGATATCCGCTGCCTGGGCCGGCTTCATCGACAGCACGCCGGATGGTGTGCCCGCCATCGGCGAGACCAGCGAATTGCCCGGCTTCATCCTCGCCGCCGGTTTCAGCGGCCACGGTTTCGGCATCGGCCCCGGCGCTGGCCACCTGATCGCCGATATCGTGACGGGTTCAACCCCGATCGTTGACCCCGCCCCGTATCATCCCAGCCGTTTCCTTGACTCGTCATGGGGAAAGGTCGCGGATTTCTGATTGTTCTACGCAGGCCAACAGACGTATCAAAACAGCACCCGCAGGCATGACCTGCGGGTGCTGCCGTCCACCGCATTTATTCGACCGGTCAGCTTTTCGGCAGGCCAGGTGGGTTGGTTCTCGATTCCGGCAAGGCCTCTTCCGAAAGCTGCCAGCGTTCCAGTATCTTCGCGTAAGCGCCGCTCTTGATCAGATCGTTGGTGGCGAGCGTCAGCGCATCGGCCAGTCCCGAACCCTTGCGGGTGGTGATGGCGACATCCGAACGTTCCGGCCAGCCGGCGGAGAGTGTTCCGACACGCTTGATGGTCTTGTCACGCGCGGCGATGAAGACCAGCTGCGCATGCGGCTGGACGATCACATCCGCCCGCCCGGCAGAAAGCGCGACAAGCCGGGTGGCCTCGTCGTCATAATATTGCAGCTCGAGCGGCTTTAACCCGGCGGCTACATTCTCGTCATTCCATTTCAGCAGAATACGCTCCTGATTGGTGCCAGCGCCGACGATGATCTTCAGGCCCGCCGCATCCTTCGGCTCATTTATGGCGGTGATGCCGCTGTCGGACTTCACGAAAAAGCCGTGCAGGCCCTGACGATAGGTGGAGAAGTCGAACTTCTCCTTGCGCTGCTCGGTCACCCCGACATTGGAAATGACAGCATCGTATTTGCCGGAGGCAAGCCCCAGCGGCCAGTCGGCCCAGGCGACAGCAACCAGCTCAAGCTCAAGGCCGAGACTATCAGCCACCGCAAGCGCATAGTCCGGATCGGCACCCACCACGGTCTTGGCGTCCGTCGCATAGGTCGCGAGCGGTGGTCCGCCAGGTGCAACCGCGACCGTGAGTTTGCCCGGGGTGATGAACTTGAAATCTTTCGGGATGGCGGCGATGGCTGCGGGGTCTTTTTCTACCCTGATCCGGCCAGGCTGGTCTGGCGAAAGATCGAAGACATCAGTTGCGAAAGCCGACCCGAAAGCGGCGACAGAGAGAAAAACGCCGAACGTGACTGTGGCAAGACGAGAGGTGAGTGCCATTCTGGCTCCCCGATAAAATGAATTGCGGGACGGAGGTAGCGCGGACGGGAGGAGGCCCGCGCTACCGGCTGAGTGATGTCCCACCTTCAACTCAGCTTTGTGGAAACTCAGCTTTCTGGGAGCAAACCAGCACTCAGCTCTTGGGCAGACCGGGTGGATTGGTGCGGGATTCGGTGATGGCTTCAGAACCGAGGTTCCAGCGGGCGAGAACCTTGCCGTAGTTGCCGTTCTTGATCTGGGCGTTCAGTGCCGCCGTGATGGCTGCGGCAATTCCGGCATCCTTTTTGGAGGCAACGGCGATTTCCGCCGCTTCCGGCCAACCGCCGGAGAAGGTACCAACGAGCTTGGTCTTCTTCTGGCTTGCTGCCTGGAAGGCTGACGTCGCGTTGGGGCCGAGATAGGCGTCCGCGCGGCCGGATTGCAGGGCGACATCGAGCACGGCCTGATCGTCGTAATATTGCACATCGGTGTCGGCCAGACCCTTGGCCTTGTTGTCCTTGATCCATTTCAGCAGGATCTGCTCCTGATTGGTGGCAGCGCCGACGATAACCTTCAACCCGGCAACATCCTCGGGCTTACTGATGCTCGTCACCTTGCTGTTGCTGCCCACGTAAAAGCCGAGCAGGTCATTGCGGTAGCTGGAGAAGTCGAATTTTTCCTTACGGGCTTCCGTCACCGTGATGTTGGAGGTGACGGCATCATATTTGCCGGAGGTGAGGCCCAGCGGCCAATCGGCCCAGGCGATGGGAACTAGCTGAAGTTCAAGGCCAAGACTGTCAGCAACCAGCTGGGCGATATCCGGCTCCACGCCAATAGGCGTTTTCGTATCGCTGGCATAATCGACTAGCGGCAGCCGGAAAGGCACGGTCGCGACCGTCAACTTTCCATCCGCGACGAACTTGTGGCCAGCGGGCAGAAGCTTGATCGCTTCTTCCACCTTCTCGGCGCGCACTCGCCCCTTCTGCTCCGGCGACAGGTCGATTTCCTGCGCATGCGCAGCCGGTATCAGCGCGGTGGTAGCGGTGAAAAGACCGCCTGCAAGGAACGACAATAATTTCGATGAAAAAGCCATGCGAGTGTTTCCTTTGTTGTTTTGATTAGAGAACTTTTGCGAGGAATTCGGCGGTGCGGGGATGTTCAGGGCTGTTGAACACCTGGTCCGGCGTGCCTGTTTCGATGATGCGGCCCTGTTCCATGAAGACGACCCTGTCGGAGACTTCACGGGCAAAACCGATTTCATGGGTAACGATGATGAGCGTGACGCCGGAGCGGGAAAGCTCCTTGATGACATCAAGCACTTCGTTGACGAGTTCAGGATCGAGCGCGGATGTCGGCTCATCGAACAGTAACACCTTCGGCCGCAACGCCAGCGCCCGGGCGATCGCCACGCGTTGCTGCTGACCGCCGGAGAGCTGACGGGGATAAGCGCCAGCTTTTTCGGCAAGGCCGACGCGAGCCAGAAGATCGCGCGCCTCGGTCTGCGCCTGCTCTTTCGATATGCCACGAACGGCGATGGGTGCTTCGATGATGTTTTCAAGCGCGGTCAGATGCGGGAACAGGTTGAAGCTCTGAAACACCATGCCCACTTCGGCGCGGCGCTTGAGGATTTCCCGTTCCTTCAGCTCATAAAGCGTATCGCCCTTTTGACGATAACCGACCAGTTCACCGTCTATGGCGATAAATCCTTCATCGACGCGCTCGAGATGGTTGATGGAGCGCAGCAATGTGGACTTGCCGGAGCCGGATTGGCCGAGAATGGTGGTGACACTGCCTGCCGGAATGGAAAGGCTGATATCATCAAGCACCTTCAGCGACCCGAAGGATTTCGAAACGCCATGAATATTGACCGACCCGCCACGATTTCCGAGCTGAAAGCTCACGGCACGGGCAGGCACCGAACGCTCGGGCCTTACGGCTGTCGTGGCCACCGTTTCCACGGCTTCAGGCAAGGGTTTGCGCGGCAGGAAGGTGCGGTAAATCGTGGCGAACAATGACGGCGGCGGATTGCGCAGCGCACCGCGTGAAAAATGCCGCTCGATATGGTGCTGCACGATCGAAAGCGCCGTCAGTATCACCAGATACCAGACGGTCGCGACCATCAGCAGCGGGATCACTTCCAGATTGCGGCGATAGATGATCTGGATCGTGTAGAACAGCTCCGGCAGGGCAAGGATATAGACCTGCGAAGTCCCCTTGGCGAGGCCAATGATGTCGTTGAAGGCGGTGGGCAAGATGGAGCGCATCGCCTGCGGCAGAACAATGCGGGACGCCTGCCGCCGCCGGGGAAGGCCGAGTGCTGCGGCAGCCTCAAGCTGCCCCTGATCAACCGAGAGAATGCCGCCACGGACGATTTCGGATGCGAAGGCGGCCTGATTGAGCGTCAGCCCCAGAACGGCGGCCGCAAACGGCGTCATCAGCTGCGTGGTGTTCCAGCTGAAGAAGTTGATGCCGGTATAGGGCACACCGATCGTCACGGTCTCATAGAGATAACCGAGGTTGTTGAGGATCAGCAAAAGCACGATCAGCGGAATGGATCGAAAAATCCAGATATAGGTCCAGGATACGGCAACCAGCAGCGGCGAGCGTGAAACGCGGGCAAGCGCCAGCAGCGTTCCCAGTGCGAAGCCGAGCACCGCACCGAGCGCGGTCAGCAGCAGCGTCCGTCCTAAGCCGACCAACACCGGTTCAGCGAAAAACCATTCCGCAAAGACATCCCAGCCCCAGCGCGGATTGCCGAAAACGGAATGCAGAACGGCCGCAATGATGAGTACGGAGAAGACTGTTCCCACCGTCCGCAAGGGGTAGCGGGCCGGCACGATGCGGAAATGGGAATACCCACCCTTGATCGGTTCACCCTTCTGGTCGCTCAATGCAGCATGCGGAAAATCAGAGGCTATCGTCATCGGAAAAAGCCTTTCACGGGTGGGCCGGGGAAGAATGCGGCCGGGCCGCCGGTATCGACGCGCCTTCCGCAACGGAGGCGGAGGCGCTATCGGCAAGCCATTTTTCGAAAGGCAGCGACCTGATCGTTTCAGGATCTGCCGACGTATCGAACAACGCGCGATAACCGTTGGTGAGATATAGGCCGACCGCTTCCGGCTGGCGGAAGCCCGTGGTCAGATAGACACGGGCGTAACCCTGCCGGATCGCCTGCCGCTCAAGCTCCTGAAGCACTATTTTGGCAAGCCCCTGCCGGCGGTGGGCCGAATGCGTCCAGACCCGCTTGAACTCGGCGGTTTCCTCGTCGTAGCGCATGAAGGCACCGCCGGCGATCGCCTTGCCGCCACGCAAGAGCAGCAGGAAATTGCCCGACGGCGGGCTGAAAGCCTCCGGCGGATATTTGTTAAGTTCCGCCTTGGCGCCTTCCGCGTTGAAATATGTGCCGTAGCGGCTGTCATATTCGAACAGCAACTCCTCCAGAAGCGGGGTTGCGAGCGGATCCTTGACCGATGTGTAGAGAAAACTGTCGCTCATCTCGTTGTCCTAAACTCGTTGCATCAGGAGAGGTATGCTTCCGCCAGGCGCACCCAGAAGCGTGCCGCAGGCGCAATGATCGCATCGTTGAAATCGTAGTGAGGGCTGTGCAGTGGCGCGCTGTCGCCATTGCCGACGAAGAGATAGGAGCCCGGCCGCTCCAGAAGCATGAAGGCGAAATCCTCGCTCGCCGTTCGCGGCTGAAAGCCTTCTGCAACCTGTTCGGCTGGAAAATGCCGTTTGGCGACGTCGCGGGCAAAAGCTGTCTGCCTGATGTGATTGATGACGGGCGGGAAGCCACGGGAGTAGGTGACATCGGCGCTTGCACCGAAGCTTTCCGCCTGTGCTTTGGCAAGGGCGGGAAGCCGCTCCTCCAGTCTGTCGCGCACGGCGGGCGAAAAGGCCCGCGCGGTAATCTGCAGTTCGACACTCTCGGGAATGACGTTGGAAGCAGTTCCGCCATGGATGGAGCCTACCGTCAGCACCGCCATGTCTCGCGGGTCGATATTGCGCGATACGATGCTCTGCAAGGCGGTGACGAAGCTTGCCGAGGCAAGAACCGGATCAACCGTTTCATGCGGCGCCGCCCCGTGCCCGCCCTTGCCGATGATCCGAACCTTCGCCTTGTCGACGGAGGCCATGGCAGGCCCTTCGACAAAGCCGAATTGTCCGGTTTCGACACCCGGCCAATTGTGCAGTCCGAACACGGCATCGACGGGAAACCGCTCGAAAAGCCTGTCCTTTATCATCGCTCTAGCACCCGCACCGATTTCCTCGGCTGGCTGGAAAATCAGCGTCAGTGTGCCGGAAAAACTCGATGTTTCAGCTAGATAACGGGCAGCGGCGAGCAGGATAGTCGTGTGACCGTCATGACCGCAGGCATGCATCACACCCTGTGTCTGGCTGGCATAGGCGAGACCGGTTTCCTCGACGATGGGCAGGGCGTCGATATCGGCGCGGATACCCAGACGCTTGTCACCATGACCACGTTTCAAGGTGGCAACGACGCCATGGCCCCCGACACCCTCGGTCACCTCATATCCGAAGGAGAGGAGATAACGGGCAACGAGCGCCGCCGTGCGCTTTTCCCCAAGCGAAAGCTCCGGATGTCGGTGAAGATCGTGCCGGATGGCGATGCTTTCCTCGATGAAGGCAAGGATTCCCCGTTCGGCGTCGTCCTGCGGACGCGCGCCGTCAATGCGGATATTCATGGTTCTGGTCTCCTGCGCTGCGCTTTACCCGCACAGCACCTTGAAATTCTCTCCGGGCGGCAATGGCTGCCGCCCGACCCCGCTTTTATGCGATCGCCTTGCTGGAACCGCTTTCAGCGTGGGAATAGATGCTCTCCTTGAAAGGCAGGCCGAGATGCTCACGCAGCGTTCTGCCTTCCAGATGCGGTTCGAAATATCCGCGCCGTTGCAGCACCGGTATGACGAGGCGGATGAAATCATCCAGCCCTTCGGCAATCACCGGGAAGCCCAGAATGAAACCGTCGGCCGCATCGTGCTCCACCCAGCGGATGATCTCGTCCGCCACCTTGTCCGGAGTTCCGATGAAACCTTCGCGCGGGGTCGCCGCCTCCAGCGCCGCTTCGCGCAACGTCTGGCTCTTTTCCTTCGCACGGCGCTTGATGCGGTCGGTCGTCGAACGGAAGCTGTTCTTGCCGATCTCGCCAAGTTCGGGGAAAGGCTCATCCAGCGGATAGACACTGAAGTCGTGGTGGTCGAAGAAACGGCCGAGATAGGCGAGCGCATCCTCGATGGTGATGAGGTTGCGGATGATGTTGTATTTCGCTTCCGCCTCCTCCTGCGTCTCGCCCACAATCGGCCCGATGCCAGGGAAAATCTTCACGTCGGCAGCGGACCTGCCCTGCGCGACAGCACTCTGCTTCACGCGCTTGAGGAATGTCTGGTTTTCCTCGAGCGATGCAGAATTAGTAAAAACGGCGTCGGCATGTTTACCCGCAAGCCCGATACCGGCATCCGAAGACCCCGCCTGGAAAATCACCGGCTGCCCCTGCGGCGAACGCTGGATGTTCAGCGGACCTTCCACCTGGAAGAAGCGACCCTTGTGGCCGAGCGTGTGGAGTTTTTGCCTGTCGAAGAACTGTCCTGTCTCGCGGTTACGCACGAAGGCATCGTCGTCCCAGCTGTCCCACAGGCCCTTGATCACCTCCAGATATTCATCGGCGATCTCGTAGCGCAGCGCATGTTCGGGATGGTTGCGGCTGTAGTTTTTCGCCGTACCTTCGAGTGGCGTCGTCACTGCATTCCAGCCGGCCCTGCCACCGCTCAGAAGATCGAGCGAGGCGAACTGGCGCGCGATGGTGAAGGGCTCGCTGTAGGAGGTCGAAACCGTGCCGGCAAGACCGATCTTCGAGGTGACGGAGGCGAGCGCCGAAAGGATGGTCAAAGGCTCGAACCGGTTGAGGAAGTGCGGGATGGACTTGTCGTTGATGTAAAGCCCGTCGGCAACGAAGGCGAAGGCGATGCCGGCGGCTTCTGCCTTCAGCGCGTTCTTCCTGAAGAAATCGAAGTTGACGCTGGCATCAACAGGGCTTTTCGGGTGCCGCCAGGCGTTCATGTGCCCGCCGGGGCCCTGGAGCATGATGCCGAAACGGATTGTCTTTTTCGTCATGTCATTTCCTCCTGAGGACAAGTTCACGCGGCCCTGGAAAGGCGGTGTGTGGCCAGCAATTCGATCGAGGCGAGCCTCTGATCGGCCCCCACATGCGGCGGTTCCACGATGAATTCCTCGATACCGTGCTCATCGGAAAGCGCGCGCAGCGCCTTGTGAATATCGTCCGGCCCGCCATGCAGGACGTTGGGCTTACGCTCCTCGATGCGATAATCGGTATCGCCGGACTGGCGGGCAAATTCTTCCGCCTGTTCACGGCGGCCAAGGTTGAACGCCTTGCCGTCGCTCAGGAACACCCGGTAGATGCGCTGACCTTCCACCTGCCGCGCCGCGTGGTCGGGATCACTGGCGGCAAAGACGGAGAGGGCAAGGATCGGCGCCCTGCCGCCGCTCTCCTCACGGAAAGCCGACAGGCTGCTGCGAAGAACCTCCGGATCACCATTGAGGTGGCCGGCAAAGACGAAATTCCATCCTCTGGAAGCTGCAAGCCTTGCGCTTTCCGGGCTGGCACCGAGCAGAAACCGTTCCACCGCAACCGGCGGCACCGGTGTTGCCTGCAACCCGGCCTGCGCATGCCCCTGCGGCGCGGCACCGGAGAGAAATGTGGTAAGCTCACCAAAAGCCGTTTCGAAATCCGGCTTGCGGGCGGGATCATAGGCCTGCTGTAGGGCAGACGTCGCAAGCGGCAGCCCGCCCGGTGTCTTGCCGACGCCGAGATCGACCCGACCGGGGGCGAGCGACGACAACACGTTGAAAACCTCGGCGACCTTGTAGGGGCTGTAATGCTGCAGCATCACGCCGCCCGAGCCGACGCGGATACGAGAGGTCTTCGCCAGAATCCATGCAACCAGCGCTTCCGGCGCGGAACCGGCAAGCTCCGGCGAATTGTGATGTTCTGCCACCCAGAATCGGCGATAGCCCAGTTCTTCGGCGCGTTTGGCGAGATTGATCGTGTCGCGGAACGCGCTTGCCGCGTTCTCACCCGTTGGAACAGGGCTCTTGTCCAGCAAACTGAGAGTATACATCATCACCTCGCACGTCTTTTGATGCATACTTTGTCTACTGATTTTATATAGTAATAAAGGACGTTCGTTCCACGTTGCGACGCGATCAGAGAAAATATTGTTTCCCGCTATGGTTTCGGCAGGCGTCTTTGGCAAAGCAATCCGAAACGATGAGGAAACAGGGCGAAAAACGATGGTGTAAAGCCGCTTTGTGCATCGAGCCGGGACGAAACGGACTTGCGCGGGAATTCGGTAAAAACTACTTAGTAAGTTGAGAACACCATAACCCGGCACTCAGAAGGTGCTGGCCCTCTTTGCGGATCATGCGATGTTGACCAAAAAAGGCAAATACGGACTGAAGGCTCTTGTCGATCTGGCGCGGTTGCCCCAGGGCGAGACCGCCTTTGTGACCGAGATTGCAACCCGCAACAATATTCCGAAAAAATTTCTGGATACTATTCTTCTGGAACTGCGCAACAGCGGCATTCTGCGTTCCAAGAAGGGACCGAATGGCGGTTATTCGCTGTCGAAAATGCCATCGGAAATCATGATCGGGCAGGTCATCCGAACGCTGGACGGGCCCTTGGCCCCCATACGCTGTGCCAGCCGCACCGCTTTTGAAGCCTGCGACGACTGCGACGATCCCGAGACCTGTCAGGTCAGGGTTTCGATGACGGACGTGCGGGACGCCATCGCAACAATCCTGGACAATATGACGCTCGCACAATTCGTGGCAAAAGGCGGACAAGACGCGCAATTTATTCCGGCAGGCGAATAAGCGCCGTTTACTGCCGGCGCAGATCGTCTCCCAGGGTCGCAATCAGCCCGGATTCGCTTGCGCCATCGATAAGGCCGAGACGGGCCATTAGAATTTCCAGCGTGATGGCATTGTTGCGGACAGAGCGAAAGGTCACGCTTTCCGCCCCCACCTGCGCCGCATCGATATTGGCAGCGAGGCGGGAAATCTGTGCCTTCAGCAATTCGATTGCGAGAAATATTTCGCCGATAAGGGGGCGCGCATCACCTTCCTCGGCCAATCTGTCAATCAGCAACGCTGAAAGCTCACGCTGTTTCTCACCCAGAGCCACGGCGGCCTTCAGAAGGGTGAAGACGGAGGCTGCCAGATTTCCAGCGCCCTGCGCAAGAAACGCGACCTGATCGGCGCGCAGCAGGCCGTCCCATGATGTATCCGGGCGATTGCGCAGAACGACAAGCACGGCCTGCCCTGCCGCGTTGACTGCCGGGACAACGATCCAGTCTGCATCTGAGGTAACAGATCGGACAATGTCAGCGGGTAGCCGCAAGCCATAGTCGTCGCCAGTCAACAGAACCGCCTGATCCACGCCGGCGTCAGATGAGGCAAGCGCAAAAGTCTCGCCAAGATCGAGGCGGGCGAAGAGGGTCTTGCGCTGCTCTTCGCTACCGGCGTTCCTGATGAATTCAAGCGCCGTGAAGTGTTCGGCAAGCGCATGCGCCGCCTCCGCATCCGCCGCGGAAATAATCGAGAGAGCTTGCGAGAGAACGTCGTTTGTGATGTCCGCCCCGCCCAGATCGTTTGGAACGGAGAGGGCGAGAAGGCCGGAACGGGCAATCCGCGCGTGGATTTGTGCGGCACTTTCCACCGCGCATTTTTCGGCAATCGTCCGGGCAACGGTCAGTACATCCCCATCCGCGCCGAGACGCGGGGACACGAAACGAATTCTTTCGCCGAGCGGCGTGACAGATCCCATGCTCAACTCCCTCAAAGAATGACCCAGTGAAAGCGCCGGACAGGCCGGAGCTCAGTCCAGCGAATGATAACGGCCGTTTTGATAGACCAGCGAGTGACCCGATCCGATGCGGATCGCCTCCACCTTGCCGATGATGATGACGTGGCTGTGGCGCTCGATCGCCTCCTCGATGGTGCAATCGATCGCGGCAACGGCGTCCTCGAGGATGGGCGCACCGCTCGCCAGACGGGTCCATTCCGCGCCGCGATAACGGTCCACACCTTTCAGACCGCCAACACCGGCAAACTGGTTGGCGATGAACTGATGGTTCGGGCCGATAATATTCACCGCCAGATGGCCGAAGCGCTGCACCACAGGCCATGTGGAGGAGGAGCGGTTGAGCGCAACCAGAATTCTTGGAGGATCGACCGACAGGGCGGTGGCGGATGTTACCGTAGCACCCGTGCGCGCATCACCCTCGCCCGCCGTAATGACGCTGACACCGCCGCCCAGCGTCCTGAGCGCCGCCTTAAGGCTATCGGCATCCGGCGCCTTGCCAGAGACGGGATCGCGGAGATTGATGAATTGTTGATCCTTGGCCGCATATTGCAATGTCATCGATCGCTCCTGAAAACAGCTTGTTGCTCAATAGTTAGCAGCGGCGGCGGGGCGTGAAATAGACATCGTTTTCCATAATACTTATATTCTATGGAAATAATGTTTTATATGCCGCTCTCCCGTGAACGCTCCGCCGAATGACGCCCATGGGAAAGGCTAACCGGAAGACAGGGCCGCCTGCCTTCCGGCGATTGATCACGAGCCGGATACCAGCTTGACGTTACCGCCGTGGCCGCCGCCGCCGAAAACCTGTTTCGTGCCGAAAGACGAACGGATCTGATTACGTGGCCCATCAAGCCCGATTTCCGGAAACAGCAATTCGGATAGACGGTAGGCTTCCTCCAGATGCGGATAGCCCGATGCGATGACGGTATCGATGCCCAGCGCCTGATACTCCCGCAGCCGCGCCGCAACTGTCTTCGGCGAACCCACCAGCGCGGTGCCGGCGCCAGAGCGGACAAGACCGATTCCCGCCCACAAGTTCGGAGAGACTTCAAGCTGGTCACGCCGGCCATTATGCAGCGCCCGCATCCTTGCCTGACCGACCGAATCCGACGCCTTTAAGAAGGCCTCCTGAGCGGAAGCGATGGTTTCGTCGGAAAGCTTGGAAATCAGTTTGTCCGCATCGGCCCAGGCCTCCTCATCGGTTTCGCGCACGATGAAATGCAGGCGAATGCCGAATGTCACTTCTCGCCCCTTTTTCGCTGCGGCGGCGCGAACCTTGGCGATTTTTTCCGCCACCTGTGCCGGCGGCTCACCCCAGGTCAGATATTTGTCGGTGATACCGGCCGAGAACTCGATCCCGGCATCGGAGGAGCCGCCGAAATAAAGCGGCGGACGCGGTTCCTGCACCGGTGGCAGGCCGAGCCTGGCACCCTGTGCCTTGATATATTTGCCATCGAGATCTCCCTTGCCAGTTTCGATCAACGAATTGAACACCTGGAAGAACTCGTCAGCGTGGTCGTAACGCTCGTCGTGCGGCAGGAAGATGCCATCACCAGCCAGCTCCTGCGCGCTGCCGCCAACGACGATGTTGAGAAGCAGCCGACCATGGGAAACACGGTCCAGCGTGGAGGCCAGCCGCGCATAATAGGCCGGCGAGGCAACGCCCGGACGGATGGCGACGAGGAATTTCAGTTTCTCGGTATAGGCGGCGAGATTGGCCGCGAGGATGAAGGATTCCTCGCACGCGACGCCGGTGGGAATAAGCACCCCGGAATAACCGAGCCGATCCGCAGCCTGCGCTATTTCCCGAAAATAGCCGGGATCGGCGGGTCGTGACAGATCGTCGGAGCCAAGATAGCTGCCGTCGCCTGAGGTGGGTATGAACCACAGAAAATCGAGTGGTTTGTCAGCTGTGCTCATCGACAGGTCCTTTGCAATCCGCCCATCGGGCAATTCGGCTGGGTACTAAAAGGGTAGCCAATTCCCCGCCGCGTTTAAGAAATTTTGTTCCAATTTCCGTGCCGCA
Source organism: Agrobacterium sp. A3-95 (assembly GCF_053521785.1). Classification (NCBI taxonomy): domain Bacteria; kingdom Pseudomonadati; phylum Pseudomonadota; class Alphaproteobacteria; order Hyphomicrobiales; family Rhizobiaceae; genus Agrobacterium; species Agrobacterium sp. A3-95. The sequence goes on along the minus strand of NZ_JBNWDR010000002.1, from coordinate 545,512 downwards.
AGGAGAGTTTATCTCCGCTGGGAAATGGGTCTGGGAAGCGAAAACAAACCTTTCGCCTCCCTGTGTCAGAGGACCGGATAAAGTCCGAGCATCGCAAAATTCATTTCGTAAATCTCTTCCCGCTCAAGGTCGAGATCGCTCTTTTCCCGCTTGATACGACCGGAATGATCCAGCGGCTGGAGCCTGCCCTGATCATCCCCTCGCGGCCTACGCCTGGCCAGACCGAACAGATCGACAGTAAACGCATGAAGTCCCTGCGGCATGTGCGCCTCCTTTGGTCAATTCGCTCTATCCTCCGGCGAGCGCCCAGATTGGTCAATATTTTCCATAAAATTACTATTCTATAATTGGCGGATTGCCGGCAAACGTGGACTAAGGTTGCGGCAGCGGGAAAAATTCCGTTTCGAACCACCAATAAAGGGGTCATCGCAATGGCGTCGACACGATGGCCGCTCAAAGCACGGACTTGGGACGAAAAGACTATAGAGCGCCGGCATCACCCTGCAGCAGCGCACCGTGCAGAACGGGTGATCCGCGCTTCCTCGATCTGCTGGCCTTGATTTCGGACGCTGCTTTCAGGCGTGCGAAAAGAGCATAGCCCTCGGACCACCGGCCGAAACCGGCGGCAATATTGATGTGTCCAACGGAGCCGAGATTGACGATATCGCTTCCCCAGTCAGCAGCGGTGCGGGCTAACTCGTCTGGATTCATATAGGGGTCGTTCATGCTACCTACGACGAGACTGGGGAAGGTGAGCGGCGACCGAGGAAATGCGCCGAAGCGGACGATGCATGGATGCATTGCCTCCACTCTGTCGAGATGGGCGGGCGCTACCAGAAGCGCACCCCTGATTTTGCTGGCCACGGGTCGTGTCGCCATATTGGCGACGAGCAGGCAACCCAGGCTGTGGGCGACAATATAGGCGCTTTCGGTTGCGGCGAGCGCCGCTTCCAGACGCTCAAGCCAGTCTTCAAGAACCGGGCATTCCCAATTCTGCTGATCGACCAGCTGCGCCTCCGAATCTTCCAGCAGCCAGTGCCGCTGCCAATGCCCCTCATCCGAACCGTTGAGGCCGGGGACAATCAAGGTGGTACACATGCCTACTCCGTGGTTTGCGGGCGGGGTGTGCCAAGAATGGTGAATTTCGCAATTTTAGTCGACTATTGCCTTGCTCAGCTTTTCCGAACTCGAGAAAAATCGATCCAGACAATTCCGTTGCGGCAAAAAATACGTTCTCGGCAGCAGCCTTGGCACTGCGCATGTGGAATCATTGCCTAAAATATTTTCCATAGAAAATATGTTCTAATCGAGCAAACCGCGCGGAAAGCTTTTCCTCTGCCGCATTCCAAAAGAAACGCCGCTGCTTGGCCGTGCCGCCGCCGGTTTGTCATTCTCGCACTGTCGGAGACCTCAACCTCCCGAACCCCAAAATGGCAAATGCCGAGCCTCGGCAGGGCCATTCCACCGCGACATAAAGCGAAAATTCAGGCGGATAATGTGAGCAGCACGAGCGAATTTCTCTGGTACATCCCCAATGACGTCAAACCCGGACATCGGGGCGACGCCGTCAGCGAAAACCACAACAGCCTCGATACTTTAACTACCCATGCCAGGGCGCTGGAAAACCATGGCTGGAAGGGCGCGTTGATCGGCACCGGCTGGGGGCGTCCGGATACCTTTACGGTTGCGGCGTCGCTTACCGCGCGTACCACCACTTTCGAGCCACTGATCGCCATCCGCCCCGGCTACTGGAAGCCGGCCAATCTCGCATCGGCCGCCGCCACGCTCGATCAGCTTTCTGGTGGCCGGGTACGAATCAATGTCGTTTCCGGCCGGGACGAGCTTGCGGCCTATGGCGACGAAGAAGGCGATCAGGCGCAGCGTTATGCGCGCACGAAGGAGTTCATGCGGCTGGTGCGGCGGCTCTGGACTGAGGAAAACGTCACTTTCAATGGCGACCATTTCCGGGTCAAGAACTCCACCGTCTCGCCGCGCATCAGCGAGAGTGCCGGCCGGCCACATCCCAAACTTTATTTCGGCGGCGCGTCCGAGGCCGCCGAACAGGTTGCCGCAACTGAAGCCGATGTCCAGCTCTTCTGGGGCGAACCGCTCGCCGGCGTGCGCGAAAGGATCGAACGTCTCAGACATTTCAGTGAGACCCTCGGCCGTGACCTGCCGCCGCTGCAATTCGGTCTGCGGATCACCACGCTAGTGCGCGAAACCGCGGCTGAGGCTTGGCGCGATGCGGAAGCAAAGGTGGCGGAGATGGCTGCGAACAATGGCGTGCGCTGGAACGATCATCTGCAAGGTGTCGCGGTCGGCCAGCGCCGCCTGCTGGATCTGCACACGCAGAGCGATGTGCTGGACGACAATCTTTATACCGCACCCGGCAAATTTGGCGGAGGCGGTGCCGCAACGACATGGCTCGTCGGTTCGGCGGAAGACGTCGCCGCGTCGCTGCGCAAATACCGCGCGCTTGGCATCACCCATTTCGTGCTTTCCGACACGCCCTATCTTCAGGAAATTGAACGGCAGGGCAACAAGCTGTTGCCGCTACTCCGGGACTGATGCGGGCGGCGTCAACATGGGCGGCCTGCCAAACAAAGCCGCCCATGTCTTCTACGGTCAGCCGCCAACAGCCTTGATGCTCTGACGGCCGAGGATAGTTCGGATCATGTGGCTTTGCGGCGCATGCGCCCTTGCCGTTATGGCGTCGCGGTGATGCCGCTCGAGATTATAGTCCCGGCGAAGGCCGCGATTGCCGCCAAGCTCCAGCGCCAGATCCGTCACTGCCAGCGCATTGTCGATCACCACATGACGAACGGCGAGCGCATCCGTGCCTACCCTCTCACCCGCATCGATATCACGCGCGACGGAGCGGAGCAGACGCCTGTTGGCCGCAAGAAGTACCTCGATCTCGCCCACACCTTCCTGAATGCGCGGAATGGATGACAGCGGCGCGCCGAGGCTTGCCGGAACATGGCCTGTCAGATGGCGCAAGAGGGCGTCACGCGCCGAAAGCGCGACACCGTGATAGACGGAGGCCAGCAGCACGAAGAAATTGTAACCGTCCGCCTCATCCCGCCGCAACGGCTCGTCCGCCGGCTGTTCGGCAACGATATCGGCGAGCGGCACCCTCACATTCTCAAGCAGGAGATCGTCGCTGGCGGTGGCATACATTCCTGTCGCTTCCCATGCCTTTTCCCGGCCGATGCCCGGCGCATCGAGCGGGACCAGAAGCTGGATCAGACGCGGCGCCTCTTCCGTCGTGACGGCAAGTACAATCGCCCATTTCAGACCCGGCAGGCCGGTGACGAAGCTCTTGCGGCCATTGACCACCCAGAAATCGCCCTCGATCCGCGCCGTCGTTTCCGGCAGTCCGCCATGGGCCGGGGAACCGATCCCCGGCTCTGCCTGCGCATTGTTCAGAAGCGCCCGCTCCCTGTTATTGGCGGCCAGCACTTTTGCCGCGAGATCTGCCGGCCACCTGCCGCGCCGGATGGCAGCATGAACGCTGTAATGCATGGCAAGGATGAGGGCGGTTGACGGATCACCCTTGGCAATGGCGGCGATGACGGCATGCGCGGTTTCCATGCCCTCCCCCCAGCCACCGTCCTTTTCAGCCGTCACGAGACCAAGCAGGCCAGACTTGAAAAGCGCCTCGAAATTACCGGCAGCGAATTCGCCGCTTTTGTCATACTCCGCCGCAGTCAGGCTGAAATCTTCGGCTAGCGCGGTTGCGATGGCGACGGGATTCAAGTGCTGCTCCGAGCTCGGAACGGCGGATAAAGCGCCGCTCATGCCACCGCCCTTTCACTGGCCGTGACAAAACGGTCATCGATCCACGCAGCGAGATCGAAGTCGTTTTCAAGGAAACCCCATTGATGCAGGAAATTCTTGTAATGGCCGACGGCGGCGACGAGGTCTGCATCAAGGCCAAGACCTAGATGGCGGTGGACATCCGGGCCGTTGGCGGCCAGAACCTGCTCTTCGGTCGCACCCGCCTCGCGCGCGATAAAACGGCGGGTCTCTTCCGGATGCTGCTCTGCCCAGAGCGAGGCTTTGGCAATGGCGGCAACCAGCCGCTCCACCAGATCGGGGCGCTCATCGGCAAGCCGACCGTCGACGGTCAGCACGCGGGGAGAGCCGGAGTTGATACGTATCTTCGGGTCGGGGTGAAAACCGAATTCCGCCACCTGCACGGCGCCGATCAGGTTCGCGGCGGCGATACCGGCAGTACCCTTGACGAAAATCGCATCGACCTCACCCCGCAACAGCGCGATGATCTCCTCACCGAAGGATTGTCGCCGCTTCAGGCCGAAAAGGGATGGTCCCTCCTGTGTCGCCAGCACGGAATCCTTGATCACGATATCCTTCAGCTCGATATCCTCGACCCTCAGCCCCTCCAGCGAAAGCGCCGAAACGATGCCCTTCAATGCTGTCGCTCGCATGAAATCGACAATCCCATCAGGTCTGCGCGGCACACCGAAACGGCGGCCGACGAGATCGGCAAGCGAGCGGATACCGGTTTCCGGAAGGGTGATGATCGCCTGGAACTCATCGGTCCAGGTAATGCCGATAAGACGCGTATTGCGCCCTTCCGAGCGGGCGCGGATAGGGGGCACATTACCGCCGTGGCGGAAGGACCATTCCAGCGTGTGGTTGAAATGGCTCTGCCGGACGGAGCGATCCGGCGAATCGATGATGGATTTCAGCGATATGCCGACATCCTCGAAGGTCTGTGCGAGATAACCGAGCTGCGCCGCAAGCCCCACGGGCGTGGGCACCGGGCAACGTGTGTACCAGATTTCAGAAAGTGTCGTGCTCATGGCTTTGGCCTCGATGAAAACGATGACACCAGAAAGCGATGCTGCGGTGCCCGTCGACGAAAGGGAGATGTCCCTGCCCGCCGCAAACGGCGGGCAGGGGCTGGCGAGACGATCAGGATGCCGCGATATGCGCGAAGGCCAGGCTGCCCGCGACGCCTTCTGCACCGATAGTGTGATCGGCAATGCGCTTGTTGAAGATGGTGATTTCAGGTGCAGCAACGATATCGATGGCAGGAACGTCATCGACGAGGATCTGCTGTATTTCCTTCCATTGCGCGACGCGCTTGTCCGGATCGATCTCGACAGCGGCAGCTTCCAGCAGCGCATCCACCTTGGGGTTGCTGTAGGCGGCGCCATTTGAGAAGGGCACGCCCTTCTTGAAGTTTTTCGACCAGTATAGCCGCTGCACACCGACGGTCGGGTCGAAGAGATTGCTCATGCCCTCATAGGCAAAATCGAAATCGCGATCCGTGTAGATGCGCTTGGTATAGGTGGCGAAATCCTGCGTCCGCACCGTCACATCCACACCGACCTTCGCCAGCGCCTGGCGAATATAGTCCGCGCCACGCGGATAGGCCTCGGTGCTCGGCACATAGTCCAGATTGAGCTTGAAACGGATGCCATCCGCGCCGCGCTTGTATCCCGCCTCGTCCAGCAGCGCTTCGGCCGCCTTCAGATCGATCGGATAGGTCTTCAGATCCTCGACAAACCATTTCGTCAGCTTCGGATTGATCGGGCCGGTGATTGTCGCGCCATAGCCATAATTGACCGTGTTGAAGATGACTTTGCGGTCGATCACATGCGCGAAGGCACGGCGGACGCGGACGTCCTTGAACACATCCTTTTCGAGGTTGAACTCAACGCGGCTGATCGAATTGGTATATTGATAGCCATTGGTCTCGAAGCCGAGGCTCGGTAGCTCCTTCAGGCGGTCGAGATCGCTATAGGCGACCGGGGTGCTCGGAGCGAGATCGATCTCACCGGTTTCGATTGCGATGGCACGGGCCGACGCATCTGGAATGAAGCGAACAATCAGCTTGTCGAGATAGGGGCGCGGCGCATCCCAGTAATCGGCATTGCGCTCAAAAACGATATGGCTGCCGCGCACCCATTCCTTGAACTTGAACGGGCCGGTACCAACAGGCGCGAGATTGATGGGATTTTCGGTAACTTTCGTACCTTCATAAAGATGCTTGGGCACGATAGGCGTTTCAGCAGCGGCAAGCGCCGTTATCAGATACGGCGCAGGCTTGGAAAGAACCAGCACGGCCGTCAGATCATCCGGGGTCTCGACACTGGTGAGGTTCAGGAAGGTATTGCGCCCGCGCGGATGCACTTCCTTGATGGTGTTGATGGAGAACGCCACATCGGCAGATGTGAAAGGCTTGCCGTCATGCCATTTTACACCGGGTCTCAGATTGAAGGTGTAACGCAGGCCATCGCCGCTGACATCCCACGATTTGGCCAGGAGCGGCTTGGGATTGAGGTCGAAATCATAGGTCAGCAGCCCTTCAGTGACCTTGGGCGATATGTAGACGGAATTATAGGCCGTGTGCGCGATCGTCGTCAGAACCGGCGGCTCCGATGAGATGAGTAGGGTGGCTGTGCCACCGCTTGCCGGCTCCGCCGCGTTGAGCTTCAGCCCCGGCAACGACACCACGCCAAGAGCCACCGACGCCAGCAGAAATCCGCGGCGCGTCGTCTGGTTGAAAACAGTCATGCGATACCTCTCCTTAATTGAACCGGCGAAAAACCGGCAAAACTGAACGGCCGCGCTTGGGAAGAAGTTTGTTCCGCAGACGAGAGTGAGATTGGCATGAAGCACCAACCATTCTCATAAATAGGAATTATCTTTTCTTTATGGCGCATTTTTCCGTAAATATCAGAAAATAATTCTATTACTCTTTGACAAATTCCATAAAATTAGTCAACTAATACCAACGCCTTTACGGGCCGATTTCATGTTTTCAAGCGAATGGACTGGAGCCGATGTCGAATTCGAAACGGATTTTATCGCAGGCAAGGCGGGTGGCCATTCAGGCCGTCCCGACGGTTCTCGGTATCGTCATCCTGAACTTCTTCCTGCTGCAGCTGGCGCCTGGTGATGCGGCTGACGTGCTGGCCGCGGAAGCGGGTTCGGCGACCGTCGAGACCATGGCCGAAATTCGCTCACGCTTCGGGCTCGACCTGCCGGTCGTCCATCAGCTCATGAACTATCTCGGCAATCTGGCCCAGTTCAGCCTCGGCTTTTCACCCCGCTACGGCATGCCGGTCGCCGATCTTATCGGCCAGCGATTGCCCGGCACGCTGGCGCTGATGGGAGCAGCACTTGGCATTGCGATTTTCGTCGGCGTTTTCCTCGGCTCCATCATGGCGCTCTTTTCCGGCAAGCTGCCGGACCGGATCATTTCGATTGGCTCGCTAATCTTTTATTCCGTGCCGGGCTTCTGGATCGGCCTGATGCTTATCCTCACGTTCTCGGTCAAGCTCGGCTGGCTTCCGTCTGGCGGCGACAGCACCATCGGCAGCAGCCTCACCGGCCTCGACGCTTTTCTGGACAGGCTGCGCTATATCGTTCTCCCCGCCCTTTCGCTGGCGCTTTATTTTCTGGCGATTTATGCCCGCCTCACCCGCGCGGCGATGCTGGAAGTCAAATCCCAGGACTATGTGCGCACGGCACGGGCAAAAGGCGTTTCACCCTTCCGGCTCACCACACGCCATATTCTGCGCAACGCACTTATCCCGATCACCACCATGGCCGGTATGCATATTGGTGGCCTGCTGGGCGGTGCGGTCGTGGTCGAGACCGTCTTCAGCTGGCCAGGCCTTGGCCGTCTTGCTTTCGAGGCCGTCATGGCCCGCGATTTCAGCGTGCTACTCGGCATTCTGCTTCTCTCTTCCCTTGTCGTCATCATTGTCAATGCCGCCGTGGACCTGTTGCAGGCATGGCTCGACCCCCGCATCGGAGAAAGCCGATGAATTCCTCCCAGACATCAGCAGTTCTCGACGCGGCCGAACTCAGTGCCGAAGAGAGCAATCCCAAACCTAAAAAACCTGAAGAAAAGGTCTGGCCCTATATCCATGCGCCGGACGCGCTTTCAGCCCGCTCCGTCTCCGTGCCGCGGCGCGGCTTGCGGCGGGAACTGAAGATTTTCCTGACCAATCCCAACGCCATCGTTGGGCTGCTGTTTCTTGCCACCGTCCTCATCGCTGCTGTCACGGCCCCACTGATCTATCCGGGCGATCCGCTGGAAATGGTTGCCCGCCCCTTCCTCTGGCCCGGCCAGAACCCAGCCTATCCGCTCGGCACCGATTCCATGGGTCGTGATGTGCTGGCAGGCATCGTGCATGGCGCACGCATCTCGCTCACCGTCGGTGTCGTCGCCACCCTGATCGGGCTGACGATCGGCATAACAATCGGTGCTTTCGCCGGTTATTTCGGTGGCGTCATCGACGATATTCTCGTGAAGATCATCGAAATCTTCCAGACATTGCCGAACTTCGTGCTGCTGGTGGTGCTCGTCGCCATTGCCCAGCCTTCGGTCACCACGGTAACCTCGGCAATCGGCATCATTACCTGGCCGCTTGTTGCGCGCCTGACCCGCGCCGAATTCCGCGCCATCCGCGAGAAGGACTATGTGCTTGCCGCAAGAAGCCTCGGTTATGGCCACGCGCGTATCGTGTTTCAGGAAATCCTGCCCAACGCCCTGCCGCCGATCATCGTCACCTCCTCCGTCATGGTGGCGGGTGCGATCCTCATGGAAGCAGCCCTTTCCTTCATGGGACTTGGCGACCCCAACCGTGTTTCCTGGGGTTCGATGATCGGGTCGGGACGCGACGTCATTCGCACCGCCTGGTATCTGACCGCCCTTCCCGGCCTCGCCATCGTCTTCACCGTCATTTCGCTGAACCTCATCAGCGACGGTCTCAACGATGCGCTCAACCCCCGTTTTTCGGAGGAACGCCGATGAGCAAACTTATCGAAGTCCACGATCTTTCCGTCAGCTTCGGCTCAGCCCAACCGGTCAAGGGCGTCAGCTTCGATGTGGAGTCCGGCGAAATGCTTGCAATCGTCGGCGAAAGCGGCTCGGGAAAATCGCTGACTGCGCTCGGCCTGATCGGCCTGTTGCCGTCGCATGCAAAAACCGGCGGGAGTGTTCTGCTCGAAGGCCGCGATCTGCTGCCGCTTTCCGAGCGGCAGTGGCGCGGCATTCGCGGCCGCGATATCGGCATGATCTTTCAGGAACCGATGACGTCGCTGAACCCGGTCCTGACGGTGGGCGAACAGATCGTCGAGGTGCTGCGCATCCATGAAAGGATCGACAGGCACCAGGCGCGCAAACGCGCCATCGAGCTTCTGGACCTCGTCAATATTCCCGACGCCCGGCGCCGCGTGGACGATTATCCGCACCAGCTTTCCGGCGGCATGCGCCAGCGCGTCATGATCGCCATCGGCGTTGCCTGCAATCCCAAACTGCTGATCGCCGACGAGGCGACGACCGCGCTCGACGTGACGATACAGGCGCAGATCCTGCAGCTGCTCGACAATCTGCGCCGCGATCTCAACATGGCCGTCATCCTCATCACCCACGATCTTGGCATTGTGGCGCAATGGGCCGACCGGGTGATGGTCATGTATGCCGGCCGCAAGGTGGAAGAAGGATTGCCTGAACCGGTTTTCTCCAATCCTTACCACCCCTATACGCGCGGCCTGCTGGCTGCCTCTCCGCGCGCCGAAGACGGCCAGCATTATCGCGACGGGCCACTCATCGAAATTCCGGGTTCAATCGTTTCCGCTACGGGCGAGCGCGGCTGCGCCTTCCGGCCACGCTGTCCGAGCGCCCGCGGTTTCTGCGGGCAGTTCGTACCGCCGCTGAGGCTGATCTCGGAAGGTCGCTACGCCGCCTGCCCCTTCGTATCCCCCACATCCCAAGAGGTATCCGATGACGCTCTTGTCAGTGCATAGTCTCTCCACCCACTATTCGGGAGGACGCGGAACAGTCCGCGCCGTCGACGATGTGTCGCTCGACATCGAGGCGGGCGAGACCGTGGCGCTGGTGGGTGAATCAGGCTGCGGCAAATCCTCGCTCGGCAAGTCGCTGATGCGGCTGGTGGAGCCCACTTCCGGCAGGATCACCTTCAAGGGCGCCGATGTCACGGCGATGTCGTCGTCGCAGCTGCGCGGCATCCGCCGCCGCATCCAGATGATCTTTCAGGACCCATTCGCGTCGCTCAATCCGCGCCAGACGGTGCGAACCATCCTTACCGGGCCGTTGAAGGTGCACGGCATTGGCGACAGGGCGCAACAGCGGGAGATCGTCGAGGCGATCGTCGCGCAGGTGGGTCTGCCACCGGATGCACTCGACCGCTATCCGCACGAGTTTTCCGGCGGCCAGCGCCAGCGCATCGGCATTGCCCGGGCGCTCGTTCTCGAGCCGGAACTGGTCGTTTGCGACGAGCCTGTCTCGGCGCTCGATCTTTCCATACAGGCGCAGATCCTCAACCTTCTGGTGGAGATGAAGAAACGGCTTTCGTTGTCCTATCTCTTCGTATCCCACGACCTTTCGGTCGTACGCTATTTTTCCGATCGCGTTCTCGTCATGTATCTCGGCAAGATCGTGGAAAGCGCGCCGACCGCGGAGCTTTGGGCCTCGCCGAAACACCCCTATACCCGTGCGCTTCTCGCAGCCGTTCCCGATCCCGCGCGCCGCAAGCAGGCAGCGCCCATTTCCGGCGACCTGCCGAGCCCCCACAACCCGCCATCCGGCTGCCGGTTTCACACCCGCTGCCCGCTCGCCACCGATCTCTGTCGCGAAAAAGCGCCGGATTACACCCTTTTCGGCAAGAACCACGCCGTGGCTTGCCACCATGCCCAATAAACTGAAGGAGCAACCATAATGGTCGACTATCGCTATCTCGGACGCAGCGCGCTGAAAGTTTCACCGCTGAGCCTCGGCACGATGATGTTCGGAGGCCCGACGCCGGATGACGTGGCCTTCCGCATCATCGACAAGGCACGCGAGCAGGGCATCAACTTCATCGACACTGCCGATGTCTATCACGACGGCAAGTCGGAAGAAGTCGTTGGTCGCGGTATCAAGACCAGTCGCGATCACTGGGTTCTGGCAACGAAATTCGTCAATTCCCACACCAAGGGTCCGAACCTTGGCGGCCATTCGCGCAAATGGGTGATCGAGACCGTCGAGAATTCGCTTCGCCGTCTCAACACCGACTACATCGATATCCTCTATTTCCACCGCGCCGTCTTCGACGCGCCGCTGGAAGAACCGGTACGCGCCATTGCCGATCTCATCCGTGCGGGCAAGCTGCGCTATTTCGGCGTTTCCAACTTCCGGGGCTGGCGCATCGCCGAAATTTCGCATTTGGCCGATCAGCTCGGCATCGACCGGCCTATCGCCAGCCAGCCGCTCTACAACATCGTCAACCGCACAGCCGAAGCCGAGCAGCTGCCCGCGGCACATAATTACGGGCTGGGCGTCGTTTCCTATTCGCCGCTGGCACGTGGCGTGCTGACCGGCAAATATCAGCCGGGTGAGCAGCCGGGCGCAGATACCCGTGTCGGCCGTGGCGACAAGCGGGTTCTGGAAACCGAATGGCGCCCCGAGTCGGTCGAAATCGCCCAGAAGGTTGCGGCGCACGCCGCATCAAAGGGTGTTTCGGCAGCGGATTTTGCGCTGGCCTGGGTGCTGAACAACAAGTTCGTCACCGCCGCGATTACCGGCCCTCGCACTGAAGACCATTGGGACGGTTACGTCCGCGCCCTCGATGTGAAGATCGATGCGGAAGACGAGGCGCTGGTCGACAGCCTTGTGACGACAGGCCATCCCTCGACACCCGGATTCAACGATCCGAGCCATCCCGTCGAAGGCCGCGTGCCGCGCAATATCGAACCGGCTCCCCGCCCGGTCGTCAAGCCGCGCGCGGTCGCCTGATCGTCCAGAAGAAAATGCCTGCGGCGCGACCGTGCCGCAGGTCATCACATCCGCTCAGGGAAAGTCCGCAATGTCCAATCCTAAAATACAGACCGCAACCACTGATAATTCCAGCGTGCCGAGCCGAGACGACATTCTGGCCCGCGCCAGGGACATTGCGGCTGTTGCCGCCAAGGATGCCGCTCGCCGTGAGCGTCAGCGGGAACTTCCCTTCGAAATCTTCGGCCTGATCAAAGAAGCCAAGATCGGCACGCTGCGCATCCCCGAGGCCAAAGGCGGGCCGGGAGGCTCGATTGCGGACTATATAGAAGTCCTGATGATCCTCGGGGAAGCCGACAGCAATATTCCGCACGCACTCCGCAGCCATTTCAATTTCACAGAAAACCTCGCTCTCACACCGATCGAGCTTGAGGATCGGCGGCACCTCGAAAATGTCCTCACCGGCAAGCTCTTTGCGGGCGCCAGCACGGAACAGGGCACCAAACGTCCCGGCGAAATCACCACGCGCCTCAGCGCCGATGGCGACCGTTATCGTCTGAACGGCCGCAAATGGTATGCGACCGGCACCGCCTTCGCAGATTTCGGCACCTTTAGCGCTGTCGGCGACGACGAACAGCCGATCGGCGTCCTCATTCCGCTTGATCGGCCCGGGATCACCATCCTCGACGACTGGGACAGCATGGGCCAGCGCATGACGGCAAGCGGCGGCGTTTTGCTTGAAAATGTCGAGGTGCTCCCGCATGAACTGACGACCCGCAAGCTCGGCAGCCAGATCGGGCGCCACAGCTCGGCCATGCGACAATTGCACCTCGCTGCCTCTGCCGCCGGTGCCGTTCAGGGTGCACTCAACGATGGCATCGACTATGTTCTGCGCCAGGCGCGCACCACGCTCCACAGCAGCGCCGAAACCGCCAATCAGGACCCCTTTGTGCAGAAGATGCTCGGCGAGATCAGCGCCGGTGCCTTCGCCGTCAAGACGCTGATCCGCGAGGCGGCAAGAACGCTCGACAGGACCGCCGCCGCCTTTTCCAGCGGCGACGAAGAGGCGATAGAAGCGGCTTTGCTGGAAGGTTCTCTCGCCACCGCCCGTACCCAGATCATCGCATCGCAGCTTTCACTAACGGTCGCCACCAACCTTTACGAACTCGGCGGCGGATCGGCGACGTCCAGCGAGCGGAATTTCGACCGCCACTGGCGCAACATCCGCACAGTCTACAACCACAATCCGCTTGCCCACAAGGCGCGTGTCATCGGCGACTATTATCTCAACGGCACCACGACGCACCTCAGGGAAGGCCGGATATTCTAGCGATAAAGGGAAAACGGCCATGAGAACGGAATTCATCCCTCCTTCGGTCGCAAGAGCGGCTTTCCGGTTGCCGACGCTTTCCCGGCTGCCGCCGCTGACGGCCCTGCGCGCATTTGTCGTGGCCGCTCGTCACGCCAGCTTCTCGCGGGCGGCGGAAGAACTGCATGTCTCGACTGCCGCAATCGGCCAGCAGGTGCGCATTCTGGAAACCCATCTCGGGCAAACACTCTTCAGCCGCCAGCGCGGCGAGCTGGTGCTGACCGAGGCCGGCAGCACGCTTTACCCCGGCCTTGCGGACGCTTTCGAGACGATGATCGGCAGCCTTTCCGATCTCATGGCCTCCGGCGGCCGGCGGCAGGTGAAGGTTCTGGCGGAAGGCTGTTTTGCGGCCCGATGGCTGGCGCCGCGGTTGGGAACCATCGTTCCAGCCCTTGGAGACGTAGATATCTCGATTGAATCTCTCGAGGGCGACGCCATCGACCTCACGCATTTCGATGCCGATTGCGCGATCGTCGCCACCCACGGACAAATCCCCGGTTTCATTCACGAACCGCTTTTTGCCGACACCGTCAGTGCCGTCTGCACCCCGGATTTTGCCACCCGCTACCAGCTTGGTGGTGAACCCGAGCGGCTTCGGGATATCTCTTTTGCGATGTTGCGCGGCAACGGCACCGATGCTGCCTTCGAATGGGCAAACTGGCTGCGCGCCTGCCGCATTCCGCTTCGGCTTTCCGCAGCAGGACCGCGCTTTTCGCGTCAGACCGCGCTGATAGAGGCACTCTTGTCCAGCCACGGCATCGGCCTTGCGCGCCACTCGCTCATTTCCGAAGAGCTTCGAACCGGCCGTCTGATTGCACCTTTCGGCGCACCTCAGCCGACCGCCAGCCGGTATCATCTTCTGAGCAGTCCTGACAGGCGGCGGCTGCCGGAAATCGCATCTCTACTCGCCTTGTTGCGCGAGGATACACGCTCACTCGAAGCCGCCGCCTGAACACGCCCGTCCCACATCAGGCGCGTTCCCTTTGCAACTCCCTGGTCGTATGGATGTTTTCCGGCCGGGGCAGGCCGTAATGATCACGCAGCGTGTCGCCCTCGTAGTCCTCGCGGAACAGCCCGCGCTGTTTGAGGATCGGCACGACCTCGTCGACGAAAATATCGAACCCGCCATTCAGCCATGGCGGCATGATGTTGAAGCCGTCGGCAGCACCTTCACGGAACCAGGTCTCTATCCAGTTTGCCACCTGTTCCGGCGTTCCCGAAATCACCTTGTGGCCGCGCCCGCCGGCAAGCCGGTGCAACAATTGCCGGATCGTCGGATTTTCCCGGTCGATGACATCGAGAACCAATTGATGCCGGCTGCTATCCGCCTGCGCGCGCGTCGCTTCCACCGCCTCCTTCGGCAACGGCTGATCGAGATCGGTCGATGAGAGATCAATGCCTGTAATGCGCTGCAACTGCCCAAGCGAAAAGGCCGGCTGGATGAGATCGTTGAAACTCGCCTCGAGCTTTCGCGCCTCCTCTTCGGTGGAGGCGATGAAGGGGCTGATTCCCGGCAGGATTTTCACATGGGCGGGATTGCGCCCCGTGGCCGCCACGCGCCTCTTGATGTCGGAATAAAAAGACCGCGCACTCTCCAGAGTTTGATGCGCGGTAAAGATTGCCTCGGCATAACGGGCAGCAAAGCCACGGCCGTCCTCCGAAGAGCCGGCCTGCACATAGACCGGCCTGCCCTGCGGCGAGCGTGGCAGGTTAAGCGCGCCCCGCACCCGGTAGAACTCGCCCTCGTGATTGGCAGGATGGATGCGGTCGGTATCGGCGAAAAGACCGCTCTCCTTGTCGGCGACGATGGCATCGTCTTCCCAGCTGTCCCAGAGCTTCGTCACCACATCGACGAACTCAGTCGCCTGCCGGTAACGGTCGGCATGCGGCGGATGCTGCTGGAGATTGAAGTTTCCGGCCGCCGCATCGGCCGAGGTCGTCACGATGTTCCAGCCGACCCGGCCGCCGCTGATATGATCGACCGAGGCGAACAGCCGCGCTAGATTGTAAGGCTCGTAATAGGTGGTGGAGGCCGTCGCAATGAAGCCGATCTTTTCGGTGACGGCCGCCAAGGCCGCCAGCATGGTGATCGGTTCCAGCCGGTGCCGGGCGGCATAGCGGATATTGGCGTCCAGCACCGGCGCATCGGCAAAGAAAATGGCATCCAGCTTTGCCGCCTCGGCCTTGCGGGCGATATCCTGGTAGAGCCTTATATCCGTGACGCGCAGTGGCTCCGACTCGGGGTGGCGCCAGGCTGCTTCATGGTGCCCACCCGGATAGATGAACGCATTGAGGACCAGCTTCTCGGATTTTCTGCTCATGGCGATGAACCCTTTTTAACTTTGACGCGGCTTTAAACGAGAGGTGAGGATGCGCTTACGCCTCCTTCGTCACCCACGCTTTGGCGAGATTGCCGCTGAGCCCCTCCGCCCCTGTCGCGTAATCCTTGATGCGGACGCTGCCGACGACCGGCTGGATTGGCGAAACGAGATTGATGACGGGAAGATCCTTGGCGACGACGGCCTGAAACTCCTTGAAGAAGGCTGCGCGCTTTTCGATATCCGGCTCCACCGCGGCCGCTTCCAGCAACCGGTCCACTTCCGGATTGGCGTAGTGGCTGGCGTTTGAGAACGGCAGGCCGATCTTGAAGTTCTTGCTCCAGTAGACACGCTGCACGCCGGCCGTCGGATCGAAGGTATTGGAGAGGGATTCGACCGAAAGGTCCCAGGCGCGATCGGTATAAACGACCTTCACATAGGTGCCGAAATCGAATTTCTGGATATCCGCCTCAATGCCGATCTTGGAAAGCGCCTGCGCTATGAAATCCGAATAGGTCTGCGGGTTGAACGGGTTGGTGGTGACCCTGAGCTTGAAGCGCTTGCCGCCATCCTTGCGCGGAAAGCCCGCCTCATCCAGCAGCTTTTCCGCCAGCGCGACGTCGAATTTGGCAAAACCGATATCCGGATTGTGGAACTTCGCAAGGCCGGGGCTGATCGGCGTGGGCGATGGCACGGCGTAACCGTAAAGCACGGTATCGATCAGCGCCGGAACGTCGATCGCGTGGGCAATGGCCTGCCTCACCTTCAATTCCTTGAGATATTCGTTCTCAAGGTTGATGACGAGCTGGTTCTGCTGGCCGGCATAGGCGTAGATGCGGTCATCCACCTTCAGCGTCGGGATGGATTTCAGTCGTTCCAGATCGGCAAGCGCCACAGGGTTCGGGCCAATGTCGCCCTCTCCGGTTTCCAGCGCCGCCGCGCGAGCGCCCGCATCGTTGATGAGGCGAATGATGACGCGGTCGAGATAAGGACCTGACGCGTCCCAGTAGTCGGCATTCTTTTCCAGAAGAATATGGCTGCCCGGCACCCATTCCTTCAGGACGAAGGGACCGCTGCCGATGATCTGGGCGGGTTTTGGATTATCGGTAGGCTTGAAGGTCTCGAAGATGTGCTTTGGCACAACAGGCGATTCCGACGAGGCGAGCGCGGTTATCAATCCCGGCGCCGGCTTGGAAAGCTTCACCTTTGCGACCAGCGGATCGGAAGTATCGACGCTTTCAACATGCGAGAAAGTCGCCCGGCCGCGCGGATGGGCTTCCTTCAGCCGCAGGATCGAGAACTCCACATCTGCCGATGTCACCGGCTTGCCGTCATGGAACTTCGCATTCGGCTGCAGATGAAAGACATATTCCAGCCCGTCGGCGGAAACGCTCCATTCTTTGGCAAGGCTCGGCTTGGGCGAAAGTTCGTAATCGTACGTCAAAAGCCCGTCGTAAATCTTCGAGCCAATGAACTGCGGACCGCCCGCGCTGGTATTGATCGCCACAAGCTGGGTCGGCTCGGGAAAATAGACGATCTTGAGCGTGCCGCCCGAAACCGGCTCTTCGGCAGCGGCGAAAGAACCGCCGGGAAGGGCCACGAAAGCGCCGGCGGCGAGTGCAATTTTATGAAACTGGCGTCTGGAAAAGGTCATGTCTGTCTCCGATAAAAATCCGATGTGCGGGGTGCGGCATCTCAGTGCAGTTGCGGGAACCCGTGACGCTCGGCGAGGATTTGCAAAATGCGTTTCGTGTCCTGAATGAAGTGCGTGTCGCCTTTGGTCGTCGCATCGGCTGGTGCATCGCCGGTAAAGACGAACAGCGGCAACGACTGGTTTTCCTCACCCACGACGGCGATGACCGCTTCGCGCGGACGCTGAAAACCGACCCGGTGGATATCGATCCCGGCGGCAAGGTCCGGAAAGGCGGCAAGCAGGCCTTCGATCTGGTTACAATGCGGGCAGACGAACCGGACACCGGGGTGCTTGGGGTCTTCAAAACCGGGGGCGATCAAAAAAAGCGTATCCTTGGCCATGGCATCCATCGTGTGCGGGTGAGATTTCATGGACACAGTGCAGGCAGAGAAATCAGAGGTCCAGAAAGCTATTCTTCCCGCAAAACGAAGAATTCCTTCGCCCTAAATTATTGAAGAAATTGATTTTTTTAGAGTTCCGATAATTGGCATCACCGTTCCTGCCGGCCTGTTCCAAAGGCAACGTTTTTCCCGAAAACGCCGTTATCCCGCGATAGTGGAAAAAAGGCCGGAGGGCCGTTTTCAGCAATAAAAAACCCGGCAAAATTGCCGGGTTTTTTATTGCCATATGCAAAACGCTCACTCGTTCTTCCAGGCCGTCGACAGATCGCCATAGGCAATGTCGATGGTGGTGACGAGAGACTGCAGGCTGGTGTTGCGCAGAATGACGGTCGGCAGGGCGACGATAGAGAAATTCGGCAATTCGTCACCGGTGATTTTCTGGATATCGTGGAACTGCCCCGCCCGTTTCGTTTCATCCACTTCAATCGCAGCGGCGCGGAAAAGATCATCCACCCTGGGATTGTTGTAGTGGGCGGCATTGACGTATGGCGCGGGTTTCTTGATGCCATCGGACCAGTAGAGCCGCTGCACGCCCGCTGTCGGATCAAACAACCGGCTGATGCCGTTCACCGTCAGGTCAAAACCGCGCTCCGTATAGACGCGTTTGATGAAGGTCGCGAGATCGCCTTCGACGATATCCACCTTCACGCCGAGCTTGCCGAAGGACGAGCGTAGATATTCGGAGGTTTTGCGGAAGACGTCGGAGGGCAGGAAGGCCAGCCGCAGCGAAAAACGCGTGCCATCCGCACCCCTCGGATACCCCGCCTTGTCCAGCAGCTCATTCGCTTTGGCCAGATCGAAGGGATAGGTAAAGGGCTTCTCGTCATTATAGGCGGTGAATACCGCTGGAATGTTCGAACCGGCGGGTTTCGCCGTGCCGAAAAAGATCGCGTCGTTGATGAAATTGCGGTCGATGGCATGTGCCAGCGCGTGCCGCACCTCCTTTTTCGCGAGGATCGGGTTCTCCAGATTGAACTCGAATATGGCGGCGTTATTGAGATAGGAGTCGGTATATACCTCCACCGAAAGCTTGGGATTCTGCCGCAAACGCTCCAGATCGCTGTAGGAGACATCGGCGGTATAATCCGCCTCGCCCGTTTCCACCGAGATGGTGGTGGAGGCCGCGTCAGCGACGAACCGCGCCACGAAGCCATCGAGATAGGGAAGATCGGCCTGCCAGTAGTTCGGGTTCTTCCTGAGCTTCACATAGCTGCCGCGTTTCCATTCCTCAAACACAAAGGGGCCAGTGCCAACGGGCGCGTTGCCGTTCGGGCTCTCATTGTAGTTTTCCGAAGCATAGGCATGGGCCGGCAAAATGGGCGTTTCGCCACCGGTCAGCGCCCGCAGAAGATAAGGCGCAGGTTTGGAAAGCACCACTACCGCCGTCAGCGGATCGGGCGTTTCGATATCGGCAACATTGGCGAAAGTGATACGGCCGCGTGGGCCCACCTTCTTGAAGGCAAGCAGGGAAAATTTCACATCCTGTGCGGTGAAATCCTTGCCATCATGCCATTTGACGCCCTTGCGCAGCTTGAAGGTGTAGCGCAGCCCGTCGGCGGAGGTTTCCCAGCTTTCGGCGAGAACCGGATGCGGCTTGAACTCGCTGTCGAAGCGCACCAACCCTTCCAGGATCTTGGTGGAAATCGCGCGCGTGCGCGTATTGGAATCGGAAAGCGGCACAAGCGTCGTCGGCTCACCGAGACCCGCAAGGGTAACAATACCGCCCTTTTTCGGCGTTTCCGCCGCCAGCACCGGCAGGGATGGCAGCAGCATGGCCGCACCTAGCGCAGCACTCAAAAGCAATGTCTTACGTCTTGTAATATCCATGGATGTTTCCTCTTGCAGGCTTGTTTTCAAATTTCAGGCAGGCTTCAGCCGGGTTTCGACCAGTCGGGCAAACAAGGTGGCGCCGACCGGCAGGATGGCATCATCGACAATGAAACCGGGATTATGGGCCGGCACGGTGCCGGAATGACCGAGGGTGAAAAACGCACCGGGCGCATGTTTCAGGAGGTCGGCGAAATCCTCGCTGCCCATGAAGCGGCTGGGCTCAGTGGAAACGCGCTCGTCTCCGAGAACTTCGCGCGCCACCCCGGCCACAATCTCCACCGACGCGTCGTCATTGGTCAGAACCGAGAATATGTCGCGAATATCCACCTCGGCGGTGAGCCCATAAGCGGCGGCAATGTGATCGGAAATCGTGCGGATTCGGCCCCTTATGGTCTCGCGCACGCTGTCGGAGAAGGCCCGCACCGTGCCTGCAATCGAGGCCGTTTCGGGGATGACGTTATAGGCAGATCCCGCCTCAATGCGGGTGATCGACAAGACGGCCGGATCGGTCGGCGGCACATTGCGGCTGACGATGGTCTGCAAGGCCTGGATGAGTTCACCCGTCGCCGGCACCGGATCACGCGAGACATCCGGGTGAGCCGCATGCGCGCCCCTGCCCTTCAGCCGGATATCGAAGAAATCGGCACCTGCCAGAATGGTACCGGGCGAAACCTTCAGATGGTTGGGTGCTGCATGGGAGGAATTGTGCAGCCCGTAAATTTCATCGACGGGGAAATCCTTGAACAACCCATCGGCGATCATGGCGCGTGCGCCACCCAGTCCTTCTTCGGCGGGCTGGAAAATGAAAATCACCGTGCCGGCAAAATCACGGGTTTCCGCCAGATAACGGGCGGTGCCAAGCAATATGGTGGTGTGAACATCATGCCCGCAGCCGTGGAACTTACCGGGATAGACCGATGCATAAGGCAGCCCTGTTTCTTCCGGCATCGGCAGGGCATCCATATCCGCCCTCAACCCGATTGAACGGTTGCCAGCATGACGGCCACGCAGCACGCCGACCACGCCGGTCTTGCCATAACCGCGATGCACCTCGATGCCCCAGGAGGTGAGCTTCTCGGCGACGATGCCGGAGGTGCGCACCTCTTCGAAACCGATTTCAGGATGCTGGTGCAGATCGTGGCGGATGGAGACGAGTTCGGGAACATAGGTCCCGATCCGGTCTATGACTTTCGGCGCGGGCGTTTTGACGGGATCGATGGCAATATTCACGGTATCTCCTCAGGGCAAAAAAGATCGTTCTCGCAATCTCTGTGATTGCGAAGTGCTAAGCTTCAGAACTGGAAATCTGAGGCGGGAGAGGCGTCAGAGCCTCAGGCCAGCCTCCTTCATCAAGGGCAGAATTCGCTCAGCGAAATATTCGAGATCTTCGCGGAAATCGTAGAAATTCAGCTGCACGCCATCGATGCCAGCCTTTTTCAAGCCGATAAGCTGCTCGACGACCTGCTCCGGCGAGCCGATGATTTCGATATTGCCGCCGAGATTGCGCCCCTGCTTGTGGCGCGCATCGCCGCGACCCCGCCAGGCATGGGCGTCGCTGTCGTAATTGTTGGTCGCAAAGGCACGGGTGCCGGGCTGCGGTTTTCCCGCCTCGATGGCGTCGGCATAGGCGATCGCTTGCCTCTCCGTATCGCGGCTGACGATGATCGGATTGATGAGCGTCTTCACCTGACGGCCATAGGCCTTGGCGCGGTTCTTGATGGTGGCGATATGATCGGGAAGCGTTTCCAGCGCGCTGTCGATATGCGCGCCGCCGGGCGAGGTAACGAAAACCAGATCGGAATGGCGGGCGGCGAAATCGATACCGGCTGGCGAGCCGGTCGCCGTCACCAGCGGCGGGCGGCCAAAGGCGGGCTTCGGCGTTATCCAGCCGTTGTTGATGGCCCAGGGGTTAAGCTTGCCCTCGTAGGAGAAGTTTTCGGTTTCTCCCCACAGGCGATGAAGCACATCGAACAACTCGCCCGCCATGTCGTAGCGCTTGTCATGGTCGATCCGCTGCCAGCCGAACATTTCATGCTCTATGGCGCGATGGCCGGTGACGATGTTGATGCCCCATCGTCCCCTGGCGATATGATCCAGCGTTGCGCCATATTTTGCGAGATGAAGTGGATGCAGGGGACCGTAAAGCACATGGATGGTGGAGATCAGAAGAATGCTCTTGGTGACCGCCGCCATGGCGCCGAGTGCGATGAAACTGTCGAGCGAGGATTCGCCGTCATAACCGCCCTTGGGCAGCCATTGCGTGCGGCTGAACGCGATTTCGAAACCAAGCTCCTCCGCGCGCTTCACCAGCTCCGCGTTATAATCGAAGGTCCAGCTATTGCTGGTTGGCAGGCTGGAGAAGTTGATGTCCTGCAGATTGAGGAACAGCCCCAGCATCAGTGGCTGCTTCACCGCGCGGCTGAGCGGGCTGTCTTCGAAATCAGTGGGGCTTTTCAGTTCGGGACCTTCAGGCAGTGAAACAGTCAGCGCCATGTCTTTCCTCCCTCGGAATGATTACCCTGTGGGGTGGTCGCTGCCAGCCGGGCGCGCAAATAGGCCTCCACGCTGCGGGGCTGACGACCGGTAATCCGCTCGATGTTGTCGTTGACGGAGGCCGCGAGGCCCTCGCGGATAAGTTGGCCGAATTCACCAATCGCCGTCTGTTCGAAAGCTCCGATATGCGGCGGAAAAACGGAAGCGGAATGATGCGATATCCCAACGGGCCGATGCAGGATACGGGCCGCGATGCGGGCGATTTCCAGTGCCGTCAAGGCTTCACCGCCGGTTAGCACCAAGGCGCCGGAAACAGACGTGCTCGCAGTCAAGGCGTGAACCGCCACATCGGCTATATCGTCGGCATCAATGAAGGAAACGGCCGCATCGCCGAAACGGGTGGTCACATCCTCCCCGTGGCGTAGTGCTGCGACGACGGGTTCCAGTGCCACCTGCATCCAGGCATTCGGCCGCAGCACCGTATGCGCAATGCCGCTCCCGGCTAGATGTTTTTCGACCTCGGCATGGGCGGCACCCGAGATGGAGCGTGCGGCATTGGCGATGGTCCAGTCGGAGCCGGATATTTTCACGATCCGCGATACGCTGGCGGAGAGAGCGGCATCGATGACCGCTTTCTGGTCCGCCGCCAGCGTTTCACCGATTGGGGAAAGCAGGAACACAGTGTCTGTTGCGCGTGAGGCCTCTTTCAGGCTGGCCGGATCGGAGAAATTCCCCTCCGAAATATCCACCCTGTCGCCCCAAAGCTTGAGCGCGTCCTCACCCCGGCGGGTCAGCACCCTAACCTTCGCCTCTTTCTGCAAAAGGCGGCTGACGACGCGTTGGCCGAGCTTGCCGGTTGCACCCGTTACAAGAATGGTTGCTGTCATGACGCCCTCACTTCGCCGCAGCCTGTTGCAGTAAAGAAAGGGCGCGCGGATCGGCCCAGTCGTTCACATCGAAATCGTCAGGGATGAATTTCCATTCCAGCAGGAAATCCTTGAAGTGGCTGAGCGCATCCAGCTCCGCCGGATCGAGATCGAGCCTCAGGTTACGGTACACATCCGCCCCGTTGGCGGCGATAACCGCTTCCTCGCTGACACCGATCTCGCGGGCGATGAAACGCACCGCTTCCGCCGGATTGGCGTTCGCCCAGCCGGCAACCCGCTGTACCGTGGCCACGAGGTCGGCGACGAGATCGGGCCTTTCATCGGCAAAGGTGGCATCTACAGTCAAAGGACGTGGCGTGCCGTTATTGATGCGGATTTTCGGATCGGGGTGAAACCCGGTCGACACGACGACGTGCGCGCCAATGAGATTGGCGACGGTAACGCCCTCCGCCCCTTTGACAAAAAACGCATCGATCTTTCCGCGATGCAATGCCGCGATCTCCTCCCCATAGGGCAGCCGTCGGCGCAGGCCATGGAACCTGTCGTCAGCCGGTCCGAGCACCGGCTCGGTTGCGGTGAGATCGACCAGCTCGACCTCCGCCACGGAAAGGCCGGAGACGGTCAGTGCCGACACGATGCCCTTGAGCGATGTGGCGCGCTGGAAGTCGATGGTTTCTTTCGGTCGTTTCGGCAGCCCGATGCGCCGGCCCTTCAGCTCGCCGCCCTTTGTTATACCACTGGCTGGCAGCGCTATGACCGCCTGAAACTCGTCGGTCCTGGTCAACCCGACAAGACGCGTCTGGCGTCCGCCGGATTTTGCCCAGATAGGCGGAATATTACCGCCCTGACGGAATGACCAGTCCAGACGGTGATCGAAATGGCTTTGGCGAATGGCCGGATCCGCCGCATCGCGAATGGAGGAAACAGTAATGCCGTGGCCGGCGAAACTCTCCTCGATCCAGCCAAGCTGCGCCGCGATGGAAAGCGGCGTGGGTGCCGGGCAGCGCGTGTACCAGACAGTTTCAGGGTGGGTTATCTGGCGAAGGGCCGCATCAGCCATGGCGTTCGTCCTCTCAATTGCGATCTCTACGACACGCTACACGCCATAAAATATTTTCTATAGATAAAGTGTACTATTTGAGAGGCCATTGAGGAAATTCGTTTCCATATCAGCATGGCTTCGTGCTTTCGGTAAAATATCCTTTCGGAAACGGCGTCATTCTCGAGCGATACTTCGGCGGAGAGCGGCACGCGATGTGAGCCTCTCCTTGGGAGCGTCGGCCATGGCTGGGAAGTTTTTCTTCTCCTGACAGCAAGGATTTTTAACTCGCGACCGGAACCCCGGCTGTTACGCTTCCCCGCAATTGTGTCGGAACCGCAAGCCGGCAATCCAACAGACCTGAAAGAAAAAGTGGCAGCATGAGCACGAACAAACGCCGGCTCAATCTCAATGTCGGCATCAATACCACCGGATACCTCGCCAATGCCTGGAAATACAGGAGCGGAGACCGGCACGATATCAACGATATCGGCTATTACCGGCGACTGACGGAACTGGCTCACAAAGGCCGGTTCGACGCCGTTTTCCTTTCGGATCACCCGGCATTGCTGACCGACCCGACAAGCCGGCCATTTCACACCATCGATCCGCTCATCCTTTCCACATCGCTTGCCGCACAGGTGCCGGACATCGGGTTCGTGGCGACCGTGTCCTCCACCTATAACTCGCCCTATAATTTTGCGAGACGAACGCAATCCATCGATATCGTCACGGGCGGCCGGTTGATCGTCAACATCGTCTCCTCCTTCAATCCGAACGTCGCCGCCAATTTCGGCAACGACCCGCTGCCGCCGCGCAATGAGCGATATGCCAAGGCCACGGAATTTCTCGATGTCGCGAAAAAGCTCTGGTCGAGCTGGGATCCGCGCCGCGAAGGCGAGATATCGGAAGACCGCTTCTGGGATGCGGCGACGGCCGAGACCATCGATCACGAGGGGCAATATTTTCATGTCAAAGGCCCGCTCAACGTCCCTCGTGGACCGCAGGGGCACCCCGTCATCGCCCAGGCGGGCGCTTCCGAGGGCGGCATCGATCTGGCGGCACGTCATGGCGAGATTATCTATTGCAACATATTGTCCCGTCCCGCCGGCCAGGCCTTTGGCAAAAAGGTCCGTGACCGCGCAGTGTCTTTCGGCCGCGATCCCTCCGGCATCCGCATCGTTCCTGGCCTCGTCGTCATTCTCGGCGAGACGCGCGAGGAAGCGTTGCGCAAACACGAACTCTACAGCGGAACCGGCTCGGAAGACGGTCTTCTGGCACGCTTCGCCAAGGAAAACGGTATCGATCCCCGCGATTTCGATCCCGACGCGAAACTGGATGGCGAGCGCTTCATTCCCGACCAGAACCGCCAATGGGCTGTCGGCATGGGGCTTGGCCTTTCCGAACTGCTGACCCATGAAAAGCTCACCGCCCGCGAGGCCGTGCGGCGCTCGGAGGGGCATCACCGGCTACTGCTCGGCACAGCGGAAGAGGTGGCGGACGGTATCATCGATCTCTGGCAGGACGGAACGGTTGACGGCTACACATTGCAGCCGCCTCGTGCCCCTGACGATATCGCCGAATTCGTCGAACAAGTCGTGCCGGTGCTGCAAGACCGCGGCGTTTATCCGCGCGAATACGAAGGCACGACCATACGCGAGAGATACGGCCTGCCTCAACCGGACTGACGCTGTTCGCCTCGTTCGCCATTCCCACGCTCGGCGCAGGAATGGCGGCGTTGTGAACGCGTTATTGAGCTGTTGCCACTTTCAAAACCGGTCGTCCGCCGGAAAGCTGCGGCACGACGGACGCGAAATCGGTCACGATCTGGCGATAGTCTTCCGGCTGGAATTCATAGGGCAGTTCCAGACGGAATTCCGAGACATGCGGCAGAACAGGATCGCGCGACAGCTTCTCCAGAATTTCATCCGTCGTCCCGACAATATCAGGCAGAAAAAGCGTGCGGCGCGCACCATGCGGCGTATGCGTGCGCTTGTCGCGCTCGGCCGCAAACTCCGCATAACGGCGACGTGTCGAAGGGCTGGCACTGTCCGTCGGCAAAATCACGCGGCCAAGGGCGACGCGCGGCTGGCGCTCATGCGCCCATTCCTGCCGGAACCGAGCAACGAGGGCCGCCTGCGCCGTCAGAAAATCATCGGTATTTTCACCGCTGACGATATTGCCGGTCAGCAGATTGAATCCCGCCTTCCCCGCCCAGCGAGCGGAATTCTGCGATCCGCCGCCATACCACAGCCGGTCGGTCAACCCCTTGGCGAAGGGCCGAAGGCGAGGTACCTGCGCGCCCGCTGCATTGCCCGCCTCCGTTTCGCTGGACAGCGGTTCTGATCTCAAGGCCCTGGCGAGCTTCTCGGCACGGGCATGGCTGTAATCCGCATCGGGCGCCGTATCGACATAATCCGAAATCAGATGGGCGAAGGGCGGCGCGCCGACAGAGACGCCGACATTCAACCGTCCGTGTGACAGCACATCCACGGTGGCGAGATCTTCCGCCAGCCTGAAAGGGTTTTCATAACCCAGTTGAATGACGGCGGTGCCGAGGCCAATCCGCTTGGTGCGCTGCGACGCCGCCGCGAGAAAGGTGGCGGCCGAGGACACGCCGCGTTCCAGATGGCGCTGGCGGACCCAGGCGCTATCATAACCAAGCGCCTCGCCGGCTTCGAAAAGCTGCAGAGTTTCCTCCAGCCCCTGCGCAGGATCATCATCGTGATAGTTGCCGGGAACCAGAAAAGCAAAATGCGAGATATGGGAAATAGGCATGGTGTGCATCCGGGAATGTTTGTTGAGGCATGATGAAGCTCAGACAGCGCAGGTGCGGCCATCATCCTGTACCGCGCATACCCAAGCAGAATGCACGATGACCGGCATCGCTGGCGCGGCATGGTCTTTTATAGTCCCGGCGATTTTTGAAAGATCGTTGCGCGATTCAGTAGTCTACTAAAATTATAGATTAATCCTCAAGGAGCGGTCGCTTTGTCCCCTCTCCATCCTTTTAAATACGCCGACGTATCGAGCGCCGCGCGAATGCCCTTGATTTTCCTCCCCAACATGTAATACAGATTATCATACATGTTGACAAATAATGCATACATGTATGACATTGCAGCCACCACGAACGCTGCGATACTTGCATGAGGGAGGAATTATGATCATCACCGACGTCGAGGTCCGTGTTTTCCGCACGACGACCCGTCGGCACTCGGACAGTGCCGGTCACGCACATCCGGGTCCGGCGCATCAGGTTGAACAGGCCATGCTGACCATCCGCACGGAAGACGGGCAAGAAGGCCATTCCTTCACAGCGCCGGAAATCGTTCGCCCGCATGTCATCGAGAAATTCGTCAAGAAGGTGCTGATCGGCGAGGATCATCGCGACCGGGAACGCCTTTGGCAGGACCTTGCTCACTGGCAACGCGGCTCGGCGGCGCAGCTGACGGACCGCACGCTGGCGGTGGTGGACTGCGCGCTCTGGGACCTTGCCGGTCGCAGCCTCGGACAACCTGTATACAAGTTGATTGGTGGTTATCGCGACAAGGTGCTCGCCTATGGCTCGATCATGTGTGGGGACGAGCTGGAAGGCGGCCTAGCAACGCCTGAAGACTATGGCCGGTTCGCCGAAACGCTGGTGAAGCGCGGGTACAAGGGCATCAAGCTTCACACCTGGATGCCGCCCGTCAGTTGGGCGCCGGATGTGAAGATGGACCTCAAGGCCTGCGCGGCCGTGCGCGAAGCGGTCGGGCCCGATATCCGCCTGATGATCGACGCCTTTCACTGGTATTCCCGCACCGATGCGCTGGCATTGGGACGTGGCCTTGAAAAGCTCGGCTTCGACTGGATCGAAGAGCCGATGGATGAGCAGTCGCTCTCCTCCTACAAGTGGCTCGCCGACAATCTCGATATTCCCGTCGTCGGCCCGGAAAGTGCAGCTGGCAAGCACTGGCACCGCGCAGAATGGATCAAGGCCGGCGCCTGCGATATTCTTCGCACCGGCGTCAACGATGTCGGCGGCATCACGCCGGCGCTCAAGACCATGCATCTGGCCGAAGCCTTCGGCATGGAATGCGAGGTGCATGGCAATACGGCCATGAACCTGCATGTGGTCGCCGCCACCAAGAATTGCCGCTGGTACGAGCGCGGCCTCCTGCATCCCTTCCTCGAATATGATGACGGCCACGACTATCTGAAGTCTTTGTCCGACCCGATGGACCGCGATGGGTTCGTTCACGTTCCCGACCGGCCGGGCCTTGGCGAGGATATCGATTTCGATTTCATCGACAACAACCGGGTGAGATAAGGCTATGAAAACCGTGCTCGCCTTTGGAGACAGCCTCACCTGGGGCGCAGACCCGGCAACGGGTCTCCGCCACCGACCTGAGCATCGCTGGCCGGAGGTGCTGGAGGCAGAGCTTTCCGGAATGGCGAAGGTTCATGCCGAAGGGCTAGGCGGACGCACCACCTGTTATGACGACCATGCCGGCCCGGCCTGCCGCAATGGCGCGCGAGCGCTTGAAGTCGCGCTTTCGTGCCACATGCCGCTTGATCTCGTCATCGTCATGCTCGGCACCAACGACATCAAGCCGGTGCATGGCGGTCGCGCGGAAGCCGCCGTTTCGGGCATGCGGCGGCTGGCGCAGATCGTCGAGACCTTCATCTACAAGCCGCGAGATGCAGTGCCTAAGCTTCTGATCGTCGCGCCACCGCCCTGCGTCGCCGGCCCGGGTGGAGAGCCCGCAGGCGGCCGCGATATCGGACAATCACTACAGCTTGCGCCGCTCTATCGCAGACTCGCCGCCGAACTTGGGCATCACTTCTTTGATGCCGGATCGGTCGCCAGCGCCTCGCCAGTGGATGGCGTGCATCTGGAAGCGCCGGCAACGGCCGCAATCGGCCGGGCGCTCGCCGCTCCGGTCAGAGACATTCTTGGCTGATCACACGAAGCCTGTGGAGGAACAGGCGCGCGGATCGAAACGTGGAAGGCCGTATGAACCGGCCGTATGGGAGGAAAAATGAGACATTTTCTTGCAACCGCAGCCCTCGGTGCACTGCTGATCGGCGCCGTGCCGCTCAGCGTCTTTGCCGAAACGCCGAAGGACCAGCTCATCGTCGCCACGACCATGAGCAATATCCTGACCCTTGATCCAGCCGCCATTACCGGCCGCGAGACGGTGCAGGTTCTGAATAATATCTACGACACGCTGGTCGTGCTTTCGCCCAAAGATCGCAGCGTCCAGCCCCGCCTTGCCGAACGTTGGGAAATCGGCGAGGATCGGAAATCGATCCGCTTCCACCTGCGGGCCGACGCCAAGTTCGCGTCCGGCAACGCCGTGACGGCAAAGGACGTGGCATGGAGCCTGAAACGTCTGCTCGCCCGCAATCTGGCGCAATCGTCTTTCCTCAAAACTCGCGGTTTCAAGCTGGAGGATGCCGACAAGCTTTTCGTCGCCGAAAACGATCAGACCTTCGTGCTTAATATTCCGAAGCCTGATGATCCCAACCTGCTGCTGATGATTCTTGCACAGAATGGGCCCGGCTCGATCATCGACAGCCAGACGGCGCTTGCCAACGAAAAGGACGGCGATCTTGGTGGCGCGTGGCTGACGCTCAATTCGGCGGGCTCCGGCCCGTTCAAGCTGACCCAGTGGAAATCCAACGAATATATCATCCTCACCCGCAACGACGATTACTGGGGTGAAAAAGCCAAGATGAAGCGCGTCCTGATGCGCCATCTGCCGGAATCGCAATCGCAGCGGCTGATGCTGGAAAAGGGCGATATCGATGTCGCCTATTCCCTGCAGGCGCCGGACCTGAAGTCGCTCGAAGCCGACAAGACCATCGCCATCGAATCCACACCCGGCTCCGGTTTTTATTACCTCAGCGTTTCGATGAAAGACGAGCGCTTTGCGAACAAGAAAGTGCGCGAAGCCCTGCGTTACCTGATCGACTACGACGGCCTCGACAAGGCGGTCATGCCCTATTACGGCAAGCTGCATCAGCGCTCTCTCAGCACCGGTGTGATGGGCGCGCTGCCGGATCAGGGCTACAAGCTCGATATCGCAAAAGCCAAGGCGCTTCTGGCTGAAGCCGGTTATCCAAACGGTTTCAAGACGACGTTGCGCGTGCTCTCGGAAGACCCCTTCATGAAAGCGGCAACGGCAATCCAGAACACACTGGCCCAGGCCGGCATCCAGGCCGAACTGATCAGCGGTTCCGGCGACCAGATTTACGGCGCCATGCGCGAGCGCAACTTCGAACTGCTTCTCGGCCGCGGCGGCGGCGGTCAGCAGCCGCATCCGGACAACAACCTGCGCTCCATCGCCTATAATCCGAACAATGCGGACGACGCCAAGCTCACCAACTATCAGAGCTGGCGCACGAGCTTCTTCGATGAAAAGCTGAACAGGATGATCGAGGAAGCCCTTGTCGAGCGCGACGTGGCGAAACAGACGAAGCTCTACGAGGACCTTCAGGCCTATATGGACGAGATCGTCATGTCCATTCAGCCATTCTCCGAAGTCGTCGACACCGCCGCTTTCCGCAGCGACATCAAGGGTATGATCGTCAGCCCATGGCTCTCGCGCTTTGAAGAGGTGAGCAAGGAGCGGTGATCGGCTGCCATATCTGCGAGTAGGAAAAGGCGCGGCTAACCCCGCGCCTTTTTGCTGTAATGAAGCTCCATTCACCCAATGTGTTAGGCGCAAGCGAAGCCTCCGCACTCTGTCACGCCGGAAGAGATCCGGGGTCTTGTGTGAGCAGCCTAAGCGCAGTTGGCGGCCCGCCCTCCCGCCGTAGCCATCCAAAAAAATTGCCCGGCACTGGAGGCCGGGCGAGGAAGGAGGATTTTATTATTCGTGATGCCCCGGAGGAGGACGATCACGCTTTGGGAGGTGTCATGCGCCTTCATATTCCAGCGAGGCGCCGATCAGTTCGCGCGCATAGGGATGGGTCGCACCATTGCCGGCGATGGCCTCACGCGGCAGGATTTCGGTGATTTCGCCGCGCAGCATCACGGCGAAGCGATCGCACATGTGGTCGACCACGGCGAGATCGTGCGTCACCATGATATAGGTGAAGCCGCGCTCTTCGCGCAGGCGCTGCAACAGGTTGAGGATTTCGGCCTGCACCGAAACATCGAGCGCCGAGGTCGGCTCGTCGAGCAGGAGCAGCGACGGTTCAAGGATCAGCGCACGCGCAATCGCCACGCGCTGCCGCTGGCCGCCGGAAAGCTGATGCGGGAAGCGGTCCAGGAACGACACGGGCAGACCGACATCCGTAATTACCTTGCGCATGCGCTCTTCACGATCGCCCAGTTTATGGATGGCAAGCGATTCTCCGAGAACGGTGCGCACCGACTGGCGCGGATGCAGCGAACCATAGGGATCCTGAAACACCATCTGCAACGTGCGGCATCGCTCGATCAGCGGCATGTCGCGAACCGACTTTCCATTGATGAGGATTTCGCCGCTCCAGAAATCATTCAGCATCGACACGCAGCGCAACACTGTTGATTTGCCCGAACCGCTTTCACCGACCAGACCGAAACACTCGCCCGGCTCGACGCGAAAGGACACCGAAGGCAGCACTTTCAGCGCCGTGTGGCCGCTGCCGAAGGTGATGGAGAGATCGCGGGTTTCAACGGAAACGGCCATTATACTTTCTCCTCCAGCCATTCGGGGCGGCGATCCAGCACCGCAAGTGGCGCACGCGTGCCGCCAATCCGCGGCTGCGCCGCGAGCAGGCCGCGCGTGTAGGGGTGCTGCGCTTGATCGAGGTCGCGCGCGGCAAGCGTTTCCACCACCCGGCCGGCATACATGATGAGTACCCGGTCGCAGAAATTGCGCACGAGATTGAGGTCGTGGCTGATCATGATGAGACCGATGCCTCTATCCCGAACGAGGCCATCGAGAATATTCAGAACCTGCAGCCGCACCGTCACATCCAGCGCGGAGGTCGGCTCGTCGGCAATGACCAGATCAGGATCGGCAAGCAGCATCATC
Organism: Agrobacterium sp. A3-95; assembly: GCF_053521785.1. Taxonomy (NCBI): domain Bacteria; kingdom Pseudomonadati; phylum Pseudomonadota; class Alphaproteobacteria; order Hyphomicrobiales; family Rhizobiaceae; genus Agrobacterium; species Agrobacterium sp. A3-95. The sequence continues at coordinate 513,709 of NZ_JBNWDR010000002.1, read as the reverse complement.
GCAATCATGACGCGCTGGCCCATGCCACCGGAAATTTCGTGCGGATATTGCTCGTAGACGCGCACGGCGTCGCGGATTTTCACCGCATCGAGCATGGCGAGCGCCTTTTCCCGGGCTTCCGATTTCGACGCCTTGAAATGGCGCAGATAGGTCTCCGTCACCTGATCGCCGACACGGCGGATGGGATTGAGAGAGAATTTTGGATCCTGAAGGATCATCGACATGCGCCGTCCGCGAACCTTCAGCATCTCCTTCTCACTGAGCGACAGAAGATCGACGCCATCAAAATCAAGCTTGTCGGCCGTTATCGTCGCCGATGGCAGGAGGCGCAGCAAAGCCCGGCCGACGGTGGACTTGCCCGAGCCGCTTTCGCCGACAATGCCGAGACGCTCCCGGCCAAGGGTGAAGGAGATGCCGCGCACGGCCTCGGTGGGCGAACCGCCATAACGGATGCGAAGATTTTCGACGTCGAGGATTGGTTTTTCCATGGCCCTATTTCCGGTTCATCTGCTTCGGATCGAGCGCATCCCGCAGGCCGTCACCCAGAAGGTTGAAGGCAAGGCTGACGGAAAGGATCGCAACGCCGGGGAAAGTGACGAGCCACCAGCTGTCGAGCATGTAACGGCGTCCGGTCGCGATCATCGCGCCCCATTCCGGCAGGGGCGGCTGCGCGCCAAGGCCTAGGAAGCCGAGGCCTGCGGCGGTCAGAATGACGGTCGCCATATTCAGCGTCAGACGGATCAGGACCGAAGGCAGGCACATTGGCATGATCGATTTTATGATGATACGCAGCGGCGAGGCACCCTGAAGCCTTGCGGCGGCAATGTAGTCCGCCTTGCGGAATGTCATCGCTTCGGCGCGTGCGAGCCGCGCGATCGGCGGCCATGAGGTGAGCGCGATCGCGATGATCGCATTGTTGAGGCTGGGTCCGAGCGCGGCCACGAAGGCGAGCGACAGGATGAGGCTCGGGAACGACAGGAAAATATCCGTGATGCGCATCATCACCGTATCGAACTTGCCGCCGAGATAACCGGAGGCCGTGCCGACCAGCAGACCGACCGGACCGACGATGATCGACACCAGCGAGATGATGGTCAGCGTGATGCGCGCGCCCCACAGAAGGCGACTGTAAATATCGCGTCCAAGCTCGTCCGTGCCGAAGAAATGGCCGTTACCGGGCGGCTGCAGCGTCTTGGCGAGATCCTGCACGTAAGGATCATGCGTCGCAAGCCAGGGCGCGAAAATCGCCGCGATGACGAGAAGCAGCAATATCACCAGGCCGAAGGCCGATGTCGGACTTTTCAGCAGGAAGACAATGATGTTCTTCAGCGCGTTCAAAGGCACGGGAAGACGCAAGGAAGTTTCTGCACGAGCCGTCATCAGCGGGTCCTCGGATCGAAAAAGCGGTACAGAATGTCGGACAGGAGATTGAGCCCGATGAAGATGACGCCGACGATAAGCACGCAGGTCATCACGGCATTCATGTCGCCGATGATAAGATTGCTGGTGAGATATTGGCCGAAGCCCGGCCAGGCGAAGACGGTCTCGATAAGGACAGCGCCTTCCAGCAGTGAGCCGTAAGCAAGGGCTATGATGGTGACGAGCTGCACACGAATATTGCCGAAGGCATGCAGCCACACCGTCTGGCGTTGCGACAGGCCTTTGACGCGCGCGGTCGTCACATATTCCTGCCCCAGCTGGTCGAGCATGAAGCTGCGCGTCATACGGGTGATATAGGCCGACGATGAATAACCAAGCAGAGCGGCGGGCAGGATGAGGTGATTAATGGCCGACCAGAAGACTTCCATATCGCCCGCCAGCAGGCTGTCGATGAGCAGGAAGCCCGTTCGTTCCTCCACGAGACCGATATAGAACTGGTCCATGCGGCCACCGCCGCCGACAAGCCCGAGATGAGCGTAAAAAACGATCAGCGCAATCATACCGGTCCAGAAAATCGGCATGGAATGGCCGAACAGGCTGAGCACCCGCACCAAATGGTCCTGCCAGCGGTCTTTCTTGACGGCGGCATAAACCCCCATGGGAATCCCGAGGCCGGCACCGATCAGGATCGCGAAGGTCGCGAGCTCCATCGTCGCCGGCATGACGCGTATGATATCCTGGATGACGGGCTGGCCCGTGCGGATCGAGGTTCCGAAATCGCCTGTGAACACATCGCCGAGATAATAGATGAATTGTTGCCAGAGCGGACGGTCGAAACCGAGCGCATGGTAAACCTGCTCATAGGTTTCGCGGGTCGCGTCCTCGCCGACGATGGCCCGCACCGGATCAGCGGGCATCAGGCGGCCGATGAAAAAGGTCAGCAGCAGCAATCCGAGCAGCGTGACCGCAATACTTCCGATCTGGCCGGACAGGCCATACAGCGAAAGGCGTCTTTTTGGCATGGTTCCTCCCTTGCCAGAAGTCGATTGCACAAAATAACAAAGGCGCAATCCTGTCTGACAACTATTCGCAAGTTGTCACAGGTGTGGAGAGCTGTCAAGCATATGCCGATAAAATTGGTCCTGCGGCAGGCTTGGAAAATGATTGAAGCAGGCAACAACGCCGCCTTTCAAGACCGAGATTTCATCCGAAATCCAGCGGTTCTTTGCTTTGCCGGAGAAAGGAATCACACATATTGCCGCGATGACAAAAGCCTGTATTCTTCGCTTCGAACTGCCTGTGGAGATGCCGGTCTGGCACTGGCATATCTCCTGCTTCAAGGGGGAGGAAGAGATGGCGGAAATGACACTTCTGGCATTTGCGATAGTTGCCTTTATCGGTATTGCCACACCTGGCCCGACGGTTTTGCTGGCGCTTGCGAATGGCTCGCGTTTCGGGGTCCGCCGTGCCTTGACCGGCATGGCTGGTGCGGTGCTGTCAGATTTCGTCCTGATCGGCGCGGTTGCACTGGGATTGGGAGCATTGCTCGCCGCCTCGGAGTTCTGGTTCGGCGTCGTCAAATGGGTCGGCGTTTGTTATCTTGCCTTCCTGGGCGTCATGCTTTTGCGCTCGAGAGGCTCGCTCGATGGCGCTCTTCAATCGGCAGATACTTCCGGGGCCACTTCCGGCCGCTCGATTTTCCTCAAAAGCTTCCTTGTGGCCGTGACCAACCCAAAGGGATATCTGTTCTTTTCGGCTTTCCTGCCGCAATTCATCGATCCGGCAGCACCGCAGATCCAGCAATATGCGGTGCTTGCGCTGGTTTTTGCCGGCATCGATTTCATCGTCATGTTCGGATATGCCCTGCTGGGCTCGCAGGCCGTCAGACTGTTGCGGAAGTCAGGGGCGTTATGGCTCGACCGCATTTGCGGCGGCGCGCTTTTGACGCTTGCCGCCTCTCTTGCCTTCTACCGACGGGCGAGCGCTTAACCTGCTGAGAAAGCTGAAATTTCCGAGTTATTCGGCGGCTGTACGGGAGCGCAAAAGCACCTTGTAGCGCTCAAGACTACCGCGCAGATGCGCCGCCATATATTGGCGGGCAGCATCGGCATCGCCTTCGATGATGGCGTCAACGATCTTCGCATGCTCCTCCTGGAGATGAAGATTGTAGTCCTTCGGACGGGAACCGGGCGCCGCCCCCTGTAATTCGCCACGCGGGATGATGCCGGAGCGGATGAGTTGAAGAAACTCGGGGAATCGCCTGTTCTGCGTCGCCTGTGCAATGGCCAGATGGAACTCGAAATCGGCATCCCGCGTCGGCAACCCGGCGGCGAGACAGTCGCCAACGCGCCGATGCGCATCGACAATCGACTCCACCTGCACGGCGGATCGGCGCGATGCCGCAAGCCCTGCGGATTCGACCTCGAAGACGGTGCGCAATTCCAGTAGTTCGATAACCGAGGAGATCCGCCCCACGGCGAGATCATTGAAAGGCACTTCCTTGGCCGGTTTCACCTCAATGGCAAAAACGCCTGCTCCCTTGCGGGCCTCAACGAGACCATCCGCGCGCAGAATGGCGATGGCCTCCCGCACCACGGTGCGGCTGACGGAATATTCGCGTGTCAGCGCGCTCTCACTCGGGAGACGGTCGCCGGGACGGAACACGCCTTCAGACAAATCCCGCCGCAATGCGGAGCTGATTTTCGCCGCGAGCGATATTCCCGGCTTCGTGCTGCTCTCAACGTCCATTCCGGCCCACCTGTTTTAAACTTGTCTGGCATGTTAGCAAACACCCGCCACATTGCAAGGGCCGCGCTTCTCGCACCAAACTCGTTGCGAAGCGGCAATGTCGCAACAGCGGGATTTGCCCTCAGGCGGCCACCATGGCCGAACCGCTGGAAAAGCGGTTTCTGTACTCGCCCGGCGAGAGGCCGAGAATACGGTGAAATACACGACGGAAGGCAGCGGCATCCTCGTATCCCACCGACCAGGCGATCTGGTCCACCGAACGACGGGTGAATTCCAGCAGTTCCCGCGCCTTGCCGACACGAAGATGCTGGACATATTCGATAGGCTTCATACCGGTGGCGGCCTTGAAGCGGCGAAGGAAGGTTCGCTCCTCCAGCCCGGCATGTGCGGCCATATCGGAGACACTGGTCGCCCGCCCGGCGCGCGCCTGCAGCCAGTGCTGCACCTTCAGGATCGGCTCGTCGCCATGCGTCAGCCGCGGCGCAAAACTGCTGTAATGTCGCTGCTCCCGACCGGAGGGGTCGATCAGCAGGAATTTACCGGTCTCGATCATCACCGAAGGCCCAAGCAGCCGGTCAACAATGCGCAGACCAAGATCGGTCCATGCCATCAGCCCACCCGCCGTGATGATATCGCCGTCTTCGATGACGATCTTGTCTATCTCCAGGCGGATATCGGGAAAGCGCTCGCGAAACCGTTCCGCAAACAGCCAGTGGGTAGTGGCCGGGCGGCCGGCCAAAAGACCTGTCGCAGCGACGATGAAGGAACCGCCGCAACTGGCGGCAAGCGTCGCGCCCTGTGCATGCCGGTCCAGCAGCCAGCGGGCATAGGGCGCAGCCTCATCGATTTCGGCTGGCCCGGTCAGCCGGCCGGGTACGACGAAGATATCGGGATGCCCCGGCCTGCCCGGCTCGGTGTCATGACAACGGGAAAACTCACCGCCCTCACCCATGCTCCAGTGGCTGACGCGCAGTTTCGGCCCACCACGATCCTCTGAGAAGACCGACGCGATGGCAAAAAGATCGGTGATGCCGTGCACCATGGCGACCTGACAGTCCCGGTAGAGAACCAGACCGACTTCCAGCGCACTTCCCGCAACACCCGCCATGCCCCACATCCCCGTTTTGTCAGTTTCGGCTCGTTTTCTGTCAGAAGCGCCAATCCAGCCCCGGCTGTCTCCAGAGTATCTCTATTCCCACAGGACGCAAGCAAACCACACGCAACAGGAGAGAGAGCCATGACAACGATAGTCACCAGAGACGGAACGCACATCTTCTACAAGGACTGGGGTTCGAAAGACGGCCAGCCCATCATCTTTTCCCACGGCTGGCCGCTCAGTGCCGATGCATGGGACGCGCAGATGGTATTCTTTGCCAATAACGGTTTCCGCACCATCGCCCATGATCGCCGCAGCCACGGCCGCTCCGACCAGGTCTGGCACAACAACACCATGGATCAATATGCTGACGATCTGGCCGAGCTGATCGAACAGCTCGATCTTCACGACATCATTCTCGTCGGCCATTCCACCGGCGGCGGCGAGGTAACGCGCTATATCGGCCGCCATGGTACGGCCCGCGTCGCCAGGATCGCCCTCATCGGCGCAGTACCGCCGCTGATGCTGAAGACGGAAAGCAATGCCATCGGCCTGCCGATCGATGTTTTCGACGGCATCCGCAAGGGTACCTACGACAATCGCAGCCAGTTCTTCAGGGATCTGACCATTCCTTTCTACGGCTATAACCGTGAAGGTGCTGTGATTTCTGAAGGTATTCGCGACGAGTTCTGGCGGCAGGGCATGATGGGCGGCCTCAAGGGCCAGCTCGACAGCATCCGCGCCTTTTCGGAAAGCGATTTCCATCAGGACCTGAAGGCTTTCGACAAGCCAACGCTCGTACTGCACGGCGACGACGACCAGATCGTGCCGATCGGCGCTTCGGCGCTCTCCACGGTCAAGATCGTCAAACATGCGACCCTCAAGGTCTATGAGGGCGCCGACCATGGACTGACACAGACCCATCAGGACCGGTTCAACGCCGACCTTCTTGCTTTCATCAACGCCTGAAACCATCAGACAAAGGAAACACGGGACATGACACAGAATACGTTTCTCATCACCGGCGCGTCCGATGGCATTGGCGCTGTTTATGCCGAGCGCCTGGCAAAACGCGGCCACGATCTTATCCTCGTGGCGCGACGCGCCGAAAAGCTGAAGGCGCTGGCCGAGCGGCTGGAGAAAGATCACCAGATCGCTGTCGAGGTTCTGGCAGCAGACCTTTCACGGGCGGAAGACCTCGAAAGGGTAGAGGCACGGCTGCGCGAGGACCGGCGGATCACCGGTCTCGTCAACAATGCCGGTATTGCCGGAGACGGCGCTATCACGGAACTGGACCCGGCCCATGTCACGACGATGATCAATCTCAATATCCTTGCCGTCACCCGGCTTGCAGCGGCGATCGCACCGCGTCTTGCAGCAGATGGAAAGGGCACGATCATCAATATCACCTCGGTCACTGCCTTGATGCCGGCCGCATTTACCGCCGTTTATCCGGCGACCAAAGCCTTTGTGCTTGCCTTCACCGAGGCGCTGCACGCGCAGCTTTCCTCTTCCGGCGTTCGGGTTCAGGGTGTCCTGCCGGGCATCACCCGCACGGCCATCTGGGAAGAGGAACGTCTCGACGCCATTCCCGCCGCCATGGTCATGGATGCTCACGAGATGGTGGATGCAGCCCTGGCCGGTCTTGATCTGGGCGAGACGCTGACCATTCCTTCCCTGCCGGATACGGCAGACCTTGAAAATTTCCTTGCGGCCCGCGCTGCATTGAGGCCCAATCTATCGCATGCACATGCCGCCAGCCGGTATGGTGCCACCCAAACTGAATAGAGGGAGACGCATCATGATCCTCGGACTGACCATTCCCCAATTCACGACATTGCACGTTGCCTTGAGCCTCATAGGCATCGTAACCGGATTGATCGCCCTGCCCGCTTATGCGGCAGGGCGATGGATGCCGCGCATGATGGCGCTGTTTCTCGTCACCACGCTCGCCACAACGCTCACCGGCTTTCTGTTTCCAATCGGCAACTTCACACCGGCACTCGGCGTCGGCATCATCTCGACCATCATTCTGGCGGTCGCGCTGGTCGCGCTTTACGGATACGGTCTCAATGGCAGGGCGCGAACTGTTTATTCGATCACCGCCACGATGGGCCTTTATCTGAATATGTTCGTGCTGATCGTTCAGTCCTTTCTCAAGGTCGAGGCACTGAACGCACTGGCTCCGAACGGCAACGAACCACCATTCCTTGTCGCCCAACTCGCCCTGCTTGTTGCGGCAATCTGTCTTGGCTGGAAAGCGACGCGCCGCAAGCTTTTAGCCTGAAGCCAGCCCCCGCCCACACTCACCTGCGGGCTTCCCGGAAAAGCACACTTGCTCGATCCCCTTCGGGCGAGCTTGTGATTTCGTCGCGAACACAGGAAATCGCCACCTCTGAAATTTTCTCTTCCGTCTGTTGCCGCCGAACAATATACATTATATGATAACGTATATTAATTTAGAACAACAGGAGAAACCGATGAGTGCCGTGAGGATCAACGAACTTCTGACGGTCGCAGGCCAGCCGGATATCTCCGACTTTTCATCGCTTTCCGATCAGGGCTACAAAAGCATCATCAATGCCCGGCCGGATGGCGAAGAGCCCGGCCAGCCGGGCAATGAACATGAAAAAAGCGCCGCCAATGCTGCGGGTCTTGCCTACAGTTTCATTCCGGTCAATGGCCCGACTATTACCGAAGCCGATATTCGTGCCTTTCAGCAGACGATGACCGAGGCAAAAGGCCCCGTATTTGCCCATTGCAAGGGTGGAGCGCGAGCACTGACCCTCTATGTGCTTGGCGAAGCGCTGGACGGGCGCATGAAACAAAGCGAGATCGCGACTTTCGGCCAACAGCATGGTTTCGATCTTGCCGGCGCCGTCCGCTGGCTGGAGCGGCAGGCTGCGGCAAAGCCGCACGTCAAGGCTTTCTTCGATCAGAGCACATCGAGCGTGCAATATGTCGTTTCCGACCCCGCAACCCGGCGCTGCGCCATCATCGATCCGGTCTACGATTTCGACGAGAAATCGGGGGCGACCGGCACGGTGAATGCCGATGCCATTCTGGCCTATGTCAAGGCGCAAGGCCTGGCGGTGGAATGGGTTCTGGACACGCATCCGCATGCCGACCATTTTTCCGCCGCCCACTATCTTAGCCAAAGAACCGGCGCGAAAACGGCAATCGGCGCCAAGGTCACCGGTGTGCAGCGGCTGTGGCAGGAGAAATATAACTGGCCCGATCTTGAAACAGACGGCTCGCAATGGGACCGGCTGTTTGAAGCAGGAGACCGGTTCAACATCGGCTCGCTGGAAGCTCGCGTGCTGTTTTCACCCGGACATACGCTCGCCTCCGTAACCTACGTGGTGGGCGACGCCGCATTCGTGCATGACACTCTTTTCATGCCTGATTCCGGCACGGCGCGCGCCGATTTTCCAGGCGGCAGCGCCAGAGAGCTCTGGGCATCCATTCAGGACATCCTCGCCCTTCCCGACGAAACGCGGCTTTTCACCGGACACGACTATCAACCCGGTGGCCGCGCGCCCAAATGGGAAAGCACTGTTGGAGAGCAGAAACGCGGCAATCCGCATCTGGCTGGCATGACAGAGGAAGGCTTCATCCAGCTGCGCGAGGCGAGGGATCGCACCTTGCCGATGCCGAAGCTCATTCTGCACGCCTTGCAGGTCAATATCCGTGGCGGGCGCCTGCCTGAGCCGGAGGCCAATGGCAAACGTTATCTGAAGTTCCCGCTTGACGTGCTGGAGGGCAGCACATGGTAAAGGAAAACATGCGGAAACAGATACCTGATGTCACCGAAATCCCGCTTGCCGAGATGGAGGAACGCGCAGTCGAGGTCGCCATACTCTTGAAGACGCTTGCCCATCCCGCGCGGCTGATGCTCGCCTGCACGCTGGCGCAGGGGGAGTTTTCCGTTGGCGAGCTGGAAGCCAAGCTGGATATCCGCCAGCCTACACTTTCCCAGCAGCTTGGGGTTTTGCGTGAGGCGGGCGTTGTTGAAACGCGGCGCGAGGCCAAACAGATCTTCTACCGGTTAACCGAGGAAAAAGCGGCGCAGCTGATCGAGGCTCTCTATACCATCTTCTGTGCGCCGGAGGAAAACCCGTGACAGCCTATTGGCCCTCTCTCTTCGGCGGTATGCTGCTCGGCCTCGCGAGTATTCTTCTGTTTCTCTTTAACGGCCGCATCGCCGGTATCAGCGGCATCCTGGGCAATGTGCTCGGCAAGGAACGGCGCTTGACGGATGTGGCCTTCGTCGCAGGTTTGCTGACAGGCCCGTATCTTTACGCCGCCGCATTCGGCCGCTTTCCCGCGCTCACCATATCTGCACCCTGGCCGCTGATCGTCATTGCTGGGCTGCTGGTCGGGTTCGGTACGCGCATGGGATCCGGCTGCACATCCGGCCATGGCATCATGGGTCTTGCGCGATTTTCCCGGCGCTCCATCACCGCCACTGGCATCTTCCTGATCACCGGTATCCTTGCCGCAACGATAACCGGAGCGCTGTCATGAAAAATCAGGTCATGGCGCGTTTCGTGGTGGCACTTGCGGCCGGGGCACTGTTCGGATTTGGCCTCTCCCTGTCCGGCATGATCGATCCTGCCCGCGTTTCAGGCTTTCTCGACTTGGCAAGCGGCCATTGGGATCCGAGCCTGATGTTCGTTCTCGGCGGCGCGGTTTTGGTCGCCGTGCCGGGCGTTCTGTTGTGCCGTTTCCTTGCCAAACCAGTTCTCAGTGCGGAATTTCACCTTGCCGCCAAAACTCGGGTCGACGCGCCGTTGGTTGTGGGCTCGGCTATTTTCGGCGCAGGCTGGGGGTTTGCCGGTTTCTGCCCCGGCCCGGCGATATCGGCGCTTGCTCTCGGCCTAATGCCGGTCATTCTCTTCGTTTGCGCCATGATCGCCGGCATGCTCGTTCACGACCGAATCTACGCCAAACGGTAGGCATTTCCGCCTGGCCTGGACATGCGCGAGAGCAGCAGGCTCTCGCGCATCGTCGCTGGATTACAGGTCGATCAGGCTTTTGCCCGTCATTTCCGCAGGCAGCGGCACATTCATCAATTGCAGCAGCGTGGGAGCGACATCGGCAAGGATACCGTCATGCAGCTTCGCGCCTTCAGGTCCGCCGAACAGGATCATCGGCACCGGATTGGTGGTGTGCGCGGTGTGCGGGCCACCAGTTACCGGGTCAACCATGGTTTCACAATTACCGTGGTCGGCAATCACCAGCATGGCGCCGCCAACCTTTTCCAGAGCGGCAACGACTGCGGCGAGCCCCCGGTCCACGGCTTCGCAAGCCTTGATCGCGGCTTGCAGATCACCGGTATGGCCCACCATGTCGGGATTGGCGTAATTGGTGACGATGAGATCGTAACCCTTGCCGATCGCCTCGACGAATTTCTCCGTCACCTCAGGCGCGCTCATTTCCGGCTGCAGATCGTAGGTCGCAACCTTGGGAGACTTCGGCATGAAGCGGTCTTCCCCCACTTCAGGTTCTTCCTTGCCACCATTCAGGAAGAAAGTGACATGCGGATATTTTTCCGTCTCGGCCAGACGGAACTGCCGCAGACCCTGCTTGGCAACCCAGGCGCCCAACGTATTTTCAATATCGCGCTTAGGGTAAGCCGTCGTCATGAAGGTCGCATGTTTGGTGGAATATTCCACCATGCCAAGCAGCGCCGAAAGCACTGGCTTTTCACGGACAAACCCGTCGAAATCATCCGCACCGATGGCAAGCAGGATTTCACGAGCGCGGTCGGCACGGAAATTCAGGCAGAAGAGACCGTCGCCGGATTTGAAGCCTTCGTAACCACCGATGACCGTTGGCAGGATGAATTCGTCCGTAACATCATTTTTGTAGCTTGCGGCAACGGCGCTCACCGCGTCCGGCGCATGTTCGCCCCGGCCGAGAACCATGGCGTCATAGGCCTTTTCAACACGCTCCCAGCGATTATCGCGGTCCATCGCATAATAACGGCCGATCACCGTGCCAATGCTGGCGCCTTGCGGCAGGCTTGCCGCAAATGCGGCGACGAAGCCTTCCGCGGACTGCGGTGCGACATCGCGACCATCGGTGATGGCGTGCACGACGACCTTCAAACCCAGATCGGTCAGCAGCTTCACCGCCGCCCGACCGTGGACGATGTGGCCGTGAACGCCGCCATCGGAGACGACGCACATCACATGCGCCACGCCGCCCGCAGCCTTCACCTTGGCGGCGAAATCGAGCATCGCAGCGTTCCTGAAAAAGCTGCCGTCTTCGATAGCTAGATCGATCTGGCCAAGATCCATGGCGACGATGCGACCGGCGCCGATATTGGTGTGTCCAACTTCCGAATTGCCCATTTGCCCGGTGGGCAGGCCGACATTCGGGCCGAAGGTGGTCAGCCGCGCATTCGGGCAGGTGGCGAAAAGCCGATCCATGGTGGGCGTGTTTGCCAGTACTGGCGCATTGCTGGACGTGTCCTCGCTCAGTCCCCAGCCATCGAGAATAGTCAGGACAACGGGTTTGGGAGTGCTCATGAAAGGACCTTCTTCTTCATTCGGTTGCCGACGAACAGCGAAGCGCTGGGCACCGGAGCGCCCCCGTCCGCCACTATGATCATGATGAGAAAACACGCTTCTCGTTCTTTCTCTTCTATACTCGAAGATCGCGAACGCAAGCCTATACCGACACCGAAACAGTTCCGTGAAGCTGAAGTGCTTCACGGAAGAAAATCCTTTTCGAACGAAGCTCAGCCGTCGATGAAGATCAGCGCCGGCTTTTCCAGCAGCGCCTTGATAGCCTGAATGAAGACGGCGGCATCCCAGCCGTCGACGACTCGGTGATCGAAGCTGGAGGAGAGGTTCATCATCTTGCGCGGCACGAAACCGCTGCCATCCCAGACCGGTCGCGTCACGATCTTGTTCACGCCGATGATCGCCACCTCCGGGTGATTGATGATGGGCGTCGAAACGATACCGCCAAGGGGGCCAAGCGAGCTGATTGTGATGGTGGACCCCGTCAACTCGTCCCGTTGCGCGGCGCCGGTGCGCGCCGCCTCGGCCACGCGCACAACTTCTGCAGCACACTCCCAAAGGCCGAGCGCTTCCGTGTGGCGAACGACCGGGACCATCAGCCCTGTAGGTGTCTGCGTGGCTATGCCGATATGCACCGCTTCGTAGTGACTGACGACCCCTTTTTCGTCATCGAAGGTGGCATTCATGCCGGAATGATCGGCGACCGTTTTCACAAGTGCGCGCATCAGGAACGGCAGGATCGTCAGTTTCGGCTGTCCTGACCGGCGGTTGCCATTCATGGTCGTGCGCAAATCCTCCAGATCGGTCACGTCGATTTCCTCGACATAGGTGATGTGGGGAATGCGGGAGACGGAAAGCGTCATCTTCTCGGCGATCTTGCGCCTCAGCCCTGTCACCTTCACCTCTTCGACAGCGCTATCGCGGGAAGCTATCGGCGCAGCGGGCCGCTCAGATTGCGACCGTGCGGTCAGAAATGTATCGAGATCGGCGTGGGTGATATGCCCGTCCGGCCCTGTTCCCCTCACTTGTCCGAGATCGATATCGAGATCGTCGGCGCGCTGGCGAACGGCTGGCGACGCCAGAGGTTTATGGTGTTCCACCTCAGGGGAAGGCGGCGCATCCTGTATTTCGCGGGCAGGCTGGATTTCAGCCGCTGGCGGCTCTTCCGTCATGTCGGATGGCGCTTCCGGCTCAGTCCCATCCGCGGGGGCAGCAGCAACAGCGGAGGCATTGGTTTCGATGCGCACCAGCGGTGCCTTAACCGCCACCGTATCACCCACCTCCGCTGCCAACCATGTGACGACGCCTGCAACCGGCGAGGGGATTTCAACCGTCGCCTTGTCGGTCATCACAGCGGCCAGCACCATATCCTCGTGCACGGGATCGCCGGGTTTGACGTTCCATTCCACCAGTTCGGCTTCCGCAACACCTTCGCCGACATCGGGCATAGTGATAACAAATTCCGCCATCTTCAGGCCTCCATGACTTCGACGAGGGCGCGCCCGACGCGGGCCGGCCCCGGAAAATAATCCCACTCCTGCGCGTGGGGATAAGGCGTATCCCAACCAGCCACACGGACGACGGGTGCTTCCAGATGATAAAAGCAGTGTTCCTGCACCAGCGACACGACTTCCGCACCGAAGCCTGACGTGAGCGTTGCCTCATGCACCATGACGCAGCGGCCGGTCTTGGAAACGGATTTCACGATGGTGTCCAGGTCGAGTGGCAAAAGGCTGCGCAGATCGATGATCTCGGCATCCACGCCCGTTTCTTCCGCTGCGGCGAGCGCCACATGCACCATGGTGCCGTAAGCGACGACAGTGACATCCTGCCCGGCGCGGCGGATTTCGGCCTTGCCGATCGGAATGGTGTAATGTCCTTCCGGCACCTCGCCCATCTCGTGCTTCGACCATGGCGTTACCGGCCGGTCGTGATGGCCGTCGAAGGGGCCGTTATAAAGCCGCTTCGGCTCCAGAAACATCACCGGATCCGGGTCTTCGATCGAGGCGATCAGCAACCCCTTGGCGTCGTAAGGATTGGAGGGAACCACCACCTTTAGCCCGCAGACATGGGTAAAAAGCGCCTCCGGGCTCTGACTATGCGTCTGCCCGCCAAAAATGCCGCCGCCGGTCGGCATGCGCAGGACTATGGGGCAGGTGAAATCGCCATTGGAGCGATAACGAATGCGCGCCGCTTCCTGGGTGATCTGGTCATAGGCCGGATACATGTAATCCGCGAACTGGATTTCGACACAGGGGCGCAGGCCATAAGCGGCCATGCCGATGGCCGTGCCGACAATGCCGGATTCGCTGATCGGCGCGTCGAAACAGCGTGTCTTGCCGTATTTGCCCTGCAAGCCCTGCGTCGCACGAAACACGCCGCCGAAATAGCCAACATCCTCGCCGAATACCACCACATCGTCGCTGCGCTCCATGGACACATCCATGGCGCTGCGGACGGCTTCGATCATCGTCATTCTTGTCATGTCTCACCACCCTGCCTTCTGGCGCTGGCGGGCGAGATGCGGCGGCATCTCGGCGTAAACGCCCTCGAAAATATCCTTCTTTGGCGGCTTGCGGCCCTCATGCAGCGTACCGTGGCTTTCCGCCTCACGCTGCGCCTCAAGCACCTCGTCGGCAATTTCCGCTTCCGCCTGCCGGTGCCGCTCCTCCGACCAGACGCCGCGCAGGATGAGATGTTTCTTCAACCGCAGAACCGGGTCACCCAGTGGCCATGCCTCGGACTCGGTCTTGGGGCGATAAGCGCTCGGATCGTCGGAAGTGGAATGCGCACCGACACGGTAGGTCACATATTCGATCAGCGTCGGTCCGAGATTGCGCCGCGCCCGCTCCACCGCCCAGCGAGCCACGGCATAAACGGCGAGATAATCGTTGCCGTCGACCCGGAGCGCCGGAATGCCGAAGCCCAGGCCTCTGGCCGCAAAGGTGCCGGAACCGCCGCGCGCGATACCCTGAAAGGTGGAAATGGCCCATTGGTTGTTGACGATGTTGAGGATGACCGGCGCCTTGTAGGTGGAGGCGAAGACGAGCGCCGAGTGGAAATCCGATTCCGCCGTTGAGCCGTCACCGATCCATGCTGCCGCGATCTTCGTATCGCCCTTGATGGCAGATGCCATCGCCCAGCCGACCGCCTGCACATATTGCGTGGCAAGATTGCCCGACACGGTGAAGAAGCCATGCTCCTTCGAGGAGTAAAGAACCGGCAATTGCCGCCCATGCAGCGGGTCCAGTTCGTTGGAATAGATCTGGTTCATCATGGTGACGAGCGGGTAATCGTCGGCGATCAGCAGACCCGCCTGCCGGTAGGTCGGGAAATTCATGTCGCCTTTGGAGAGCGCCTTGCGGAAGGCGCAACTGACCGCTTCCTCACCCAGATGCTGCATGTAAAAGGAGGTCTTGCCCTGCCGCTGTGCCATCAGCATGCGGGCATCGAAAGCCCGCAGCCGCATCATGTTCTTCAGGCCGACGAGCAAATCCTCATCCGAAAGCAGCCCGGCCCACGGGCCGACAGCCTCACCTTGATGATTGAGGACGCGGATGATGGAATAGGCCAGATCGCGCATGTCTTCAGGTGCTGCGTCCACCTCCGGGCGTGGCACGGAGCCGGCCTTGGGTATCTTCACATTGGAGAAATCCGGCTGGTCGCCTGGCCGCACCGCTGGTTCGGGAACATGCAGGCTGAGATGCGTGGTTTCGGTAATATCCATTCTACTCCTCCCATCGCCATCTCCTCCAGACGACGAAACAATTTTCAGAGGTTTCGCGCGATGACCATGCGCTGGACATCGCTGGTTCCCTCGTAAATCTGGCAGATGCGCACATCGCGATAGATCCGCTCCACCGGATAATCCACCATGTAGCCGTAACCGCCGTGAATCTGGATGGCGTCCGAGCAGACACGCTCCGCCATTTCCGAGGCAAAGAGCTTGGCCATCGAGGCCTCCGAAAGGCAGGGCTCGCCCGCTTCCTTCAGCGCCGCCGCATGCAGCACCAGTTGCCGCGCCGCCGTTATGCGCGTTGCCATATCCGCAAGCCTGAACGCCACGGCCTGATGCTCGATGATGGCTTGCCCGAAGGCCTTGCGCTCGCGGGCATAATCCCGTGCCGCCTCGAAAGCCGCCTGCGCCATGCCAACCGCCTGTGCGGCAATGCCGATACGACCGCCTTCCAGATTGGCGAGCGCGATGCGATACCCCTGCCCCTCTTCACCGAGCCGCAATTCGGTTGGGACCGCCATGTCGGTAAAGGCAATCTGGCAGGTATCCGAAGAATGCAGACCGAGTTTTTCCTCGACCCTGATTACCTCGTAACCGGGCGTATCTGTCGGCACGATGAATGCCGTGATACCTTTTTTGCCAGCAGCAGGATCGGTGACGGCGAAGACGATGACGACATCGCCATTCTTGCCCGACGTGATGAACTGTTTTGCGCCGTCGATGATATAGCGGTCGCCATCGCGCCGCGCTTTTGTCTTCAGATTGGAGGCGTCGGAACCGGCCTGCGGTTCGGTCAGCGCGAAACCGCCGATCCATTCGCCGGAGGCGAGCTTGGGGAGGAAACGCTGCTTCTGCTCTTCCGTGCCGAATTTCAGGATCGGCACGCAGCCAACCGAATTGTGGACGCTCATGATGGTGGAACAGGCGCCGTCACCGGCAGCGATTTCCTCCAGCGCCAGGGCGTAAGCGACCGCACCGGTTTCCGACCCGCCATAATCTTCCGAGACCAGCATGCCGAGAAAGCCGAGTTCACCCATTTCTTTCAGCTCGTCTTTCGGGAACCGGCTTTCCCGGTCGCGCGCGGAAGCGCCGGGGGCGAGCCGCTCGCGGGCGAAATCGCGGGCCATGTCCCTGATCTGTTGCTGAGCTTCGTTCAGGATCATCTCCGCCTCCCTTCAGTGCCGCTCGACCGCAAGCGCAGTCGCCTCGCCGCCGCCGATGCAGACGGCGGCAACGCCGCGTTTCAGTCCGTGACGCTGCAAAGCGGCCAGCAACGTGACGACGATGCGTGCACCGGAAGCCCCGATGGGATGGCCGAGCGCGCAGGCACCGCCATGCACATTCACCTTCTCATGTGGCAGATCGAGATCACGCATGGCCGCCATCACCACAACCGCGAAGGCCTCGTTGATTTCGAACAGATCGACATCCTTCGCCGACCAGCCGGTTTTTTCGAACAGCTTTTTCATCGCGCCGATGGGAGCCGTCGGATATCTGGCGGGTGCATCCGCATGGGATGCCTGACCGATAATGGTCGCCAGCGGTGAAAGGCCTCGTCTTTCCGCTTCGGAACGGCGCGTGAGAACGAGAGCGGCTGCACCATCCGAGATAGAACTGGAATTCGCCGCCGTCACCGTTCCGCCGTCGCGAAAGGCGGGCTTAAGCTGCGGTATCTTTTCCGGCTTTGCCTTCCCCGGCAACTCGTCCACGCCATCATCGCCAACAGGCGCGATTTCCGCTTCGAACGCACCTTCCTCTATGGCGCGTCGTGCCCGTTCCAGTGAGGCGAGCGCAAAATCATCCTGCATCGCGCGAGTGAATTGATACTCTTGCGCGCAATCTTCAGCAAAAGTCCCCATCAGCCTGCCCTTGTCATAGGCGTCTTCGAGACCGTCGAGAAACATGTGGTCGGTGAGCTTGCCGTGGCCAAGACGATAGCCGTTGCGGGCGCGGTCCAGCAGATAGGGGGCGTTGCTCATGCTTTCCATGCCACCTGCAAGCACGATGGAAGAGCTTCCCGCCGCAAGCTGGTCATGTGCCAGCATGATCGCTTTCATGCCCGAGCCACACATCTTGTTGATTGTTGTTGCGCCAACCGAGTTGGGAATGGCGGCGGCAATCGCTGCCTGTCTGGCAGGAGCCTGTCCCTGCCCGGCTGAGAGCACGCAGCCCATCAGCACATCGTCAATGTCAGCGGAAGAAATTGCAGCCCGTTCGACGGCCGCGCGGATTGCCGCCGCCCCAAGATCGGACGCCGCCACCGATTTGAATTCGCCCTGGAACCCACCCATAGCAGTACGGGCGGCCCCGACGATAACGACAGGGTCATGCACAGCCAAATTCACCTCCCTTGGCCATCCTCCCACCGAGAGAACGACCGTCATCGCAATCTCCTCCAGACCGCGACTGACGTGAACGCTATCACTATCTCGAATTCATTTCAAAGCTATTTTGATTGACAGTTTTTTGATTGGCGATATCTTTGATCCAACAATTAGTCATATCATAGAGCAAATGATCCATGATTGAGCTCGACAGTTTCGACCAGAAGATTCTCCATGTGCTTGGCGATGACGGGCGTGTGAGCTGGCGCGATCTGGCGGCCCGGATCGGGCTTTCCTTCACCCCGACTCTGCGCCGCGTGCGCAAGCTGGAAGAAGAAGGCATCATTCGCGGTTATACCGCCGTGTTCGATGAGAACCGGTTGCTCGGCAATATGGGCGTCTTCATTTCCGTCACGCTGGAACGGCAGATCAAGGAAGCGCTGACGACGTTCGAGCACCATGTCGCCTCCATTCCAGAAGTGGTGGGCGGCTACCAGACGAGCGGCAGTTCCGACTATCTCATTCATGCCATGGTGCGGGATCTACCGCATTATCAGCAGCTTCTGGATTTCCTGACCACGGTTCCCGGTGTGTCGCGCATCCAGTCCAATTTCGCCATCAAGACATTCGTGCGCCGTTCCGCCGCCTTCACCGGAGGTGACGCGCCATAAATGAGAGTTGCCAGCACGGAGGAGGTGCTGGCCGCTGACGAGAGGGACGGAGATAAAAGGCCGTCCGGAGGAGGAGACGCGATGAGTTTGAACCTCGCCGCCATTTTCGATGCCGATCTCGGCCCGGAAATCGCAGCATTGCGCGACAGCGCAAGAGCATTCGCCGACGATGAAATAGCGCCGCTCGCCGCAGAAATCGATCGCAACGATCAGTTTCCGCGCCAGCTCTGGCCGCGGATGGGTGAACTCGGTCTGCACGGCATTACCGTTTCGGAGGAATTCGGCGGTGCTGACATGGGCTATCTCGCTCATTGCGTGGCGATGGAGGAGATAAGCCGCGCTTCCGCGTCCATCGGCCTGTCCTATGGCGCCCATTCCAACCTCTGCATCAACCAGATTCATCGCTGGGGAACGGAAGAGCAGAAGCGGCGATATCTGCCCAAGCTGGTGTCGGGCGAGCATGTCGGTTCGCTCGCCATGAGCGAGACGGAAGCCGGCTCGGATGTCGTCTCGATGCGGCTGAAGGCGGAACGTAAGGGCGACGTCTATGTGCTGAACGGCACAAAGATGTGGATCACCAACGGTCACGAGGCAGACACGCTGGTTGTATACGCCAAGACGGACATGTCCGCCGGTGCGCGTGGCATCACGGCCTTTCTGATCGAGAAAAGCTTCAAGGGTTTTCGCCCCGCACAAAAACTCGACAAGCTTGGCATGCGCGGCTCACCCACCTCCGAACTGGTGTTTACGGATTGCGAGGTCCCGGAGGAAAACACCCTCGGGCGTTTGAACGACGGCGTGACGGTATTGATGAGCGGGCTTGATTACGAACGCGCCGTTCTGGCTGCCGGCCCTGTTGGTATCATGCAGGCGGCTATCGATCTGGTGCTACCCTATGCGCGCGAGCGCAAGCAATTCGGCAAGCCGATCGGCGAATTCCAGCTGGTGCAGGGAAAGCTTGCCGATATCTATTCGGCCATGAACGCCTCCCGCGCCTATGTCTATGCCGTGGCGCGCGCTTGCGACAATGGCCGCATCACAAGGCAGGATGCGGCAGGTGCGATCCTGTTTGCCGCCGAGCGGGCGACGCGAGTTGCACTGGATGCGATCCAGCTTCTCGGCGGTTCCGGCTATGTCAATGAAAGCCCGGCGGGTCGCTTGCTTCGGGACGCCAAGCTTTATGAAATCGGCGCGGGCACCAGCGAAATCCGCCGGATGCTGATCGGCCGCGAACTGGTCAAAGGCAATGGGTGAGGAATGCGATGAAGCTTACATCCAGTCTGAACCGCGATCCTACCTTTTCCGCCAACGTCACCTTCATGTCGGGCCTGGTGGATGACCTGCGGCAGCATGTCGAAAAAATCTCCAAGGGCGGCGGCGACAAGGCGCGCGAACGGCATCTGTCACGCGGCAAATTGCTTGCGCGCGACCGGATAGAGGCACTGCTCGATCCCGGCAGTCCGTTTCTCGAATTCTCGCAATTCGCAGCATACGAGGTCTACGACGAACCCGTTCCGGCCGCCGGCATCGTCACCGGCATCGGTCGGGTCGCAGGCCGTGAATGCGTCATCTTGGCCAATGACGCGACGGTGAAAGGCGGCACCTATTATCCGCTGACGGTCAAGAAACATCTGCGCGCGCAGGAGATCGCTGCCGAAAACCACCTGCCCTGCATTTATCTGGTCGATTCCGGCGGTGCGAACCTTCCCAATCAGGACGAGGTGTTTCCCGACCGCGATCATTTCGGCCGCATCTTTTACAATCAGGCCAATATGTCGGCGGCAGGCATAGCCCAGATCGCCGTGGTGATGGGAAGCTGTACGGCTGGCGGGGCCTATGTGCCTGCTATGAGCGACCAGTCCGTGATCGTCAAAAATCAGGGCACGATCTTTCTCGGCGGCCCGCCGCTGGTGAAGGCCGCAACGGGCGAAGTGGTGAGCGCGGAAGAACTGGGCGGCGCGGATGTGCATTCGCGGCAATCCGGCGTGACTGATCACTATGCCCACGATGACCGCCACGCGCTTTCGCTGACCCGAAGGATCGTCTCCACCCTCAATCGCCGCAAACGCGTGGAGCTGGATATTCGCGAACCCGCAGAACCGCTTTATCCATCGGAGGAGCTTTACGGCATCGTGCCCACCGATACGCGCAAGCCTTTCGAGGTGCGCGAGATCATCGCGCGTCTGGTGGATGGTTCCGAATTCGACGAGTTCAAGGCGCTTTACGGCACGACGCTGGTCTGTGGTTTCGCCCATATCCACGGTTATCCCGTCGGCATCGTCGCCAATAACGGCATTCTGTTTTCGGAATCGGCGCTGAAGGGCACGCATTTCATTGAACTCTGCTGCCAGCGCGGCATTCCCCTGGTTTTCCTGCAGAACATCACCGGCTTCATGGTCGGCAAGGCCTATGAGGCTGATGGTATCGCGAAGGATGGCGCCAAGCTCGTTACGGCCGTTGCATCGGCTAAAGTGCCGAAATTTACCGTCATCATCGGCGGCTCCTTCGGTGCGGGCAATTACGGCATGTGCGGGCGCGCCTATTCGCCGCGCTTCTTGTGGATGTGGCCGAATGCGCGCATTTCCGTCATGGGCGGCGAGCAGGCGGCATCTGTTCTGGCGCAAATCCGGCGCGACGGCATCGAGGCGGATGGCCGCCACTGGTCCAAGGAGGGCGAGGAGGCGTTCAAACAGCCGATCCGGGAAAAATACGAGCGGGAAGGTCACCCCTATTATGCCAGTGCAAGGCTGTGGGACGATGGCATCATCGACCCGAAGGACACCCGCCTCGTGCTCGGCCTTGGCCTGTCGGCCGCGCTGAACGCGCCGATTGAACCCACCCGTTTCGGCATATTCAGGATGTGAGGCGACGATGTTCTCAAAAATACTGATCGCCAACCGCGGCGAAATCGCCTGCCGGATCATCCGCACCGCCCGCAAGATGGGCATCCGCACCGTCGCGGTCTATTCGGATGCCGACCGCGACGCCATGCATGTGGCGCTGGCCGACGAGGCCATTGCGATCGGTCCTGCACCTGCCCGCTCGTCGTATCTCGATGCTGAAAAGATCATCGCCGCCGCACAGGCAAGCGGCGCGCAAGCCATTCATCCCGGTTACGGTTTTCTCTCGGAGAATGCCGGTTTCGCCGAAGCCTGCGCCTCTGCCGGCATCATTTTCATCGGCCCGACACCCGATGCCATCCGCGCCATGGGCGGAAAAAGCGAGGCGAAGGCGCTTATGGCGCAGGCGGGCGTTCCCGTGGTGCCCGGCTATCACGGCGAGGATCAGGCCGACGAAAAGCTTGCCGGCGAGGCAGAAGCCATCGGCTATCCGGTTTTACTCAAGGCTTCAGCTGGCGGCGGTGGCAAGGGCATGCGCGTTGTCCGTGAAAAGCGTGAATTTGCGGCAGAGCTCGCCGGCGCAAAACGCGAAGCGCTCGCCGCCTTCGGCAATGACCGTATGCTGATCGAGAAATATCTGGAACGGCCGCGACATGTGGAGGTGCAGGTCTTTGCCGATGGCCATGGCAATTGTCTTTCGCTTTTCGAGCGCGATTGCTCGATCCAGCGCCGGCACCAGAAAGTCATAGAGGAGGCCCCTGCCCCCGGCCTGCCCGATACGCTCAGGCAACGCATGTACGACGCGGCGGTGGCCGCCGCCCGCGCCATCGACTATCGCGGGGCTGGAACGGTGGAGTTCCTGCTCGACCCGTCCGGCGAGTTCTATTTCATGGAAATGAACACCAGGCTTCAGGTCGAGCATCCGGTCACGGAATATATTACCGGGCTCGATCTGGTCGAATGGCAGATCCGTGTTGCGAATGGAGAGGCGCTGCCGGACGACTGGGGCAATCTGCGCATCAACGGCCATGCCATCGAGGCACGGATTTACGCCGAAGACCCGACGCATGATTTTCTGCCGTCAATCGGCACGGTCAGCCACCTCGCCTTTCCGGAAGAAGGACCTCACCTTAGGATAGATAGCGGCATACGCACCGGCGACGCCATCAGCGTGCACTATGATCCGATGATCGCCAAGCTGATCGTCTGGGACTACGACCGTCCGTCTGCCGTGCGGCGTCTGCGTCTTGCACTCGAAAAACTGGCGATTTGCGGCGTCACCAGCAATGCCGCCTTTCTGACACGGCTTGCGGGGCTGGATGCTTTCGCCGCCGCCGAACTCGACACCGGCTTCATAGCCCGCAACGAAGCGGCGCTTTTTGCCCCCGGAGCCACGAGCGAGAACGAAATAGCTTTGTCCACGCTCGGCCTGCTTCTCTCACGCCGGAACGGGGCCAAGCCGCAGGCCGATCCTTATAGCCCTTGGAACAATACGAACTCTTTCCGCCTCAATGCGCCAGCGAGGGAAACCCTGCGTTTCGTCCTGGATCAACAGCCGGTCGATGTCGCCGTTACACATGAGCCAGATGGTTTTTCACTGGAGATCGGCACGCGGGCAATCCGCGCTCATGGCAGCATCTCACAAGACGGCGCACTGCGGGCGACCGTCGATGGCAGGCAAAGGCAGTGCCGTTTCTTTGCCAGCGATAACGGCCACGCGCTTTTTCTGGATGGCGAGCACTATCGCATCAGCCAGCCCGACCCCGTCGATGTAGCGGATACCTCCGCTCATACCGGCGGTCTGGAAGCCCCGATGCCCGGCGTCATCCGCGCCATTCTAAGAAAGCAGGGCGCAGCGGTTGAGGCCGGTGACGCGCTTGTGGTGATGGAGGCGATGAAAATGGAGCACACTATCCGTGCGCCAGCAAAAGGCACCGTCACCGCCATCAACTGCGCCGAAGGCAATATGGTCGAAGCCGGCGCCATGCTGGTGGATTTCGAACCGGAGGGCGCATGAGATGGCCTTGCCCAAAACCGTCAAGATCGTCGAGGTCGGCGCACGTGATGGCCTGCAAAACGAAACTGCTGAGGTTCCCACCGCCATCAAGATCAGGTTGATCGAGCGGCTGGCTGCGGCCGGATTGGCGGCGGTGGAGGCAGGAGCCTTCGTTTCGCCAAAAAAAGTTCCGCAAATGGCAGGGTCGAAGGAGGTGCTTCTAGGCCTCAAACGACATCCTAATACCGGCTATCCGGCGCTCGTTCCCAATATCAAGGGTTTCGAGGCCGCCGTTGAAGCCGGTGTGACCGAGATAGCCGTTTTCGTGTCCGCATCCGAAGGCTTCAGCCAGCACAATATCGCCTGTTCGCGCGCCGAAAGCCTCGAGCGCCTGCGCGATGTTTCGGAGGCAGCGGCCAGCCGTAACATCCGCATGCGCGGCTATGTCTCCTGCATCGCCGGTTGCCCCTATGACGGCGCGGTCGCACCCGAAGATGTGGCGGCGATGGCCGAAGCGCTTGTCGCCATGGGATGCTACGAAATCTCGCTCGGCGATACGATTGGTGTCGGCACTGCCGGGCAAATCCGCAAGCTCATCCAACATGTATCGACCCGCATCCCGCGCGAAAAACTCGCCATGCATTTCCACGACACCTATGGGCAGGGCGTCGCCAATGTGCTGGCTTCGCTTGAGGAAGGTATTTGTGTGTTCGACAGTTCAGTGTCCGGGCTCGGCGGTTGCCCCTTTGCGCCGGGCGCAAGCGGCAATGTCGCCACCGAAGACGTTGTTTATCTGCTGCACGGGCTTGGCATCCAAACCGGCATCGACCTGATGGCGGTGGCGAGAACGGGAGACTGGATAAGTCGCCATCTCGGCAGGGCAAATGCTGCACGCGCAGGTAAAGCACTGCTTGCCGTAAAGATGGAGGATAATACACATGGTGGGTGAGCTGTTGAGCGAGAAGCGCAAGGACGTTCTGTGGCTGACGCTTAACCGGCCGGACGTCCACAACGCCATGAACGCCGCGATGACGGACGCCTTGACGCATGCGATCCGGACGGCATCCAGCGACGGCGACCTGCGTGCCGTGGTGATAACGGCGGCGGGCGACCGTAGCTTCTGCTCAGGGGCCGATCTGAAGGAAAGCGCTGGCGGCATGTTCCTCTCGCGAGACGGAACGAACCCCATCGCCAATGTGATGCGCGCTATCGAGACCTGCAACAAAATCGTCATTGCCCGCGTCAATGGCCGGGTGCTGGCGGGTGGGCTAGGCCTTATCGCGGCCTGCGATCTCGCTTATGCCGCCGATCATGCTGAGTTCGGCCTGCCGGAAGTTCGCGTTGGGCTTTTCCCGGCCATGGTGGCGGCGAAACTTCTGGCCAAAATACCGCTGAGCCGCCTCCACGAAATGGCCTATCTGGGGCAACCGGTCACCGCCGCAGAGGCCGAAGGCATCGGCCTCATCAACCGCACGGCGCCACGTGCCGAACTCGATGGCGTGATCGAGGGAGTACTCGCCCGCTTGCGGCAGAACGCGCCGGGCGCAGTCGCCGCCGGAAAGGCAGCGCTGCTGACGATGCGCGACATGCCGGCCAGTGAACGGCTCGCCTTTGCCGAAAGCGTCATCGCGAAGATCAGCAGCAGCGAGGAGGCGCGCGAAGGCAGAGACGCCTTCGCTGGAAAACGCCCGCCGATCTGGGCTGGCGGGTCCTGAACCACCGCTCAAGGTCTTAATCGATATAATGCCCACAGCCGCGTTGACCCCGTTCGGCAAATCGAGTTCTATCCACCACCTTTCGCCGTAGGGCGATCGGGGAGCCGGAGGAGAACCTATGCGCCTTGTAAAAACCGTCGCCGAGTTGCGCGGTCTGACCGCCAAGTTTCGTCGCGATGGCAAGACCGTCGGCTTCGTGCCGACCATGGGTTTTTTGCATATCGGCCATCTGACGCTGGTTGCCAGGGCGAAAGCGGAGAACGACGTGACGGTGGTCTCGATCTTCGTCAATCCGCTGCAATTCGGAGCCAATGAGGATCTTGCCCGTTACCCCCGCGATCTCGCCCGCGATAGCGCGCTGCTGGAAGAGGCAGGTGTCGACATTCTTTTCGCACCCGAGGTTACGGAGATGTATCCGCGCCCGATGCAGACCGTGGTGGATGTGCCGGAACTGGGAAGCCAGTTGGAAGGTGCGGTACGGCCGGGGCATTTTGCCGGGGTTACGACTGTTGTCACCAAGCTTTTTAATCTCGTGCAGCCGGATGCCGCCTATTTCGGAGAAAAGGACTACCAGCAGGTAACGCTGATCCGGCGCATGGTGGACGATCTCGCCCAGCCAGTCCGCGTCGTTCCCGTCGCCACCGTACGCGAGGCGGATGGGCTCGCCTGCTCCTCGCGTAATGTCTACCTGAGCCTTGAAGAGCGAGCCGCCGCCGTAATTGTGCCGCGCGCGCTTGATGAGGCCGAGCGGCTGTACAATGAGGGCTGCAACGACCCGGCCACTTTAGAAGCGGCGATAGACAAATTCATCGCCAAGGAGAAGCTGGCGTTGCCCGAAGTCGTGGCGGTGCGCGATCCCGACACGCTGGCCCCCGTTGCTTCGCTGCAGGCGGGGCCTGTGCTGGTGGTACTGTTCGTGCGGGTCGGTAACACCCGCCTTCTCGACAACCGCGTCATCGGACGTGATAAAACCGGCAAACAGGAGGCTGTACGATGAGCACGCACGCGAAACAGAAGCGGCTGACGACAGCCTCCATCAAGCAAATGAAAGGCGGTGCGCGCATCGTCTGCCTCACCGCCTATACGACGCCGATTGCCCGCCTGCTCGATCCGCATTGCGACCTGCTGCTGGTTGGCGATTCAGTCGGCATGGTGCTTTATGGAATGGACACGACGGTCGGCGTCACCCTGGATATGATGATCGCCCATGGCCGCGCCGTCATGCGTGGTGTGGAACACGCCTGCGTCATCGTCGATCTCCCCTTCGGGACCTATCAGGAATCAAAGGAACAGGCGTTCCGCAACGCCGTGCGGCTGATGCAGGAAACCGGCTGTGATGGCGTGAAGCTGGAAGGCGGTGAGGAAATGGCCGAAACCATCGCCTTTCTCGTGGCGCGCGGCATTCCGGTGTTCGGCCATGTCGGGCTGATGCCGCAGCTGGTCCACACCGCCGGAGGTTTCCGCTCTCTTGGACATTCAGATGCGGAAACGCAGAAAATCTGGCGCGATGCGATTGCGGTCGATCAGGCCGGTGCTTTCGCCATTGTCGTGGAGGGTACCGTCGAGCCGCTTGCGCGCGAATTGACCGAAAAACTCTCCGTCCCGACTGTCGGCATCGGCGCATCACCGGCCTGCGATGGGCAGGTGCTGGTTTCCGACGACATGCTCGGTCTCTTCACCGATTTCAAACCGAAATTCGTCAAACGTTTCGCCGATCTGGGTGCGACCGTTTCAGAGGCAGCAGCAGGTTATGCCGAAGAGGTGCGCTCCGGTGCGTTTCCGGGGCCGGAGCATACGTTTCAGGTCCGCAGGCAATCGCCTTCAGCGGAGTGAGGTAACGGCGCAGAGGAGTTGGTGAGGTGGTGACGTACACCTTCACCTTCGTCACGCTCGGGCTTGTCCCGAGCATCTGCTACCTATCTATTTTGTGAAATGTCGGCAGATCCTCGGCACAAGGCCGAGGGTGACGTCGCGTTTGCGGCAAGGTTTGTAAGCAGGCTGGGCTTCTCCGCCTATCCCTCAAACCCCAACCCCTAAACAATTCCGCCGCTGCCACCGACCGAAGCCGGGCGTTCCGCCGCAACCCGTTTGCGATAACCACTCGCCCGGTAGGTGGCAACAGGATCGATCGCGCCGCCCGCCAACTGCCTTGCTTTAGCGAGAACCGGCTCGACATCGGTGCGATAGGCCCGTTTCAGCGTATCGGAGGCCATCAACGCATCGTTGTCTTGCTGGTAGCCATCCAAAGCCGCGCGATCCACCAGCAGCGCCTGCGCATAGGCGCGGCGGATTTCGTTGGCACTGGAAATCAGGCTTTCGATTGGGTCGGTCACATTGTGCGACTGGTCGATCATATGGGCGGGATGGAAGCCCTTCACGCCACGATGTTCGGCATCTACCAGCTCGTTGAAGACGAGGAACAGGCGGTAAGGCTCGATGGAGCCGGCATCCAGATCGTCATCGCCATATTTCGAATCGTTGAAGTGGAAACCACCGAGCTTGCCGAACTGGATGAGCCGGGAGACGATCATCTCAACATTGGTATTAGGCGCATGGTGACCGAGATCAACGAGGCAGAACGCCTTTTCACCGAGCGTATTGGCGATGAGGTAGTTGGTGCCCCAATCCTGCACGACGGTGGAATAGAAAGCCGGCTCGAACATCTTGTGTTCGGAAAAGATGCGCCAGTCATCCGGCAGCGCCTTGTAGATATCGGCCATGGCCGCGAGATAGCGCTCGAAACTTCTGGTGAAATTGCTCTGGCCGGGGAAGTTGGAACCATCGCCCACCCACACCGTCAGCGCCTTGGAACCAATTGCCTTGCCAATCTCGATACATTCGATGTTGTGCTCCACGGCTTGGCCCCGCGTTGCGGCATCGGTGTGGCTGAGCGAACCGTATTTGTAGGAATGGCTCTGATCCGGTGCATCCGAGAAGGTATTGGAATTCATGGCGTCGAAGCCGAGACCCAGCGTGTCGGCATGGTCCTTCAAACGCTTCGGGTCCTGCTTGTCCCACGGAATATGCAGGGAGACATTCGGCGTCGCCCGTGTCAGCTGGTTGATGACGGCGCAATCATCCAGCTTGTCAAAAATGCCGCGGGGCTCACCTTCGCCCGGAAAGCGGGCGAAACGGGTGCCGCCGGTGCCGACGCCCCAGGATGGAACAGCGACGAAGAATTCCGCGACCTTGGCGGTGACAGCATCGATATCGATGTTACGGCGCGCAAGCTGGTTGCCCAGCGCATCGTAGTCGTCCTTCAGCGCGGCGGCGCGCTTGTCGTTTTCGGCCGCGATCACATCGGCGGCGATTTTGGTGTCGGTCATCTCTTCCTCCCCGGAATCGGTCCAGTGCATGCTCGATCATCGCCCCCTCTGTCATTCCGGCATTCAGCCGGGATGACGGATGTGAGACGTGCCGAAATTCCTACCGCGTAAAGCTCTGCGCATTGCCGGCATCGACATTGATGATATTGCCGGTTGATTTGGCCGACGCGTCGGACGCCAGGAAGTAGATCGCTTCGGCGATGTCTTCCGGGAATACATTGAGCTTCAGCATCGAGCGCTTGCGGTAATGTTCCTCCAGATCGGTCACCTCGATCTTCGACGAGGCCGCGCGCTGCTCGCGCCACTCGCCGTTCCAGATCTTCGAACCGCGCAGAACGGCATCGGGATTGACGGTGTTGACGCGAATGCCGGCTTCCGCCCCTTCCAGAGCAAGGCAACGGGCAAGATGGATTTCCGCCGCCTTGGCCGTGCAATAGGCAGAAGCATTGGGCGAAGAGGCAAGACCGTTTTTAGAGGCGACGAACACCACGTTACCGCCGAGATTTTGACGCCTGAGTAGCCGGAATGCTTCCCGCGACACAAGGAAATAACCCGTCGCGAGAATATCGATATTCTTGTTCCACATGGCAAGCGTCGTGTCTTCCACCGGTGCAGACGAGGCGATGCCGGCATTGGAGACGAGAATATCCACGCCGCCAAATTCCACGCTCGCTTCCGCAAAGGCGGAAATGACCGCGTCTTCCTGCGTCACATCCAGCTTGACGCTGCGCACCGCATCAGCACTGTAGCGCTTCGCGAAATCGCCCTTGGCCGCTTCCAGCGCCGCCTCGTCAATATCGGCGAGAACAACGCAGGCGCCCTCCGCTGCCAGCCTTTCCGCCGTCGCCCGGCCGATGCCGCCGGCGCCACCGGTGACAAAGGCCACACGTCCGGCAAGGCTTTTCGGCTTCGGCATGCGCTGCAGCTTTGCCTCTTCCAGCAGCCAATATTCGATATCGAAGGCTTCCTGTTCGGGTAGGCCCTGATATTCGGACACGGTGGAAGCGCCGCGCATGACGTTGATGGCGTTGACGTAAAATTCACCGGCGATACGGGCGGTCGCCTTGTCCTTGGCGAAGGACAGCATGCCGACTCCGGGGATCAGGAAAATCACCGGGTTCGGGTCGCGCATATCAGGCGAATTATCATGGCGGCACGCCTCATAATATCTGACGTAGTCGGCGCGGTAGGCCTCTAGCGCCTTGTCGAGAGCGGCTGTCAGCGCATCCACATCGGGATTTGCCGTATCGAGATCGAGGATCAGCGGGCGGATTTTCGTGCGCAGGAAATGATCCGGGCAGGAGGTGCCGAGATTTCCGAGCGGCTTCAGATCCTTCGAATTGACGAACTCCAGAACCGCGTCCTGATCATCGAAATGGCCGAGCTTGCGCTCCTCGCGGCCGATCCGACCACGGATTTCCGGCATCAACCGCGCAGCAATCGCGCGGCGTTCGGCAAGTGGCAGGCTCCTGGCAACGGCACCGCCGAAAATCGTCCTGCCTTCGGTCTTGGCCGCAAACCATTCGATCGCCTTGTTGATGATGGCGAGCGTCAGTTCGTAACATGTCTTGGCGTCGTTATCCCAGGTGAACAGACCGTGGCTTTCCAGCACAACGCCCTTGGCCTCGGGGTTGGCTTTTACGAAAGCCTCGAGATCGAGACCCAGTTGGAAACCGGGACGGCGCCAGGGAAGCCAGCCGATGTCATCGCCAAAGATCTGCTGCGTCAGTTCTTTCGAATTTTTGGAGGCGGCAATCGCGATGATCGCATCCGGATGCATGTGATCGACATGATCAAAAGGCACGAAGCCGTGCAGCGGCGTATCGATGGAGGCGGCGCGTGGGTTGAGGTTGAAGGTGCAATGCGGCAGGAAGCCGACCATGCGGTCCTCATCCTCGACACCCTTGTAAATGCCCTTTAGCGCTTCCAGCTTGTCGAGATAAAGCGTCGCAAAACCATCGAGCTTGATGGTACCGACATCGCCGCCGGACCCTTTAACCCACATGACGCGGACTTTCTCGCCCGTCAGCGGATCGGTTTCGAGCACCTTCGCGGATGTGTTTCCGCCGCCGTAATTGGTGATGCGCTTGTCGGCGCCAAGCAGATTGGAGCGATAAAGCAGCTTGCCAGGCTCATCGAGCGTTTTGGCATAGGCATCGTCCCAACGGCTTTCGAGAAGGCGGGATTTTCCCGTCATGTCTTCCTCCCAAGTCAAGTCTGCATTCGCGGTGCCGATATCGGCCCGCCTCCGTTGACGGCAGATATCGCGCATACAAAAGCAGAATGTCAATCAAAAACGATCATAAATTTTCATGTT
This sequence comes from Agrobacterium sp. A3-95, assembly GCF_053521785.1. Classification (NCBI taxonomy): domain Bacteria; kingdom Pseudomonadati; phylum Pseudomonadota; class Alphaproteobacteria; order Hyphomicrobiales; family Rhizobiaceae; genus Agrobacterium; species Agrobacterium sp. A3-95. The sequence continues at coordinate 483,027 of NZ_JBNWDR010000002.1, read as the reverse complement.
GCAGCGCGATATTGATTAATTTGATCGTTCTTGATTGACAACGTAAAGAGATTGCGAATAATCACAATCAGGAGGACCACATGCACGAACGCGAACGCCATCGCATCATCTTGAGTGCCACACAGGAAAAAGCTGTCGTGACGGTGCAGGATATTGCCGAACTGACGGATGCGTCGGAAGCAACGATCCGCCGGGATATCGCGTCCCTGCATGTTCAGGGAAAGTTGCGACGCGTGCGTGGCGGTGCCGAAGCGGTGCATCCACCGCAGTTGGGTAATCTGGCCGCGCGACCGTTCCGCGTGTCCGAATCGGTCAACATCGACAAGAAACGCGCAATTGCGCGCAAGGCGGTTGATCTCTGTAATGACGGTGATGCGATCATCTTAAATGGCGGCACGACTACATTCCAGATGGTGCACTACATGGCGGCGCGACGGCTGCAGGTGATGACCAATTCCTTCGCGATTGCGGAGCATCTGGTCAAACATTCCAAATGCAATGTCAGCGTGCCTGGTGGCGCGATCTATCGCGATCAAAGCCTTATCCTGTCGCCCTTCGAAAACGATGCCATCCGCAATTTTTACGCAAGGCGAATTTTTCTCGGCGCGCAGGGCATCGGCGCACTCGGCATCATGGAATCGGACGCGCTGGTGATCCAGAGCGAGCAGAAGCTGATGCGGCAGGCGGAAGAGCTGATCGTGATGGTCGATTCCTCGAAATTCAAAAAACGATCCAGCCTGATTTTATGCCCACTCGAAAACGTCTCGACCATCATCACCGATGACGGGATTTCGGATGAGGCGGCGCGGATGGTTGAAAATGCCGGCGTCGAATTGCTGATCGCCGGCGCAGCGGGGGATGGCAAGATAGCCAACCCGCCTGATGAGGAGGATTCCTCTTCGGTCGCTTGAGGAAGCACCGAAGAGAGGAACAGGTTCAAAAACGGGAGGAAAAGGAACATGAAACTTACACGCAGAACATTGACGAGCGTCCTGGCACTTAGCGCGGCGCTCTCCGTCGCGGGTCTTGGCGGCGTTGCCCAAGCAGCCGATGTGAAGATCGCGCTGGTGGTCAAATCACTTGGCAACGGCTTTTTCGAAGCCGCCAACAAGGGCGCGCAGGAGGCTGCAAAAGACCTCGGTGGCGTCGAGATCATCTATACGGGCCCGACCAGCACCACCGCGGAAGGCCAGATCGAGGTCATCAATTCGCTGATCGCGCAGGGCGTGGATGCCATCGCCATTTCCGCCAATGACCCGGACGCCGTAGTTCCGGCGCTGAAAAAGGCGGCGCAGCGCGGCATCAAGGTCATCTCCTGGGATTCCGGCGTGGCACCTGAAGGCCGCATTCTGCAGCTCAACCCCTCGTCCAACGCGCTGATCGGCAAGATGTGCCTGCAGCTTGCCGCATCGCACCTGGAAGGCGGCAAGGGCGATTTCGCCATCCTTTCTGCCACCACCACCTCCACGAACCAGAATATCTGGATCGATGAGATGAAGAAGCAGTTGAAGGACTTCCCCGGCCTCAACCTCGTTACCACCGTTTATGGTGACGACCTTGCCGACAAGAGCTACCGCGAAGCACAGGGCCTGCTTTCCTCCCATCCTGATGTAAAGGTCATCGTCGCACCGACGACGGTTGGCGTTCTTGCGGCCTCTCAGGCCGTGAAGGATGCGGGCAAGATCGGCAAGGTCTTTGTGACGGGCCTTGGCCTGCCCTCGGAGATGGCTGGCGCCATCAAATCAGGCGCAACCAAGGAATTCGCCATCTGGAACCCAATCGACCTCGGTTATTCCGCCACCCAGATTGCCTACCGCCTTGTGAAGGGTGAAGCAGACGGCAAGCCGGGCTCGGAAATCGAAGCCGGCCGCATGGGCAAGATCAAGGTCGGCGAAAATAGCGAAGCGGCCATGGCCGATCCCTTCATTTATGACGCCAAGAACATCGATCAGTTCTCGAAGATTTTCTGATCTGAATAATTTCCGGCAGTGCGGAGGCTAACCCCCTTTGTCCTGCCGGACATCTCCCCCTCAAGGGGGGAGATCGATATGCCGCACCCGCTCGTTCCATAGGCAGGGTGTATCCGCTTGCCGATCTCCCCCTTGTGGGGGAGATGCCCGGCAGGGCAGAGGGGGGGTGCCTCTCGCCGCTACACTCAAAACCAACCGGTAAGACGGAATGATGCGTGCTGAAACCAAAATCTTAGACGTTACCGAGACTTCCAGCGCGACGCCCATTCTGGAAATGCGCGGCATCAGCCAGATATTCCCCGGCGTGAAGGCGCTGGATGGCGTCGATATCGCGCTTTATCCCGGCAAGGTCACGGCGCTGATCGGCGAGAACGGTGCTGGAAAATCCACGCTCGTCAAAATTCTCACCGGAATCTACCGCCCGAATGAAGGGGAAATCCTTCTCGATGGCCGGCCTGTCACCTTTCACGGCGCACAGGATGCCATCGATGCCGGCGTGACCGCCATTCATCAGGAAACCGTGCTGTTCGACGAGCTTTCCGTGGGCGAAAACATCTTCCTCGGTCATGCGCCCAAAGGCCGTTTCGGCCTCATTGACTGGAAGACCATCAATACGCGCGCCGGGGTCCTGCTTGAACAGCTCGAAAGCACCATCGATCCGTCCATTAGGCTGAAGGACCTTTCCATCGCGCAGCGCCACCTCGTGGCAATCGCCAGAGCGCTTTCCGTCGAGGCACGTATCGTCATCATGGACGAACCGACAGCCGCCCTTTCCCGCAAGGAAATCGATGATCTCTTCCGCATCGTTGAAAACCTGAAGCGGCAGGGCAAGGCCATCCTGTTCATCAGCCACAAGTTCGATGAAGTATATGAAATCGCTGAAAATTATGCCGTATTCCGGGACGGAAAGATGGTCGGCGCGGGTAATCTCGCCGCCACCCCGCAGGACGAGATCGTGCGCCTGATGGTTGGCCGCGACGTCACGAACGCCTTTCCGAAACAGGCGGTCACACTCGGCCCGACGGTTCTTTCGGTCCAAAATTATTCACACCAGACGGAATTTCGCGATATTTCTCTCGATCTGCGCAAAGGCGAAATTCTTGGCCTTTATGGGCTGATCGGCGCCGGGCGGTCGGAACTGTGCCAGTCGCTTTTCGGCATCACGCGCCCAGCCTCAGGACAGATTACCCTCAACGGCGAACCGCTCGTCATCCGTTCGCCGGAGGATGCGATCCGCGCCGGTATCGTTTATGTGCCGGAAGAGCGTGGACGGCATGGGCTGGCGCTGGACATGCCGATCTACCAGAACATGTCGCTGCCCTCTCTTGCCCGCACCTCTCGCAAGGGCTTTCTCGCCGCCGCAAACGAATTTGCTCTGGCGCGCAAATATGCCTCACGCCTCGACCTGCGCGCCGCCGCCCTGTCCGTGCCCGTCGGCACGCTTTCCGGCGGCAACCAGCAGAAGGTGGTGATCGGCAAATGGCTCGCCACGCAGCCGAAAGTCATTATTCTCGATGAACCCACCAAGGGCATCGATATCGGCTCCAAGGCCGCCGTGCACGGCTTCATCAGCGAGCTGGCGGCCGAAGGTCTCTCCATCATCATAATTTCATCTGAACTTCCCGAAATTCTCGGCATGTCCGACCGCGCCATCGTCATGCGCGAAGGCCTGATGGCAGGTTTGTTCGAACGCGCCGATTTTTCTCCGGAAAAGCTGGTGCGCGCCGCCACCGGCAACGCCTGAGAGGGGCAAAACCATGCAACGTTTTCTCAAAAATCGCGAATGGCTGCTGGCGGGCATCATCGTCATCATGATCGCAGGCTTTGCGCTGCGCGCGCCCGGTTTCGGCAAGCCGGCCAATCTCGTCAATATCTTCAACGATACCTCCATCCTCATCATCCTGGCGCTTGGCCAGATGGCGGTCATTCTCACCAAATCCATCGATCTTTCGGTTGCCGCCAACCTCGCCTTCACCGGCATGGCAGTGGCGATGACCAATGCCGCCTTCCCGGGAATTCCACTGCCGCTTCTCATCGCCATGGCGGTCGGCATCGGCGCGTTTCTGGGATCGATCAACGGCATTCTCGTCTGGTGGCTCGGCATTCCGCCCATCGTCGTCACGCTCGGCACGCTCACCATCTATCGCGGCATGGCCTTCGTGCTGTCGGGCGGCGGCTGGGTGAATGCGCACCAGCTTTCGCCGACCTTCCTCAACGTGCCGCGCACCATGATCCTCGGCATGCCGGTTTTATCTTGGGTCGCCATCCTCATCATCGCCGGCGCCTGGCTCGTGCTCAGCCGGACTTCTTTCGGCCGCTCCGCCTACGCTTCCGGCGGCAATCCGGGCGCTGCGGTCTATGCCGGCATCGATGTCGGCCGCACGCGCTTTCTGGCTTTCGTTCTGTCGGGTGCACTGGCAGGACTTGCCAGCTATCTCTGGGTGTCGCGTTATGCCGTTGCCTATGTGGATATCGCCGCCGGTTTCGAACTCGATAGCGTGGCGGCAAATGTGATTGGCGGCATCTCCATTGCCGGGGGCATTGGCTCGGTGGCAGGCGCTGTGCTCGGCGCACTGTTTCTCGGCGTCATCAAGAACGCCCTGCCCGTCATCGGCATTTCTCCCTTTGCGCAAATGGCGATTTCCGGCGTGGTTATCGTGCTCGCCGTCGTCTTCAACGCCCGCGCCGAAGCTCGAAAAGGGCGCATCATCCTGCGCGACCGGGCGGCAAGCGATCAGGCCAAGGAGGCCGCAGCATGAGTACGAATTCTCAACCGGCGCAGAAGCCGCGCATCATTCCAGACAAGCTCGGCACGCCGTTGCGCCGTCTTCTGGCAAGCTGGGAAGTGCTGCTGCTCGGCGTCGCGATCCTCATCTTCATCGCCAATTCGTTTGCCTCGCCCTATTTCCTCAATGCATGGAACCTGTCCGACGCGACCTTTAACTTCACCGAAAAGGCGATCATCGCCTTTGCGATGGCGCTTCTGATCATCGCTGGCGAGATTGATCTCTCAGTCGCCGCCATCATCGCTCTCGCCTCCACCGCAATGGGTGCGGCGGTGCAGATGGGTGTCGGCACGCCGGGGCTCGTCGCCATCGGCATCGGAACCGGGCTACTCTGCGGGGCTTTCAACGGCTTTCTCGTCGCTGGCCTCAAACTGCCATCCATCGTCGTCACCATCGGTACGATGAGCCTGTTTCGCGGTATTTCCTATATGGTGCTGGGTGACCAGGCCTATGGCAAATATCCGGCGGATTTCGCCTATTTCGGTCAGGGTTACGTATACTCGGTCATCTCCTTCGAATTCGTGCTGTTCCTCGCCATGGCCGTCATCTTCGCCATTCTGCTGCACGCCACCAATTTCGGCCGGCAGGTCTACGTGATCGGCAACAATCCGTTTGCCGCCCGTTTTTCCGGTATCCCCGTCGAGCGGGTGAAATTCATCCTCTTCCTTTTGACCGGCCTGATGAGCGGCATCGCCGCCGTCTGCCTCACCTCGCGGCTCGGTTCCACCCGCCCCTCGATTGCTCAAGGCTGGGAGCTTGAAGTCGTGACCATGGTGGTACTCGGCGGCGTGTCCATTCTCGGCGGCTCCGGCACCATTGCAGGTGTCGTCATCGCTGCCTTCGTCATGGGCCTCGTCACCTTCGGCCTCGGTCTTCTGAACGTGCCTGGCATCGTCATGTCGATCTTCGTCGGCCTGCTTTTGATCATCACCATCGCCATACCCATCGTTGTGCGCCGCCTTCGCGCCATCAGAGGCTAAGCCATGCCGGAATTAGAAAAACACGCTTTCAAGATGAAACTCTTCGCCGGCAAGCAAGCCGAATATAGACGGCGCCATGACGAGATATGGCCGGAACTGGTTGCTCTACTGCACGAAGCGGGTGTGAGCGACTATTCAATCCACCTCGACCCGGAAACCGACATCCTGTTCGGCGTGCTGACCCGCCCGAAGAACCACGGCATGGCAGCATTGCCCGAGCATCCCGTGATGAAGAAATGGTGGGCGCATATGGCTGACATCATGGAAAGCAATCCCGATAACTCGCCTGTCGCGACTGACCTTGTGACAGTGTTCCACCTGCCATGAATGACATGACAAAGCCACGCCGCGTCGCGGTCATCGATATAGGCAAGACCAATGCCAAGGTCGTTGTCATCGACACCCGAAGCGGCGAAGAGATAACCGGTGACAGACGTTCCAACCCTGTCCTTCGTGACGGCATTTATCCGCATTACGATGTGGAGATGCTCTGGAGCTTCATTCTCACCTCTCTGCGGCGGTTCGCGGAAGAGCCGGGTTTCGATGCGATTTCCATCACGACCCATGGCGCGTCTGCCGCACTTCTTGACGAAAACGGCGATCTTGCCATGCCTGTGCTGGATTACGAGCACAGCTACCCCGCAAGCGTTACGGACGCCTATCTCCGCATCAGGCCAGATTTTGCTGAAACCGGCTCGCCCTCGCTTCCAGCCGGATTGAACCTTGGCGCACAAATCCATTTCCAGAAAACCGCCTTTCCGCAGGAATTCGCTGGGGTACGCAGCATCGTCACCTACGCGCAATATTGGGCGGGGCGGCTGACCGGCGTTCAGGCCACCGAGACGACCTCGCTCGGTTGCCATACGGATTTGTGGAATCCGCGGCTGAAGGCGTTTTCATCGCTGGTCGAGCGCTTGGGCATTGCGCAATTGATGGCGCCGGTGCGCTCCGCCTTCGATGTACTCGGGCCAGTCCGCGAATCGGTGGCGCTGGAAACCGGGCTTTCGGCGGATATATCGGTCTATTGCGGCATCCATGATTCCAACGCCTCGCTCCTCCCGCATCTGCTGCGGCGGCAGGGTGATTTTTCGGTCGTCTCCACCGGCACCTGGGTGGTGAATTTCGCCATCGGCGGTACGGCGGAGGCGCTGGATCCCGCCCGTGATACGCTTTTGAATGTCGATGCCCTCGGGCGTCCCGTTCCCTCCTCCCGCTTCATGGGCGGCAGGGAATATGAAATGCTGACGCACCAATTCGGGCCTGCTCCGGGCGAAGAAACCGAAGCCGCTCTCGGCAGCGTGCTCACCAGAGGCATGATGCTGTTGCCCAGCGTCGTCAGCGGTTCCGGCCCCTTCCCCGGCAAAACAGCGCGCTGGATTGCCGACGACAATGCCACGGTTGCGGAACGGCACGCGGCAGCGGCGCTTTATCTCGCCCTGATGACGGAGTTCAGCCTATCGCTCATCGGGCGGAAAGGCCCGATACTGGTCGAAGGGCCATTCGCCAGCAATGCGCTTTATCTCAAGGCGCTGGCAGGTTTAGCCGAAACTGAGGTCATCGCCGTCAGCGGTTCCACGGGCACCAGTGCCGGGGCAGCACTCCTCACCGGTATTAAACCACTTGCCGGCCGCGAGCGTCATTTCGCTCCCGATGCCATTGCAGGGCTTCCCGCCTATCGCAGCGAATGGCAGGCCCGTCTGGCTTGACGCAAGACGACAAAATGCGGCCGGGTATCCAGCCGCATTCCGTTTTGCAAAAGGATCAAGCCTTGATGAAGGCCAAGAGATCGGCGTTGAGCACGTCTGCATTGATGGTCAGCATGCCGTGCGAGAAGCCGGGATAGGTCTTCAGCGTACCGTTTTTCAGGAGCTTCACCGATTTCAGCGCAGAGTCCGCAATCGGCACGATCTGGTCATCTTCACCGTGCAGCACGAGTGTGGGCACGCTGATGGCCTTCAGGTCTTCGGTCTGGTCGGTTTCCGAGAATGCCTTGATGCCATCGTAATGCGCCTTGGCACTGCCCATCATACCCTGCCGCCACCAGTTCTGGATCACGCCTTCCTGAACGGTCGCTCCATCGCGGTTGAAGCCGTAGAACGGGCCGGAGGGCACATCGCGGAAGAACTGCGCGCGGTTTGCGGCAAGTGCTGAACGGAAGCCGTCAAAAACCTCCATCGGCAGGCCCTCGGGGTTGGCCTCGGTCTTGAGCATCAGCGGCGGCACGGCGGAAACCAGAACGGCCTTCGCGACGCGGCCTGCGGGTTCACCGTGTCTGGCAACATAACGCGCCACTTCGCCACCGCCGGTGGAATGGCCGATATGCACGGCATTTTTCAGGTCCAGCGCTTCTGCAACGGCAAAGGCGTCTGCGGCATAATGGTCCATATCGTGACCTTCGGAAATCTGCGCGGAGCGGCCGTGACCACGGCGATCATGGGCGACGACACGATATCCTTTCGAGAGGAAAAACAGCATCTGTCCATCCCAGTCGTCGGAGCTGAGTGGCCAGCCGTGGTGAAACACGATGGGCTGAGCATCCTTCGGGCCCCAGTCCTTGTAGAAGATGTCTGTTCCATCTGTCGTCTTAACAAAGCCCATGATCGTTTCTCCTTCGGTTGCGTTGGCATCTTCCGGTGCGATCTATGTTGTGCGCCGGTTTGATGGAGGGATGATGACGCAGGAAAACATCCGCAACAATTGCAACAATAATTCTGAATGAATTGCTGATCTGGCAATAATAGCCGTGCCGCCCGCTGTCTTACGCCCCGGTACCGGCGCTAACGGCACCACGACCGAAAAGTTGCGACAGAAGACGCAAACGGATTGAAATAACCAACCGGGTAAGTTGCGTTTTAAATTGTGATCAACGGCGCACGGGCGCGGGCGCGACTGCACACCGCCGGAAACGAAACTCGCTAAGTTGTTCGAACTCTCAATCCACGTCGGGATCGTATTCCCTCGGGCTGTCGTCCTTGGAAAACAACACGCAAGGGCCGCGTGAACCGCGTGGATCATAGGCGTATCCCTTGGCGGTCAGTGCCTGCATGATGTCGCGAACACCTTCGAGGCCATAAAGGTGATCGTGCAGCTCGACGAATATCCGCTCCACGCCAGCAAGCTCGGCATTGCCGAGCAGATCGCGTTCCGCGCCCTCGATATCCATCACGAGCGCCGTGATGCCCCGGCTGGCGACAAACGCGTCGATATTCTCGGACGAGATTTCGATGCGCCTTTCATAAGGACCCTGATTTTCGTCCATGGACGACATCCAGAGATCCTTGCGGACATAGAAGGGATAGGTACGCGGCTCGTCGGCCGTGAGAAGTCCTTGGGAAAACACGACATTGCCACGGCAATTTGCCTTGATCACCCGTTCCGCCAGTGCCGCTGTGGACGGATTGGCCTCGAATGCCCAAACGGAAACATCCTTAATACCGGCAATGATCGAGGTTATGATGCCGATGCCTGACCCCAGTTCCAATACGCGGTCGCCGGGCTTGATGGCTTTCAGGACGCTGCGGGCCTCTTTCGCCTCATAGCTGCCGTCGGTCAGCGCCTGCCATATGACGGGCGATACCTCATCGGAAGAAAGAGGCAGGGCTACTCCATGCACATCCAGAATTTCCATATTTCCCAAGCCCTTTCTCAAAACCCGGTCTCGTCAACAGAACGATCCCGCATAGACCGCGAATGCTCTACAGTATCGGTGCGACAACCGGTATTGGTTTTCGCCGTCAACGATGTATCCCACTGAAATTTAACATGGCTTGCCCTGTTCGAAAGCAAACCCGTTCAAACGGAACTCCAGGCCACCAGCTCCTTGGCCGGCAACGGCCGGCTGATCAGATAGCCCTGTACCAGATCGCATCCCAGACGTTTGACCAGCTCATATTGCTCCTCCGTCTCGATGCCTTCGGCGATGGTGGTCATTCGAAGGCTGCGCCCGACGCCGACCACGAATTCGACGATCGCCAGCGCGTCGCGGTCGCTGGTGATATCGCGCAGGAATGACCGGTCGATCTTGATCTTGTCGAACGGCACGCCGCGCAAATTCGCAAGCGAGGAGTAACCGGTGCCGAAATCGTCCATGGCGATCTGGATGCCGACGGCCTTTAGCCGCGTTAGCGTGTTGATCGTCTGGTCGCTCTTGTTCAGCAGGATCGATTCGGTGATCTCAAGCTCGAGCCGGCTCGGCTCCAGCCCGCTTTTATCAAGGGCACCCATCACGTTCTGAATGAGGTTGGTACTGTGGAACTGAACCGGCGAGAGATTGACCGCCACCTTCATGTCCTCATCCCATCGCATCGCCTCGCGGCAGGCAGTCTCCATCACCCATTTTCCGAGCGAATGGATAAGGCCGGTTCGTTCCGCAACGGGAATGAACACGCTGGGCGGAACATCGCCGCGCACTGGATGTTTCCAGCGCAAAAGTGCCTCGAAGCCACAAAGCTTGCGGGTCTGCGTCGCCACCTGCGGCTGGTAATAGACCTCCATCTCGTCGTTCTGCAGCGCCGTCTGCAGATCGGCCTCGAAGGATTTCTTTTCGGTCAGCTGCTTTTGCATGCGGACCTTGAAAACACTCGCCCGGCCAGGGCCGATGGCCTTGGCTTCATAAAGCGCCAGATCCGCGCGCTTGAACAATTCATCCGCATCGACGGTACCATGCGATATGGCGATGCCGATGCAGGTGCCGATTTTCACCTCCTGCTCGCCGAGCTGGTAGGTCCGGCTGATCTGCTCGATAAGCTTGGAGGCGAGACGGCGCGCCGTGTCCTCATTGAGATCATCGGACACGACAGCGAATTCATCGCCGCCAAGGCGGCAAACCATGTCGTAGTCACCGCCGATCCCCGAAAGGCGCTGTGCCACGGCCTGAAGCAAGGCGTCGCCCGAATCGTGGCCAAGCGTGTCGTTGACGTCCTTGAACCCATCGAGATCAAGCAGAAGAATGGCCGTCGTTCCATTACCGCCGAAAGAGCGGCGCAACCGCTCGATAAGTTCCTGCCGGAACAGCGAGCGGTTCGGAAGGCCCGTCAGCGCATCATGATAGGCATCATGCTCAAGCCGGACATTCTTGGCCTGCAATTCAAGCGTGGCGGCGCGCAGGTCGTCCGTCAGCCCGCGCATGCTTTTCTGCGCGCGGTTCAACAGATCGTTCTGACGAAGCAGCAATATCACCAGCGCGATGCCGCACAGGATCAATCCGCCCGCAAGCGCGGTGTAGACGATATGCAGCTTGCGCACGTCCTCATGGGCCGTATCGATCAGATTGACGTCATAGGCGACCGACGACGAAGCCAGCGTCGTCATCGGCGCATCGAGCGAGCTCATCTCGGAGAGCAGATCCGGAACATCCCTTGGCTCCAGGGTGTTCATCTGCTGTTCCAGGCGGGCCAGAACCGCGTCAAGGCGGGTTACAAGATCCCGCCATTGCTGTTTTTCATTGATGAAAGCGCCGAGGTTACCCTGCTTCAAGAGCTCCAGGCGGCTTAGCATGATGTCCATGCGCAGCTGCAATTCGTCCCGGTCTATGACACCGGGACTGAGCGCAAAAACGGCCAATTTGTTCTGAAGGCGGAGATACTCCGCCACGGTCTGACTGACCGCCCACGAATCGTTATAGCGGGCAAATTTCTGCAGAGCGGTCTGACGCTCGGCAATGACGAAAGCGATATAGCCCGTTGCCAGGACGAAGCAACAGATGATCACCGCCACAAGTTTTCGCAAACGGCACCTTTATTCCACTATCAATTTGGCAACTTGCCATGCGGACCGCGAATAATAGGTCTGCTTCTGCAATTCCGGGTCGCTATCATAGGGATAGATGACAAACAGCGGACCCTTTTCGCGAACTGTCATGTAGTTGCCATCCAGCTTGATCGCGAGGATAACGTTAAATTTCTTAAAATCCTCAACCGGTATGGTGCTCACATAATCGTTGAGTGCAACTGCCGTTACGCTGGTGCCTTTTGCACCGACGAGATCCATCAACTTTGCCAGTGACACGCCGTCAAAACGAACGCGGCCATCGTGCCAAGGCGTCGTGGTCTCCACCGTCACCATGCCCAATCCCTCCAGCATGTCGCGATCGAATACCGCAGCGCCATCGGCATTGGTGTTGGTGATGTTTCCGGAGATGGTCAATATCGGCTTGCCTTGCGGCTTGGCGATCGTCCCGGCCTCGGCACAGGAAAGCCACATGAGCGACAGAAACGCACTGAGAAGTACCCGGGCGAAACTCATACTCTTTCTCCATCTAGCGTTCAGGTCGAGGGGTTTTCGCCAACCTCTGAGGGTCAAGGGAACCGACGCTCGCAATATATATCAGGAATGAATGTTATATCCTTAGTGAGATTTTATCCGTATTTTCTCTAGGTTTTGAGTAAACCGTTTGGATAATTTTTCCGTCTTATTGTACTTTTTTACACTTCACGCCCTGTTATGACGCAAGCAACACTACAAGTTACGTCTTCGTATCAATCCGTCTGGTGCGACAAAGGCCAAATTGCGGCATATGCGTGATTGCTTAACAACAGCAACACATGATTCGCGCGTATCGGACAAGACCAATGCGCGTTCGGCATCCGCCTGCCTGTCAGGCAGGAAAGCCGAGAGACAAGTTTCGCATCACAGAAAAATCATGGCGATTGCCAGAGCGAACGGTTGAAACATACCGTACGCAACTTAATATAAGAGCTGTCATTTCCGTTTCCGGCATTTTCAGCTTCCTCTTGCCGGAAATGCCCAGACGCCCGTTCCGCGCAGCGCAAGCGGAGATACCGGATATATTCCGGTCAGGAAAATTCTGTTCACGTCTCCGGGCTGGACGGCACCCTGCCGTATCGGCCGCATCATGAAGGTAGTCCCTATGCACACCTATCCCGACATCAAACTTCTCATTGATGGCGAATGGCGAGACGCCGTTTCCGGCAAGACGATCGCCGTATCCGACCCTGCGACCGACGAAATCATCGGCGCGATCGCTCATGCCGAAAAGGCGGACCTCGATCTGGCACTTGCCGCCGCCGAGCGTGGCTTCAAGGTCTGGCGCGACACCTCGCCCTTCGAGCGTTCCAAGATCATGCGCAGGGCAGCCGATATCCTGCGCGAGCGCAAGGACAAGATCGCCTATATAATGACCCGCGAGCAGGGCAAGCCGCTGTCGCAATCGGCAACCGAAATCATGGGCGCCGCCGATACGATCGACTGGTTCGCCGAAGAAGCACGTCGCACCTACGGCCAGGTCATCCCGGCGCGCGCAACCGGCGTTTCCCAGCTTGCCATCAAGCTGCCGGTTGGTCCCGTCGCGGCGTTTACGCCATGGAACTTCCCGATCAACCAGATCGTCCGCAAGCTTTCGGCTGCCCTTGCCACGGGCTGCTCCATCATCGTCAAGGCCCCGGAAGAAACACCGGCATCGCCGGCGGAACTGATCCGAGCGTTTGTGGATGCGGGCGTGCCGGCGGGTGTCATCGGTCTCGTTTACGGCGTGCCATCCGAGATTTCGGAATATCTGATCCCGCATCCGGTCATCCGCAAGATTTCCTTCACCGGCTCCACGCCGATCGGCAAACATCTGGCAGCGCTTGCCGGCAAGCACATGAAGCGCGCCACGATGGAACTCGGCGGTCATGCGCCAGTGATGATCTTTGACGATGCCGATATCGAAAAAGCGATCGAGGTGACCTCGCTTGCCAAGTTCCGCAATGCCGGTCAGGTCTGCGTCGCTCCCACCCGCTTCCTCGTGCAGGACGGTGTGGCGGATCGCTTCCTTGAAGGTTTCGTGGAAGCCACGAAGGCGATCAAGGTCGGCAACGGCCTGGAAGAAGGTGTCGTCATGGGGCCGCTCGCCAATGAGCGCCGCATCCCAGCGCTGGAAGGCCTGATCAACGACGCCGTTTCCCATGGCGCGGAACTGAAGACCGGTGGCCGCCGCATCGGCAACAAGGGCAACTTCTTCGAGCCCACGGTGCTCGCCAACGTGCCAGTGACAGCAAAGATCATGAACGACGAGCCCTTCGGTCCCGTCGCCATCATCAACCGCTTCTCGACATTCGATGATGCCATCAACGAAGCGAACCGCCTGCCTTTCGGCCTTGCATCCTACGCCTTTACCAGCTCGGTCAAGACAGCGCATGCGCTCGGCCACCAGGTCGAGGCGGGCATGCTGACCATCAACCACAACGGCCTTGCGCTTCCCGAAGTCCCCTTCGGCGGCGTCAAGGATTCCGGTTATGGCACGGAAGGCGGTTCGGAGGCGGTTCAGGCCTATCTGGAGACGAAATTCGTCAGCCAGATGAGCTGAAGCTTTGGATGCAAGCTCAGGGCGGATGACAATATCCGCCCTGAACCTGAATTTGGCGAACTCGGAATCTCCACGCGTCGTCACCCCGGACTAGATCCGGGGTCCAGCGCGATCAAGTCATTGACCGCAAAAGACTACTCACCGCGCAGGCGCCCAGTGGCCGGATGCCGGATGCCGGATGCCGGATGCCGGATGCCGGATTAAGCCCGGAATGACGGAGTGAAAGGCCTTCGTCAATCTGTGAAGAATCAAGATCTGCTATGTCTTTTCTTCGGTAGTACCACCTCCCTTGCCTCCGTCCTCATCATGCCGTAAAAGAACAAAAAGTGAACTTTAAGAGGCCCTATGAGCGAGACAGCGGCACCCGCGTTGAAGGAAATCTTCAACCACGAAAAACTGCGACACATCGCCGATCAGACCAAAGCCGTTCATGCGCCTTTCGATGTTCCCTCCTTCATGGCGCTTGCCACGACAAATCTCGAAGCGCTGGGCATCATGCAGCGCATGCGGCAGGTGGCGACCAGCCTGCACGCCACGCTTCCCGGCGACTATGCCCTCAACATCGAAATTCTGACAGCCGCAGCACCCGGGATAGGCAACGGTTTCGCATCCATTTCGCTGCCAGAATATGTGGCGCTTTACGGTCTCGACGATTTCGATCTTTCCATGCAGGCGCTGCAATATTTCACCCGTTTCGGCTCCTCGGAATTTGCCATCCGCCATTTCCTGCAAAGGGATCTGGCCCGAACACTTGCCGTGATGGAAACATGGTCGCGACATGACAACGAGCATGTGCGAAGGCTAGCGAGCGAAGGCTGCCGGCCGCGCCTGCCTTGGTCGTTCCAGCTCAAAGCCCTGATCGATGATCCCTCACCGGTCACCGCGATCCTTGATGCCATGAAAGCTGACGAGGCGCTTTACGTGCGCAAATCCGTCGCCAATCATCTGAACGACATCACCAAGGACAATCCCGCTTTCGTGCTGGCGCTCATCGACACATGGCCGAAGGAAAACCCGCATACACGCTGGATCGTGCGGCAGGCCTTGCGCACTCTGGTCAAGAAAGGCGACGCTGCCGCACTCGCCCATTTGGGCGCCCATAAGGAGGCTCAGATCGCACTTTCGGCGTTTCAGGTTTCTCCTGAAAAGGTCGCTCTCGGTAATCCGGTGCGGATTTCAGCTTCTTTCACCTCGACGGCAGAAAGCCCGCAGAAGCTGGTGATCGATTATGCCGTGCATTACGTGAAAAAGAGCGGTGACGCCTCCGCGAAAGTCTTCAAGTGGAAAGAAATCGAGTTGCAGCCGGGCGAAACATGCGCGCTCTCGATAAGCCGCGCCATGCGCGATTTCACCACCCGCAAGCACTATGCGGGTGTTCACAAGGTTGACCTGATGGTCAATGGCAGGCTGGCGGCCGAGGCCTCTTTCGAACTGCTGATATGAGGCTGGCGAGAGCGTCCCTCAAGCCGCCGGGAAAATCTTCGCACGGCGGATGATGACGGAACCGCGATCGCCTGCCGCGACATCATTTTCCGGCGGCACGTCGAATTCCAGGAGATCGCCGCCATCTGTGCTGGCGATCACCCGCCGCTCGCCTGCCCGGTCGAGAACCCGCGAAACCGAGGCTGGAATGCCCTCGTGCAGATCTTCCCATTCCAGGTCGGACGGACGGGCATAAATCTCGACGGCGCCATCCGCCTGACCGTAGGAGAAAGGTAGTTCGTTGTCACCGACATAGACCTTGCCGCCGCGCGCCACGCCGGACACACGGTTGGCATCGCCGAGAAAGCGCATGACGAAGGCGCTGTTCGGCTGGCGGCAGACTTCCTTCGGCGTGCCCTGCTGCACGATCTCGCCCTGATTGAGGATGACGACGCGATCAGCGAGATCAAGTGCCTCTTCCTGATCATGTGTCACGAAAATCGTGGTAATGCCCAGCGCGCCGTGAATTTCACGCAGCCAGCGGCGCAGGTCGCGGCGCACATTGGCATCCAGCGCGCCGAAGGGCTCATCCAGTAGAAGCACTTTGGGATCGACCGAAAGCGCACGGGCCAGCGCCACACGCTGCCGCTGCCCACCGGAAATCTGCGCCGGGAACCGGGCGCCCAGACCGTCAAGCTTGACCAGGTTCAACAGTTCCCTGACCCGCGCATCGATCGCGGCTTTGTCGCGCTTCACCTTCGACACCTTCATGCCGAACGCGATGTTTTCATGCAGCGTCATATGCGGAAAAAGTGCGTAGTGCTGGAACACGAAACCGACGCCGCGATCGCGCACCGGAATATTGGTGGCGTCCTCGTCTCCAAAAAAGATGCGGCCGCCATCGCTATATTCGAGACCCGCGACCATGCGCAAAATCGTGGTTTTGCCTGAACCCGAGGGGCCGAGCAGCGCCAGAAGCTCGCCACTTTCAATATCGAGCGAGACATCGCGCACCGCGCGGAATGTATCGAAGGTCTTCACCACATTTTCGAGGCGGATTTTCATGGGAATCAGGTCTCCGTGGCGATGGCGGCACCGCCGTTGGTCTTCTTGGCCCCGCGCCCCGCGCCGCGCCCTTCCAGCGCCACCTTGGCGATGATGGTGATGACGGCGAGCAGAGCGAGGATGGAGGCCGACGCAAAGGCGCCGGCCGTCTGGTAATCATGGTAGAGCAGCTCGATATGCAGCGGCAGCGTGTTGGTCTGGCCGCGAATATTACCTGACACGACCGACACCGCGCCAAATTCACCCATGACGCGAGCATTGCACAGAACGACGCCGTAGAGCAGTGCCCATTTGATATTCGGTAGCGTCACCGAAAAGAAGGTGCGCCAGCCGGATGCGCCAAGCGAGGTGGCCGCCTCCTCCAGATCGCGGCCCTGCGCCTGCATCAATGGGATCAGCTCGCGCGCCACAAAGGGTGCCGTGACGAACATCGACGCGATGACGATGCCGGGTAGTGCAAAGAGTATCTTGATATTGTGCGCATCGAGGAACGGCCCAAACAGCCCCTGCAGCCCGTAAACGAAGAGATAGGCGACACCGGCGACGATCGGCGAGATGGAGAAGGGTATCTCGATAAGCACCAGCAGGAAGCGCCGGCCGGGAAAATCGAATTTGGTGATCGCCCATGCGGCCGCGACGCCGAAGGCCGTGTTGATCGGCACGGCAATCAGCGCCGTCAGCACCGTCAGCATGATGGCGTGGCGGGTATCGGGGTGGGTGATGGTCGCTGAATAGACCTTCCACCCCTGCGAAAAAGCCTCGACCCCGATGATGATCAGAGGAGCGACAACCAGGAACGCGCCGATGACGAGCACAAAAGCGATCAGGCTGCGGCGAACCCAGGGCGCGTCACCGACGCGCGGTGGCTTGCGATGCGAGGAAATGGCGCTCATGTCTCAGCTCCTCACCGTATAACGAAGCGCACGCGCCTGCAGGTAATTGGTCACCGCCAGCATCACGAAGGCCGCGATGAGCAGCACCGAGGCGATGGCGGCGGCGGCCTGATAATCATATTCCTCCAGCCGGATGAAGATCAGCAGTGCCGTAATTTCCGTTGAAAACGGCTGGTTGCCGGCGATGAAGATGATGGCGCCGAACTCACCGAGGCTGCGCGCGAAAGACAGCGAGAGACCGGCCAGCAGAGCTGGCGTCAGAAGCGGCAGGATGACCTTGCGGAAGATTTCGAGATCGGAACCACCGAGCGATTGCGCCGCCTCCTCCAATGCCGGATCGAGGTCTTCGAGCACCGGCTGCACGGTGCGCACGATGAAGGGTAGACTGGTAAAGGCCATCGCCACCATGATGCCGAGCGGCGTATAGGCAACCTTGATGCCGAATTGCGCAAGCACCGAGCCGAACCAGCCGTTACCCGCAAACAGCGTCGTCAGCGCAATGCCGGCAACGGCGGTGGGAAGCGCAAAAGGCAGATCGACAATGGCATCGACAAGGCGCCAGCCGGGGAAACGGTAACGCGTCAGCACCCAGGCGAGCGCCAGTCCGAAAACGACGTTGAACAAGGTCGCGGCGAGAGCGCAGAGCACCGTGACGCGATAGCTCGCAACAGCGCGCGGCGAAGAGATAATGGCCCAATATTCGGCTGGCCCGAGGCTCGCCGCCTTGAACACCAGCGCCGAGAGTGGCAGAAGCACGATGATGGCGACGTAAGTGAGGGTAACGCCGAGGGACAATTTAAGCCCCGGCAGAACATTCCGCTTCAAACCCCGCCCCCATTTCATCATAAAGCGACCCGGCAGTTTCCCGCCGGGTCTTTTACCTGTTGCATATCGTCGTGATTAACGGCTGCCGTAGAGCGTATCAAGCGTCGCGCCGGACGCAAAATGCTCTTTCTGGATTTTATTCCAGCCGCCGAAGACGTCATTGACATTGACGAGGCGAATGGCCGGGAACTTGTCCTTGAACTCGCCGACAACCTTTTCGTTGTGAACGCGATGGCCGAATTCGGCAGCAATGCGCTGGCCCTCTTCGGTGTAGAGGAAATCGAGGTAGCTCTTCGCCAGCTCGCGCGAGCCGCGCTTGTCGACCACCTTGTCCACCACGGCGACCGGGAATTCGGCGAGCAGGCTGACGGAAGGCACCACGCCCTCAACCTTGTCGGCGCCATATTGCTTGGCAATGCCGCGGGTCTCGGCTTCGAAGGTGATCAGCACGTCGCCGATTTCACGTTCCACGAAGGTGGTGGTGGCGGCGCGGCCTCCGGTGTCGAAAACAGGGGTGTTGTCGAAGATTTTCTTGACGAATTCCTGAACCTTCTTCTCGTCGCCGTTGAACTTCTCCTTGGCATAGGCCGTGGCGGCGAGATAGGTGTAACGGGCGTTACCCGAGGTCTTCGGATTGGGGAAAACCACCTTCACGTCGTCACGTGCAAGATCGTCCCAGTCCTTGATGTGCTTGGGATTACCGGCACGCACGAGGAAGGAAGGGAAGGAATAGAACGGCGAGGCGTCGTTCGCGAAATCCTTCTGCCAGTCGGCGGAAACGAAACCCTGCTTCACCAGAAAATCGACATCCGTTACCTGGTTGAAGGTGACGACATCGGCTTCCAGACCCTCAACGATGGCACGCGCCTGCTTGGAGGTGCCGGCGTGCGACTGATCAACCGTGATACCCGGATGCAGCTTGATGAAAGCCTCGTTCTCGGCTGCGAAAACCTCACGGGCAACATCGTAGGAGGCGTTGAGAATGGTGGTCGGAGACTGCGCCTGCGCCGCACCTGCAAAAAGAGCGGCAATGGCAGTGCCGATGATGAGAAGACGTTTCATGAATACCCCCGGAAAATCGAATGGTCGTCAACATAACGGGGGGTGACAACGCCTGCGAGCAACAGCCGTGCGTTAAGCAGAAGCGTATTAGAAATTTCACCCAAGCAACATCAATTCGAAAGGCGATGATTTCATATATGTCCGCAAGCCGGATTTCTTTTGCGTTGCGCAATCTAAAGGCGGTGCTCCGGAAAGAGATTACCGGAATGTTTGGTAAAATATGGCAGAAGGTCTTCTTCACGCACCTCTTCCAGCTGTGCCGGTCGCCAGCGCGGATTGCGGTCCTTGTCGACCACGGCCGCACGCACGCCCTCATAAAAATCATGACCCCGCAATATCTCCGTGCCGGCGGCAAATTCCCGTTCGAGGCATTCGATGAGGCTGGCGCTTTCCCGCCCCAGGCGCAGCAGCTTCAGGGTTAGTTTGAGACTGGTAGGGGAGCGTTTTTTGAGAATTTCCAGACTCTCGCGCGAAAACGTATCGTCACGCTCCGAAAGTGCTGCGAAAATCTCCTCGACCGTGTCGAAACGGAATGCCGCGTCGATGATCTCACGGTGTGCCGACAGGACCCCCTCACCAGCTTCGACGGCATAAGTTCCGATTACCGCCTCGACACCATCAGGATCGAGCGCTTGTGATAGATTCTCCACCAAATCTGTAAGGCGCGCAGAAGGGACGAAACAATCGGCAAAACCGGCATAGATCGCATCGGCAGCAGTGACCGCATTGCCTGTCAGCCCCAGCCAGGTGCCGCATTCGCCCGGCGCTCTGGGCAAAAGCCAGGAACCGCCGACGTCAGGGAAATAGCCGATACCGGTTTCCGGCATGGCGAGCTTCGTCCGCTCGGTGACGATGCGGTGGCTGGCATGGGCGGAAATGCCGACGCCGCCACCCATGACGATGCCGTCCATCAACGCGACATAAGGTTTACCAAAGCGGGCAATACGATAATTCAGCGGAAACTCTTCGCGCCAGAAATCCAGCACCTGCGGATCGCCCGCTTTGCCGAGATCGTGAATGATGCGAACGTCACCCCCCGCACAGAGCCCCCTGTCGCCTTCTCCTGTCAGCACCACGCAGGAAACGTCAGGGTCATCCTCGAAACGGCGAAGCGCCTGGAGCATGGCACGAACCATCGGCAGCGTCAGGCTGTTGATGGCTTTCGGACGGTTCAGGTGGATGATGCCGGCCCCTCCCCGTCTCTCGATGACGACCTGCGTCTCCGCTTCCGTTGCAACTTCCAAGGTCGCCTCCTCCGCTACCGTTCACCAGCCCATCTTGGAGGTCCGGGCGCGATCACGCAACGTTGATCTTGTCCTTCAGGAACGTCTTTCGCTCAAACCGCTTTCACCCGCGTAAAATGCCTGAAATCCGCTTTCGCAATGCAGCATGTTTGCTTGACGCCCGGAAAATCATGGCATGTAATGGAGTTTGAAATGCCGGCATTGATTCCTGTCGAGCGTGTGCCGGACCAAGCGGAATGTCGCCTTGTCAAAGGCGTTGTCAACAGCAACGGGAGACGAGCATGCAGGTTTCGGAACAAGAGTGGATCAGCAAACGGGCCTATACACTTTGGGAAAAGGAAGGCCATCCACATGGCCGTGACGCGGACCATTGGGAACAGGCAAAGCATGAATTTTCGCTGCTGAAGACATCGGAGGCGACAAAGCCTGCCCAGCGCAAGAAAGCAGCGCCGAAGACCGCTGCTGCGGAGCCGGAGGCAGAAGCCCCCGCAAAACCCAAGGCCCGCGCACGCAAGGCAGCAACCGCGAAATAAAAGTACTCTCGTGATAATCTGAACCGGCAAATGAAAAGCCCGACGAAATCTCGCCGGGCTTTGTCTGTTTATCGCGGATCGCAACCGGGATCACCGACCCGGCAACCGCCCTGAAAGTTTTCCGAGGCGGGCGCGCGGCGTGGATCATCCCACTGGCGGCGCTCCGGACGACGCTGGCCTTCGTCCTGATTTGGCTGGCGATCGCGATTGCGGTCGCGATTTTCTTCCTCGAACCGAGGACGGTCACCATCTCGACGCGGCCTGTCCTGGTTTCCGTCGCCCCGGTTTCTGTCACCCTGGTTCCAGTCGCCGTAACGGCGCTCCCAGCGGCCGTCATTCGGTCCACCGCCCTGACGCGGATCGCGCCATTCATCCCGGCGGCCATCACGCCATTCGTCGCGCGGACGCGGGCGTTCCCAGTCACCGCGCGGCGGCGGAGGCGCAGCATTCCAGTAACCGCCTGATGGCGGCGGACGACGCCAGCGGTCACGCTCGCGGTAGAAGTCACGGTCACGATAATAACGGTCCCAATAACGACCGGCTTCGAAGGTGATCACGGGAACGCCGAGATCGCGGTAATAACGCGGCTCAACGTAGACCCGGTTCTGCCTGAACGTCGTCTGGATGTAACGACCGGCGACCCAACCACGACCGCTGACGAAAGAGACGTCGCACCACGGCGTATCGGACAGGCAGCCATGTACCGTCAATGGTGCGCCGACCGGGATCACGACCACGGCCGGATAGGCTGTGCTCGGACCGGAGCGCATATTCACATTCGCGGTGGCAAAGCCGCGAGTCGCAGCTTCGGCAAGGGCCGGCGCGGCGAGCATGGCCACCAGCGCAATTGCGCCAAACAGTTTTTTCTTCACTTACTTCTCCTCAAGCAAAAGCCCGCTTTGCCCTTGTCGGCGTCCACCAATTTCGATGGACGAGCATGCGTTCCACATACTGCCATGACTGGAAAATACGCCGCGTTCCATGAACGCAGCATGAAACAAATCGCAGCCCGTTTCAGTTCCACCTGCGGCAATGAAGCACCCGGGAATTTGCCGACGGAATGTGCCGCCGGTCTTGACTTCGGGGATCAATCATCCGACTTCAATGCAACAGCAATATGGAGCATAACCATGAGCGAAACCGCACAGACGACCGTCGACCAGAGCGAAGTGGATCGCTTCTCCGCGATGGCTGCGGAATGGTGGAGCCCGACGGGCAAGTTCCGGCCGCTGCACAAATTCAACCCGGTGCGGCTTGAATATATCCGCAACCGCATCTGCGATAATTTCGGCCGCGACCCGAAGGCGCACCGCCCGCTTGAAGGGCTGCGTGTGCTGGATATCGGCTGCGGCGGCGGCCTGCTTTCCGAACCCGTGGCGCGCATGGGCGCGGACGTGGTGGGCGCCGACCCTTCAGAAAAGAATATCGGCATTGCCTCCACCCACGCCCGTGAAAGTGGTGTCAGCGTCGACTACCGCGCCCTGACCGCCGAACAGTTGCTGGAGGCGGGCGAAACCTTCGACGTCGTCCTCAACATGGAAGTGGTCGAGCATGTGGCCAATGTCGATCTCTTCGTCACCACCTGCGCGAAAATGGTGCGTCCCGGCGGGCTGATGTTCGCCGCCACCATCAACCGCACGCTGAAAGCCCGCGCGCTCGCGATCTTCGCCGCCGAAAACGTATTGCGCTGGCTGCCGCGCGGCACCCACCAATATGAGAAGCTGGTTCGCCCGGATGAGCTTGAACGGCCGCTGGTGGCCAGCGGCATGGATATCGTCCACCGTACCGGCGTCTTCTACAACTTATTGCAGGACCGCTGGAACCTCTCGCCAGACATGGAAGTCAACTACATGATGCTGGCGAAAAGACCCGCGTAAAGCTAGCGCACCCAATTCTCCGGTCATGAACGACGGATGACGTCGCCCCAAGTGGTGGACGTCATCAAAATCGTAGGCAAACTCAATTCACATCATCGGGCAGCACCGGCAACGGTGCAATCTCGATGCCCTCGTCAATCAGGGCCTTCGCGTCCTGGGCAGACGCGTGGCCGATGATGCCGCGTTCGTCGGCCTCGCCATAGTGAATCTTGCGGGCTTCTTCGGGAAATTTATCTCCGACATCTTCCGCATTTGCGCGGATATTGGCGACCGCCTCGCGGATTTTTGCGATAGCCTCTTTTCTGGCCGTGTCCATGGCGAGCGACTGGCGTTCGTCTTTTTTGCGGGCGGTGGAGACCGAGGGCGCCATCAGAAGTTTGGAAACCTGCGGGGAATTGCACATCGGGCAGGACAGGAAGCCGCGCTGCAACTGATTGTCGAAATCGTCGCTCCCGGAAAACCAGCCTTCGAACTCATGGCCCTTTTCACAGGCCAACGCATAACGGATCACGCCGCCTCACCTCCAGCAGGAATAACCGTGTCCAGTCCGAACTCGCGGGCATTGCGTAGATTGGGGATTTTCCCGCGCGCGGCAGCCACGAGAGACGTGTCGATCTCTGCGAAAATGATCTCTTCCCCGGCGCCGCCGGCCATTGCCAGCACCTTGCCCCAAGGGTCGATGATGATGGAATGGCCGAACGTGACCCGCCCGTCCTCATGCAGGCCGGCCTGTGCGGCGGCAATGACGAAGGCGCCGTTTTCAATGGCGCGGGCACGCAGCAGAATTTCCCAGTGGGCTTCACCCGTCTGGCGGGTAAAGGCGGCCGGAACCGTCAGAACCTCGGCGCCGGCGAGTGCCTCCGCCCGGAAAAGCTGCGGGAAGCGCACATCGTAGCAGATCGCAAAGCCGAATTTCCCCAGCGGCAGTTCGGCAACGCGAGCGACAGCGCCGGGTTCGTAAGCCGCACTTTCGCGCCAGCTTTCGCCATTGTCGAGATCGACATCGAACATATGGATCTTGTCATAGCTGCAGATACGCGAACCGTCAGGCGCAAACAGAAAACCGCGATTGGCAATCTTGCCATCCGGGCGGGCAATCGCTGTCGAGCCGACATGGACATGGATGCCGAGTTCGCGTGCCAGCCGCGCGGCGGTCGCAACGATGATATCGCCATCGTCGTCACGCAGCTGGGCGCGAAGCGCCTGCCTGTCCTTCTGGAGAGCGCCGGTCATTTCCGGCGTCTGAACATAGACAGCTCCCGCAGCCGCAGCAACACGTACCAGGCGCTCCATATCGGCGGCGTTTTTCACCGCATCGACACCCGAGCGCATCTGAATGGCGGCAGCCTTGAAAATCATCACGTCCTCCGTATCGAAAATCGAGCCGATTAAGCGGCCAGCATAACGTCGAGTTTGCCAGCACGCTCCAGTGCATGCAGATCGTCGCAACCGCCGATATGCTGGCCGTTGATGAAGATTTGCGGGAAGGTGGTTCCGCCGGATTTCTCGATCATTTCCTGCCGGTACTCCGGCGTCGTCGTCGCGTTATATTCGGCGTAATCGACGCCCTTGCTGTCCAGCAACGCCTTGGCGCGCGCGCAATAACCACAAAAATCCCGTGTATAGATCGTTACCGGTGCCATGTATTTCGAAGCCTCGCAAACGTGTGCTGAAACGCACGATATCCTCGTTTCATTCAGGCTTCATATAGGGCCGGAAATGGCCATTGCAAAGGTCAAAACGGTCACATCCGTAGCACCCGCCTTCCGCAAGACGCGACTTGCCGCGCCCACCGTTGCACCAGTGGTATAAACATCATCCACCAGCACCACTCGCTTGCCATAAACATCGGTTTTTCGGCCGGGCGCTATTGCAAAAGCACCCCGCACATTGTCCTGCCGGGCAAGCGCTGAAAGCCCCACCTGCCGCTCGGTCGGCTTCACGCGCAACAGCGTGCCGGCAAGCAGCGGTTTGCCGGTGGCTTTTTGCCAGATGCCGTGCGAGCTCAGCGGACTGGTTGAAACGGCGACGCCAGAAGCGGTGGCGATGCAGCGGAACCGGCACGATACAGTCGCACCTATCAACCGTTCCGTCGCTTGCCCGCAGCATCCACAGCGCCATGAAACGCGCAAGATCGGTCCGGTCCTGATATTTCAGCCGGTGTACGAGTTTACGCGCGGTTCCCTCATGGCTGGCAACAGCACGCAGACGGTCGAAAGGCGGTGGGTCGGCGATGGCTTGTGCGCTTACAGTGCCCGCGCCGTGATCCCGGGCGAAGGGAATGCCCAGAACCTCACAAAAAGGCCGATCGATAAAGGCCACATCCCGCCAGCAATCAGCACACAGGGCACCCTCGCCGCCGGTCATGCGGGAACACCCTGCGCAAGTGGGCGGATAGACCATGCGAAAGGCCGAGTGCAACACGCTGCGTGCCGCCACCGACACCGTCGCGGACTTCGACAGCAATCCCGAAAACAGATCTTCACCAGCGCCCATGAGGTTGACTTTAGCGCCGAACGGGTGCCTTTGCGAGAGAGATATGTTTCGGCCTCTGACCGGAAAAACAATGCCCGAAGCGGCATGACAGCAACGATGCGGCCCGCCGATCCCAAAGGCGCTACAGGCCGAGCAGGCACGACGATGGATATTCTCTTTGACCAGGCCCTGATCGAACAAAATCGCCGCCGGGCGTGGAACCGGCGTGACGACAAGGCCCTGTTTCTTCTCGACATGGCCGCCGACGAGTTTGCCGACAGGCTCGCCATCGTCGAGCGCCGTTTCGAGACCGCAATCGAACTGCACGGCGGGACGGGCATCACCGCCCGGCGTGTGACTGAGACGGGCAAGGTGGATGCTATCCGTCGTATCGAGACGGATACCTCCTTTGCGACGGATGGGAATGTGCCGCAGGTGGCCTCCATGGAGCATCTGCCGCTCGAAGAAGCCTCCGCCAATCTCATTGTTTCCCCGCTTGCCCTCCACCTCACCAACGACACCCCCGGTGCGTTGATCCAGATAAGGCGGGCGCTAAAGCCGGACGGGCTGTTTCTCGGAGCCATCCCCGGCAGCGGCACATTGCAGGAACTGCGCGATGTGCTGTTGACGGCAGAAGCCGAGTTGACCGGCGGCGCCAGCCCGCGCGTCATTCCCTTTGCCGACGTGCGCGATGTTGGCGCACTGTTGCAGCGTGCCGGTTTTGCGCTTCCCGTCACCGACGCGGAAACTTATACGGTGCGTTACGACTCGATTTTTCCCCTGATGCGCGATCTGCGCGCCATGGGCATGGCCAATCCGCTGGCAAGCCGCAGCAGAAAACCGCTCAACCGCGCTTTTTTCCTGCGGGCAGCGGAGCTTTACGCCGAACGTTATTCCGATCCGGACGGGCGGATCAGAGCCACGTTTTCCATCATCTATGTCTCAGGCTGGGCACCGCACGAGAGCCAGCAGAAACCGCTGAAACCTGGTTCCGCCAAAATGCGCCTTGCCGATGCCCTGAAGACGACCGAAGTCAAGCTTTCCTGATAGGCGTAGCGCAGGCCTCAGATGTTGGCAAAAGTATCGGCGAGGAACTGGAATACAGCATTGATGGTGCTGCCGATGGTGGTTCCGCCACCGATGATGGCGGCGGAAATAACGCCGACGATCAGGCCGTATTCGACTGCGGTCGCGCCGTTTTCGTCTTTAAAGAAACGAATAAAACAATGCAGCACGGGATATTCTCCATCCGCCATCCGGTGCTTACGCTAACCGGCATTATATATTGCTAAAATCGAATTTATACTATGCCACTGGCATGAGTAATCCGTTACCGATGATGGTAAACGATCAGCAACCGCTCTCGCTGCTATAGCCCGTCACGACACAGGGCATCTCGGGCATCGGCTGGGTTATGCTGCGGCGGATGGAATAGGTCTTGCCAGCATCGGTCTTCTTGATGGAGCCGGTGCTTATCATGTCGTAATTGTCGGAGAACTGCGCGACGCGCGTTGATGATTTTCCGGCAAGCATGGGGGTGACGATCAGGGAAAGAGCAATCACAGCCGTCCCGAAAAGCAGCGCGACATTAAGAACGCCGGTGCGACGGGATTTGTTGGAGTAAGACTGACGACCTTCCACCGTCTTCCAGAAATCCTCGTTCATAGCCAACCTCATACGCGCAGTTTACCGCTTCTTTAGCTTAACAATCTGCCAGAGGGTGCTGAACGATCTGTTAACACAGCCTCGTTTTGGCACGGTAAAGCGGAGTTACGGGATGTTTTCAACAGGCTGCGCGAGGGGATCGAACCCGCCAGGTAGGTCGCTTTAAAGCAAATCCTGAAGGAAGGGGATGAGCGGCTCGTCGGCCGGCGGCATCGGATAATCACGCAGAGCCTGCGGCTTTACCCATTTAATTGCCTGTCCTTCGCGCCCATGGGCCATGCCTTCATAACGACGGCACACGTAAAGCGGCATCAGCAGGTGAAAAGTCTCGTAGGTATGGCTGGCGAACGTCAGCGGCGCGAGGCAGGCTATTTTGGTCTTGATACCCAGCTCCTCGTCCAGCTCGCGGACGAGGGTCTCCTCCGGCGTTTCGCCTTGTTCCACCTTGCCGCCTGGAAATTCCCACAGGCCGGCGAGCGACTTGCCCTCAGGTCGTTGCGCCAGAAGAATACGGCCGTCCTGATCAAGAAGGGCGCAGGCGGCAACCAGCAGGATTTTTTTGCCCGCTTCGCTCATTCTTCACCAGCCTTGCGCCAGTAGCGATAGGAATAGGCCTCGGTGAAGCCGAATTTTTCATAAAGTGCAATCGCCGGCGCATTTGTGGAGACGACCTGCAACCAGGCGCTTTTGGCGCCGCTGATGCGGGCCCAGCGCAGTGCTGACGCCAGCAGCTGCGTGCCGAGGCCCTTTTTCCGCTGCGACTTCTCGACATCGAGGGAAAGAATGCCGGCAAGATCGTTATCCTGCACGCAGATAACGGTGGCGAGTGCGCTGCCCCCTGCTTCTTCGTTGATGAACAGGCCAAGGGTCGGCTTGATCGAACTGAGGATTTCAGCGATCGCCGGGCGCAGGGTCGGGTCGCCATCGCTGACCTTGATACTCGCCTCGACAAAACGGCCAATATCGTGGCTCGGCAGACTGACCAGCGTTTCCGGCAGTTCCATGCCAGCGAGATCGACCGTCATGACCTTGACCTCCTCAACCATGGACCAGCCGTCCTTTACCAGAAAATCCTTGAGCTGCGGCGGCATCAGCGTCGTTTCGCGCACCACCAGCGGACGGCCGAAATCCTCGAAGCGCTTGCGCGCCTTTTCCAGCCGCACCGCGCAGTTTCCATAATCGGAAGGATCGAGCGGCACCACGCAATTGATGCGTTTGGATGGATGCGACCCCGTCAGGCGGATTTGCCAGCTACCGTCATAAATCACCGACGAGGCCGGCCATGCCCGAAAGCTGACTGCTTCCAGACGGCGAACCAGCGGCAGATTGACGATTTTATTGTCCTGCATTCTCTTCGGCTCCAACGGTCAGCTCCGGTAGTCGCCGTTGATCGCAACATATTCCTTGGTCAGGTCGCACGTCCATACGGTGGCCTTGCCCTCACCGAGACCGATGTCAACCTTCACCGGAATGTCTTCCAGCCGCATCACGGCGGTGATCTCCGCTTCCGAATAATCCGGATCGCGTTCGCCATTGACGGCAACGCGCACGCCGCCGAACCAGATGGCAAGGCGATCACGGTCGGCCATTTCACCGGATTTGCCCACAGCCATCACGACGCGACCCCAATTGGCATCTTCGCCGGCAACCGCGGTCTTCACCAGCGGTGAATTGGCAATCGAAAGGGCGATCTTCTTGGCCGCGACATCGTTTTCCGCGCCGGTAACGGTGACTTCGACCATCTTGCGTGCGCCTTCGCCGTCGCGAACCACCTGCAGGGCCAGATCTTTCAGGAGATCGTTCAAGGCGGCGCGGAAGGAGGAAAGCCGCTCATCATCGGCGCGCGTCACCTTGACCTGACCGTCCTCAGCCGCCGCACCTGTCGCAAACAACATCAGCGTATCGGAGGTGGAGGTGTCGCTGTCAACAGTCACGGAATTGAAGGTCGGGCCGACACCGGCGGAAAGCAGCGATTGCAGCGCGACCGGATCAATATCGGCATCCGTCACCACGAAGGAAAGCATCGTCGCCATATCGGGAGCGATCATGCCGGCACCCTTGGCGATACCGTTGATGGTGACCACGACACCGCCGATTTCGGCCGTGCGGGTCGCGACCTTGGGATAAGTGTCGGTCGTCATGATTGCCTTGGCGGCTTCCTGCCAGAAATCGGCTTCAGCCATGCCCTGCATGTCGCCCAGAACCCCGGCGAACTTGGTGGCATCAAGCGGTTCGCCGATTACGCCGGTCGATGCCAGAAACACTTCATTTTCAGAGCAGCCGACTGCAGCGGCTGCGGATTTCGCCGTCAATTCGGTCGCGGCCTTGCCTTTGACGCCGGTAAAGGCGTTTGCGTTACCGGAATTGACCACCACGGCGCGCGCCACGCCACCGCCGAGATTGGCGCGGCAGAAATCAACGGGGGCCGAGGGGCATTTCGATTTCGTGAAAACGCCAGCCACGCTTGCCGGCTTGTCGAACACCATCAACAGAACGTCGGTCCGGTTCTTGTACTTGATGCCGGCGGCAGCCGTCGCCATGCGAACACCACGCAGCGCGGGCATGTCGGGATAGGATTTCGGAGCGAGCGGGGAAACGGCAACGGACATGGGAAAGCGCCTGAGATTCTGGAAACGGGGAAGGTTTGGAAGTGCCTGAGATGAAGCGGGGCGGCCTGTGGCCGCCTCGTAACATGGTTTTATTACTGCTGCGGCTGTGCCTGCTGTTCCTTCGTGGCTTCGTCGTAGCCCTTCTTCAGCGTCTCATCCATGATTTCGATCTTCTGGTCAGCCTTTGCCTTCTCGATGAGGGCAACGTACTTGTCACGCATGACAAGCTGACGAACCTGCGGCTCGACCTGCTCGAAAGCCGGCGGCGGTGCGATGCGCTTGTCTTCCAGCTTGATGACGTGGAAGCCGAACTGCGTCTTGACAGGCGTCTTGGTGTAGGCACCCTTTTCGAGACCGAAAGCGGCCTCTTCGAATTCCGGAACCATGCGGCCCTTACCGAACCAGCCGAGATCGCCGCCATCATCCTTGTTGGAGTCGGTCGACTTTTCCTTGGCAAGTGCTGCGAAATCCTTGCCCGCATCAAGCTGCTTGATGACGTCCTTGGCTTCGTCTTCGCTTGCAACCAGAATATGGGCTGCCTTGATTTCTTCTTCCTTCGGCAAGGCTGCGACTTCCTTGTCGTAGCGCGCCTTCACCTCTTCATTGGTGACAGCATCAACCACATGCTTGCGGAAATAGGCGTTGTGCAGCTCACGGTCCTGAATGAACTCCATGCGCTTCTTGAAGTCTTCGGTCTTTTCCAGACCTTCGGCGCTGGCATTCTTCACGAGAAGCTTGACGTCGATCGCGCCGGAAAGGGCTGCGACCTTTTTCTGCTCGTCGGGAAGCTGTGCGAGCTGCGGATCGAGATTGCCCATGGCAAGGTCGAGTTCGGACTGGTGGATTTCCAGATCGCCAACCTTGGCGACAACCTTGTCTTCCTGTGCAAAGGCAGGAAACTGGAGGCCGAGCGTGGCCACAATCACCGCAGCCGCAATTTTATTATAGCGCAACATTTTGAACCTTTCGGGGACAATGCCGGCTCCAGACATGGTTTCCGGCTCTGAAAAAACTTCCAAACACCGGATTGTGGCCATTCTGTAACGGGCAGAACCGTTGACATCATTTGCCCCCCCTCTTATCTGTCACGCAACCTCGCGTCCAGATACGTTGAAGGGCGAAGTCCGTCATTTGTTGCCGAAATCGGCGTGATGGAAAAAACCGCCTGCGAAAACGGAATTTCAGAAAGGGCCAGTAAGATGGTCAGCCTCGGCGGAATAGCCCGCAAATTGTTCGGTTCGGCAAATGAACGCCGCGTCCGCTCCTATAAAAGCAAGATCGCAGCCATCAATGCGCTGGAGGAAGCCACCAAGGCTCTTTCCGACGACGCGCTGGCGGCAAAGACGGCGGAGTTCCGCCAGCAGCTTGCGGACGGCAAATCGCTGGACGATCTGCTGATCCCGGCTTTTGCCGTCGCCCGCGAGGCGTCGCGCCGTGTTCTACACATGCGACCCTTTGATGTGCAGCTGACCGGTGCCATGATCCTGCACCAGGGCGCCATCGCCGAAATGAAGACCGGTGAAGGCAAGACGCTGGTGGCGACCCTTGCGGTCTACCTCAATGCGCTGGCCGGCAAGGGCGTGCATGTCGTTACCGTCAACGACTACCTCGCCCAGCGCGACGCCGCCACGATGAGCAAGCTCTACCGTTTCCTCGGTCTGACGACCGGTGTGATCGTGCACGGGCTAGATGACGACCAGCGCCGCGAGGCCTATGGCTGCGACATCACCTACGCCACGAATAACGAGCTTGGCTTCGATTATCTGCGCGACAACATGAAATATGATCGCGCCCAGATGGTGCAGCGCGGCCACAACTACGCAATCGTCGACGAAGTGGACAGCATCCTGGTCGATGAGGCGCGCACGCCGCTTATCATCTCCGGCCCGCTGGACGACCGCTCCGATCTCTATAACACCATCGACGCCTTCATTCCGCTTCTGTCGCCGGAAGATTACGAAATCGATGAGAAGCAGCGTTCGGCCAACTTCTCCGAAGACGGCACCGAGAAGCTTGAAAACCTGCTGCGGCAGGCGGGCCTGCTCAAGGGCGAATCGCTTTACGACATCGAAAACGTCGCCATCGTTCACCACATCAACAATGCGCTGAAGGCCCACAAGCTCTTCACCCGCGACAAGGACTACATCGTCCGCAACGACGAAATCGTCATCATCGACGAATTCACCGGCCGCATGATGCCGGGCCGCCGTTATTCCGAAGGCCAGCACCAGGCGCTGGAAGCCAAGGAAAAGGTGCAGATCCAGCCGGAAAACCAGACGCTGTCTTCCGTCACCTTCCAGAACTACTTCCGCATGTATGCAAAGCTTGCCGGCATGACCGGTACGGCGTCGACGGAAGCGGAAGAGTTCGGCAACATCTACGGTCTCGACGTCATCGAGGTGCCGACCAACCTGCCGATCCAGCGTATCGACGAGGACGACGAGGTTTATCGTACCGGCGAAGAGAAGTTCCTTGCCATCATCGCCGAGATCAAGGCGGCGCATGATCGTGGTCAGCCGGTTCTCGTCGGCACGACCTCCATCGAGAAATCCGAGCTTCTGGCCCACATGCTGCGCCAGTCCGGCTTTACCGATTTCCAGGTTCTGAACGCCCGTTACCACGAGCAGGAAGCCTATATCGTTTCGCAGGCCGGTGTTCCCGGTGCGGTCACCATCGCCACCAACATGGCCGGTCGTGGTACGGACATCCAGCTCGGCGGCAACGTCGAGATGCGTCTGGAGCGC
This sequence comes from Agrobacterium sp. A3-95, assembly GCF_053521785.1. NCBI lineage: Bacteria > Pseudomonadati > Pseudomonadota > Alphaproteobacteria > Hyphomicrobiales > Rhizobiaceae > Agrobacterium > Agrobacterium sp. A3-95. The sequence continues at coordinate 450,572 of NZ_JBNWDR010000002.1, read as the reverse complement.
GAGCTGGAAGGCATGGAGCCGGGTCCGGAGCGTGATGCGAAGGAAGCGGCCATCCGCGCCGAGATCAAGGTTCTCAAGGAAAAGGCGCTTGCCGCCGGCGGTCTCTACGTCATCGCGACCGAGCGCCACGAAAGCCGCCGTATCGACAACCAGCTGCGTGGCCGTTCCGGCCGTCAGGGCGACCCCGGCCGCTCGAAATTCTATCTGTCGCTTCAGGACGACCTGATGCGCATCTTCGGTTCCGAGCGCATGGACAGCATGTTGCAGAAGCTCGGCCTGAAGGACGGCGAGGCCATCGTCCATCCGTGGATCAACAAGGCGCTGGAACGCGCCCAGAAGAAGGTCGAAGCCCGTAACTTCGAGACCCGCAAGAACCTGCTGAAATATGACGACGTGCTGAACGATCAGCGCAAGGTCATCTTCGAGCAGCGCCTCGAGCTGATGGAATCCGACAATATCGGTGAAACCGCAGCCGACATGCGCCACGAAGTGATCGAAGCGCTCGTCACCAAGCATATTCCTGAAAATGCCTATGCCGAACAGTGGGATATCTCCGGTCTCAAGGCCGGTATCGCCCAGTTCCTGAACCTCGACCTGCCGGTGGAGGAATGGGCGAAGGAAGAGGGCATCGCCGAGGACGACATTCTTCAGCGCGTTACCGAGGCCGCGGACAAATACGCCGCTGAACGTGCGGAACGTTTCGGCCCGGAGATCATGACCTATGTCGAGCGCTCGGTCGTGCTTCAGACAATCGACCATCTGTGGCGCGAACACATCGTCAACCTCGATCACCTTCGTTCCGTCGTCGGTTTCCGCGGTTACGCCCAGCGCGATCCATTGCAGGAATACAAGGCGGAAGCCTTCGAGCTGTTCCAGTCGCTGCTTACCAACCTGCGTGAAGCCGTCACGGCGCAGCTGATGCGTGTGGAACTGGTGCAGCAGGAACCGCAGCAGCCGGAGCTGCCGGAAATGACCGCGCATCACCTCGACCCCGTCACCGGGGAAGATGAGATGGCGCAGGGCGTGCCGGTCGCTTTCGTACCGGCCGAGGACCGCGACCCGAACAACCCCGCCACCTGGGGCCGTATCGGCCGCAACGAAATGTGCCCCTGCGGCTCGGGCAAGAAGTACAAGCACTGCCACGGCGTTTACGAACAGGCGTAAAAGGCCAGGGCTTTATGCCAGCAATCGATCGCCCGTAACCTGCGTTACGGGCGATTTTGTTTGGGCAGGATCATTGCTGCTGGTCGGGGTGTTGACTGGTATCGGCACTTTCCATATGGGAGCCGGATCATCCTGCGGAAACTGCTTTCATGGCCCCTCGCGATCTTGCCGCCTATATTTTTCTCGCGATTACGTGGGGCGTGTCTTTCCTGCTGCTTCTACATGTCGTCGCAGCCTTCGGCTGGATTGGCGCAGTCACGCTTCGCTCGCTCATAACCGCTGTAGCACTTTTTCTCATTGCGCGTGCGGCACGCCGGAAGCTGGTATTCTCCGCAAGCTGGCGCGCTTTCGCAATCGTCGGCGCAACGACGGTCGCCGGGCAACTAATCGGCCTGTCCTACGCGACGCCTCAGATCGGCACTGCGATGGCAGCCATATTGGTGGCGACCATCCCGCTTTTTTCAATGCTGATCTCGCAGATTTGGGGTCTGGAACGCCTGACGCGGCAGGGTATTGCCGGTCTCGTCATCGGCTTTGCCGGCATCGTCCTGCTCGTTGGTTTTCCCGCCGTTCCTGTCACATCCGGCTTTGTCATTGGCTGTGCTGCCGCTGTCGCCGCCTGCATCTGTGCCGCCTATGGCAGCAATTTTGCGAGCCTGCACCTCAAGGGGGTTGGATCCTGGGAAATAACCATCGGTTCCTTCCTGACAGGCGGCCTGATGACCTTACCGCTTCTTTTCGCTGTGCCCTTGCCCGGAACGCCCGATCTCGTCGATTACGGTTATCTTCTGATACAGGCGGTCGTCATGAGCGGCCTGACCTACATCACCTATTTCAAGCTGGTCTCCTCGATCGGCGCAACGAAGGCGATCAGCGTGGAATTTGCCGTCACCGTTGTGGCGGTGCTTGTTGGCGCCCTGGTGCTCGACGAACCCCTGTCGCTTCCCCAGCTGTTCGGTGCCGGCATCATCATTCTGGGCTGCGCACTGGTGCTTGACCTCATGCCCAAGAAAAAGGCCCCGCCCACCCCGTCGGGTGCATGAAGGGTTTATTAGCGTTTTCCACCAATAGTCGTGTTGATCGTTACGGATCAGGCGGGATCGCGTTCGTCACGCGAGGGGAAAATGCAACCGGGCAAATCAGACTATGAGCATTATTGGGACCCGTTGCGGGCACTCCTCATGCTGCTCGGCATACCCTATCACGCCTCCCTGCTCTACAGCTATGCTTTGCCCTGGGACATCAAGGATTTCGAGACCAGCCCAGTCCTGACCGCGCTTGGGGCAGCGCTCGTCACCTTCCGCATGCCTTCGTTTTTTCTGGTGGCCGGCTATTTTTCCACCATGGTCATCGGCAGGAAGGGCAAGATGCCATGGCTCAGACAGCGCTTCCTTCGCCTTGGCGTCCCTTTCATCGTGGCCGTGCTGCTGCTTGGGCCATCGCAGCTTTTCCTGCTGAAACTGGCGGGTATCGCCAAAGGTGATATTCCCGCCGACCGGCTGCTCGCGAACCTGCCGGATTTGCTGCTTCCGGGTGAGCAATGGATCATGCATCTATGGTTCCTACCCGCCCTCATCGCCTATTCGGGTCTGCTTGCCGGCCTGCTATTTCTGGCGGGGCGCCCGCCCCTCGCCTATGTAAGAGACTGGTTCGGCAGGATGCGGGGTCAATATCCAGCCGCGTTTTTCGCAGCGCTCTGCGCCTTCCCTGTTTTATGGGAGCTGACGGTTTATGGTTCGGGCCTGCTTGCTGGCAAAAATGGGAACAGCCTTCTCGTTCTCTATGAACGGGCCTCCGACCCTTACGCGCGTTACGTACCGTTCTTCCTTATCGGGGCTTTGCTTCATCGCGACCGGGCTCTTTTTCACCGCTTCCGCCAGACGGGCATCCTCACGGGCGTCATCGCGTTTGCCGGGATCGCGGCAGCGGTCACGCTGCGGTTGGAATATCCTTTTTCGAACTCGGCCCTGCTGGTACTCGTCTCCGCAATCGCCGCCGTGGCGGCAAGCCGTCTGCTGATCGACATCGCCTGCCGCTTTTTCGACCGGCCAAGCCGGCTTGCCAGGAGAATGACCGACGCTTCCTTCACCATCTACCTGGTTCACCACCCGCTGATTTATGCCTTCGGCACCCTCTTCATCCTGATCTCGCTGCCGCCGATCCTGGAATTCGCCATCATCGTCGTCGCCACCACGATAACGGCCTATCTGCTGCATCAGGCGATACGCCGTAGTCCGCTTGCCCTTTTTCTCTTCAACGGGATCCGCAAACCGAGGCCGGTGGCCAATATCGGCACACAGGTGCCTGTCTCCCAAACCCTTCGTTAATGATAAGGTGCTTATAATCCAGTTGCCTACTCAACTGGAAATGATGGCGTGTGGATTATGGCTATCCTCAACACGGCGGAAAAAGCCTTACCCGCAGGCCTGCGCGCTAAACTGGCGCCGCTGGGGGCAAAAATCGCCGTCGTCGTTTCCGGCAGAGACGATGTCTCCCGGGCCCAGCGCATGGCGCTCGTCGCCTTTGCGGTGCGCATCATCAGCGCCGGTATCGCTTTCATCTCCCAGATCGTCCTTGCCCGCCTGATGGGCGAATTCGAATATGGCCTGTTCGCCTTTGTCTGGGTTCTGGTCATCCTGTTCGGCAACCTCTCCTGTCTCGGCTTTCACACCACCGTCATCCGCTTTTTGCCCGGCTATCGCCTGGAGGATGCCCATGACAAGATCATGGGTCTAACCTCGACAGCGCGCCTCTTCGCCATGCTTTCGGCCAGCGCGCTTGCATTTTTCGGTTTCGTCTTCCTGTATTTCTTCGGCGAGCGCATCTCCGCCTATTACCTCATTCCGGTTTCGCTGGCGCTTTTCACCCTGCCGATGGTGGCGCTTGGCGATGTGCTGAACGGGACAGCTCGTGCTAACGGCTGGGCGGTTTCAGCCCTCAGCCCCACCTATATCATCCGCCCGGTGCTGATCCTGCTGTTCATGCTGGTGGCGATCCGTCTCGGCGCGGAAAAAACCGCAACGACAGCGATGCTTGCGGCCCTTTTGGCCACCTATGTCACCACGCTTTTCCACTTCGTGTTCATGAACCGCCGGCTCAACCGGCATTTCCGCAGCGTTGCCCGCAGGGTGCATTTCCGTCCGTGGATACGGTTTGCCTTTCCGATGTTCCTGATCGACGGCATCGGTTTTTTGATGACCAATTCAGATGTAGTAATCGTCGGTCTATATCTGCCGCCGGATCAGGTAGGCATCTATTTTGCCGCGGCAAAAACCATTGTGCTGATGCAATTCGTGTTTTTTTCCGTGCAGGCGGCTGCGGCCCCGCGTCTGGCCGCGCTCATTGCTGCCAATGACAGGCAGGGGCTGGCCGGGTTCGCCAGCCAGGCGGCGCGCTGGGCCTTCTGGCCATCACTTGCCGTTGGCTGTCTCGTGCTTCTGGCAGGGCCGTTTTTGCTGTCCCTGTTCGGTCCCGGCTTCGTACAGGGTTACAAGCTGATGTTCTTCCTCTTTGCCGGCTTCCTCGCAAAAGCACTGATCGGCCCGGGAGAAACGCTGCTGAATATGGCCGGCAAACAAAAATTGTGCGTAGCTCTTTATATTATTATCTTCGGTTGTAACATTATACTCAACATGGTGTTGATTCCGGTCTATGGTCTGACAGGCGCTGCGGCAGCTGTCGCGATAGCAATGTGTATAGAAGCTGTGCTATTGCATATTGCCATTCGCCGCACACTCGGGATCGTCCTTTTTGCCTTCAACGATCCCCGGGCGGGTCAAGACACTGGGAAGGCGGTGTAACGATAAGCATGTCCAGCGACCCAAAGAATCCGGATTTTCAGGACCCGCGCATCGCTGCGCTGATGGCGTCTACGGAGCGTGACCGCCCCGTGGCCGACAGCAGCCGGCGCGTGGGACGCGACGGCCGCGAATTCTGCATCTATCCTGGCCGGCTCGGTTACGACATGCAGGAAGAACTCGACTTCCTGTCCAACCGCGTCATGGAGGCAAATGTCTTCTTCACAGGGCGGCTTCTTGCACCCGCCATGCCGCGTATCGATGACAAGTCCGTGCGCTTCGCCCTTATTCGCGACGAGAACGGCGCTAGAAGCCGCATGCGGTTTCTGATGCCCTTCACCGTGGAAAAGCCGGGTTTTTCCATCGGTCCCTCCATCATCCGTGGCTGGGCCAACCCCTTCGGCCCTCTCGGCACGCCGCTGGTCGATACCGAAGGTGCCGCAGAGACGCTCGACAATCTTTTCGATGCGCTTTCCGACCGGGAAATGCGCCTGCCGAATGTTCTGGTACTGCCGGATGTACGGCTTGAAGGGCCTTTTGCCCGGATGTTCAAGGCCATAGCAATCAGCCGCAACCTGCCGGTGACGACGACTGGTAACTATCAGCGGCCGATGCTGGAGAGCCTTCTGGACGGCGAAGCCTATCTGCGTAATTCACTTGCGCCGCATCATTTGCGGGAGATGCGCAGGCAGTGGCGACAGCTCGAAAAACTCGGGGCCCTTTCCTACACCGTTACCCGGCAACCGAAGGACATACGCTACCGCATGGAGGAATTCCTGGCGCTGGAAGCGAGTGGCTGGAAAGGCCGCAAGCGCAGCGCGCTGGTGAACGACCGCTATCGCGCCGCCTTCGCCCGCGAGGCAATCACAAATCTGGCTGAAGCGGATGCGGTGCGCATTCACACCATCGATCTCAATGGCAGCGCCATCGCCTCCATGATCGTCTTCATGACGGCTGGCGAGGCCTATACGTGGAAGACCGCCTTTGACGAATCCTATTCGCGGTTTTCACCCGGCAAACTTTTGGTGCAGAAACTGACCGACTGGCAGCTGGACGACGCTAATATTCTGCGCAGCGACAGCTGCGCAGTGCCCGATCATCCGATCATGAGCCGCTTCTGGCAGGAACGGCAGGAAATGGGCACTCTGGTCGTCGGGCTTGCGCAGAACAGCGACCGTGACGTGCGACAGGTTTCCACGCAGGTGGACATGTATCGCAACACCCGCAACCTCGCCCGCAGCCTGCGCCAGAAAATCCTCTCCTTCGGGCGCAAGAACAGTTAATCCCGAAGGATGCCGCAGCATCCTTCGGTTTGGTATCGGACTATCGACGGGGCTGACGCTGCGTCAGCGCGAGGCCGTCCGGATCATCTTGCACAATTGGGTCAGTGCGGCGTCATATCCGCCGCCGAGAATATCGACACAACGACGGGCAAGCTTGATCTGCTCGTTTCGCGACATGTCGTTATAGGCCTGTATGGCATTGCGCATGCCACCGGGCGATACCGGCCCCGTGTTGCCGGGGTTTCCAGGATTGCCCGGATTACCGGGGTTCCCCGGATTGCCTGGCGAGCTGGAGCCGCCGATGCCAAGCCCGACACCAAGGCCAAGACCGCTCGATCCGCCCACATTCGCACCAACATTTGCATTGATGCCGCTGGAGCCGCCAACCGAAGCATTGGCGCCCGCACTGACACCGCTCGAGCCGCCGACGGATGCGTTGACATCCGCATTAACCCCGCTGCTGCCACCGACCGACGCGTTGACATCCGCGCCCAGTCCGCCACTGCTTCTGCCGCCGACATCAGCGCTGGCATTGACGCCATTGCTGCCACCAACGGAAGCATCGACACCGAGCCCACCGCTGCCATTGCCGCCCACACTGGCATTCACCCCGTTCTCACCGCCAATCCCGATATCCAGCGCGTGGGCGTTGACCGGTAAAATCAGACAGGCAGACAGTAACAAATTGCGAGAAAGCGCCCTCATAATTTCCTCCTATGAGTTCTGGCTTCTCCCGCCCCGCGTGGAAACTCCACGCAAACATCATAATTCAATTAGCAATTGTGTATATTCTAATTTATTAGTGGTATCTAATATTGCTTTAACGCCACAACCGTCGGTGTACCGATACGGGACGGACAAGCGCCACTCTCCTTTCATTCCCCGCCCGGTAAAAGCTCTGAAATGAAGGCTGCAAACGCACGTCATTAGACAGGAAAAATCAGCTTTGGGGTTGCACGCATGCCATTGGCCGTGATAGACGCCGTGGCATTACCACCGTTGCCCCAATGGCGGAATTGGTAGACGCGCCGCACTCAAAATGCGGTTCCGCAAGGAGTGCTGGTTCGATCCCGGCTTGGGGTACCATTTCCAAAACCGCATTGATTTTCTTCGCTTTATCCGGGTCTTCACAAAAGACCTGTCGATTGCTTCGCGGCCATCAAGACACTCACGAAACTTTGCTCATTCGCCCCTCGAATATTACCGGGCTTTCATTTGCCAGATGCAAAGGACTGGATTAGACGAATCCGGGAATACACCGTTGAACCGGCGACTTAATTTCGCCATCACGCCCGCCTTTTTGAAAGCCCGTTCGGGATATCTGCTTCTTCGTGAAGTTTGGGGAAAACATTATGGCCACTGCAACAACCGCCGACAATAGCCGCACGCTCGCCGCTCTTGGCGTAACGGCGGGAATGATCTTTACTGTCGGCTCCGCCCTCGGTTTCCAGCATATTGGCGGTTATACGCCCTGCGCATTGTGCCTTTTGCAGCGCGATCCCTATTACTACGCCATTCCGTTGGGTATTCTGGCCATAGCGACCAGCATCTTCAAGCTGCCGGTTCAGATCACGCGGCTGCTTCTCGCCCTCATCGGCGTGGCGATGCTGATCGGCGCCGGGCTTGGTGTTTATCACGCTGGTGTGGAATGGGGTTTCTGGGCAGGGCCTATCACCTGCGCCACGGGTGCGCCATCCATCACCACCAATGCCGGTGACCTGCTTGGCAATCTGAATGCCATCAAGGCACCCTCCTGCAACGACGCTGCACTTCGGGTGCTCGGCCTTTCGTTTGCCGGTTGGAATGTCATTGCAAGCGTTGCGCTTGCGGCCGTTGCCTTTTTTGGCGCGAGCCGGAAAAGCCGTTAAACGGAAAAGCCGCGTTGCAGTCCTCAAAGGATCAGGGCTGCAGCTCGGTATCCCAGTAAAGATAGTCCATCCAGCTTTCGTGCAGGTAGTTGGGCGGGAACAGCCGCCCGTTATTGTGCAAGTCCTGAACCGTCGGCTGGAAAGGCTTCTGCGCCGGGAACATGCCCGCCTGCTTGGGAAGCTTGCTGCCTTTTCTAAGATTGCAGGGAGAGCAGGCCGCCACGACATTGTGCCACGTGGTTTCGCCGCCATGGGCGCGGGGAATCACGTGATCGAAGGTCAGGTCGTCCCGCGTGCCGCAATACTGGCATTCGAACTTGTCCCGAAGGAACACGTTGAAGCGTGTGAAGGCGGGGTTGCGGGTGGGCTGGACATAGGTCTTGAGGCTGACGACGCTCGGCAACCGCATGGAAAAGCTGGGTGACGACACCGCGTGATCATATTCTGCAATGATGTTCACACGGTCTAGAAAGACGGCCTTGATCGCGTCCTGCCAGGACCATAACGACAAGGGATAATAACTCAGTGGCCTGTAGTCTGCGTTCAGAACGAGCGCCGGCAGGGCCTGTGGTGAAACTGCAATCGTCAAGGGCTTCTCCTGATCGATTCGGCATCTGCACTTGTATATTAGGTCCGTTGTTACAGGATTGTGAAGCCCATAAATGCAGCGGAGAAGAGCTTAATTTTTCAGCTCTAAAAACGTCTTTTTTGCGTTCCGGACAATCGGGCGGCGAGATAGTCGTCTGGCCACTATCTGGTGATGCCCCCAGCGGTACCGAAGCGATTCGCCTGCCGACGAACGCCATATTCGTTCTCACCCTCAATGCGAGATCAGTGATATAGTCAACGCGACGAACGATTGGGAAAGCAGAATGCGTATCTGTCGTTCTGTCGAGGGAAGGAAACGGCCATGATCTTGCGCAGGCACCAAACGGCAGCGTTATGGAAGGGCCTGGCGGCTGGCGCCTTTGCCGTGCTGATGGGCCTGCCCGCTTCCGCTTCTGCCCAGCAATATCAGAATTTCGAAGTCACGCCGGATGGCCGTGGCGGTGCGCAGGGAACGATCGGCGGGCGCAATTTCGAGGTCTACCGCAATTACGACCGGCCGCCGGCAAGTCGCAGCAACTCAACCGATACGCGGCGTGAGTACCGAAACGCTGTGCCACAACAGACATGTATCATAGATGCCGAGGGCCGCACCCGCTGCAAGTAAGCGCAAACTCACCGGTTTCCCCGCTGTTCTATCTCGCTTTAATAAAATTGGATTTCGCTAAAAAGCAATCTATCGACTTAAACGGCCCGCAACGAAGGGTCGCTATGTTGCCATGCACAAGAGACAACAACCGGGCAGAGGCAGAGACATGGCGAAGAGACAAATCCGTCTGGCAAAGACTTTGGCAGTTGCCGTCAGCGTGGCGGCAAGCATCGCGACAATGGCATCGGCCGCCCCGCTTGCGGGCCTGGCGCAGAACCCGACCGCATCGCGCCCCGGCCTGTTCATGACGACAAGCCGCCCGACAATTGCCCCAATCGCCTTCGCAAAATTTTGCGACGACGCCGCCGACCAATGTGTCCGGATCGGTGATCGCGACACGGTCGAACTGACCAAGCAGAAGCGCACGGAACTCCAGCGCATCAACGCCGAGATCAACACATCGATAATCTATACAAGCGAAGCGGACGGACAGGACGAATGGAATCTGAACCCCGCAAGCGGTGACTGTGACGACTACGCGGTGACCAAGCGGCAACGCCTTCTGCGCGCCGGCTGGCCCTCGGGCGCCCTGCGCATTGCCACCGCCCGCACCCCTACCGGCATAGGCCACGCCGTTCTGGTCGTCAGCACCAGCCAGGGCGATCTGGTGCTGGACAACCGCACCAACGTCGTCAAACCTTGGAAAGCGGTTGACCTGAAATGGATCAAGATCCAGTCACACGAAAACCCGCGTGTCTGGCTGAAACTCTAGGTCTATCTCGCACAGGATAGTCATCTTCGAACAGGAAGGGGGCGCTCCGTTCCTCTTCAATCGCCGCGGCGCGCCTTGCGAAAATCGACACCGGCTTTCGCAATTCCCTGCCCCGGATAGCTTTGTCCGACAGGGCTTTGGCGGATGCCGTAGCCGTTGCATGGACCCAGGATTTACGGGCTCTGTGGCGTTGGCTTTCAACACTCTTGACCTCGTGCAAGAGAGACAGTATCGGCATCTATGCCTAAAGTGCTCAACTGGATTCGCGGTCGTAAACAGCCAGCCCCCCGCGACGACCGGAGGCGGCGCAGAATAGACCTCGGCGACAAATCTCCGTCTTTTCCGATCTACGCCATTGGCGACGTCCATGGCAGCCTCGATCTGCTTTTGCAGGCGGAACAGAAAATCCTTGCCGATCTCGCAAGCAATCCATCCCCCGCTCTGGTTATTCTTCTGGGCGACTATGTCGATCGTGGCCGGGATTCGTGCGGTGTTCTCCAGCATCTGCTGCAACCACCGCCGGCGCCCCTGCGCCGCATCTCGCTTTGCGGCAATCACGAACAGCTCTTCAGCGATTTCCTCGAAAATCCGCAAGACAACATGCACTGGCTGGATTTCGGCGGCCGCCAGACGCTTTTGTCCTACGGGGTCGATATCAGCTACTTCATGAACAACGGCCGTCTGCGGCTCCAGCCGTTCAGGGATGCGCTGATTGGCGCGATCCCGCAGGCCCATCGGCAACTTCTAGTCAGCCTGCCTATCTGCGTCCGCATGGGACCCTATTTTTTCGTTCATGCCGGCCTTAAACCCGGGGTGCCGCTTGAGGCGCAGACCGATGAGGACATGTTGTGGATCAGGGAACCCTTCCTGTCGGAAGGGGCGGGACTGGACCTTCTCATCATCCACGGCCATACGCCGGCGCCGGAACCACAGACAGGTCCGCAACGGATCGGCATCGACACCGGAGCGTTTACGACGGGCAGGCTTACCATTCTAAAGCTGACGGATGCGGGGCCACGACTTATTGCCTGATGGCTTGCCATCGTTGGATCAGGTTGCACCAGCCAGACGCATCACAATCGCGATTTATTTGCCCTTCAGAATATTGCCGAGCACCGTCATTTGCCGGCGGTTCCATTCGACAGCGTCAAGGAACGCATTGTTTCCCAATTCCTGCCGCTGCTCCCGACTGGAAGAGAGCCGCACAATGGCATTGGCAAAGGCCTGATGATCTCCGTCTTCAACGACAATCACGCCACCACGATATCCTTCTGAAAGCCCCCTCACACCCGTCTGGGTGCTGATCGTTGGGACACCCGCAGCCAGAGCATCAAGCAGTTTTATATTGATGCCCGTGCCAAGCGTGATTGGATTGATGGAAAGTGGCGCGCGTGTGAACGCATCCTTCAAGTTCTCCACCCGGCCAAGCTTGAGAACCCCCTCCATGTCCTCGACCTTGCCACATATGCTACCTGCCAGCACCAGGCGAATGTCCGGACGGGCCGCCCTCACCAAAGGCAGGACATTGTGAAGGAAACTATTGAGAGAAATGACGTTCGCGTCGTTGCCTGAACCGAGAAACAGAAAATCAGCGGAAGTGAAGTCTTCCACTCTCTGGCCGAGATCCAGAATATGGCTCACCGTTTCAACCGCCGGCGGCTCTCCTGCCAGCCGCTGCTTGAACGAACGTTCCTCTTCTTCCTGTATGGCGACAACGACATCGGCGCGGCGGAATGCCTTGCATTCCACGTCCGGCGGAACCGAGAACCAGTACCCAAATCTGTTGGCCGTGTTCACGAACGCCTTGTGACGATCGGCGAAGGAATCGTGCGTGTCGAGAATGCGAAGCACATCATCCGGCAGCCCAAGAAAAGCTCTCGAATGAAAGGCATATTCGACGATAACGGCGTTGATCCCGAGTCGACGCTGAAGATCCAGGACCTGCCTGCCTATTTCCGGATAATAGAACTCGTCGAGGTAATTGTAGAAACCGCTGTCGCGGCCAAGGAGCCGTTGAATTTTCCGACGGGTTCGAAATGCGGTCAACCCAATCTCGAACCTGAAGTCGTCGATGAGCCGTGCTGCAAACCCGCATGGTTCCCTGGACACGACGTGCATATGCCCGGCCCCAAACTCGACCTCATGGGCCGCGGGATCGAAATCAGCTATCATCGGAGTATCGACATAGACGAAATGCACTTCATGTCCGAGGCTACGCACGGCGCGTGTCAGCTGGAGAATCCTGTTCCGCGCACCCTCGTTGGCGGGAACGGCAGGGAATACGGAAACAAAAGCGACTTTCATGAAAATGACTCAAGGCTGCTTGGCGAAGGTCTCGAACACCTGAAAATTCCTTTTGGAAAGGTCCAGAATTTCAGGCAGCCTTTTCCCGACTTTTTCGCGAATCTCATCGGCCTGATCCACGAAATTGATCAAGGCATTCTTGATGCCATCATCCGTATGGAACTTGGCGGGCGAAAGCAGCTCAGCCGCGGAGAGACCGAAATGCTGGTACAACCCTTCGAACTTGCCTTGATACGCAATGCATATCACAGGAACGCCCTTGCCCAGCGCAGCGATCGCAAGATGCATGCGTCCGCTGACGAGGCCATCGAGTTTACCGGCAACGCCTTTTAAAACCGGGGCTGGCCATCTGCCATCCAGATATCGAACCCTGTCTGTCTGTGAAGATGGAGCAAGCTCGGTAATGGCCTTGAGGCAGGCTTGATCGCCCACGTCTTTCCGGTAGTCATGCGGAATGACCAGCCAGCAGACCGGTCTTGCATCGGCAACGAACTCCAGTGCTTCGGCCCCGCGCCTGATGATCGCCGCGATCTGCGCGCTATCCGCATTCTTGAACAGCATGGGATGCAGATTGAAGCCCATGACCCTGTATCCCTCGGCGCGCTTTCGCGCGATCCACGAGATCGTATCTTCATCGGGTTCCGATGGGACAAGACTAAATGCAGAATCGGAAACCAGTGCCGCCTTGGCCGTGGCAAAGGCGTTCAGACGCTCGAGGGAAACAACGTCACGCACATTGAGCGACACCCCCGGATGAAGGGAGCTGTAGAACTTCGCCAAAGCGGGGTGCGGCGTTTCATTAAAACTGAAACCGAGGATAACGTTTTTGATCCCGGCGGCGGCAGCCAGATCAGCGCTTGCCAGAAGTTTTGCGCTGACCAGCGGATGATAATAGCCATCCATCACGTCGGCACCGACAACGACGATGCAATCGTACTTCCGCACCGAAAATTGCTGGGCAAGGGCCTGGATGAAGTCAGGCTTTCCAAAGATATCGACGGTAACAAAGCCTCTCTGCAAAGCAGAGTCGCCAAAATTCGTTCCGTCGACGAGGATGTCTATCTCGACATTGGGATTGCTCGCACGGGCATTCTGCACGGTCGCCGTGATCATCGCGTCATCGCCGGCGGAACCGAACAGGGTGATGGGATCACCAGCCACGATCAAAAGCCGGTTCAGCCGATCTCCGACGTTGATAGGCTTGATACTGTGCTTCAGCTCTTGCAGATCATTGAAGAGTTGCTGGACCGCATTATCCAGATTGCGCCGCTCGTTATATTGCACCAGCTTCCGACGCAGTGGTGCAGGGAGTATTTTTTTCACGAGCTTGCGCATTTTCTTTCCTTTCGAGAACCTATTTTGCTCATGATGAGGGCGATGGCGGACCGGGCCTCGCTTCTCGCGGTCAGAGCCAAAAGCAACAGATATGCGACGCCAAACATACCACCGAGCAGGATGCCGGATACGAGGTCGCCCGCACCCAGCATTTTAACTTCAGGTCGCATCCACTGAACGAGCAGGAAGCAGAGACCGCTGGAACCGAAGCTTGGCAAAAGCAGGAGGAGAATTCTCCACAGCTTGATGCCGAGTTCCCGGGCGACAAAATAAAATGTGAAAGGCGTCGAAGTGAGCTGCCCGAAGACAAACACGATGACGATTTCCCGGATGTTTTCCGTCGGGACAAGCAATATCAACAGGATGGTAGAGATTGCCTTGACCGTCCCGGCAATCAGCACCTTGTCCGGCCTGCCGCGTGCGGACAGAAACGGGCCGTTTTGAAACTGGACGCATTGCAATGCACCCAGCAGCAGCAGCGGCCGCGCAACCCCGTCGGCACCCTGCCATTGCGCGCCGAACAGGACGTTGCAGATCTCTGGCGCCAACGCAGCCGAGAGCACGAAGATCGGTGTCGAAAAGATCGAAGATATGGTGATGGATTGCTTGTACAGTTCCGCCATGCGCTCCCGCTCGTGCGATATGCGGGACAGCACCGTCAACGAAACATCATATAGCGCCGCCTGAAGCAGCTGCATGAGAAGCTGATAGAGCCTGCTGCCGACGGTGTAGAGCCCAAAGAGAGCAACCCCGTAACGCCCCAGGATCATGACGTCGATCAGCCGCGTGGCTCCGAAATCCACGATGCGCAGACCGAGAGCCGACGAGCCGAAGCGAAGCAATTCGAAAAAAGTGTCGGGCTTGAGCGTGGTGCCCGGAAGCCAGTGCGGTTTGCGCCAGAGCCAGATCAGCGTCACAATGGTTGCGACATAAGTCTGAACGACAAGGCTCCAGACGCCCAGGCCCATGATGGCGAAAGCAATCGCAACGCCACCGCCGATAATATTCGAAATGAAGGTTCTTATTGCCAGCGGCTTGAACGCGAGCGCACGCCGATAATTGACTTCCTGAAAAAGCGAGGCGGTATTCAGCGGCAGCAATATGCAGATTGCCACGATGATCGGTGCCAGCCCTTCCACCTCGAACCAGCTTTCCAGTCTGGGCGACAGCAGACAAACAACGATGACAAACACCGTTGCCAGCGCAACGGACACATAAAATGGCAGATTGACGTCGCTTGGCTCCAGATTTCGTTTCTGCACGATCGCATCTGCGAAACCGAACTCCGACAGCATCTGGATGAGCATCAGAACCAGGCCCGCCGTAGCGACCATGCCGTAGTCGGTGGGGCTGAGGAACCGGGCAAGAACGATGAAAAGAATGGAGGTAAAAAGCTTTCCACCCCAGTTCTGGACGATGGACCAGAAAACGCCTGTTATCGCGGCGCTGCCTATCGAACTTTGCTCCGCCATCAACCTGCCGCCTGCAAAGCCGGTCGTGACAGCCCGACCACCGCAGCGGCCAGAAAACGATCGAAGTCCAGCTTGGGGAAACGGACTTTGCCGATATTGCTTTCTACCATGTGCTCTTTCCTTGGAAGAAACGCTTGCAACGGACCCGGTCCGTTGCCGGTCTAAGATGCGCGTAAGGTTCGGCTTTCCCTGCTTTTCGCCAGCACGTCCTCGTAGAGCTTCACATAGTTCTCACCCACCCGGCGCGAGGTGGATTCCTCGACGATATTTCCGAAATCGGCCTCCGTCGGCAATTGCTCGCGCGAAAGCGTCAACACCCGGCGAATGCGTGCGGCAAGGTCCGTGGCGTTGCCCGGTTCGAACAGCCAGTCGTGGTTGGTCTCGCCGATCAGTTCCGGAATGCCGCCCGAGGCAGCGCCGATGACCGGAACCCCCATCGCGTAAGCCTCGTAGATGGTGCGCGGCGAAGGTTCAGCCCAGAAGGAGGGAACGATGAGCACATCGATCTCTTCGAAGAATTCCTTCGGCTTTGCCCAGCCGACGAACTCGATCGGCAGGTCGCCGGCCTGGGCCTTGAAGCGTTCGATGGAATCGTCCATCGCGTGGCCGGCAACAAGACAGCGCCAGTTACCGTGGCCGATTTCCCTGAAGGCATCGACCATGTTGCCGACACCCTTTTCCGTGTTGATGCGGCCGATATAGCCGAAGGTCATCGGCTTGCCGGTTCGGTCGATCTGCCTGCGTGCGACCGGGTCGCCCTCCGGAACCGTGCAGGAATAAAAGATCACACGGCGCATGCTTTCCGGCAGGTGATGGAAAAGCCCGTGATCGACATGGGTTTTAAGGATTTCCGTGCCAACGCTTGCCACCGCGCCGATGTAGCGCTGCGTGAATTTCTTGGTGAAATTCACCACCTGACAGCCGAGATGGATGTGTTCGCAGGGCTTGCCGCCCTTGAACATGGCGGCGTTACCGCACAGAAGATCATATTCGCAGATCGTGTGGACGATCGGAATGTTGCGTTTATGCGCCGCCCGCCACACCAGCGTCGTCACATCCAGCAGCGAGTGCGTATTGAGAACATCCGGCTTGAAATCGTCAAGAACGGCTTCGAACTGCTTCTCGACGTTGAAATTCCATTGCTGCTTGATCTTCTGCATACGCCTTTGCTGCGGCGTATATTGTGGCCAGTCCTCGAGCCAGAAATCGTTATTGTGGAACATGCGGTAGACGCTGACGCCATTGCGCACCGTTTTGGGTTCGGCCTGCCGCTCTATGCAGGCGGCACCGACCTCATGTCCCATGGAGACGAGTTCCTCGGCAAGATGTTCGACCGAGCGTTCGCACCCGCCAACGATATGCGGCGGATAAAGGCTGCTGAGATGGAGAATTCGCATACGGATACGCTCTATTTCCTTATCGAAAATTTATGACTTCCGCTTGGCCTCGCCCATGTTGCCGGATACTCCGGGACCAATGAGACATGTGCAAAAAACACAAAAGGCAGAGCAGATTTAACGCTTGAAAATATGAATAACCAAAAATCCACTTTCAAAAAGCACGGGAACTGACGGCATTTCAAGTGCTTTTTTTTCGCGGCGCGACAAAAGTCATGCCGTGTTGCGAAAAGAACCTGTCCCGTGTTAGCTTCATTCTCATATGAAAAAACGTACGGGCGGAAGCGGTGAATTCTGTTTCGTCCGCATATAATATCATTAATTTATATATTTATTTCATTTCAGAAACATGGATTTGATGGCGAATGAAGATGCCAAAAACTTCCAGGACAATCTGACATATTGAGAGGAGCCGCCGATATGATCGCGGCTGCTTTTTATAATCTCGCCGGAATGACCAGGAGACGCAGATGAACGGAAAACAGCCGATCACCATGGGCCACCTGACACGGCGCGGCCTGCTTTCAGCTGCACCTTTCGCACTGGTTGCCGCCACGGGTGTGCGCCCCGCTTTCGCGCAGACTCAATCCGTTTTTTCGGCCAGCACGGAAGTCTTTTTGGACAGTGTGGGCGTGTGTGGCCATTTCGCCCGGACAAACGGCATTTATCCGGAAAGCTTCGAGCGCATCCTGCCTGAACTGGAAGCGCTTGGTGTGGGCCACCTGCGTGACGAGGGACTGATTACCGCAAGGGACAGCCGCAACAGCCCGGCTTTCCAGCGCCTGCGCAGGATTGTGGCGTCCAACGTTCGCCTCACGATCATCTGTTACGACAATCTCAACCCCTACGTCTCAACGCCACTGAACAGGATTGCCGATTTCTACAACTGGTGCGACGGCGGCATCGAAGTTTTCGAAGGCAGCAATGAACCGACGCTGACGAAAGACCCGGCCAATGCGCCGCGCATTTCGGCAGAGCATCAGGCTGCACTTTTTGCAACGATCCGCTCAACTCCGGCCGTGAGCAACGTACCGCTTGTCGCGCCAAGCTATATCCAGGCGAATACGGCGCTGGCGCTAAACCTGCAGAACGTGTGCGACTTCGGCAATATTCACCCCTACGCCGGAATGGAACATCCCGAAACGACTGGGCCGGGGGCGCTCTCCAAATCTGTCGCGGCCTCGGCGCATATAGCAGCCGGCCGGCCGGTGATCGCCACGGAGATAGGGTACCACACCTCACTGCAACCGAAGACCTTCCATTTTCCCGTCACCGAAGGCATCAAGGCGCGCTACATGCCGCGCACGCTCCTGTGGTCCTTCATCAGCGGCATCCGCCGGGCTTACATCTATGAAATGGTCTCCAGCTTTGCCGAAGACGAGACAAATCCGGAATCGTCCTTTGGCCTGCTGCGCCACGATCTGAGCCGGACCCCTGCGTACGGGGCCGTTCGTGCCCTTCTTGCGCTTTGCAAGGCAAGTCGACAAACAGAGCCAGCGGAACGCAGCCTCGCTTTCCTCAACGATGATTCCGAAAGGTTTTCCCTGCGCCTGACAAGACCAGACGGCGCGCTGCTCGCCCCGGTGTGGCTTGGCATACGCGGCTGGCAATGGCCGGCGCGGATCGAAAATCCGCCAGCCGAACGTGCAACGGCCTTTTCGGTAACCGGCCCGCATAGCCAAGTCATCGCGCACCGGTTCGGCGATGACGGTTCCGTAAGCCAGCGGGTGATCGCAAAGGAAGGTGGGCAATACCGGCTTTCCGTCAGCGACCAGCTTACGGTGCTGGAGGTTTTCTGAACGGCGTGCGGGCGAAAATTTCCGGCCGACAAATTTTATATATCGTGTCAGCCTATTGCATGATAGCCTTCTGAAATAGAGCACTTTTGCTCGCTGCTGCGAGCGCAAAATATTACTGTATAAATTTTTTCTTTTTATAGATGATGACGATGCAAAAAATTGAAAAAGCGCCTGTTTCCGGGGCGCAGCGTCTCGATATTCTTCAAATGATGCGTGCCCTGGCGGCAATCATGATTGTTGCGCTGCACGCGCAGGTGAACTGGGAGTTCTCGCTCGTCAACCTCCATCTCCTGAGGCTGGGTGCGGGCGTAGATCTGTTTTTCGTCATTTCCGGCTTTGTCATCGTTTATGCCTCCCGGCCGTATTTCGCAGCGGAGGGAGGGCGCTCGGCCTTTCTTGTGCGCCGGCTTCTCCGCATCCTTCCTCTTTACTGGTTCGTGTTGACCATGCGGCTCGCCATGGCCGCGGTCGCCGTTCTTCTCAGCGCCAAGGCCTTCCCGTCCTTGCAGGCCGTCCTAACCTCCTACCTCTTCATTCCCTATGACAGCATGGGTTATGGTGACGCTTATCCGTTTCCAATCATCGATCTAGGCTGGACGCTGAATTACGAGATGTTTTTTTATGTCGTATTCGCGGTTTTTATCTTCCTGCCGCTGGAACGCGCCGTGCTGACAACAGCGGCTGTGCTGCTCGCCGCAGTGCTCATCGGCTCCAACTTCAGTCTCGCCTTGCCGTTTAGTTTCTGGTTTCAGCCCATCATTCTGGAGTTCGTGGCGGGAATGTTGCTCGCCGTGCTTTTCCTGCGCGGCGTGCGCCTGCCGCCCTTGCTGGGGATTGCGGTGGCCCTTTGCGGCGTGGCGATCTGGACGCTTATCGATCTGAAAAGGTTCGAATTCCAATGCAATCCGGGCTGTTATTCCTATACCCGGCTGCTCGTTTTTGGCGGTGGCGCGATTTTCCTGATGGCCGCGGCAACCCTGACCAGGGGCATCTCCCTGCCCCGTTTTGCGCAGCCGCTGGCGAAACTGGGCGATTCCTCCTACGCGCTTTACCTTCTGCACCCATTCATCTTTCGGGCATTCCTGGTTGCTTCCGGCGGCATCACCTGGCCGCAGGAGTGGAAAAATGTCGTCTATCTCATCGTCGTCGCCAGCACCATCGCCATCGCCCACACATTTCACGTCCTTGTCGAAACGCCCGCAAATATCTGGCTTCGTGACCGGCTGATAACACCCCGGCGAAAAGTCGCCGTGTCCTGACGCCCAGAGAAAAGTCCTCGTTTCTGCTGTTAAGTATACCCCGAAGTTCCGTTCACAAGTTTATTTTAGCACTTGATCGTTGGCTAGGGCTGTGCGATTTAAAAAGAAAATTTTAGATGTTGGATAACCATATTCAGCATTTCAGCTTACTTAAAATCGTATTTTTTAAAAATTTGGAGAGTTGTGATGTCCCGCCTTCGTATTGGCTCGACGCTCACTGGTGCGGTATTGATCACCAGCCTCGGTCTTTTTTCCGCAGTCGCCAACGCCCAGAACGTGGAACCAGCGCCGCCAGCTGCCGGGCAGCAGACGCCGCCGGTACAGACTGCGACAACTGGCGCACCCGTAAAGGCCGCCGACGAAACCAACGCCGCATTTCTGGCTCGCGTTAACAGCTCCAATCCGGACACGGTTTCCCTTGCTGCCGCGGAACTGTTCAAGCAGTCTCCGACGCAGGCAACGGTCAAGGATCTGGCCGGCATCGCTTCCAGCACCGATGCGGCAAACGCCGACATGGCGGGAAAGGTGACGAACGGCTTTCCGATCATTGCCGTTTCCACCAGCGCGGCGCAGTTCTCCGAACAGCTTTCTGGCCTGATCCTGAGCGACTCCAGCCAGTTGCCCACCATCGTCGCACTGGCCCAGAAGGTCGGCAACAAGGACTTCTCCGAAGTTGTCGGCGAAGGTCTGGCACTCGCCTATTCTACGGCGATGCAGAGGGGCAACACGATACTTGCCGCCGCAATCCAGTTGCAGACCAAGGGTGTCGGCGTGCCCTCCGATCTTCTGATCGCCTTTAGCGAAAATATTCAGGGAACGGCGGCCGGTCCGGCAGCGCCTGCGGCAGCTGCAGCTGCTGCCTCACCGATCGGTGGCGCCGGCTCTTCACCTGCAAGCGGCAACAGCATTGGCGGCTCGGGAGCGGCGGGCTCACCAGCCGGTACGGCACAGGCCGGCGGCGGAGCCGCACCGGTTGGCGGTGGAGGCAGCGGTGGCAGCACCGGCAGCGGCGGAACCACCACAACCAACAACTTCTTTGCCGCGCCCCTTTCAACCGGCAGCACCAGCACGCCAGTCAGCACAAGTCCCGTTTGAACCCGGTTTTGCCGCCCTTCCTGCGGGAATGGCGGCCGCCTGTCCTACCATGCAACCGAGACTTGGCGGGTGCCACGCCCGCCAAAAAGAGCGAGGCTGACAGTTGTTGCAAAGGCACGATCCCCTGACTATGGCCGATATCGACAAAAGCGGATTTACAGCCGACTTTATCGATATAGACGCCGTTCTTGCCACGGTCCGCCGACAGTGGCGCGTCGTTCTCGCGGCAGTCGCCATTGCCGGGACAATCGGTCTCGCTTACGCCGCGACGGCCGTTCCGATCTATTCAGCTTCGGCTACCCTTTTGATCGACCGCAACAACAGCCAGGTCGTCGAGCAGCTTTCGACAATCGGCGGCGTCGTGGAGGACGAGGCTTCCATTCTCAGCCAGGTCGAGGTCCTGCAATCGGAAACCATCGGGATTGCCGTCGTCGACAGTTTGAACCTGACGGAAAATCAGGAATTCAGGGCAAACCGCGCCTCGCTTCTGAGTTCGATATTCGGCACCATCCGTTCGCTCGTCAACGTTTCGCAATGGTTCTCACCGGCGAAAGAGACCGTCATCGATGACGGCACCCTGAAGCGGGCGCTGTCGGACCGGCTGCTGGACGGTCTCAGCGTCAAGCGTATCGGCCGGACCTACGCGCTGGAACTGACCTACAACTCGACATCACCGGTTCTAGCCGCCCAGATCGTCAATGCGGTGGCGTCGGCCTATCTGGTGGACAAGCTGAACTCCAAATACGAGGCGACGAAGCGGGCCAGCGACTGGTTGTCCGACCGTATTGCCGAGTTGCGTCAGCGGGCACTCGACACCGACCTTGCCGTACAGAAATTTCGCGCTGAACACGGCTTGATCGAGACCGGCAATAACGGCCTGCTTTCCGATCAGCAACTGGCCGAGTCCAACAGCGCGCTTATTCTGGCGCAGTCGGAAACGGCGAGGTCGCGAGCGCGGGTACAACGCATCGAACATATCCTTGCCACAGACGATGTCGACGCCGTCGTCACCGATATTCTCGAGAGCTCGGTCGCGAACGATCTGCGCAAGAAATATCTCGAATCCTCGAAGATCGAAACGGAAATCACCCGCAGGCTTGGCAGCAACCATGTTCAGGCGGTGCGTCTGCGCAACGAAATGCAAGAATACCGCCGGCTGATGTTCCAGGAAATCAGCCGTATTGCGCAAAGTTACAAGAGCGATTTGGAGGTTTCGGAAGCAAGAGAGAAATCACTTGCGGAGAGCGTTGCCAAGGCTACCAGCGTCAGCAACTCGGCCAGCCAGACCCAGGTTCAGCTCCGCGAATTGCAGCGTGAGGCGGAAACTTACAAGAACATGTATCAGACCTTCCTGCAGCGTTATCAGGAAGCGATGCAGCAGCAATCCTTCCCCGTAACGGAAGCACGCGTGATTTCGAGGGCAGTTCCGCCCAACATTCCAAGCAAACCGAACAAACCGCTACTTTTGGCGCTGTTCATGATCATGGGCGCCGCGGCCGGCGGTGGCATCGCCATGTTTCGCGAGTTCCGCGACCGTTTCTTCCGCACCGGAGAACAGGTTCGCGACGTTCTCGGGCTGGAATTTCTGGGCAACACCCCGCTCGTCCAGAACAAGCCGGGCACGGATGTGTTGCCAAAGGGACAGGAGGGGCCGCCTACCGCCACACGCCCGTCCAGCGTTGCCCGCTACACTGTCGATCACCCGCTATCGTCCTTCGCCGAAACGCTGCGCAGCACACGGCTTGCGATAGATCTTGGCATTCCCCCGAAAACCGGCGCGCGGGTGGTGGGCGTCGTATCGGCGTTGCCGAGCGAGGGCAAATCGACGATCTCCATCAATCTGGCTCAGCTTCTGGCCGGACAAGGAGCAAGGGTTCTTCTGCTGGATGCGGATATTCGCAACCCGGGCGCCACGCGCGCTTTGGGGCGCCATGCTGCAGAAGGCCTGCTCGAAGTGCTGTTAGAAGGCCGCAATATGCGCGATGTGCTGCTGCACGACGAAAAGACGCGGCTCGCTTTCCTGCCAACGGTCGTCAAGCAGCGCGTACCGCACTCCTCCGAGCTGCTGACATCGGCGCAAATGTACAAATTGCTGGCCGAAGCGAGCAGTCTCTTCGACTACATCATCGTCGATCTGCCGCCTCTCGGGCCGGTGGTGGACGCCCGCGCGATGGCCGGCCGGATCGACGGTTTCGTCTTCGTCACAGAGTGGGGCAAAACCGCCCGCAGGGCGGTACGCAATACAATTGAAAACGAAGTCCAGATCCGCAAGAAGTGTCTCGGTGTCATCCTCAACAAGGTGGACACGGAAAAGCTGAAGCTTTACCGGGCTTACGGTTCAAGCGAATATTATCACGCGCGCTACACGCGATATTACCATGATTAGGCGGGACGGAATGGCGGGCCTGCGTAAATTCTTCGCGGTCGTGCCGGTTCTCATCCTTTCCGTGTTTGTTTTATCCGTCGCCGCACAGGCGTTTTCCGAAACCCGGCGGTTTTCCGATGTCGTCGCCTTGGCAAGAATTGCCGACGACAAAAGCGGCCTGGCGCACGATCTTCTGGCGAAGACGGTCGATGGGCTGCACCCCGTCGTTGCGGAGAAAATCTGCCGTTCGGATATCGTCAAGGCCGGGTTACGGCTCGTTCTCGCAGATCTCGATGCAAATGGCCAAGATGCGACGTCGGAGGCCGGTGCGGCGCGTCTCGGCTTTGCCGAAAGCTATATTCGTCACGCGCTCTCCTGTTTGCCTGCAAATGGCGATGTGTGGCTGCGCCTTGCCATGGTTCGTTCGCTGCGTAACGCCTCGCCAATGGAAATCGCCATTCTGATGAATTTTTCCCAACTTTACGGGCCTGCAGACGCCAACCTGATACGCGGGCGCTTCGTGATGTGGCAGCAATTTCCAAAAGACACACTGCCTCAGGCCGATGCGGCCCGCAATGCGGACACGGCAATCGTCTGCGGGAAGGAGGGGGAAATCCTGCGCTGGACCCTGCGGAAGATCTGTCCGCAGCCGCCGCAGGCCGGCATGAAACGCACCGTGCCGCTTCCGTGACATAGCGGCCTAGCTCGTCCTCTACCTTAGACATCGTCGCAGCAACAGTTATTGCAAAGCCGAAAGCCAATGTCGTCCATCGAAGCCCAATCAGAACCGCTATCCTCATCGCCACCGCGACCGGTTGCGTTTCCAGACTATTTTCGAACGGCCGCCATAGTCATCTTCTGGGCTATCTTCCTGCTTGCGCTTCTCAATCGCGGCGCAACCGAAATCGAGAGCCGTATCGTCGTCACCGTTGCAATTTATTTGTTGCTCGTGCCCGCCATCCTGTTGTTCGGGCCGCCCCGGGCTGGTTCAAGCTTGGCACTTGTGGCGACCTGCCTTTTGCTGGGGGCACTCATCATCCAGATGTGGCTGCAATCATCTGTGCCGGGTATTGCTCCACCCAATCCCGCCTGGTCGACCGCCGCCATGTTTATGCAGTTCGCGCCCGACGCCACGGTTTCGCTCACCCCGGCGGATGATCGGCTCGGCCTGTTAAGCGCCGCCCTGCCCTTCGGCGCCTTCATGGCCGGCCTCGTCATTTTCGATACCGACGAGCGCGCGGCAAAAGCGCTGCGATGGTTCGCAATTGCCGGCGGATGGCTGGCACTGTTGTCAATCGTGCAATTTCTGCTTTTTCCAGAAACACTCGGCTTCATTCAGAAGCGCTTCTATCTCGGCAGCCTGACCGGCCTTTTCGTCAACCGTAATACCGCCGCCACCTTCTTCGGTCTCATTCTCCTGACCCTCGTCGTGATGCTGCACAAACGGCTGACGGCTCCAGACTGGGGAATGGTCAGGGCGCTGGTGGCAAATCGCCTGACCGTTCCAGTCGGCCAGAAACGCCTCATCCGCAAGGCCGCCTTCATCGGCGTGCTCACTGCCTTTTGCTTCATCGCCTTGATGCTGACCGGATCGCGCGCCGGCATCGCATCAAGCTTTGCGGCACTGAGTTTCCTCATTCTTTTGACCGTCTTCAACTCACCCATCAAAACAGGCCGCAACGCGGCTGCCCTGCGGCGCAAGCGGCGCGGCACGAAGCGCCGCGCGGCGATCGTGCTCGCCATTACGCTTGGCCTGTTCCTGCTCTTCGCCAATCGCGTGGCGCTTCGCATGGAAACGCGATTGGAAGACGACATGCGCTTCTGCTACATGCCGGGCATCGCGCGTGCCATTTCTGACAGCTGGCCTTGGGGAACCGGCCTTGCAAGCTTTACGGAAACCTATGCGCCCTATCACGCGGCGCAATGCGGGGTGGACGCCATCGTCACCCACGCCCACAATGTCTATGCCGAGGGACTGCTGACGCTCGGCCTCGCATTTCCATTTTATGCGGCTTTTTTCGTGCTCGTCCAACTCGCCATTTTTATTCGCGGGGCGCGCAAACGCAAAAACTACCGTTACGCCTCCCATCTCGGCCTTGCCGGGCTGCTGCTCGTCGCATTGCATTCGACACTCGATTTTTCGCTGCAGATCCCCGGCTTCGCAATGGCTTACGCCGTATTCCTTGCGCCCGTCGTCACGCTTTGCCTGAACCCACCAGGGGTTGGACGGGACCGTTCGCGGCGGCGCGAACTATCTCCAACCGATCCCGCAATGCCGGCCTAGATCAGTCCGGATGGCAGCAGCCTTCATTTCGCTGATGCGCAATAGTTGTAACGATTACAAACCACACAAAGACGCGAGAATTTGGGCATGCGGATATTGCAAATAACGTCGCTGTTTTCTCCGGACCGGGTCGGCGGCGCGGAGATATTCGTGGAAGATCTAGCGCGCGGGCTGGCGGAGAAGGGACACACGGTAGCGGTGGCGGCGATCTCCCGCAAACAACAGGTCGTGGAGCTGCGGGATGATTTCGCCGTTTACCGCCTCGGACATACCACGCCGTTTTTTATCGGGGACTGGGAACAGCAACCCGGATGGAAGCGAAAATACTACAAGATCGCCGTGCAGCTGGATCCGGGTCTCGTGCGCCGGCTTGCCCGCGTCATCGATGATTTCCGGCCTGACGTCGTCAACACCCATTCGCTGTCGGAGCTGACACCGCTGATCTGGCCGATGATCAGCAAGCGCGGCATTCCGCTCGTCCATTCCCTGCACGATTTCACCAGCATGTGCACCAACGGCTCCCTGTTTCATGACGGGCACATCTGCGACGGCACCAGCAAAAAATGCCGCGCCTTCTCCTACCTGCACCGGCGTTGCCAATGCGCCGTCGACGCTGTCGCCGGTGTCGGCCACGATATTGTCGAGCGCCATGTGCAGGCCGGCTTTTTCATCCATGTACCGGAAAGCCGCCGCACGGTCATCTGGAATGCCATCGCGCCGCCAGCTTCACAGACACAGCGCATTCCACGCGCGCCTGGGGACCCGCTTGTTTTCGGTTATCTGGGCCGCATCGAGGCACCCAAGGGTGCAGATCTCCTGATCGAGTCGCTGCCGCTCCTGCCGCCGAAGGGCTGGCGACTGGTCATGGCGGGTCGCGCGCCGGGCGGCATCGAAGCCTACGAACAAAAAACCGCCAACCTTCCGGTCGAATTTCCCGGCTACGTGGACGCCGATAGTTTCTTCGCCGGTATAGATTGTCTGATCGTTCCACCACTCTGGCCAGAGGCTTTCGGGCGCACGGTCGCTGAAGCTATTCTACGCGGTGTGCCGGTTCTCGGCGCCAATCTCGCCGGTGTCGCCGAACAGATCGGTCGGGACCGGCCGGAACGCCTTTTCGCGCCGGGCAACGCCGCCGAGCTTGCCGCCCGCATGACTGACGCGATGCGCAACCCCGCCATTCTCGCGGAAACACCGGAAGCCAAAGCGCGCATTTCGCAGGGCGTCGCGCCCGAACGGGTAATCGGGGCATACGAAGCTCTCTACTCGGAGCTGCGCAGCGGCATCAGGGCATGAGCCGCAAGATTTCACCCGGGGACATGACTTCTAGACGTCAGGTCTGTTCATGGAAAATCTGCGCATAGCTTTCCGCCGCCTTCTGCCATGAATACAGCTTGCGGTTTTCATAACCCGCCTGGCGAAGATCGCTTGCCAGATCCGGCGCCCGAAAAAGCCGCTCAAGTGCCGCGACAAGGCTGTCAGAGTCCGCGGGATCGAAGGTGAGTGCGCCCTTTCCGGCGATCTCCGGCGTTGCGGAACGGTTGGAGCAGACGACCGGACACCCCAGTTGCTGCGCCTCCAGCACCGGCAGGCAGAACCCTTCATATGTGGAAGGCACGCAAAGGCAGGCGGCGTGACGGTAAAGGTCTGCCAGTTGATGGTCGTCTATGCCGGAAAGGCGGATCAGTCGCGCCTTCAGCTCCGGATCATCTAGTACGCTGCCGATTTCCTCGGCATCGTCGCGGCCAACATGCACGACGTGCAAATCCGGCCTAACCTTGCCAATCACGGCAAAAGCCTTGCCCAGAAGCGAAAAGTTTTTATTCGACGTCGCGTTTCCGACCGCCAGTATGTAGGGCGCAGCAACCGGCGGCGGGCCGTTCGAACTCGCTGGATCGACACTCAAGGTGCTGTCAGAATGGATAGTCAGACTTTTCCCGGCAGCCGATGGATAAAACTGCGCCAGATCCTTACGCGTCGCTTCCGATACGCAGGTGATCCGGTTCGAACCAGCCATCATCAGTCGAAAGATCAAATCCGTCGTCAACGTTGCCCGCCAGCCGATCTGTTCGGGAATGGTCCTGAAATAAAGATCGTGAACCAGTGTGACGCGCCGTTTGCCGCCGCGGGGACTTCCGAAGGGATCGGCGTTGAACAGCACATCGATGCCGAGCTTGCGGCAAAGTGTCGGTAACGTCATGGCCTGACGAAGCACATCAAACACCATGATACGCGGCCGCGGCGTCTCAATCAACTGAAGGCGGCTTTCGCGCAGGTTTTCGGGCAGCTGTGCCCGCGTCCAGGGAGAGCGCAGGATGTAGTCATCCCGCGTCTGATCCAGCAGCCGCTCCAGCAGGCTGAAGGTCACGCGGGCAACGCCGGAAGGTTTGCCGCCATACTGGCTCGGCATGTTTACGAGAATACGCATCCTGACCCTTCCGCTTGCCTGCACTTTCTGCCCGAATTGATCGCCAAGAGGCCCCTCACACTGCTTCCGACAGCAAAGCGGAAACGGACCGGCAGGTCTCCTCCAGCGAAAAACGCCGGCTCACATCCTCGCGGCCCTGCTGCGCCAGCCTTTCCGCCAGAGCCGGCTGCGACAGGATGCAGCCTAGTGCTGCCGCAAGCGCCGATGCGTCGCCCGGCGGCACCAGAAGACCCGTTTCGCCGTCCCTAATGATTTCGGTAACCCCACCACCGCGTGTAGCGACAACCGGCCGCCCGCACATCATGGCCTCCACCACCACCCGCCCGAACGGTTCGGCGACAACAGAGGTGTGGGCAACGGCATCCATCGATGCCATCAGCTCTGGTACATCCGACCGGAAACCGAGGAAGCGGACACGACCATCCAGACCGAGACGGGATGCCTGCTCGCGAATGCGCGTCTCATAGGCGTCCTGCCCGAATAGCGCGCCGCCAACGATGACGGCCTGAACGCCATCCATCGCCGCGATCGCGTCCAGAAAGACGTGCTGCCCCTTCCATTCGCTCAGCCGGCCGAACAATCCGACAAGCGGTTCAGGACCAAGGCCCAATTCCGTACGCAACCGCGCAGCTCTGCCGGGATCGTGGGCCACAGCCTTTGCGGGATCGAAGCCGTTATAAACGATGCGGACCTTTTCTGCCTGCCCGCCGGCTTCAACGAAAGCCCGGCCGGTTTCCTGCGAATTGACGGCCACCAACCTTGCGAAAAGGCGCGCGAATGCCAGCGAGGCATGGCGATTGGCGGAGCTGAATGCGGGATCGGTGACTATATCGTGCAAAACCCAGACAAGTGGGCGGCGGCTGAGTTTCGCGGCAAGCGCGCAAACGAACAGCGCCTTCTGCGAATTGGCGCAGATCACGTCGTAATGTCTCGCCTGCTGGCTCAATTGCCAAGCGACGGCGACAACATCGGCCGCGCCACGCAGCATTGCGCCAAACGATGAATCACGGCGGATCGACAGCATTTTTTCGCCAGCGGATAACATGACCGGAGGCCTCCCGGCCGCTGCCAGATCATCAGCAGCACCACCGCCACTGAGAAAACACGCTCGCCAGGAATGCGGTCCGGCCTTGACGAGGTCCGTCAGAAAAAGTTCGGCGCCACCCTTCTCTCCTGTGTGACTGACAAATAGAGCGGATGTCATGACATCACCTGTGAAGTACCAGAGCACCCAAGTTGCCATTGTCCTAAATTGCGGGCATGAATGGACAGCGCGTGAAAATGACGAGTGCACTTGCCAACGGCAGGGATAGTTTCACCGGCAATTTCATTATAAGAACAACAATGCTTGATTGTGGTTAGAAAAAATAACATTCAAACCTTTATGCGGATAAAAATCCGATATATGTAAATTAAAAGAAAAATATTCTATCTATATATTTTAAAAGAAGTCGAAGAAAAATTCGTGACGTATAATTTTACTGCTTTTCGCCGTCCCGTTTCCTGCGTTTTGTCCCCCGGCCTTTCGGCGGAGTTATCCTAGGGCCAGGCCAGGAGAACGAATGATGACACCGCTCAAACGCAACATATGCATATATATGACCGGAACGGAAGAGGTGCCGGCATGATCGGCGTATCGCTCGGTATCACCCCCCGAAACATCCCCACCATGGTCCCTTCCCTGAACGCGCTCTCACCCTTGCGCGCGCGTTTGACTGCGGGTCAGAATGCCACGATCTTCGTGAATGGTGACAGCACCGCCTATGCCGATGCCGGACCATTCCAGCAGTTCGCCATGATGCTCGGCGATCTGCATGACACAAGGATTGTGCTACACCGCTGGGCAGAATGGCAGACAAACGCCCCCACCGGGCCAAAGGCCTATGCGGATTCGGTTACGCTGCGCGCAGGCATGGGGCCAACGCTCACGGTCTATCTTGCGGCACTGCCCGGCGGCATGGCCGGTTACATGCTCGCGGACCAGCGCGCGGCGGCGTTGAAGATTCCGCGTCCCGACCTGTGCATCACGCATCATGGGCATAATATGCAGAGTTTCGAGACGCCGGGCGGTATCCTAAGCTCCGGACGAGCCGCCCTGCTCGGACCGCTTGGCATGATGGAGTGGCAATGGCCGGGTGCCCCCCAACTCATCACCACCCAGAACCCCTGGCGCGATAGCACCGGTTACGACAAGGTCTATAATGCGATCCTTGACCTTGCCCGAGCGCACCCGGGCCTCACGCTGGTGGATACACACGCGTCATTTGTAGCGAGAGGCAAGGACCATGCGCTTTACCGCGACAACGTCCATCCGAACGATGCCGGATCTCAGCTCATCGCCCGAACCTTGTTCAGTTGTTATCTTGCATCGGCGCCCGATAACGTCTTTCAGACACCTTGTTGGCCAAAACTTCCCGCCGCCAATCTTATCGTCAACGGCGATTTCACCGATTGGACGGGGTCCGCTCCATCGGGTTGGAATCTCACCGCGCCGGCCTCTGCCGGCAAAACCGCCGCAGTGACCTTTTCTCCGGCCTTCGCTTACAGCCTGGATCTGCGTGCAAACGGCAGCCAGTCAGCCGCGCTGTTTCGTTATTTCCGGAATGCAGAGGCCGCCGCGATGATTGGCAGAACCGTCTCCTTCGCGGTGCTTTACAAAAATAGCGAGGGGCAGCGAGCGCCCTATGTCACACTGGTTACGAAAAGCGGCGGCGCGGTCCGGACGATAAGCTGCTCCGCCCTGCAATTCGGTGGTGCGAATGCCCTCGACAATAGCGGCTGGATGTGGGCGATAGCCAACGAGATCGCGATCGATCCTGATATCAGCCCCAGCGGATACGGTTTCTATGTGAGGATCATGCCGGCATTCGGCATGAGCGCGCCGGTTTCCAACGAACCGCTTTACATACAGCGGGTGATCGCCGTTGAGGGCGCTCTGCCAAAAGGCAATCTGATCGACTGAAAACCATGGAAAATTGTCTTGCGCGGCAACGTCATCAAGACCACTATTCATCGTCATCACCCTGTCGCCTCATGGTGATGACGTCCTCTCCCACAGGGCCGCACCAAGGTCCGCCAGTGAAGGATACAGGCCGGGAATGACCAGAAGCAGAAATATGGCGGCATCGCATCAATCCCCGTTGCCGGGTTTCGTTTTGGCGATGCCTCTTTATCCTTCAAAAACCATACAGGTGCCCGGTCTCTTTCTGGCGATATTCGTTTTTTCCATTGGCTTTTTCATTCAATGCAATGTGCTGACCAGCAATCTGGGCCTGCGCTTCCTCAACATCACCGACATGCTTGTCCTGATGACGCTACCCGTTATTGCCCTGCTTTACATTCGCTGTCTGACGCCGTCGATCATCCTGCTTTATCTCGTTCCGCTAACCATTTTTTTTGCACTATCGGCTGTTTTTGCCGACGAACGTGGCGAAGGTGAATTTTACACCACCGCGATGGCATATTTTTACGCGGTCTATTTTCTGTTTTTTGCCTATATGCTGTTTAAGGAGAGCCTTCTCGAACTGTTCTGCTGGGGCATCTTCGCCGGCTTCATCGCGGTGACGATCCTGCTTTTTCTGGACATCGTCATTCACGACCAGCTCGCCTCCCTTGGCCTCTCTTTCATGTTCGATGAAACCGCCGTGCTGGCAGCTGCGGCAAAAGGCGAATTGAGCCCGTTGCTTTTGCGTGTCGAAAAAGCGGGTGGAATCTGGCCGGTGGGCAACACAGCCGGACCTGCCTTTGCATTGGCGGGAGCGGCAGTCGCCTATCTTGCCGAAAGGCAAAAACGTCCCGCGCTGTTTGCCGTATTTCTGCTGGTCTATCTGGCGAGCTTCACACTTACTCTCAACCGGTCCGGAGTATTTGCGGTTCTTGCGATCGGGGTTTATTTCTACATCAGAAATTTTTCCATCAAAATGCTGCTCAGCACCTATTTTGGTTTTGCCTTGTCCGCCCTTGTCATCGCAGCTGTTTTGCCATTGGGTGCTTTCGATTTTGCGGAGCAGATCTTTTCAAAACGGTTTCTCGAGGACAGCAACAGCAGCAACAATGCGCAGGAACGCTGGGATACGCTCACTGGCGGCTTTCAGGTGATGCTCCATCACCCTTTAGGCATTGGTTTTACCGCCCGATACGAAGAACTGTCGAGAATATCGAGGATCGGAACGCCGCATAATGGCTTTCTCGCCACGGCCTATGCATCCGGCGTAGGATTTGGCCTTCTCAGCGCCTTTGCGCTTGTTTACGCGATCCTCCGGAAACGAAAAGTCGGTTTCTTCGCCTATTCGGCGATCGGAATCGTCATCGTCTATCAATTTGAAGAGCTGAATTTCAATCCCGTTTTCATGGCCTTCATGGGGCTCGTACTCGCCTATACTTTCATTGATCTGGATTTCAGGTTCTTTCTGAAAAATACGATGATGCGGATGGCTGGAATGGCAGAAGAGGACACTTTGGCGACGGCACGACCCGCCTAAATTACGGCGAGGTTCTCTCGCTCCAAACCGCACATCCTTGCTGCCAAAGTTTGTTCGGTTTTCAAGTGGACGCTTTAGGTCACTTCGATGATTTCAATCTCTTTGCCACCCAGGCTGACAACATCACCGGCAGATTTTCCCATCAACACTCCTGCGACCGGGGAGACATAAGACATCGATCCATTGGCCGGATCGGCTTCATCCTCGCCTACGATCCGAAACCGTTGCGTCCTCCCGTCATCACGGCTGAATGTTACCACGCTGCCGAAGGCAACGGTGCCATCAGCAGGCGGGCTCGGCATCAGCTGGGCGGTGCGAACGCGCTCCGCGAAATACCGAATGTCCCGCAGAGGATTGGCCGAAAGCCGACGTCTTTCATTGACGTCTTCGACGGCATTGGCCGTTTCGCAGGCTTCGCGCGCCAATTGCAGCTGCTGCTCCAGCGCTTTCAGCCCAGCCTCCGTCACCAGATTGGGATGAGGCGAAATCACCCGGTCCGGCAGAACCGTTTCGGCTGCGGTTTCGGCACTATCTTCCTTGGTAAAGGCTACACTCAATTCTGGCACTCCATTCCCGTGAGATGCCGCTTTGAGCATCTCCCTTGCCGTCCAATCCTGCCACCGCCCATCGCAATGCTGCAATAGCGTGCACCACAGAAACCGCCCATGTACCCCTCATTTCTGGCTCTAACAGGAGGCTTTTCGCCCTGTTAGGGTATTGCCCAAGAGGAGTGAGAAAGCCAACGCTAACGGACAGGAGACGGTCAATGGCCCGGACAGTATTGAATGCGCTTGGAGACACACTCTACTACAGCGACAATTCCACCGGATTTTTTTCCGCCACGGGTTCCGGACCGCTGCTGACAGGCACTGCCGGCAATGATTCCATGTGGGGCGACAGTTCCGTCAATGTGACAATGGCGGGCGGCACGGGCGACGATATTTATTACCTCTATTCCAGCATTAACCGCGCCGTCGAAAATGCCGGGGAGGGTATCGACACCATCGACACCTGGATGAGTTATACCTTGCCCGACAATTTCGAGAATCTGCGGGTAACAGGAGATGGTCGTTATGCCTTCGGAAATGAGCTGGACAACATCATAACCGGCGGAGCGGGCAGCCAGACCATTGATGGCGGGGGTGGTAACGACGTGCTGATCGGCGGTGGCGGTGCGGATACATTCGTTTTTACGAGCGGCAACGGCACCGATCTCATCATGGATTTCAGCGCCAACGACACGGTCCGGCTTAACGGTTACGGCATCACGTCCTTCGAGCAGCTCGTCAGCAATGCCACCCAACAGGGCGATAATCTCTGGCTGAACTTTGCCAACGGCGAGGCCGTCGTTCTTGCCGGAACGACCATCGACGATCTTCAGGCAGACCAGTTCGAGCTCAGCCTCGACCGATCATCCCTCACCCAGACCTTTGCCGACGAATTCGATGCACTTTCACTTCGCAGCGGCGATCAGGGGACTTGGGATGCCAAATATTGGTGGGCACCGGAGAAGGGAAGCTCGCTGACGACGAATGGCGAGGCGCAATGGTACATCAACCCCGCTTATGCCGGCACATCAGAGGTCAATCCCTTCAGCATCAACAACGGTGTCCTGACCATCACCGCCGCCGAAACCCCGCAATCGATCGCCAACGAGGTTGAGGGCTATGATTATACCTCGGGTATGCTGAACACCTATTCGTCGTTCAGCCAGACCTATGGTTATTTCGAAATGCGCGCCGACATGCCGACCGACCGGGGCGCTTGGCCGGCCTTCTGGCTTTTGCCTGAGGACGGCTCCTGGCCACCGGAACTCGATGTCGTGGAGATGCGTGGGCAAAACCCCAATACGCTGATCATGTCCACCCACTCCAATGCAACGGGAGAACAGACATCAGTCATAAACAATGTCAGCGTGCCGAGCACGGAAGGTTTCCACACATATGGCGTGTTGTGGGATGCGGAACATATTACCTGGTATTTCGACGACGTCGCCGTGGCGCAGACGGATACGCCTGATGACATGCACGACCCCATGTATATGGTCGTCAATCTTGCTGTCGGCGGCATGGCAGGAACGCCGTCGGCGGTTGATTTCAGCGACGGTTCGCAAATGATGATCGATTACATCAAAGCCTATTCGCTTTCCGACTGGGCCGCGTAGCGAAAAACGCCGGCAGTTGCGTTCAGAACTGCCGGCGCTTCAGACCTCAGCCTGTCGGCTGGGCCTTGTTCAGTTCAGTCATTCAGCCGCGATCTGCATCCGCTCAGTGTAGAGCGACATGAGATGACGCGCCGTTTCAAGGCTCGCGGGCTGTTCGGCCCGGTAGCGGCGGCCGATTTCCATCATCAGCACAGTATCCGGCAGGAAGGTCAGCTCCGAGAAGATGCCCTGCCAGTCGATATCTCCCCAGCCGAGAGGCATATGCAGATCGCCGATGCCGAGAGCGGTATTTTCCTGGTCGAAATACGGCTGATAAAAGCCCTGTGGCCGGCCGAAGGAATCGTGCACATGCAGATGGCCGGCGACCGGCGCCATGGCGCGAAGCTGCTCGCGGAAATCGAGCCCGCGATAGGTGGATTCGAGATAGGCGTGGCTAAAGTCGATCAGCGCCACGACGTTATCATGGCCTATGGCCTTAACTGTCTGGGCCACCTCGGCAGGCGTCTGGCGATATTGGCCGGGTTCGGTGGAGAAGATATTCTCAAGCGCGACCCGCACGCCATAGGGCTTGCAGAATTCCGCCAGCTCGAAAAGCGCCTCCCGCTCACGGGCATCGGCATCGGCCCGCTCGGCGATCTGGTCGGCACGCAGGGCACCACCATGCTGAACGAGGATGCCCGCGCCGATGCGATCGCACAGGACGGCCAGCGCCTTGGCTGCATCTATCTGGTAGCGGCACGTTACCGGGTCCATGAAATTGGACGAAACAAGACCGTGCACCGTGTAACGGAAGTCGAATTCTTTGGCGAGCGCCACGAACCGTTGAGCGCGCTCCTCGATGATGCGACCGCCTGCGATCAGATCAAGGCTCGTTGCGGCGATTTCAACGGTGTCGCAGCCAATTTCGGCAAGCGCACGAAGATCGCTTTCGAGTGTGGCCAGTTCACCGTCGTCCGAGCTGGCGTTGAAGCCGGTTCCAATAAGATTGCTCATGTCATCATCTCCAGGGGTAAGGAAGGTCATGCGAGTTCAGGCTGCCGTACGGCGCGGCGCGCCGTATCGAACAGGTCCGGGCGGTCGATATTGACGTAGTCTACCCCGGCCAATGCGATCTCATTATGAAGGTTGGCATCATCGCCGCCATAATAAACCATGATTTCCAGACCCGCCTTGCGGCATGCCGCGACAAGGCCGGGCTTGCGCATCTGCGCAGGTGTGATCTCGATGATCGAGGCATGGTGAACAGCCGCAGCCAGCGAAGGCGACTTGGCGATATCGAGCGTCATCATCTTGCGGAATTCCGGCGCGGCGGCGGCCAGGCCCCGGCGCATTTCTTCGGAGAAAGAGAAAAAGAAGGTGTCGCGCACCATGCCGAGGCTCCGTACCAGTGCCGCCACCTTGACGGGATCGCAATATTTCAGCTCGACATAGACGCCGCAGCGGCCGCGCAAATGGCTGAGATAGGCATCGAGCCGCGGTACAGCCGCACCCTTGAAGTTTTCGCCGAACCAGCTGCCGGCGTCCAATGCATCGATCTCGCTCGACAGCATGTGGCCGATGGGACCCGTGCCATTGGTGGTACGATCCAGCGTTTCGTCGTGAAAGACATAAAGCACGCCGTCCGCGCTCTCGCGCACGTCGAGCTCGATGTAATCCGCTCCCTGCTGTAAGGCGAGGTCGGCGGCGGCAAAGGTGTTTTCGGGCGCAAAATGGTTGGCGCCGCGATGGGAGACGATTTTAGGCATGGAAATTCCTGTCAGTTTACGGCTTCCGGTTCACGCGCCGGAATAGTCGAATGGTGGGAAAGATCGGCATGCAGCCCGGCGATGCGGTTACCGGCGGCATCGAACACGAGCGTCAGCGCCGATTTGCAGCTGATCCCGACACGATCTCCCGGCGCGTGGCGTATCGTCTCGCCATATTCGAGCGCGTGGATCATGCCTGCGGGCGTATCGATCGTGTAGAATACCTCGCGCCCCATGGGCTCGACGGTGGTAACCTGCCCCTCAAGCCGCGCCTCGGACGATGTGACGAGGGCGATATCTTCCGGGCGCAGGCCAAAGGTGACTTCGCCGTCACAGCGGGCATTGAGGTCGAGCAGGGCATCGCCAATCTGCAACTGCCCGCCCTGCGCCCATCCTTTCAAGAGATTCATTGGCGGCGTGCCGATGAAACCGGCCACGAACAGATTGTCGGGCCTGCGATAAAGATCATCGGGCGTGCCGATCTGGGCAATGGCGCCGTTGTTCATGCAAATGATCCTGTCCGCCATGGTGATCGCCTCGATCTGGTCATGGGTGACGATCAGCGTGGTGATCTTCAGGCGCTTCTGCAGGCTTTTCAGCTCGGCGCGCATGGTGATGCGCAGGGTCGCATCGAGATTGGAAAGCGGCTCGTCCAGTAGCAGGATGTTCGGTTCCTTGACCAGCGCGCGGGCAAGCGCCACACGCTGCTGCTGGCCGCCGGAAAGCTGCGAGGGCCGTCGGTCGAGCAACGCGCTGATCTGCACGAGGCTTGCCGCCTCCTCCACCCGTCGCGCTGCCTCCTCACGCGGAACATTCTTGAAACGCAACGGAAAGGCGATGTTCTGCCGCACTGTCAGGTTGGGATAAAGTGCATAAGACTGGAAGACGATGCCGACATTGCGGTCGCGCGCATCGATGCGATTGACGTTGTGGCCGTCGAAAGAAATCTGACCCGCGGTCGGCGCGTAGAGCCCGGCGAGCAGGAAAAGCGTGGTCGACTTTCCGCATCCGGACGGCCCGAGAACGGCGACGAATTCGCCGTCTTCGATGGAGAGGGTCATCGGTTGCAGAACGCGGGTGTCGCCCCAGCTTTTGGTGACATTGTCGAGGGTGATCCTGGCCATGGCGATTATCCTTTGATCCCGCCGAAACTCATCTGGGTGATGTATTTCTGCGTGAAGATGTAAATGATCAGCACAGGCAACAGATAGATGATGCCTACGGCAGCGATCATGCCGTAGTTCACGCCGGCGCTGTCCTGTGCCACGAAGAAGAGATAGAGGCTCATCGTCATCTGGCTTTTTTCGATGAGCAGGGTCTGGACGAAGACATATTCTTCCCAGCCACGCAGAAAGGTGAAGGTGGCAACCGCGATCAGCCCGCTTCTTACCTGCGGCAGAACCACCATGCGAAAGGCTTGGAAGCGGGTCGCGCCATCGGTGACGGCACTCATTTCGATGTCCCAGGGAACGTTGTCGAAAAAGCCCTTGAGAACAAAAATTGCAAACGGCAGCTCAAGCGCACTCATGACCAGCACGACGCCGAAGAGATTGTTGAGCAGGCCCATGTAATGCAGTTGCACGAAGATCGCGACGGTGAGCGCGAGCGCCGGAAAGGCATGCAGCAGCAAAAGCCCGCGCAGCACGTTTTCACGCCCGGCGAAGGTGAAGCGCGACAGCGCATAGGCGGCCGGCGTGGCGACCAGCGCGACGATCAGCGTCTGGGAAGCGGCAAACAGCAGTGAACTGCGCATGGCGGTCCAGACGGATGGCATCAGCGCCATGCGCGTGGTGCCGGTTTTCTCGATATCGCGGCTCCAGAGGAAACTGTAGTTGTCGATAGTCAGATGCGGCAGCACCAGTACGAAGACGAGCGCCGCAACCACGGCACCAAATGCCAGCCACAGCAGCGTGGGATTGCGCAGGCGCGCGGAAAGAAGCGCAACTGCTATCGCCCCGCCATAGGCAAAAGCGGCGATTGCGCCGCTGCGCCACAGCACAAGTCGGCTGAGATTGTCGTCGGAAGTCGTGAGCGACTTCACCAGCAGCCACAGGTAGGGCAGGAGAACCGGAACCGAAATCACCGTCAGGAACACAAGAATGACGGGAACGAAACCGGCGCGATGGGCAAGGCTGCGCCTTTCAAGACGCGTCCAGTCCGGCTTCAGATCAAGGGCACGCCTGCTGTGGGCAGGTGAGTGGGTGTGGGCGAGCGTCATCACAGCACCTCGATTTTGGCGGGAGCAAAAGTCGAGCGCATATTGCTGATGCGCCATTGAATGAGGGTGATGGCAACGCCTATCGCCATCAGGCCAAGCGCAAGTGCAGCACCATAGGCATAGGCACCGTTTTCAAAGGCGCGCCGGTAGATATAAAGCGGATAGGTCGTGGAATCGTAGACAGGCCCACCGCCGGTGATGAGCAGGATATATTCATAGGTCGTCATCAGTGAGAGCGCCTGATAGAGCGTGATGAAACGGATCGGTGCCGAGAGCGCGGGTGCGACGACATGGCGAAGCACACCCCATTCGCTGGCGCCATCGACGCGCGCGGCATTGGCCAGATGCGACGGTATGGAGCGGATGGCCGATGTGAGGATGACCATGGCGAAAGACGCGCCGACGACACCGTTCGCCACCACTACCAGAAACAGCGGAAAGTCGTTGCGCAGGTTGAGAGCGGGTGCGCCGAGCGCGCCAAGAAACTGGTTGAGCAGGCCGGAAGACGTCGGATCGGCGATCCATATCCACAGCACGCCATAAAGTACGGCGGGGCTCATGCGCGGCAGCAGCCAGAGGCCGCGAAAGAAGTTGCCTAGCCGGTCCGGTATCGCCGTGGTCATAACGGCCAGAAGCGCGCCAAGCCCGATATTGAAGATGAACAGCGTTGCGCCGACATAGATCAGCGTCGTCAGCAACACCATCGGCAGGCGCACGTCGCGCTGAAACATGCGCTGGAAATTCTCGACCGTGAATTTGCCGACCCTCAGATTTGCGCCCATATCGGTAAAGGCGATCACCAGATTGACGACGATCGGGGCAAGAAAGAACAGGCCAAGCAAGGCGAGAGCCGGAGCCAGATAAAAGATCGGCCGGGCCGGGCGGCGCGCCCGAAGCTGAAATTGAGACATTACGATATACCGGTGGGAACGCGGAAAAGCCGCCCGGCAGAACCGGGCGGCATGGTTTCGGGCAAACTCAGTTGCTTGCGGCGTCGCGGATTTCGATCTCCGCGCCAAATTGCAGCTCAAGCTCGTCGGCGATGAAATCGACCGCCTGCGCGGCCGTCATCTTGCCTGTCTCAACCGCTTGCAGACCGCTGAACAGCACCTTGTTGTAGCTGCCGAACTTGGTGTGGTTGGGCACGAACTGCGCGTATTTCATCATCGGCGAAGCAGCGGAGAGTACCCAGTTATCGCGGTATTTCGGCATGGCCGTCTGGGCGTTGCTGATGGCCGTATGATAGGATGTCACGGCGTGTTCGTTGTTGAAATAGGGCAATGTCGCAAGCGCCACGAGATCGGCGGCGATATCGGCATTGGCACTCTTCGGATTGAGGGTGTAGAGCAGCGGGTGCGACAGGTTGGCCGGCTTGCCGCCTTTTTCGGCTGCCGGAGCGGAAATCCAGCCGATCTTGTTGAAATATCCCTTGCCGTCGGTCGGCCAGGTCGCGCCGTTCTTGTCCCCCACCTGCCAGGCAACCGCCCAGACACCCTGATGGAAGATGAAGGCCTTTTCCTGCTTGAAGGCCGTCTGGATCGCCTCCCAGCTCATGGCGGTATTGTCGACGGGCGTCACGCCTTCCTTGGCATTGCGCTCATACCAGCCGAGCGCCTTGGCCATTTCGGCCTTGGGGAACATCAGCTTGCCGGTCTTTTCGTCCATGAACTTCACGCCATAGGACTGGAACACCATCAGATAGTCGATACCGACATTCGGGCGGTGCAGCATGCCGTATTGTGCGGCCTTGCCGTCTACCACTTCCTTCGACAGGGCCGTCAGATCGTCGAGCGTGAATTCGCCGGCGTCGACCTTGGCCGGAAGGCCTTCGATGAAGGCTTCGTCCTTGCCGATCTTGCGCAGCATGTCCTTGTTGTAGAAGAACATGCGGATTTCCGCGTCCTGCGGAATGCCGTAAATCTTTCCGTCCGTCGCCTTGGCCGAATTCCACAGAACCGGCAGGATATCGCCATAGACCCAGGGAGCAGCGGCGATCTTGTCTTCCATCGGCATGGCATAGCCGTCCTGCGCGAACTGGCCGATCCATTCATGCGGCAGGATGTAGATATCCGGCCCCTGCCCCACCGAAAACGCCTTCAGCGTGTCGAGCGCGAAGGAGTCCCAGCCCTGCACGGCGCTGTTGTTGATGTCGATGACGACGCGTTTGTCGACGCCTGCTGCCTTGAACTGCGCGTTCATGATGCCGGCGGCAGCTTCGATGTTGGTGACGCGGCCGGGCGCATTCTTGTCGGCGAGCGTCCAGAGCTTGATGTTGATGTCTTCGGCAAAGGCGACAGCCGGCAAAAGCGCGCCGAGGGCAACCGTGGCCATCAGGGTGAGAGACTTGAACATGTGATCCATTCCCGTTGAAACTGATTATTTAATTAAGTTGCTTAATTAACAGCTTCATGACATTTCCCTAGGTAAAGCGCGGGAGAGTGAAACTTTGACTGAGAGACGGCAGGGCGGGCTGGCAGGCATTGGCGCAACACAGGGCGCGCTTCTGGGATATATCAGGCGCAAGGGTTCGGCCTCGCGGGTCGAACTTGCCGACTATTGCAGCATAACGCCGGCTGCCGTGAGCATGATGACGCGAAATCTGCTTGAGCGCGGTATCATCGAGGAAGGTGCACGCCGGCAGGAAGGCCGTGGCGCGCCCCATATCGACCTCACGCTCAAAAAAACCGTCGGTTACGCCCTTGGTGCGCACGCCAACCGTTATTCGGTGATGTTGACGCTGTTGAATTTCGGCGGAGAGATTGTCGGAGAATTGCAGATGCGCGGCTCCTATGACGCGTTTTCCGATGTCCAACGGGCACTTCAGGACGGATCCGAAGAACTACTGACGAAAAATGCAATCAACAGGAGCCAACTGATCGGCGCGGCCATTGCCATGCCGACCCGCTTTCGCAAGGAAGCCATGTCGCTCGATCTTGCCGAAGAGGTTATTTCCTGGGCCGGGCCTGACCTTTCCGCCATGCTGCGCGAGGCGCTGCGTTGTCCGGTGATCATAGAAAATGATGCCAATGCCGCAGCCATGGGTGAACTGACGCTTGGCAATGCGGACGGACACGAAAATTTCGCTTATCTCTATCTCTCCGAGGGGATCGGCGGCGGCAT
Source organism: Agrobacterium sp. A3-95 (assembly GCF_053521785.1). Classification (NCBI taxonomy): domain Bacteria; kingdom Pseudomonadati; phylum Pseudomonadota; class Alphaproteobacteria; order Hyphomicrobiales; family Rhizobiaceae; genus Agrobacterium; species Agrobacterium sp. A3-95. Next base: position 409,030 of record NZ_JBNWDR010000002.1, on the reverse strand, counting down.
CATTATCAAAAATGAGCTTTATCGCGGTTATCTCGGCAATGCCGGCGAGATCGGCGCCTTGCGCGGCCGCAGCACCTCGCGGCCCTCCTTCGAAGACCTGGCGGCATGGTGCTTGGAGCATGTGGGAGAAAAACCCTCGGGGCGCGCACCCGAGGTCTGGACGGATTACCTCTTGCGCAACTCCGCCGTGTTTGAGGCGTGGCTGGAACGGGCGGGACCCGAGGTTGCGCGCCTCGCCTTCGCTGTCAGCGCCGTTCTGGCGCCCACGGCAATCTTTGTCGGCGGCACCTTACCAAGGATCGTACGACAGCGGCTGGCGGAATGGCTGGATTACGAACGCTCGGACCCGTTCGACGGCGCAAAGGTGATACAGCCGAAAATCCAGCTGCCGGATGTGGTTGCGACAGACCCCGTGGCCTTCGGTGCGGCGGCGATGATCCTGCACGGCGTCGGAGAAGTGCGTTAAAGGCCGGAGCGCATGTCCCGGGGAAGGCCTCAGCCGAGATTGGTCACCATGAAATAGATCAGCCAGCAATGCGCTATCACCAGCACGGCCCAGGCCCATTTTGCAAGTCTGATATCGACATCGATGACGGTATTGCTGATTTCCGCCACGCGAAAAGCCTCTTCCTCAACCTGGTTCTCCGGCGGGCGAGATTTCAGCGCCTTCCTGGAAACCGGCTCGCCCACGACATAAAGCCTGTCGTTCGCAACTGATGGACGCGGGCCGTCGTTGGCGCTCCCGTCAAGGGAAAGCACGTCGTCACCCGAGGCGCAACTCACCGCTAATAGCTGTGATGACACCCGCCTGTTACGCATGTTACCTCCATTGGGCATCACAAATCTTCCACACAATAAAAATAAAAAAATTCACCTGCTGCTCCCGACAAAGCCTTGGCTTTACCGGGCATATTTGCGATGCGCGCAATACGCGCCGCGCCAGTTGAACCCCTTCTCGCCCCACGCTTTTGCGCTCCCCCGGAAACGCATCGGCATCAGCCCCGCCATTAACGTGCCGGGCTTCCCGGCAAATCGTGCCTTCCCGCGTAAGGCCTTACCTCCCGCTGGATCAGGAAGACGGATTTCTCGACCGGCAGCGGTTCGGCTGTCCGGTAGCGATGAGACCGCTTGGAATATTCAAACCGGATCCGCCTGTCTTCGAACTTCCCCGCCAGAACGCGATAGCCGTTGACGACCTCGTTCAGTATTTCCAGCTCTTCTCCCCACAGCCAGCCACCGTAAGAAGTGCCTTCGTTGGAGCGCAGCACGATCTCGAAAAAATGCCCGCCGGCCGCAAATGGCATGCGGAAAATAATATCGAGATTGTCCTCATCTTCGTCGTCGCATGCCGACAGTCTGGCATGGGCAACCTTCGCATGGGCCAGCGCCGAGACCGGATAGAACGGGCGCCCTTTGAACCACATGAACTCACACACCGCATAACCGACGTCGTCGGCACGCTGGTAAGGTTCAGTACGCGGCTCGAACGCCATGTAGCTTCCGTTAAACGCTATCAATTTCGAAAATTCCCGATGCCTGCCTGATGCATGATTGATGTTTTCCGCCCGTCGCCCGCGCCTCTATTCACGACAATAGGCAAGCGGCGTCACACCAGCGTCAAATGGAACGCCAATGATGACTTTCAATTTCCCGGACACATTGTTAGATGGTGATTCATGAGGGAACGAAATTGGCTGGGAACGCTGAACTGATACCGATCCGGCTTTTTGGCACCCCGCGCTGCGATGCGGTGCGGCAAGCGTTTTTCCCGTCCAAGGGCTTTGCGCTCACTGCCGCCTTGATCCTTGCTCCCAACCAGTCCCTTTCCCGCCAGCAGGCCGCATCGCTGTTGTGGGAAAACGTCGAGCAAAAAAGGGCACTCGGCAATTTGCGGCAGCTGATCCTGCGCCTCCAGAAGCTGTCGAGCGATGACGATGCCATCCTTCTGACAGAAGGAAACGACCTGAAGGCCGGAAAGCTGGCGCAGCGAACCGACCTTGCGATCTTTCTTGCCGGTGCGAGAGCAGAAGATCCGATGCAGCGGCTGCAAGCCCTGCTCGAATTCGGCGGCGATCTGCTGGAGGGGCTGGAGGCTGGGCAGGACCACCTTTATCTCTGGCTGCTGTCTGAGCGACGCCGTCTCAAGGACCTGTTCTTTTCAAGCTATACACCGCTTCTGGAGGAGTTGACGCGGTTCGGCCGCGCCAGTTCGAACAACATCGCATCGCTTGCCGAATGCGCGCTGAAGATCGAGCCGGAGCGCGAGGAAACCTACCGCGCCGCCATGGCGGCCTATGCGCGGGTGGGAAACACCAGCGCCTGCGAGGGAATTTTCCAGCTTCTGATGGAACAGCTCCGCCAGGAGGACCGACCTCCGGAGGCCGAGACAGTGGCGCTTCGACGGCGGATACAAAGTCTGGCCTCGACGATAGTATCCCCCGCCGAACCGGATGAGGGTAGCCGCCGAAAACCGATGGCAAAACCACGCGTCGCCTTCAGCCGTCCGGTGCGGGTGGACGGGCTTGCGGTATCGCCGGTGATGAGCGCCTTTGTCGAGGATGTCGCCAATAGTCTCGTTCGATACCGGACCTTCACCGTTCTTTCGACGCACAGCACCTTTGTAGCGACACACGACCGGACCGACGACAGTTATGCAATGTTGCGGGCGGATTACCGCATCGTCTCCACGGTTTTCGACGATGCCCGCATGTCGGTAGCGCTGATCGAGGAAGCGACCGGAGAAATCGTCTGGTCGCTGGAGGTTGTGCTGACCGCGCGGCATATTCACGCCGCTTTTCGACTGCTGTCCAAACAGGTGGCCGCGGGGCTTGCCCGCGAGATCGAGCGGCTTCAGGTGGAACCAGACCGCAACCACAGCGGCGAGGCCTACCGGCAATTGCTGGAGGGCCAGCAGCTTCTGCGCGGCAAATGCGACCTGCCGCTTCTTCGAAGAGCCCGCTCGATGTTCCGTAAGGCAGTCGATCTGGATAACAGCATGGCGGTTGCCCGCGCCCGCGTGGCGCAGAGCCTGCAGCTGGAATGGCTGATGCTGGGCGGCAACGACCCCCACCTGCTGCACCGCGCCAAGGCGGAGGCAGACGCCTCCGTCGAAATCGATCCCGCTCTTGGCGTCGGCCACTGGATGTGCGCCGTCGTGGCGCTCTACCAGCGGGATTTCGACATATCCGCCGAAAGGTTCTTCGAAGCCGAGGCGCTTGCGCCCAACTCCGCCGACCTTTTGCTCCAGCATGCCGATGCGCTCGCCCATTTCGGCGATGCCGAAACCGCATGGGAAAAGTTTCAGCAAGCCATCGACCTCAATCCGCTCGCACCCGACATATACTGGTGGGCGGGCGCCAGCATCGCGTTCAAGCGTGAGGATTACGGCGCGGCAGTAGAACTGTGCGCGCGCATGGAAAATGACGAGCCGGCATTGCGCGTCTTGACCGCGAGCCACGCGCTCCATGGTGATTTGGACGCTGCCCGGGAAACCGGCAGCAGGCTTCAGGAAAACTATCCGGGTATGACGGCGAGGGAAATCAGCAGCCTGTCCCCAGACCGAGACCCGGTAGCGAATGAAAAATTCTATAACGCACTTCGATTAGCTGGGATCAAATAGGAGTTATTATGTCCTCGCACTTCTTTATTGTCGGAAAAAAGGGTTTCGGCGTTCTCTTCATTCGCACGGCACCGCTCAGGGTTGCGTCCGTCTCGCATGAGACGATTGCCGCCTATGAAGCCAGCCATCCCGGTGTGGACGGTTACGCGCGCGTTGCTGCGGCAGCAAAATCCATGCTCGTTCGTCAGGACGGCCAGCCCGAAAACGAGCTGGATCAGGTACAGATCCAGGGCATCGAAGCCCTCGTCGCCGGCGGCGCTGTCGTTTCCGAGGCCGATTTCGCCTTTGTCGGCGAAGTGATCGATGCCGGCTGGGATTTCAACCGCATGGTGCAGGCACCGATCGAATCGGCCCTGAAGGCTGTTGGTCCGGCGGGTTCCGTCACCGGCGAGCTGTTCGACGCCATCCTTGCCGACGACACCAACGCGGCGCCTTGATTGCGGCCCCGCAGCCTTGACCGCTGACGGCGCACATATTCCAGCGACAGCGGCTTTAGGGCATCCGGACGCTTCGTTCTTTGATCCCGAACTGCTTCGGCGGTTCGGGATTACCCGCGTCGGAGACGTGACCGGTCTCGATATTATCGGCATACCCGTCTGGTTCGCGACGCGGCCCAATTCACGCGGACTGTCTGTCTCCCAGGGCAAGGGGCTTGTCGCGGAGCAGGCACGGCTTTCCGCGATCATGGAAGCGATCGAAGGTGCCGTCGCCGAAGACACCCGCAAACATATCACCACTTTCGGCTCCATTCGTGAGATGCGGGACAAGGGCGCCCCTCTCGTTCCTTTCGAAACAATCGGCCGGGTCGACCCGGACACTCTTGATCTGCGAAACCAACGCGCCTGGGTGAAGGGAACATCCATACGCCAGCAGCTGGAGGTTTTTGCCCCCTATGAACTGGTGGGCATGGATTTTCGCACGGATTTCCCCTGGGACCGGCAGGCCTTTCTCATGAGTTCGCAAGGTCTTGCGGCGGGTTTCGACCATGACCACGCGGTTCTGCACGCCCTGCTCGAACTCATCGAAAACGACGCCTGCTTTCTCGTCGATACCTTCGAAACCCGCAATATCGCGCCGGAACCGGTCGTGTTGCCGATGGGTGTCGACGCATCCTTCGATGCTCTTGTTCAACACCTTTCACATATCGGACTGCCGCCCCGCTTCTTTGATCTCACCAATACGCTCGGCGTGCCTGTAGTCATGGCAAGCCTGCCACGGTCAATCCACGCGCAGGACGGACTTGCCACCCGCAGCGCTGCCGGCGCAGCGTGCCGGTTTGGCACCTATGACGCGGCAATTGCCGCGCTGCTGGAGGCGATCCAGTCGCGACTGACTGACATCAGCGGCGCAAGGGACGATCTCTCTCCTTTGCGCTACCAGCGGGATATGTTTGCGGCGGGACCGGCGGCATCCGAGGTGCGGCCGATGGACCGGATCCCGGCCAGTCTCGATTTTGCGATTAGCGATCCGGCTCTACCCCCGTGGCGTCAGCTTGCAGAGCATCTTTTTGCCGCCGGGATCGACGACATCTATGTCTTTGCGCTGGAAACGGGCGTATCCGGTCTGCATGTCGTCCGGGTTCTGGCAAGCGGCCTCACCCCTGCCGGTGGTGGCCTTCAACGTATATCGCAGCGGACGCTCGACCGGTTCCTGAACCTCGGAGGCCTTTGATGAAGCCGGTGGTTTTTGCGGGCCCGTCCATCCACGGCATCACACCCGCGCAGATTTCCGGCCTCGATCTTCGTGGCCCGGCTGCCTGCGGCGATATTTTCGACGCGGTAAAGCAGGGTGCCCGGACAATCGGGCTGATCGACGGCCTCTACGGTGACTGCGCCGCCGTGTGGCACAAGGAAATCCTGTTTGCACTGACAGGCGGCGTCACTGTTCTTGGTGCCGCCAGCATGGGCGCGCTAAGAGCGGCGGAATGCGCGGCCTTCGGCATGATCGGCATCGGCGAAATCTTTGAAGCCTATCGGGACGGGCTGCGTTTTTCCGACGCCGATGTGGCAGTCAGCCACGCGCCCGGCGAACTCGACTACCGCCCGCTGACAATCGCGCTTGTCGATGCCGAAGCGACGCTCGAAGCGTGTCGCGCCGCTATCGCCCCAGAGGAACACGACGCCTTGCTGAACGCCGCCCGCAAGCTGCATTTTAACCGCAGGACATGGCGTGCAATGGCAACTGAGGCAAACCTCAACCTCGAGACCGCAAATTTTCTGGCCGGAAACGCGGTTTCCGCCAAACGCAACGATGCGGCCCGGCTTTTAGGCCTGCTTGGCAGCGGAGAATTGCCATCCCCGCCGCCGCAATCGTGGAAATTACAGAACACGGTACTTTTCCAGCAATTGGCCACGCGGAAGACGGCGGGAGAAAAAGCGTCTTGACCGCTGCCCCGCACCCATCTCTGCTGCCCGATTGCGGAGGGCTGATCCGGACAATCGCGCTTGCCTTGCCCGCCGCGTTTTTTGCGGGTGACAGGGCTGACGGGGGCGTATCTCCTCTCATCCCGATCGGAAACCTGCTTTCGGCTCTGCCTTCCGACGTCACGGCCCTTGTTCTTATCGATGGCCCCTGTCTCGCCTCCGCTGAAAGCTGGCTCAGCAGGCTGGCAGCCACCTGCACCGCAGAACTGTTGCCGCTCGATGCAACCAGCAGCGTTTCGCACCCGTGGATACAGGACGTGTTCCACGTTCGGACTGCTGATGGGATCGCAACCGAACTGCTTTGTGCATCGGAAAGCGCCATCATTGGCGAGCTCGCCAATCGTCTCGGGCTTGCCGCCAACGCTTCGCATGTCACTTTGCCGGGCGGTAACCAGCTAGTCGGGCCGGACTTTCGATTGGTGGGCCATTCCAGCCTGCAGGACGACAGGGGTATGGCAAACAATGCGGCAACCGAACGGCCGCAACAATGGCGGCGGGTTCAGGCACTCGACTACAGAACCGTGCGCAGTTTCGGATATCGGCCGGAAGACCTCGGCAATGCCTCGGCCTCAATCGCTCTTACCTTGGCAAACACGTCGCCTCCGGCGATCACCTTCGGAAAAATCCACCAATGCGGTTTCCACGTCGACCAGTTCGTTTCGGTCACAGGTCTAAGACGCGATGGCCACCCGCTATTGCTGGTTGCGGATCCGGTGGCCCATGAATGCAACGCCCGTAATGCGATGGATTTGAAACGAAAACTGGATGCCTCCGTTCTATTGCTGGCACAGCAGGGCTTCGCAATCCTGCGAAATCCCATTCCGGTTTTACCCGCCATCGACACCAAAAAATGCCTGCCTCGGCTTTATAACAACGTGCTTGTCGAAAATATCGTGCGCTCCGACCAAGAGAAGCCATTCGTCTGGGTTCCCCATTTCGGTGATGCGGAAACGCTCGACGGTTTCGACCGAGAGAACAGGAAAATTTGGGAAAGACTGGGCTTTCAAGCCATCGGCGTGGCAGGCTGGAGCCATTTTGCCAGCCGAAACGGGGCATTGCGATGTGCAACAAAGGTGATAAACCGTCAACCAGCACAGCATACCGACGGAAAACAGCCTTACTTTATCAGTAACACCTCACAATACCCGTGGAAATTGTGTTGAATGTCTACCTTCAACAATATTAATTGATAAATATCCAATTTAAGAACCTCACAACTGGAGGAGTTCATGATGCAGGCCAAACTACCCAGCCCGATCGATGTGCATGTGGGTACACAAATCCGAATGCGCCGCAAGTCGCTCGGCATGAGTCAAAGCGCGCTGGCGGGCCGGTTGGGCATTACCTTCCAGCAGGTCCAGAAATACGAAAAGGGTGCCAATCGCGTCGGCGCGTCCCGTTTGCAAGCCATTGCATCGGTTCTCGGCGTCGATGTCAGCTCTTTGTTCGCCAATGCGACGCCGGATGTCGGAAACGCCAATCCCGCCCTTGGCACGATCAATGCCATGCAGTCTTTCGTTGCGTCGAATGAAGGATTTTCGCTCAATCAGGCCTTTGCCCGAATCAAGAGCGCAACCGTGCGCAAGAGCATCGTTGCCCTCGTGACATCGCTTGCGGCTACCGAAGCGGCGGAAAATAACGGCGCGCCGGAAAACAAGAGCGACGATTGACGCAGGTGTGACGCTCGCGTGACGCTCGATGTGGTCGAAAATGAACAACGCGGGATCAACGCGTTTTCATACTGTCGACTGTCGAGAGGGAATCATGGTGGCGTCTACCGCAGCAATACTTGAAGAGGACAATGCAGACGAGATTCTGGCGCTCGGGCGGATGGTTTCCTATCTTTGCCAGCGCTCCAAATCTCTGGAACTGGGGATGTCGACCTATTTCCTAGAAATGGCATTGCTGTCGCTGGCCCAGGACATCAATCAGCATGGCTCGCTACCGGCCGGCGCAGAAATGAACGGCAGCAGTTTCGCACACGCCGAACTCCATTAAAACACCGCTTTTTAACGACCGCGTCTGCAATTGCGCAGAGCCGCAGACATTTTTCGTCTGCGGTTCCGGCTGGGCTGAAACACACCGGACGCATATATTTTTTAGTCAACTCCAAGAACTTTTGTTCCCAGCATTTGTCGAGGCCCGGTTTTTACCGGGCCTCGATTTGTAGTGGAAGTAAAGACGACAGAATTCTGTCGTCAGGCAACGACCGCGCCCGGACCCGCCACAGCACCCGGCGGCACCTTGCCCAGAATAATCATGCCGAGGACCTCGTCCTTCGTCACATCTTCCGTGCGGGCATGGCCGACCACCTTGCCGTTTTTCATGACGAACACCCGGTCGGCGAGATCGAAGACGTCATGGATATCGTGGCTGATTAGGAAGATGCCGATGCCCTGCCGTTTCAGTTCCTTGACGAGATCGCCGACCTGTGCCGTTTCCTGCGGCCCGAGTGCTGCCGTCGGTTCATCCATGATGAGGATGCGGGCATCGAACAGAATGGCGCGGGCGATTGCCACGGACTGCCGCTGGCCACCGGAAAGCGCCTTCACCGGCTCCTTGAACCGCCGGAAATTGGGGTTGAGACGCCCCATGACCTCGCGGGCCGAAGCTTCCATGGCGACATCATCCAATGTTCCCCATTTCGTCTTCAGCTCGCGGCCGAGATAAAGATTGGCCGCCGCATCGACATTATCCGCCACCGCCAGCGTCTGGTAGATGGTTTCGATGCCGTATTTCTTGGCGTCGCGGGGATTGCGGATATCCGCATCCTCGCCGTTGATGAGGATTTCGCCCCCATCCCGCCGGTATGCACCGGACAATATCTTGATGAGCGTCGATTTGCCGGCGCCGTTGTGGCCAAGAAGGGCCACCACCTCACCTGGGAAAAGATCGACAGAGGCGTTTTCCACCGCATGGATACCACCGAAGGAAATGGAAATATTGCGCATTTCCACGAGGGGCGTGACTTGTTCCGTCATTGGGGTTCTCCTCGGTTCTTACTTGGCGCGGGCGCGGTAGATGGTGTCGAGCCAGACGGCGACGACCAGAACCACACCGACCACGATGCGCTGAAAGGGCGTATCGATGCCCACAAGCACCATGCCGGATTGCAGCGATTGCATGACGAGCGCGCCGAGCATCGCGCCCGCTATGGTGCCGACGCCGCCGGCAAGCGAGGTGCCGCCGATGACCGCCGCCGCGATCGTATAAAGTTCATCCAGTTCACCTTGGGCATTGGTGGCCGCGTTGAGGCGGGCAGTCGAGATTGCCGCAGCGATGGCGCATAGAACGCCCATCAGCGTGAATATCTTGACCGTAACCCAGCGGGTCTTGATGCCGGCGAGCTCCGCCGCCTCCGGGTTGCCGCCGATTGCGAACACATAGCGTCCGAAGCGCAGCCGCGTGGCGATGAAGGTCATCACCGCGCCGACGGCAAGCGCCATCAGCACCGGAATGGCAATGCCGTGCGGAATGAACAGACCACCATCAGGCCAGGCTATGCCGTTGGCATCGGCATAGTTGCGGGCAATGTTGACCGGCCAGGGATAGCTGTTGACGACAGCCACGAAACCGACGACGACGACGCAGCCAAGTGCCACCAGGAAATATTCCGCCCAGACGGGCCGCAGCGGAAAACCGAAACGGCGACGCTGGTGGCGGGAATTGAGGATTGCCGCAACAATGGCGACGCAGGCGACAATGGCGGCGATCCAGCTCCAGGTCGCACCGATCGAGCCGCTGGTGCCGCCACCCATCAGGCGGAAGGTGGAATCCATCGGCGCCACGGTGCGGCCGCTGGTGACAAACCATGTGCCACCGCGCCAGACCAGCAGGCCACCAAGTGTGACGATGAAGGACGGCACGTTCAGGAAAGCGATGATCGAGCCCTGCAGCATGCCGATCGCTCCGCCGACAAGAATGCCGACCAGAAGCGTGACGATCCATGTCGCCCAATGTTCAAAGCCGAGGAGCTGCGGCAGGATTTCCGCCTGCATAACACCCATGATCATCCCGGAAAAACCGAGGATCGACCCGACCGACAGATCGATGTTGCGGGTAACGATGACAAGCACCATGCCTGTCGCCATCACCGCGACCGAAGCGGTCTGGACGGAGAGGTTCCAGAGGTTTCTCGGCGTCAGGAACAGCCCGCCCGAAAGAATATGGAAACCGATCCAGATCAGAAGAAGCGCGCCGACCATGCCGAGCAGCCGGGTATCAAGCTCCGTGGCACTGATGAAACGCGAAATCGAGCCCGTCTTTTCCGTCTTGGGGGACGCTGTGGAATTGGATTGTGTCATGTCGGCCATGGACTGCCGGTCCTCCTTACATCTGAAAGGCGCCGCGCCACGTGTCAGTGGCGCGGCGCCCAAACATCAACCTAGCGGTCTCAGTTGCAGGCCTTGACGGATCCGGCCTTTACACCCTGGCAGGCCGTTTCCTTCTTGATCCAGCCGGCGTCGATGACGACGTTCAGATTGTCCTTGGTAATGGCGATGGGCTTGAGGAAGACTGACTGCATCGTCACTTTTTTCGGACCGCCATCAAAAGCGGCAACGCCCTTGATTTCCGTCATCTTCTTGCCGCCCGCAAGTTCCAGCGCGATGCCGGCAGCTTCCTTGCCGAGTTCGCGGCTATCCTTCCAGACAGATACCGTCTGCGTGCCGAGCGCAACGCGGTTGAGCGCGGCGAAGTCCGCATCCTGACCGGATACGGGAACAGAACCTGCGAGGCCCTGCGCGGCAAGAGCGGCAATTGCGCCACCGGCCGTTCCGTCGTTCGAGGCGACGACCGCATCGACCTTGTTGTTATTCTTGGTCAGGAACTGCTCCATGTTCTTCTGGGCATTTTCCGGCTTCCAGCCATCGGTATAGGCTTCGCCGACATTCTTGATCTTGCCCGCGTCGACAGCGGCCTTCAGGACTTCCTGCTGTCCGGCAAAAAGAAAGTCCGCATTCGGATCGGAAGACGAACCCTTGATGAAGACGTAGTTGCCTTCCGGCTTGACCTTGAAGACTTCGGCGGCCTGAAGGCGACCGACTTCCTTGTTGTCGAAGGTGATGTAGAAGGCGTTCTTGTTTTCGATCAGGCGGTCGTAACCCACCACCGGAATACCTTCAGCGACGGCCTTTTCAACGGCCGGGCCAATCGCGTCGCTGTCCTGCGCAAGAATGATCAGCGCATTGGCGCCCTGGGAAATCAGCGATTCCACGTCGGTCAGCTGTTTTGCGGCGGACGACTGCGCATCGGCGGAAATATACTTCGCACCGGCCTTGTCGAGAGCTGCCTTGATTGCCGCCTCATCCGTCTTCCAGCGCTCTTCCTGGAAATTGGACCAGGAAACGCCAACGACGAGATCAGCAGCAATGGCTGCGGTGTGCAGGGAAACGAGTACAGCTGTACCCGCCAAAAGCTTGGCAAACGAATTCATGATGTCCTCCCGGTAAGGGCGAAGCCTGCACCTCCATGCAGGGAAAACGCCCGGAAAAAGCTGTCGGGCTCTGTGATTTCACAATTTTCTCGACAGTCGAGAAAATTAATGTCAGAGATTCCCCATGCTGTCAACAACGGCTGCGGGCAGCATCCGGGTGCCTTGATCTTGCTCGTGGCGTGCGTCATCAGAGGGGATAAGCACGACAGGAAAAAAGCCGTTCAGGGAGCATACCCCAGCCCATGTCCGCCATTGCAAGCACGGAACTGGTGCGCCAGAAAAACAGCCTGTCGGTGATGGCAGCGCTGCGCCTTCATGGCAGCCTATCCCATACGGACATGTCCTCCTTCACCGGGCTTGCCTCCGCCACCGTTTCCGCAATCACCACGGAACTCGAGCGGGCCGGCCTAATCCTGCGCAAAGAGCAGCTAGCCGCCGCCGGGCGCGGGCGGCCGCGCATCCTCTTTGGGCCTGATGGTGCTTTCTGCCACGTCGCCATCGTCATCATTTCGTCCGACAGCGTGCAATATTCGTTGGTCGACTATGCCGGCAAGCTGGTGGACCGCTTCACCGAGCAGAGGATCACGGCTGAAAAAGGGTCATTCGGCGGCTCGATCCTCTCCGGCCTCGCACGGCTTGCGGACCGTTCGCGCATCGACCGGCACGACATTCTCCAGGTGTCGATCAGCAGCAAGGGGCTTGTGGACGCGGCAGCGGCGGTGCTCGTCTGGTCGCCGGTGCTCGGAACCGAAAAGATAGATTTCCAGCAGCTCATTTCTCAGGACGGCCGCATCCGCGTGACGCTGAACAACGAAACGCTGCTGGCCGCAAAAGCCATCTGGATGCAGGAGCAGGCAAAGGACGGCCCGAAACCGGAGGCACTTGTCACCCTGTCGCTCGGCCACAGCATTGGCCTCGGCATTGCCCGCGCCGCGGGTGGCGGGATAGAGGTTAGCGCGCCGAATTTCGGACATATGCTGCATCTGGCCGATGGCGCCCTTTGCCGCTGCGGCACCAGAGGCTGTATCGAGGCCTATTCAGGGTTTTATGCAATCCTGCGTTCGGCATTCGAGGCCCCGCCGCAGGCGGAACCGGCAAAATTCGTGCCGATTGCCGAAGTGGACAAGATCGCCGCTTCCGCCCGCGCCGGCGGGCGCATGGCGCGGCTTGCCTTCCGCACAGCCGGGCTTGCACTCGGCAACGGCCTTTCACGTCTGTTCAGCCTGCACGGCCATATGCCGGTCTTCATCACTGGCCCCGGCACACGCTATTTCGATCTTCTGGAAATCGGCCTTCACGATGGCCTTGCGCAATCGCAGTCGGTACGCTTCGGCGGAATGCCAAAAATCGGCATCGCGCCCAACGAACCGGAACTGGTGTTCGAAGGGCATATGGAACACGCTCTGTCCGCCGCCGACGACTATATATTGAGCGCTGATGGCCCTGAAAGAGCGGCAAGGAACTCGGGGAACTGACGGGACAACTCGTAAAAGCTCAGGCCTGCTCCGTCACGGCTTCGCCCTTTTCCTTGACACCAGTCAGCGTGGAAACGAATTCATCCAGAGCGGCAGCCTCGTCCCTGCTCAACCGCAGGCCCTGTTTAGTGCGCCGCCAGAGAATATCCTCGGCTGCAAAGGCCCATTCGTGTTCCACCAGCCAGCGCACTTCGCATTCGTAAAGTGTGCCGCCGAAATGCCGGCCAAGGCCGGAAACATCGGTGGCGACACCGAGCAGTTCCGCAGCCTTCGTGCCGTAGTTTCTGATCAGCCGCTCGGCATGGCGTCCATCAAGGAATGGGTAACGGGAGACAAGCGCCCTCACCTGGGCGTCATATCTTTCCACCCCGAAGTCACCGCCCGGCAGATACGAGCCCGCCGTCCAGGGCTTGCCCTTTTCTCCGATGGCTGCGCCGATCTTTTCCAGAGCATGTTCCGCCAGCCGCCGGTAGGTGGTCAGCTTGCCGCCGAAGATATTGAGCAGCGGCGCTTCGCCCTCTGCCTCTTCAACCTTCAGCACATAGTCGCGTGTGGCTTCCTGCGCCTTTGAAGCGCCATCATCGAAAAGCGGGCGCACGCCGGAATAGGTCCAGACGATATCATCCGGCTTCACCGGCTCGCTGAAATATTCGCTGGCGGCATTGCAAAGATAGGAAATCTCTTCCTCGGAGATGCGTACCTTGGCCGGATCGCCCTTGTAGTCGCGGTCCGTGGTGCCGATCAGCGTAAAATCTTGCTCATAGGGAATGGCGAAGATGATGCGGTTGTCCGGGTTCTGGAAGAAATAGGCGCGCGGATCGGAAAACTTCCTGCGCACGATGATGTGGCTGCCCTGCACGAGACGAACATTGTGCACATCGTTGCGGCCGAACACGCCGGACAGCACGTTATCCACCCATGGGCCAGCGGCATTCACCAGCATGCGCGCTCTGTGCGTGGCTGAACGGCCGGTCTTTTCGTCCAGCGTCTCGATAAGCCACACGCCGCCTTCGCGCCGTGCGGAAACGACCCGCGTGCGGTTCATGATCGTCGCACCGCGATCCGCCGCGTCACGCGCATTCAGAACCACGAAACGGGCATCGTCCACCCAGCCGTCGGAATATTCGAAAGCCTTGGCAAAGACCGGCTTCAGAGGTTTGCCTGCCGGGTCTTGCCGTAGATCGACCGTGCGCGTCGGCGGCAAAAGCTTGCGGCCGCCGAGGTTGTCATAAAGAAAGAGGCCAAGCCGGAGCATCCATGCCGGACGCACGCCGCCTTTCTGGAGCGGCAGGACGAAGCGCATGGGCCAGATGACGTGCGGGGCCATGGCCCACAGAATTTCACGCTCCATCAAGGCTTCGCGCACCAGACGAAACTCATAATGTTCGAGATAACGCAGGCCGCCATGGATGAGCTTGGTGGCTGCCGAAGACGTACCGGAGGCAAAATCGCCCTTTTCCGCAAGCGCCACGGAATAGCCCCTACCCACGGCATCGCGGGCAATGCCGCAACCATTCACGCCACCGCCGATGACAAAAAGATCGAATATGTTTTCGCCGGACATAGGGCCTCCCAAGACAGCGCCGGGGACCATTTCCCCCTACGTTGAAAGATTATCGTCATAAAAACGAAAACAAAACGAATGTCAAAAGAAAACAAACGAAACCCATGTTTTCAGCACAAGCGAACGGCAACTGCCGCCGGTGAATCACTTCGCCAGCGTGTTTTGGGATGTCGGTACGGGGTCTGTGTTTCAGACGTGTGTCGGAGTGACCTGCTCAAGCTCGTAAAGCACGCCGCCCATATCCTTTGGATGCAGGAAGAGAACGGGATTGCCATGCGCGCCGATCTTCGGCTCGCCATCACCTAAAATGCGGATGCCTTTTTGGACGAGATCGTCTCGCACGGCCAGAATATCCGGCACCTCAAAGCACAGATGATGCGTGCCGCCACCCGGATTTCTTTCGAGGAAGGCGGTAATCGGGGAGTTCTCTCCAAGCGGATGAAGAAGTTCGATCTTGGTATTGTCAGCCTGAACGAAAACCACTGTCACGCCGTGTTCGGGCAGGGATTGCGGCTCGGAAACTTGAGCGCCAAGCGCCCTGTATCGCGAAACCGCGGCATTAAGATCGGGCACGGCAAGGGCGACGTGGTTCAATCTTCCGAACATGGCCGTATTCCTCTCACGCGTTGCGCCGGATGCCTTCCAGCAGATCGAGAACCTTGTTGGCCGCATCCATGACATTGGTGCCGGGTCCGAAAATCGCCGAAACGCCGTGGTCGAGCAGGAACTGATAATCCTGGCGCGGAATGACGCCGCCGACGACGACGATGATGTCCTGGGCACCCTTCTGCTTGAGCGCCTCCACAAGCTGCGGCGCGAGCGTCTTGTGGCCTGCGGCAAGCGACGACATGCCGACCACATGCACCTTGTTCTGAACCGCAAGATCGGCTGCCTCGGCAGGCGTCTGGAACAGCGGCCCGGCCAGCACATCAAAACCGATATCACCGAAGGCCGACGCGATAACCTTCGCGCCGCGATCATGCCCGTCCTGCCCGAGCTTTGCGACCATGATGCGCGGTTTGACGCCGAGCCGTTCTGCCACGCCGGAAAGCCGCGTAGCGAGCGTGGCAAGCTCCGGCTCGTCCTTGTAGGCTTCTCCGTAAATATCCTCCACCACTTCCGGCACGGCAACGTAATCGCCGAAGACGGCACGCAGCGCATCGGAAATCTCGCCGACGGTGGCGCGGGCGCGGGCGGCGACGACTGCCGCCTCGAGAATATTACCCTTGCCGCTACGGGCAATTTCAGACAATGCCGCCAGCGCCTTCGAGACGTCCCCGCCGTCGCGGCGACGTTTGGTGTCCTCAAGGCGGCGGATTTGCGCGGCGCGTACGGCGGCGTTGTCGATATCGAGAACGTCGATATCCTCCTCGGTTTCCAGACGGTAGCGGTTGACGCCGACGATGACTTCCTCGCCCTTGTCCACGGCCGCCTGCCGACGCGTGGCCGCCTCCTCGATCAATCGCTTGGGCAGGCCTTCGGCCACCGCTTTGGTCATGCCACCAAGCGCCTCCACCTCCTCAATCAGCGCCCAGGCTTTTTGCGCCAGTTCATCCGTCAGGCTTTCGACGTAGTAGGAACCGGCCAGCGGATCGACGACCTTGGTGACGCCGGTTTCATGCTGGAGAATAAGCTGGGTGTTGCGGGCGATGCGGGCGGAAAATTCTGTCGGCAGGGCAATGGCTTCATCAAAGGAATTGGTGTGCAGCGATTGTGTGCCGCCCAGCACGGCGGACATGGCCTCGAAAGCGGTGCGGACAATGTTATTGTAAGGGTCCTGTTCCTGAAGAGACACACCGGATGTCTGGCAATGGGTGCGCAGCATGAGCGACGATGCCTTTTGCGGCTTGAACTCTTCCATGATGCGCGACCAGAGGAAGCGGGCGGCGCGCAGCTTTGCGGCCTCCATGAAGAAATTCATGCCGATGGCAAAAAAGAACGACAGGCGGCCGGCGAAATCATCGACATTCAGTCCCTTGGCAAGGGCGGCCCGCACATATTCCCGCCCATCCGCCAGCGTGAAGGCAAGCTCCTGCACCAGCGTGGCACCTGCCTCCTGCATGTGATAGCCGGATATCGAAATAGAGTTGAATTTCGGCATCTCCTTCGCCGTATATTCAATGATATCAGCAATGATACGCATCGAAGGCTCGGGCGGGTAGATGTAGGTGTTGCGGACCATGAACTCCTTGAGAATGTCGTTCTGGATGGTGCCGGAAAGTGCGGCACGCGAGACACCCTGCTCTTCCCCCGCAACGATGAAATTGGCGAGCACCGGAATGACGGCCCCGTTCATGGTCATGGAGACGGAGACCTTTTCGAGCGGTATACCATCGAACAGGATTTTCATGTCCTCGACGCTGTCGATCGCTACGCCTGCCTTACCGACATCGCCTTCAACGCGCGAGTGGTCGCTGTCATATCCGCGATGAGTGGCAAGATCGAAGGCGACCGAAACACCCTGTTGGCCGGCGGCGAGCGCCTTGCGGTAAAAGGCGTTGGAAGCTTCGGCAGTCGAAAACCCGGCATATTGGCGGATCGTCCATGGCCGCCCGGCATACATGGTGGCGCGCGGGCCGCGCGTGAAGGGTGCAAAGCCCGGCAGGCCATCGAGATGTGAAGCCTTTTTCAGGTCATCGGCCGTGTAAAGCGGTTTGACGTCAATGCCTTCGGGCGTATGCCAGACGAGTGCATCCGGTGAACGCTTCAGCTCCTTTTCGGCAAGCTGCAGCCAATCCCGCACCGTTTTTTCACCCGACATGCATATCTCCCCTTCTGCATTTCATTTTCAGTACTGTGACTGGTGATCGTGACCGAAATCCAGCCTACCCCGTAACCCGCTCCGCCCCTCATCCGTTCCTCAAAAACGGTATCAAGCCCTATTCAAATTCGATGATAACCTCATCCACGGCGAGGCTATCGCCCGGCTTTGCCGACACTTTGGCGACCCGGCCGCGTTTTTCCGCACGCAGGATGTTCTCCATCTTCATTGCCTCCACCGTCGCCAGCGCCTGACCGGCTTCCACCTCGTCCCCCTCGCCAACCGAGATCCCGGTGATGACGCCCGGCATCGGGCAGAGCAACAGTTTCGACGTATCGGGCGGCAGCTTTTCCGGCATCAGCAGCGCCAGTTCCGCCACGCGCGGGCTGCGCACATGGGCGAGAACATCCATGCCGCGCCAGCGCAGACGAACCGCCGCACCGGCAAGATCGACCTTGGCGGCGATCACCTCGCCCCCCACCGTGAACAGGCCAAGGCTGCGGCCGGGAAGCCAGCCGGTAGCGACCGTCAGCGCAGCACCATCCTCAAAACGGATTGCCATGCCTTCAGCACCGGTTTCCACGCTGACGCTTCGACGGGATTGACCAAGCGAAACCACCCAGTCCTGACCGACAATGCGACGATGATTGCCAATGGTACCGGAAATTTCGACCGCACGGTTTTGAAGCCGCTGGTGGATAACGGTGGCGATGGCTGCGAGCTTGCGCACGGAAGCCTCATCGGGCTCCACCCCGGAAAAGCCCTCCGGAAATTCCTCGGCGATAAAACCCGTCGTCAGACGGCCGGCCCGAAAACGCTCGTGCTGCATGACAGCCGAGAGGAACGGCAGATTGTGGCCGATGCCCTCCACTTCGAAACGATCCAGCGCCTGCCCCATGGCATCGATGGCGGTTTCACGATCCTTTGCCCAGCTACAAAGCTTGGCGATCATCGGATCGTAATACATCGAGATTTCACCGCCTTCGAAGACGCCGGTATCGTTGCGGATCACGGTGCCGTTTTCCTGCTCGCCCTCTTGCGGCGGGCGATACCGCGTCAACCGGCCGATGGAGGGCAAGAAATTACGATAGGGGTCTTCGGCATAAAGCCGGCTTTCGATTGCCCAGCCGTTCAACCTTATATCGGTCTGCCCGAAGGACAGCTTTTCGCCTGATGCCACGCGGATCATCTGCTCGACAAGATCAATGCCTGTGACGAGTTCCGTTACCGGATGTTCCACCTGCAGGCGCGTATTCATTTCCAAAAAGTAGAAATTGCGCTCGCCATCGACGATGAATTCCACCGTTCCGGCCGAATGGTAACCGACTGCTCTCGAAAGAGCCACGGCCTGCTCGCCCATGGCCTTGCGCGTTGCCTCATCAAGAAAGGGCGATGGCGCTTCCTCGATGACCTTCTGGTTGCGGCGCTGGATCGAGCACTCTCGCTCGCCAAGGTAAAGAATATTGCCGTGTTGATCGCCCAGCACCTGAATTTCGATATGGCGCGGCTGGGTGACGAATTTCTCGATGAAGATGCGGTCGTCCCCAAAGGAAGATTTCGCCTCGTTTTTTGAAGACTGGAAACCCTCGCGCGCCTCCGCATCGTTGAAGGCGATGCGCATGCCCTTTCCGCCGCCGCCGGCCGAAGCCTTGATCATCACGGGATAACCGATCTCGGAGGCGATCCTCACCGCCTCATCTGCATCCCCAATCAGCCCCATATGGCCGGGCACGGTGGAAACACCGGCTTCCGCCGCGAGCTTCTTGGAGGTGATCTTGTCGCCCATGGCCTGGATAGCGCCGACCGGCGGGCCGATGAAGATGACACCCGCCTTCTCCAGCGCCTCGGCAAAGGCAGCGTTCTCCGACAGGAAGCCATAGCCGGGATGCACCGCATCAGCCCCGGTCTTCTCGATCGCAGCAAGGATTTTATCGATGACGATATAGGACTGCGACGAGGGCGCCGGACCGATATGAACGGCCTCATCCGCCATCTTCACATGCAAAGCATTGGCATCAGCATCCGAATAGACGGCAACCGTCGCAATGCCCATCTTCTTCGCCGTCTTGATGACCCGGCAGGCGATCTCGCCGCGATTGGCGATGAGGATTTTCTTGATCACGCGATTATTCTCCCCTCTTCCCCTCACGACAAATGCCGTATGCCGTCCTCAAATCTCGAAAAAGTTCTCGAAGGATTCCGGGAAATTCTGCCGGGCGACGCGCTCGTCAATGACAAGCATCGCTTGGTAGGAAAGCGGATCGAAATTCTTTTCCGCCGGCAAGACCTCGCGGCCGAACAGCAGGCTGAGGCGGGCCGCGTCGAGATTACCGCGCTCGAACGGCTCGGGACCAAAATGGTGCCAGAGCGAGTGCAGGAAGGCCGCATCGATGCGGTGTTCCTTGGAATCGTCCCGCGCCCTTCGGGGTATCATCTTGATGGGCGTTACCCCTTTTGGATTGGCGCGGCGGATGGTGAACTGGATGCCCGTGCTCGGCATGCCGGAGGGAAATCCCTTGTGTTTGGTCATTTCGGGCAGGTTCGCCATCTTTTGTCCTTCCAGAAGCATTTCCATTAAAAGCGGGTCCGCTTTTACGTCTGGATATGCGTAAATTCAAATAATTAGAGCGCTTCCATGGTCCTATTAAAACCAGAAGCGCTCTAGTCTTTTCGTTATGCCTTGCCGATTTTGTCCTGCGTCTTCTGCTCGAAGTCGGAGGCATCGTGGCGTTCATGCAATTGTTCGGACGGATCGCCCGAGGTTTTGTTGACGATCACGCCGCGCTTGACCGCAGGGCGTTCGCCGATTTCAAGCGTCCAGCGCATAAGGTTCTTATAACCGGCGGCTTCAAGGAAAGCACCGGCATCGCCATAAGCCTGGCCGAGCGCGATCTTGCCATACCAGGGCCAGACGGCCATGTCGGCAATCGTATATTCCGAGCCCGCCAGATAACGGTTGTCGGCCAGATGACGGTCAAGCACGTCAAGCTGGCGTTTAACTTCCATGGCGTAACGGTCGATAGCATATTTGATCTTGATCGGGGCGTAGGCGTAGAAATGGCCGAAACCGCCGCCGAGGAAGGGGGCGGAACCCATCTGCCAGAACAGCCAGTTCAGCGCCTGCGTGCGGGCATTGCCCTCTTTCGGCAGGAAAGCGCCAAATTTTTCCGCGAGGTAAACGAGGATCGAGCCGCTCTCGAAAACCCTGGTCGGCTCGGGCGTCGAATGATCCATCAACGCCGGGATCTTGGAGTTCGGATTGACGCCGACAAAACCGGAGCCGAACTGGTCGCCTTCGCCGATCTTGATCAGCCAGGCATCATATTCGGCGCCCTTGTGGCCAGCGGCCAGCAATTCTTCCAGCATGATCGAGACCTTCTGGCCATTCGGCGTTGCCAGCGAATAAAGCTGCAACGAATGTTTGCCGACCGGCAATTCCTTGTCATGGGTGGGACCGGCGATCGGGCGATTGATATTGGCGAACTGGCCGCCATTACCCTTGTCCCAGGTCCAGACCTTGGGCACTTCATATCCGGCGGGAAAATTATCTGCGGAGGAGTTCTCGGCCATAAAAATCAGTCCTTGTGCGTTTCGGGAGGGCACCGAAGGTCGGGCGCCTGAACATCATTATAGTAAGGTGGCCAAAGTATTTTTCCAGCCCCAGAGCAGGTCAGAGCGGAATGGTATCGTGCTTTTTCCAGCGGGTTTCGACGTTCTTGCCCCGCAGCGAAGCAAAGGCACGGGCGATGCGGCGGCGCGAGGAATGCGGCATGATAACCTCATCGATGAAACCACGCTCTGCCGCCACGAAGGGATTGGCGAAACGCTCCTCATATTCCCTTGTGCGCGCGGCGATCTTGTCCGGATCGGAAAGCTCCGAGCGATAGAGGATTTCCGCTGCCCCTTTTGCGCCCATGACAGCGATTTCCGCAGTTGGCCAAGCATAGTTCACATCAGCGCCGATATGTTTCGAGGCCATCACGTCATACGCGCCACCATAGGCCTTGCGGGTAATCAGCGTCACCATCGGAACCGTCGCCTCGGAATAGGCAAACAGCAGTTTCGCACCGTGCTTGATGACGCCGCCATATTCCTGCGCCGTTCCCGGTAGGAAACCGGGCACATCCACCAGTGTCAGCAGGGGAATGTTGAAGGCATCGCAGAAGCGCACGAAGCGGGCGGCCTTGCGTGAGCTGTCAATATCCAGACACCCGGCCAGCACCATCGGCTGGTTTGCGACGACGCCTACCGTCTGGCCTTCCAGACGCATGAAACCGGTGATGATGTTTCTGGCAAACGCCTCCTGCAATTCGAAGAAATCGCCCTCGTCGGCGAGCGCATGGATCAGTTCCTTCATATCGTATGGCTTGTTGGAACTGTCGGGGATCAGCGTGTCGAGGCGCGCTTCCAGCCGTGCGGGATCGTCATGAAAAGGCCGGACTGGCGGTTTTTCCCGATTATTCAGCGGCAGGAAATCGAACAACAGCCGCACATGTTCCAGCGTCTCGATGTCGTTTTCATAGGCGCCATCGGCAACGGAGGATTTTTTGGTGTGTGTGGAGGCGCCGCCCAGCTCTTCCGCCGTGACGATCTCGTTGGTCACGGTCTTCACCACATCCGGCCCGGTTACGAACATGTAGGAGGTATCGCGCACCATGAAGATGAAGTCGGTCATGGCAGGCGAATAAACGGCACCACCGGCACACGGCCCCATGATGACAGAGATTTGAGGCACGACACCGGAGGCGATGACGTTGCGCTTGAAAACGTCGGCATAACCGCCGAGCGAAGCAACACCTTCCTGAATGCGCGCGCCGCCACTGTCGTTGAGGCCAATCACGGGCGCGCCGTTGCGCACGGCCATATCCATGATCTTGCAGATTTTCTGGGCATGGGTTTCCGACAGCGAACCGCCGAGCACGGTAAAATCCTGGCTGAAAACATAGACCTGCCGGCCGTTGATGGTGCCCCAGCCGGTAACGACGCCATCGCCCGCCACCTTCTGTTCGGCCATGCCGAAATCCACCGCCCGGTGGGTAACGTACATGTCGTACTCTTCGAAGGAACCTTCATCCAGCAACACATCGATGCGCTCGCGCGCCGTCAGCTTGCCCTTGGCATGCTGCGCCTCAATGCGCTTGACGCCGCCGCCGAGCCGCGCTTCGTCGCGGCGCGTCTGCAATTGCTCCAGAATGCTGGGCATGTTTCCTCCATGCGTTTCCTCAAAATCAATAGCTTAGAAAACATTCGCCTAGAAGCCTTGATCGTGCGCGTATGCGTGGCATAAATATTTGCAATATTTACTTTTGCAAAGTTGCAACATGGCTATGGAAAAGCTCTTCATCGGCCGCAAGGTCCGCGGCCTTCGCGAAAACGCCCGCGCCACGCAGGCACAGTTTGCCGAACGGCTCGGCATTTCGGCCAGTTATCTGAACCAGATCGAAAACAATCAGCGACCCGTTTCCGCCAGCGTTCTGGTGACGCTGGTGGAAAAATTCCAGCTCGACGTGACGGAGCTGGCAACCGGCGAAAACGACCGGCTGGTTTCCGCTGTGCGCGAGGCCCTGAAAGACCCGCTGTTCCTGAATTACGAGCCCGGGCTGCAGGAGCTGAAGCTGATTGCGCAGAACGCACCGGGTTTTGCCCATGCGCTTTTGCGCGCCCACCAGGCCTACCGGCAAAATAGCGAGCAGCTGGTGCAGCTGGATGACAGGCTGGGGCGGGGAACCGCGCAGGTGGAAAGAACACCTTACGAAGAGGTCCGCGATTTCTTCCACTTCGTCGACAATTACGTTGCCGAGATCGATCTTCTGGCGGAAGAACTTGCATACGAACTGGAGATAGAGGGCGGCGAGACCTACGGCATTCTCGCGGCCCATCTACGCAGCCGCTTCGGTGTCCATATCACCAGAACGGAGGCGGCGGGCGGATTGATCCGGCATTTCGATCCGGCCGGCAAAACGCTGGCGCTCAGTTCCTACATGGCAGTACCGACCCGCTGTTTTCAGCTTGCGCTTCAGATCGCCCAGCTTCATGCGGGAGCAACCGTGGACAGAGTGCTGGCCGGCGCCGGTTTCCGTAGCGCCGAAGCCGCGGAAATCTGTCGCATCGGCCTTCACAACTATTTCGCCGCCGCGCTGATCCTGCCATATGGGCAATTTCACCGGGCCGCGCAGGAATTGCGCCACGATCTGGAACTTCTGGCCGTGCGCTTCGGCGCGAGCCTTGAACAGGTGGCCCACAGGCTCAGCACTTTGCAACGCCCTGGTCAGAAAGGCGTACCGATCTTTTTCGCCAAGATCGACCGGGCTGGCAACATCACCAAACGCCACAGCGCCACAAGGCTGCAATTTGCCCGTTTCGGCGCGGCCTGTCCGCTCTGGAACATTCATCAGGCCTTCGAAAGCTCCGACAGGATAGTACGCCAGCTGGCGGAAACACCTGACGGCGTGCGCTATCTTTCCATCGCCACACAGATCGAAAAAGCCGGCGCCGGTTTCAACACGGACAGGCCACGCTATGCCATCGCGCTCGGCTGCGAAATTTCCCATGCGCAGAATTTCGTCTATGCCGATACACTCGATCTCGCCAATGCCGCCTCCTTCAAGCCCATCGGCGTTTCCTGCCGGGTTTGCGAAAGGGTCGACTGCGTGCAGCGCGCCGTACCGCCGCTAAAACGCAAACTACATGTCGATCATCTCTCACGTGGGGCCTTGCCCTACCGGATCGCAGACTTCTAGCGCCGCGCGGCCATATCAGGGTAGCGGCACCATCGCGCGCCGCATGATATTTGCATAGTAGCCCCAGAACAGCCGGGCGGCGACGGAGCGCCAGGGCGTCCAGAGTTCCGCCCGCGCCGCCAACCATTTCGCATCCGGCCGTGCCTCGAGCGAAAGCGCGTGGCCCACCGCAGCCCGCAGCGCCACATCGCCAACCGGAAAAATGTCGGGGTGGCCGCCGCAGAACATCAGATATACTTCCGCCGTCCACGGACCAATGCCGCGAAGCGCCACCAGCTCAGAAAGGGCCACATCCGCTTCCTTGCGACTGACGGCATCAAGATCGATGCGGCCATCCGCAACCGCGTGCGCCAACCCTTCCAGCGTTGTTGCCTTGGCCCGGGAAAGGCCGAATGTGGCGCGCAATTCTTCCGGCACCGCCAGATAGTTTTCCGCCGTCACCGCCCCGCCCGTGCCGGCAAGGATACGCACCCATATGGCGTTGGCGCTGGCGCGCGACACCATCTGCGACACGACGATATGGGCAAGGCCCGCAAAGCCGGGCTCGTGAATACGCAACTCCAACGGACCGGCTTTTTCGATAATAAGGCTAAGAGCCGGATCGAGGCGGGCAAGATGCGCCAGACCTTCGCTGATATCGTCGAGGCCCCTGATGATTTTCATGTCTGCACAGCCCATATTCACGTTGGCCCGGCACCGGGTGGCGAGGCGCTTCAAAACATGGCAGAAGAAACCATGCCTTCGCCCGTCCGTCAAAAACCGGTTTATCGTTTTGCGCCCAGCCCCAATGGCGCCCTGCATCTGGGCCATGCGCTTTCCGCTTTTCTGAACCACGACATGATGCGGGAAAACAGTGGCCATTTTCTGCTGCGCATCGAAGATATCGACCAGACGCGCTGCACTCCGGAGCTGGAGCAGGCGATCTATGATGATCTTGGCTGGCTGGGACTGGAATGGGAAAAGCCGGTGCGGCGGCAATCGGAGCACTTCGATGAGTATCGCACAGCACTCGACAGGCTGGTCGAGGCCGACCTCGCCTATCCCGCCTTCTTAAGCCGGGGTGAGACGAAAGCCGTTGTCAGGGCCTTTGAGGCAGAGGGAAGGCTCTGGCCGCGCGATCCCGACGGCGCGCCGCTTTACCCCGCAATAGATCGGCAAAGGCCGCAGGCGGAACGGGCCGAACTTCTGGCATCAGGCAGGCAACACGCCTGGCGGCTCGACATGGAAAAGGCGGTCCGCACCTTGCACAGCAAGCTGTTCTGGCGCGAGAGCGGCGACGGGCAGACCGGGGAAATCGAAGCTTTGCCGGCGCTGTGGGGCGATGTGGTGCTGTCGCGCTCCGACGCCCCCTCGAGCTATCATCTTTCCGTGGTGTTGGATGACGCGCTGCAAGGCATCACCCATGTGGTGCGCGGCATGGATCTGTTTAACGCAACCGCCATTCACCGGCTGCTGCAACAATTGCTGGACCTGCCGCCACCCGCCTATCACCACCACCGGCTGATTTTGGGTGCTGATGGGCGCAAGCTCTCGAAAAGCGAAGGCAGCACCGGCCTTTCAGCGCTTCGGGCGGAAGGAAAAACGCCGTCAGATATCCGCCGGCTTGTCGGGCTCCTCTAGCACCTGCTCGCGGCGCGCACTGTTGCCGGAGATATTGCGGCGGATGATCTGCCGGACCTTGTATTTCATCAGAGCGGCATTCACTTCCGCGCCCAGCATGAAGATGACACCCACCATGTAAAGAAACACCAGAACCACCATCACCGAGGCCAAACCGGCGTAGGTGGCGGCATAATTGGCGAAGGTGGAGAGGTAATAGGCAAAGATCGCCGCGCCGATGACCCAGAAGATCATTGTCAGCAGAATGCCGGGCCAGACATCCCAGATGCGGCGTTTGCCGGCCGGAAGCCACAGATGCGCCGCCACCAGCCCGACCGTCAGAACGACGATGGTGCCGTAAAGTCCCAGGCTGGAAACCGTGTTCAGCGCATCCGTCAGCCAGGGAAATCGCTGCTCGGCAAATGACGTTGCGACCGGCACCGCAACAAGCACGATGCTGATGCCGGTAAAGACCACCACTGCGATCAACACATAAAGCAGACTGAGAAGACGGGTGATGTACCACCAGCGCGTTTCCGTGACGCGATAGGCGCGGTTGAGCGAGATTCGTAGCGCCTCGACGCCGTTGGAGGCAAAATATGCGGCCGCCAGCACCGAAATCGTGAGCAGTCCGCCGCGCGGAATGGTCAGGACCTGCTGCACCTGCGCGGCAAGCGGACCTGCGATCGCTTCCGGCCAGGTGTCAAAAATCAGATGCACCGCCGTCTCGGAAAACTGGTCAGCCCCCAGAAAACCGGCCAAAGCCGTACCGAAAATCAGGAACGGGAACAGCGCCAGCAGGATGGAAAGCGCCATGTGGCTCGCCATCGCCCAGCCGTCATCCTCGGCAAAATGAGAATAGGCATCGAAGGCAACCTTGCCTGCCAGGCGCACTGCGGCAACCATGTCGCCTCCATTCATCGGCATTTCATTTGTAACTTCGCCCCGAATATGGGAAGTCAGCTCTACTTTGTACAGCGCACAAGCCCGCCTTTCGGTTCCCGCAGGCATACAGATTTTGCGCAATACAATTTTCACAGGCCAGACCATCGGGCCAGCGCAACATTCGGTTTTCCGGAGCGGCATAGATGCCTGAAAAACCCGTCATCATAATTACCGGATGTTCCTCGGGCATCGGAGCCCATTGTGCCGGCGCGCTTCACCGCGACGGCTGGAGGGTGTTTGCCACCGTGCGTCGCATCGTCGATATGGCCGCGCTCGAAAATCAGGGCATAGAAACCCTGATCATGGACTATACCAAGCCCGAAACCATCGCGGCTCTCCTGGATACGGTTGCGGCCAGAACCGGAGGCCGCATCGATGCGCTGTTCAACAATGGCGCCTATGGCCAGCCGGGTGCTGTGGAGGATCTGCCGGTGGAAGCACTGCGGCAGCAATTCGAAACCAACGTCTTCGGCTGGCACGATCTGACGCGGCGGGTCATTCCCTTCATGCGCCAGCGCGGTTCAGGGCGCATCGTGCATTGCTCCTCCATTCTCGGCCTTGTTCCCTATCGTTATCGTGGTGCCTATACCGCATCGAAATTCGCGATCGAGGGCCTTGGCGTCACGCTGCGCATGGAACTTCAGGGCAGCGGCATCCATGTGAGCCTGATCGAACCGGGGCCGATCACGTCGAAATTCACCACGACGGCGCTTGCCCACGTCAGGGACAAGATCGATCTGGAAAACTCGGCCCATGCTGTGGAATACAAGCGTCAGCTGGCGCGGATGGATGGGTCCGGCCCGGTCAACCGCCACAAGCTTGGCCCCGATGCCGTTTACGCCGTGCTGAAACACGCCCTGACCGCCGCAAAGCCAAAACCGCATTATCCCGTCACCGTTCCCGCCAAACAGGGGCTGTTGCTGAAACGGCTCTTGCCTGCCGGACTGTTCTATCGTCTGCTGCGCAGATTCGATTGAGGAGGAGTACCCCCTAAATGTCCGGCTTCACCACTGTTCTGGCCCTTATCGTTATGGGCCTCGTTGTCATCGTGCTGATACGAGGCCTTTTCAACATGCTGAAGGGCCAAGACGCCAACCGTTCCAACAAGTTGATGCAGCTTCGCCTCCTGTTGCAGGCCATCGCCATCGTGCTCATCATGCTGACCCTTTGGCTCACCGGCGGCGGACGCTGACATGGTGAAACTGAACAAGATCTACACCCGCACCGGCGACAAGGGCACGACGGCGCTGGTGTCCGGTCCCCGCCGCCTGAAGCACGATCTTCGCGTCGAGGCCTATGGCACGGTGGACGAAACGAATTCGGCGATCGGCGTGGCGCGGCTGCATACCGCCAATACTGATATTGCCAGCATGGAAAAGCTGGATGCCATGCTGTTCCGCATCCAGAACGACATGTTCGACCTCGGCGCGGATCTCGCGACCCCGGAAACCGGCGAGCCGCCGGCCTACGAACCGCTGCGCATTGTCGAGAGCCAGGTCACGCGGCTGGAAAACGAAATCGACGACCTCAACTCCGCAATTGAACCGCTGACCTCCTTCGTGCTGCCGGGCGGCAATGCGGCGGCGGCCAATCTGCATCTGGCGCGCACGATCTGCCGACGGGCGGAACGGCTCATGGTGGAGCTCTCGGTTGCTGAAAACGAGATCGTCAGCCCGGAAGCGCTGAAATATGTCAACCGCCTGTCCGACTTCCTGTTCGTTGCCGCCCGTTTTGCCAATGATATGGGCAAGGCTGACATATTGTGGGTTCCCGGCAAGAACCGCTAAAGCCTATCTCTCGCACAAACGAAGGGCGTTCGATGTTCATACCGCTGCACGATGCGAATTCCCTCAAACATATCCGGCTGCAATATGTCACGATCGGCCTGATCGTGGTCAACGTGCTGGTATGGCTATTTACCGGCGTGCTTGCCAGCGACGTCCAGGCCAATGCCGCAGCGCTCGGCCTCGGTTTCATCCCGGCTGTGGTGTTCGACTACGCCTACCTGGAGCCCGCCTTGCAGGTGGTGCCGGATGACCTGACCGTCGTCACCTATGCGTTCCTGCATCTGGATTTCTGGCACATGGCAGGCAATATGCTGTTTCTGTGGGTCTTCGGCGACAACGTCGAGGACGCACTCGGCCACTTCCGTTTCCTTATCTTTTACATCGCCTGCGCCATAGCCGGCGCGCTGTTGCACGGCTTTGTCGCACCCATGTCGGAAGGGCCGCTTATCGGTGCATCAGGCGCTGTTTCCGGCGTCGTCGCGGCCTATTTTCTCCTGCATCCCAAGGTGCGCGTCTGGGTTCTGGTGTTCATGCGCATTCCGTTGCCCTTGCCTGCCTTCATTCCGCTGGCGCTATGGATCGGACAGCAATTTCTGATGCTGGCACTTGGCCTTGAGGAAAATGTTTCCTGGGGGGCACATGTGGGCGGCATATTGGCCGGGGCTGTGATGGTAATTTTCATGCGCCGGCCGGACGTTCCCCTGTTCGACCGCACGATTGTTCCGCCAAGGGCGGCGCAGTTCAAGAATCCGTCGCAAACGGCGGGGTTGTCGCAAATCGAACGGGGCTATGACGGGAGCAGATGAGCCGTTGACGAAGAGATAAATTATTTACGTTAACGTCAACGTAAGGTATGCCTTGCGTGCATGTGATAATGAACATTGCTCCGTTGTATTTGCGGGAAAAATGCTTATCCATGTCGCCAACCTGTTTTTGGAGGTCCGCGCGGTCTTGTCGCCTCGCGGACAGGAGTTTGAGGAAAACCGCCGATGAAGATCCTTGTCCCTGTCAAACGAGTTGTTGATTACAACGTCAAGATCCGCGTGAAGTCGGATGGTTCGGGCGTTGAACTCGCGAATGTGAAGATGTCGATGAACCCGTTCGACGAAATCTCGGTGGAAGAGGCTCTGCGACTGAAAGAAGCCGGCAAGGCCGAAGAAGTCGTGGTCGTGTCGATCGGCCCTGCCAAGGCGGAAGAGACGCTGCGCACGGCGCTCGCCATGGGTGCCGACCGCGCCATCCTGATCGAGACCGACGAGACGGTCGAACCGCTAGCCGTCGCCAAGCTTTTGAAGGGCGTGGCGGAAGCCGAGCAGCCCGGCCTCGTCATCGTCGGCAAGCAGGCGATCGACGACGACAGTAACCAGACCGGTCAGATGCTGGCCGCCCTTCTCGGCTGGGGCCAGGGCACCTTCGCCTCCAAGGTCGTACCGTCTGATGGCAAGGTCGCTGTGACGCGTGAAGTCGATGGCGGCCTGCAGACGGTCGAACTGAAACTTCCCGCTGTCGTCACCACCGATCTTCGTCTGAACGAGCCGCGTTACGCCTCGCTGCCGAACATCATGAAGGCAAAGAAGAAGCCACTCGACAAGAAGACCCCGGCCGATTTCGGCGTCGATGTCACGCCGCGTCTGAAGGTGTTGAAAACCGAGGAGCCCGCAGGCCGCAAGGCCGGCATCAGGGTCGGCTCGGTGGCTGAGCTGGTCGAAAAGCTCAAAGCCGACGGCGTCCTCTAAGGTTTCAGAAAAGGGAGATTACATTATGGCCATTCTTCTTCTGGCAGAACACGACAACGCAACCCTTTCCGACCTGACGGCGAAGACGCTGACGGCGGCAACGCAGATGGGCGGCGACGTCCACGTGCTCGTTGCCGGCTCCGGTGCGAAGGGTGCCGCCGACGCGGCGGCGAAACTGTCCGGCGTTGCCAAGGTACTGCTTGCCGACGACGCATCCTATGCCAACGCGCTCGCCGAGCCGCTGGCGGCGCTGATCGTCTCGCTCAGCCCTTCCTATGACGTCATCATCGCACCGGCGACCGCTTCGGCCAAGAATGTCGCCCCGCGCGTCGCAGCCCTTCTCGATGTGGCCCAGGTCTCGGAAATCATTGAGGTCGTCAGCCCGGATACTTTCAAACGTCCAATCTATGCCGGCAACGCCATCCAGACGGTGCAGGCAAGCGACGCCAAGAAGGTCATCACCGTGCGCCCCACCGCGTTTGCGGCAGCCGCTGAAGGTGGTTCGGCACCGGTGGAAACCATCGGTGCTGCCGAGAACCCCGGCGTTTCTGTCTTTGTATCCGACGCGCTCGCCTCTTCCGATCGTCCGGAACTGACCTCTGCGAAGATCATCATCTCGGGCGGTCGCGCACTCGGCTCCTCGGAAAAGTTCCGCGAAGTGATCCTGCCGGTTGCCGACAAGCTCGGTGCAGCCGTCGGCGCATCGCGCGCAGCCGTCGATGCGGGTTATGCACCGAACGACTGGCAGGTCGGTCAGACCGGCAAGGTCGTGGCACCGCAGCTTTACATCGCTGCCGGCATTTCGGGCGCCATCCAGCATCTGGCCGGTATGAAGGACTCGAAGGTCATCGTTGCCATCAACAAGGACGAGGAAGCGCCGATCTTCCAGGTTGCCGATTACGGCCTCGTCGCAGACCTGTTCGAGGCTCTGCCAGAACTCCAGAAGGCTCTGTGATTTTAAGCCTTTAGCCAAAGGCGGCGCGTTTTTTGAACGCGCCGCCTTCTCTTTTTCGGCGATATGCGTAACATCGCCGCAAATGACGCAGATGAAATCCCATGAGGAGACCAGCATATGACCGCCCCCTTTAAAAACATCGGTATCATCGGAGCCGGTCAAATGGGTTGCGGCATCGCGCATGTTTCCGCCTTGGCCGGTTACAAGGTGCACATTTACGATCTTTCCAAGGACGGCATCGAAGCCGGCCTTGCCACGATCAACGGCAATCTTGCCCGTCAGGTCACCAACGGCAAGCTCTCCGACGACGCCCGCAAAGATGCGCTCGCGCTCATCAGCGGTTCGACTGACGTCAACGATCTGGCGCCCATGGATCTGGTCATTGAGGCTGCTACCGAAAACGAGGAAATAAAACGCAAGATCTATGCGCAGATCTGCCCGGTACTGAAGCCCGAAGCGCTTTTGGCCACCAACACGTCTTCCCTCTCCATCACCCGCCTTGCGTCCGCCACCGATCGTCCCGAACAGTTCATGGGCATCCACTTCATGAACCCGGTGCCTGTGATGAAGCTGGTGGAGCTGGTGCGCGGTATCGCCACCAACGAAAAGACCTTCGATGCGGCGAAGGACTATGTGCGGACGCTGGAAAAGGCGATCACCGTCGCCGAGGATTTCCCCGCCTTCATCGTCAACCGCATCCTGCTGCCGATGATCAACGAGGCGATCTACACGCTCTATGAGGGCGTCGGTTCGGTGGAAGCAATCGACACCGCCATGCGGCTCGGCGCCAACCATCCGATGGGACCGTTGCAGCTTGCCGACTTCATCGGTCTCGACACCTGTTTGTCGATCATGCAGGTGCTGCATGACGGGCTGGCCGACAGCAAATACCGCCCCTGCCCGCTGCTGGTGAAATATGTCGAGGCCGGCTGGCTCGGCCGCAAATCTGGTCGCGGTTTTTACGATTACCGTGGCGAGACACCTGTTCCGACGCGCTAAGGCGCAAGAGATATTCCTCTGATATCATTCGAGATGACAGGAGGAAAATCCCTCCCGCACTGGACAATTATTTAGCCTTCACTGCCGATACCAACGCCTTGGCATCTTCGCTGTCCCAGGCTGCCGGACCGTTCATGGCGGCAATCAGGCAGCCTTTTTCGTCCAGAAGAAGCGTTGCGGGAAGGCCGAAAGCCAGCCCTTCCTTTTTCAGAACATTGAAGACGCCCATGGAGCTGTCGCGGTAAAGTTTCAGCGCGTCGATCTTGTATTCGTCAATGAAGGCTTTCGGTTTTTCGTCCGCGCCGGTGTCGATATTGACCGCAACAACCTCAAAGCCATCGCTGCCCTTTTCCTTCTCGAGTGCGTTCAGCGCAGGCATTTCCTCCCGGCATGGCACGCACCAGGTGGCCCACAGATTGAGGAGAACCGCCTTGCCCTTGAGATCGGCAAGCGACATGTCCGACCCTTGCGGACCCTTGAAAGACAGCGGGATGACGCGCGGCGTATCCGTGGCCGACATGGCCGCCACTTGGCCCTTCAGAAGGGGTTTCAGCGAGGCGATGCGGTTTGCCGCACCTTCACATAAACCGGCCTCGGCAACCGCTGCCCCTTGAACCGGGCTCTCAGACCCAATATGCCTGAACCAGACCGCACCCGCGCCGAACACGACACCGGCAACGGCAGCAATTGCAACCAATCTGGCGGAAGGAAGCCTGAACGGCCTTTTTTCTGTCATCGAATACTCCAGGGCACGCAGAACATGGCTGACGGCACAGATCATAAATCCTCCAACCAGATGTGGGGCGGACGTTTCGCTTCCGGGCCATCAGCCATCATGGAAGAGATAAATGCCTCCATCGGCTTCGACAAGAAGCTTTATGCCCAGGACATCCGCGGCTCTATAGCGCATGCCACCATGCTGACGGAAAAAGGCATTATTTCGCAGGAAGATAAAGACAAGATCGTTCACGGCCTGAACACGATCCTGTCAGAAATCGAGGCCGGCAGCTTCGAATTCTCGCGCAAGCTCGAAGACATTCACATGAACATCGAGGCGCGACTTGCCACCCTCATCGGCACGGCGGCAGGGCGTCTGCACACCGCCCGCTCGCGCAACGACCAGGTGGCGCTCGATTTCCGCCTCTGGGTCAAGGAAGAGCTGCAGAAGACGGAAGGCATGCTGACCGCGCTCATCGCCGCCTTCCTCGACCGCGCCGAGGAAAATGCCGATACGGTCATGCCCGGCTTCACCCATCTGCAGACGGCCCAACCCGTCACCTTCGGCCATCATTGCATGGCCTATGTGGAAATGTTCGGCCGTGACCGCGCCCGCGTGCGTCACGCGATCGAACATCTGGATGAAAGCCCGATCGGTGCAGCAGCGCTGGCCGGCACCGGTTATCCTATCGACCGCCACATGACGGCAAAGGCCCTCGGCTTCCGCGAGCCGACCCGCAACTCCATCGACACCGTTTCCGACCGCGATTTCGCGCTGGAGTTCCTGTCGATCGCCTCGATCTGCGCCACGCATCTGTCGCGCCTCGCCGAAGAAATCGTCATCTGGTCGACGCCGCAATTCGGCTTTATCCGCCTGTCCGATGCCTTTTCCACCGGCTCGTCGATCATGCCGCAGAAGAAGAACCCCGACGCCGCCGAACTGGTGCGAGCCAAGACCGGCCGCATCAACGGCTCGCTGGTGGCGCTTTTGACTGTGATGAAGGGCCTGCCACTCGCCTATTCCAAGGACATGCAGGAAGACAAGGAACAGGTTTTCGATGCCGCCGAAAGCCTGGAACTGGCCATCGCCGCCATGACCGGCATGATCCGCGACCTTGAGGTGCGCAAGGACCGCATGCGTGCGGCCGCCGGTTCGGGCTATTCCACCGCCACCGATCTTGCTGACTGGCTGGTGCGCGAGGCAGGCCTGCCCTTCCGCGACGCCCACCATGTGACCGGAAATGCGGTGGCATTGGCGGAAAAGAAAGGCTGCGATCTGGCCGATCTTTCGCTGGAAGACCTGCAGGCGATCCATCCGGCCATTACAAGCGGCGTTTTCGACGTTCTTTCAGTCGAGGCATCGGTTGCCAGCCGCACCAGCTTCGGCGGAACGGCTCCTTCCGAGGTCAAGAAGCAGATCGCCTGGTGGCGTGGACGCAACTAACGCATCGGACCGAAAAGTGTGAAGCGGTTTTCGGAAAATCCGATGCGCAGACAAATTAAAATGAGCGGCGGAAACGATTCCATTTTTCTCCGCCGCCCTCATAAATCTGCGTTACGCTGCGATCACAAGAAACAGGGTGCACAAGCGCCCTGTTTTTCGTTATCAGAGAAGCACATATTTCCTTTGGACAGGCTCATGCTTTCAAAAACCGCGCGCAATCTCATCGTTCCCATCGGCATGACACTCGCCGTCAGTCTTGCTCTCAGTGCCTGCGGGCGAAAAGGCGATATCGATCCGCCGAGCACGCCGGTCGAAATGCGCAACAAGCGCAATGCCGACGGAACCGAGACGAAGCCGGCAACGGCGGAGCGGCCGTTCATCCTCGACAAGCTTCTCTGACGGGAAAAAGCCTGTGAACCATTTTGGCTATATCGACGGCGTGCTTCACGCCGAAAACGTGCCCGTGCCTGAGATCGCCAAGGCGGTCGGCACACCGTTCTATGTCTATTCGACCGCGACGCTGGAGCGCCACTACAAGGTGTTCTCAGGCGCTTTCGCCGATGTGGACGCCATGGTCTGTTACGCCATGAAGGCCAATTCCAACCAGGCCGTTCTGAAGACGCTGGCAAAGCTTGGCGCGGGTATCGACGTGGTATCCGGCGGCGAATTGCGCCGCGCGCTTGGCGCCGGTGTACCGGCAAACCGCATCATGTTCTCCGGCGTCGGCAAGACGGTGGCGGAAATGGATTACGCGCTGGAAGCCGGCATCTACTGCTTCAACATCGAATCCGAGCCGGAGCTTGAGGTCCTCAACCTGCGCGCCGTCAAAGCCGGAAAAAGGGCGCATGTGTCCTTCCGCATCAATCCGGATGTGGATGCGCGCACCCATGCCAAGATTTCCACCGGCAAAAAAGAGAACAAGTTCGGCATTTCCTATGAGCGGGCGCGTGCGGTCTATGCGCATGCCGCCACCCTGCCCGGCATCGATGTCACCGGCATCGACATGCATATCGGCAGCCAGATCACAGAATTGCAGCCCTTCGAGGATGCGTTCCGCTTGCTGCGAGAACTGGTGGAATCCCTGCGCACGGACGGGCACACGATCAGTCACGTCGATATCGGCGGCGGTCTCGGCATTCCCTACCGCGAGGACAATAATCCGCCGCCGCTGCCGGATGCCTATGCGCATATCGTCAAGAACGAGCTGAAGAGCCTCAACTGCAAGATCATCACCGAACCGGGACGCCTGATCGTCGGCAATGCCGGCATTCTGGTGACGGAGGTGATCTATGTGAAGGATGGCGGCGAAAAGAACTTCGTGATTGTCGATGGCGCGATGAACGACCTCATCCGCCCGACGCTTTACGAGGCCTATCACGGCATCCGCCCGGTCGTGCAGCCCGCGGTGGACGCCCCTCGCATCAAGGCCGATATCGTTGGCCCCGTCTGCGAAACGGGTGACTATCTGGCGCTGGACCGCGAGATGGCCGCACCGCAGCCGGGTGATCTGATTGCCGTCAGCTCCGCCGGTGCTTACGGCGCCGTGCAGGCAGGCACCTATAATTCGCGCCTGCTGGTGCCGGAAGTTCTGGTAAAGGGCGACAAGTTCCACGTCATCCGCCCGCGCGGAACCTATGAAGAGCTGATCGCTCTCGATTCAGTACCCGCCTGGCTCGATTGATCCGCCATACATCCGGCTTGGTCGATCACAATTGAGCGAAGCTGCCTAAAAAATGGGGGTGAGCATCCGCTTGCCCTCGTCTTCGCCACAAAGAATGTTATCCTTGCTTCTCATAATACAAGCAGCTCGCCGTTCCGGGAATGGCGTTTGACGTGGCCAGAACCGGGAGAACGGATTGATGACCACAGCCGGAGAGGACAGGACAGGCAGAAAGCGCCCAACCGGCGCATTCGCGCAGCGGCCGGATCTTGCCCGCCGGGTTGCGGCTAAACGCTTCTTCGCAAAAATCGTATTGTTTGCGGAAAGAGTAGCACCGAAGACGCTGTGGCCACTTTCCATCACCGCCGCGTTTCTGGCGCTCGCATGGTTCGGACTTTACCGTCAGATGCCTGATTTCGTGCGGCTGGGCATTGTTTTCCTGCTGGTTTTTGGTTTCATCAGCACCATCCTGCCAATCGTCCGGCTGAAATGGCCGACAGACAACGACGCGTCCCGCCTTTTGGAAGAACGCAATGGTCTCGCTCACCAGCCAGTCGGCGTGCAGGAAGACGAACCAGCGTTGGACACCCCCATTTCCCGCGCCTTGTGGAAAGAACACCAGATCCGTATGGCGGAACGCATCGCCGCGCTGAATGCCGGCCTGCCGAAACCCGATATCGCCCGTTACGACCGCTCGGCACTACGCGCCATTCCCGCCCTTTTTCTGGTTGTCGCCTTCGGTTTTTCCTATTCCAATGGTGCAGGCACGATTGCAGATGCCTTCCGTAGCCGACCGGCAGCCGGTCCGCTCAATCCCGATATCCGTCTCGACGCCTGGGTCACGCCGCCCGCCTATACCGGCCGCGCCCCGATTTTTCTGACAGGGCGCGATGCGACAGGCCACGACGCGGTGTCCGTGCCGCAATCCTCCAAACTGACGATCCGTATGACCGGTGGCGATGGCGGCGAGGAAGTGACCTTCGAGCCTGAGACCGCCGGCGCCCTGCAGAAGCTTGCCCCCGAAGCGGCACGCGCCGACAGCGCAAGTGGCGATGTGGCGGCACAGACAGAAAAACGCGCGCCGGATCAACCTGTCACGCCGCGCACCTTTGCGATGGATGTGACCGAAAGCGGCATGATCACCGCCAATGGCGAACAATGGGTGTTCAACGTCATTCCTGACCAGCCACCGACCATCGGCTTCGACAACATGCCGCGCCGCGCCGTCAATGGTGCGCTGGAGGTGGGTTTCACCGCCAAGGACGACTATGGCATCAAGGAAGCCCACGCCATCATAGAGCCGCTTGGCGTTGCGGAGGGTGCAACAGCACTTTACCCGCCGCCGGAATTCAAGCTCGACCTGCCGCGGCAGAACAACCGCGAGATCAAGGGGCTGACCAGCCGCAACCTGACCGAACATCCCATGGCAGGTAAGCGCGTGCGCATCACGCTGGTGGCAACAGACGGTGCCGGCCAGACCGGCCGCAGCCCCGCGCATGAAATGGTGCTGCCGGGCCGCAATTTCTCTGAACCGCTGGCGGCTTCGGTTGCCGAACAGCGGCAGATATTCTCACTCGACACGCGCCAGATGCCAAAGGCGATCGCCTATAACGAGGCGGTTGGTCTGCGTCCGGATGAAACCATTCCCAACACCACGCACTATCTCCTGCTGCAATCGGCGCAGACCCGCATGCGGCTCGCCTATAATGAGGAGATGCTGAAGAACACCGCCGATTATCTCTGGGAGATCGCGCTCGGCATCGAGGATGGTGATCTTTCGCAGGCGGAAAAACGCCTGCGTGATGCGCAGACAGCGCTTTCCGAGGCGCTTCAGCGCAATGCCTCCGATGAGGAAGTCGCCAAGCTGATGCAGGAACTGCGTGAGGCGATGCAGCAGTTCATGAGCGAGCTTGCACAGCGCATGCAGAATGCGCCGCAAGCCAACATGAACCAGCAGGCACAAAACGTCTTGCGGCAGCGCGATCTGGAAAACATGATGAACCAGATCGAAAACCTCGCGCGCTCCGGCAACCGTGACGCAGCACAGGAAATGCTCTCGCAGCTGCAACGCATGATGAACAACCTGCAGGCGGGACGGCCGCAACGTCAGGGCCAGCAGGGGCAGCAGCAAAGCAGCAAGATGCGCCAGCAGATCGACAAGCTGGGTGAAATTTTGCAACAGCAGCAGAAGCTGATGGACGAGACCTTCAAGCTCGATCAGGCGCTGCGTGACCGCATGCAGCGCGGCGACCCGCAGGATGGCGGCGAAGGTCAGGACCCGCAGACGGGTGAAAACGGTGAATCACCGCAACAGGGCCAGCAGGGCGAAAACGGCCAGCAAGGCGGACAGCCGAGCGAGCAGATGACCGCCGAACAATTGCGCGAGGCGCTGAAAAATCTGAGGGCGCAGCAGGACGCGCTGGGCAAGCAGCTGGGCGAATTGCAGCAGGGCCTTCGTGATCTCGGCATGGAGCCGGGCGAAAACTTCGGCAAGGCGCAGCAGGAAATGGAAGGCGCCGGCGAAGCACTCGGCAAAAGCCAGGGCGAACAGGCGGTCGAAGGTCAGGGCAATGCGCTGAACGCGCTGCGACAGGGCGCGCAGGATATGATGGGCCAGATCATGCAGGCCATGCGCCAGCAGGGACAGCAGCCCGGACAGGGGCAGGAAGGCATGGCGGGCCAAGGCGGACAGAACGGCCGCGATCCACTCGGCCGTCCGCGCAGCACAACCGGCCCCGATTTCGGCGACCAGGTGAAGGTGCCTGATGAGATCGACGTGCAGCGCGCCCGCGAAATTCTCGAGGCTATCCGGGAAAAGCTCGGCAACAACCCGCCGGGTGAAATCGAGCGGCGTTATCTGGAGCGGTTGCTGGATATACGGTGAGGATGGAGGCCGCCATTCCTAGCGATCGGGCCTGTTTAACCTCGCGCATTTTTGAGGAAAGGCCAGCTTATCAAACACTCAACGTGATCCTCGGCCTTGTGCCAAGCATGACGGCGGAGAGAGTTGACAACTCCGCAACAAAAAAGGCGGCCCAAAGGGCCACCCTTTCTCAAATCTCTGTAGCCTTATCGCTCAGGCCGCGAGCGCCCGCGCAACAGCTTTGCGGATATCCGGAAGCGCAAAAGGTTTTGAAACCACGTCCACGATCTTTTCTGCCAGATCATCAGCACGTTCGCGCTGTTCGGCATAACCCGTCATCAACAGGATGCGCATGGCCGGGAAGCGTTCGGCGGCGCGGTGCGCCAGCTCGATGCCATCCATGACCGGCATGCGGATATCCGAAAGAAGGAGATCGAAATTGGTTTCCTGAAGCTTCTCCAGCCCCTGCTCGCCGTCTGCCGCCTCGTGGGTCTCGTGACCGTCGAGACGCAGCGCACGGGCAACGAAAGCCCGCAATGCATCCTCATCTTCGGTAATCAGAATCTTCGCCATTAATCATTGCTCCTGGGCATCATTTCCAGCCGTGAGCAACATCGCAGGCTCCTCTTTTCAAGAGGTAAACACCCAGGGTTTCGCTGGGTGAATGGTTAATGAGGCGTCTCCGGCATGTCCCATCCCGGCACGGCAGAAATCGTCAGGCGTCGCCCGTGACGACGCCTACGAAGGGTAGTTCGCGGAAGGCGTAAGCCACATCCATGCCGTAACCCACGACGAAATAATCGGGACATTCGAAACCGACATAGTCGGCCTCCAGATCTTCCTTGCGCTTGACCTTCTTGTCGAGCAGCACGGCGATGGTGACGTGACGGGCGCCGCGTTCGTAAAGAAGTTCCTTGGCGAAACGCAGCGTGCGGCCGGATTCGAGAATATCGTCGATCAGAAGAACATCGCGGTCCTTCACGTCGCTGTCGATATCCTTGACGATCTTCACCCCTTGCGAAACGGTGCCGGCACCGTAGCTCGAAAGCGTGATGAATTCGACTTCGGGGGCAAGGCCGCTGTCATGCAGCGCGCGGATGAGATCGGCCGCGAAAATGAACGATCCCTTGAGCACGGCGATGACCAGCAAATCCTTGGTCGGGCCGCTCGCTATATGCTTGGCCATGTCGCGATTGCGCTCGGCAATCTGCTCGGCGGTGTAAAGCGGCTCAATGTTTTTTCCACGGACGACGGGCATTCTTTCTCCTGTGCTGCGCCTTGCCGATTTTACCTTTCAGTAAAAATACGAAGACCACGCGTTAGCACAGTCAACGTTCGGAAGCACCCGCTTCGACGAAGGAAAGCTTGATGTCAGGCGTTTTTCCACCGGGATGGCGCAACTTTGCCGAAAATCCGTGGCTGAAACCGGGCTGCATCTGCCTGACCGGCGGTTCGATGACCATGCTGGCGACCAGTTGCCCCTTGGCAACGAAGAGGTCGGCGCGAAGTGCCGGCACCTCTTCCAGAGCGGTACCGTTGTTCTCCACAATACCGTTGATGAGCAGGACATCCATGCCGCCAGCCTCCTGCGGCGTGATGGTGACATGGGAAATGGCAAGCGGGTTTGCGGCCGCAACGACCGGCTTTTCCGGCACGACCACCGACAGGCCGCCTGAGCAGATGAAAACAAAAATGACGAGCGCCGCAACCAACGCCGAATAGGCATCCACAGACAAGCGCGACAATTTGCGGTCCACCCAGCCGATGAACGCGTAACCAAGAGCACTGGCGGTGACGGGCGGTTTTTCCATCTGACGGCGCATCGCGCCGCGATTATCGTTTCCGGGCTGACGGACACGGTTTTCCTTGATGGTGACAAATTCCGCGTCTACCACATCGGGGCCGGCGTGGGTTGCCCGCGCCGTACGGCGCACTGGCGCTTCCGGCATCAGGAGGTCGAAATCGAATGCCGCTTGCCGGCGAGATGAACGGAACATAGCCATAGAATTCCTTGGGTGAGGTTTTCCGGCCCGCAAAACTGGGCATTGCAACGAATCCTGCCAAGTTTTAAATTTAATTGGTTAATGCTTCGCAAAAACGGCTCGCATAGGCCACCGGAACCGGGTTAAACGGCGCATCCGGGCCTCACGCGCCAGCGGTTTGCGAACCACCACGAAACGAAGAGACTGGAAGTCCGTTGATCCATTTCGAAAATGTCGGGTTGCGTTACGGCATGGGCCCCGAAATCCTGAGGGACATGACCTTCGACA
The DNA here is from genome assembly GCF_053521785.1 of Agrobacterium sp. A3-95. Taxonomy (NCBI): domain Bacteria; kingdom Pseudomonadati; phylum Pseudomonadota; class Alphaproteobacteria; order Hyphomicrobiales; family Rhizobiaceae; genus Agrobacterium; species Agrobacterium sp. A3-95. The sequence goes on along the minus strand of NZ_JBNWDR010000002.1, from coordinate 368,039 downwards.
TTCCCAAGGGTTCGTTCCAGTTTCTGACCGGCCCTTCCGGTGCCGGCAAAACCACGTTCCTACGCCTGCTGCTGATGTCGCTGCAGCCCACACGCGGCAATATCCGCATGTTCAACCGCGATGTGTCGCGCATTCCGCGCAGCGAGTTGCCCATGCTGCGCCGCCGCGTCGGGATCGTCTTTCAGGATTTCCGACTGCTCGATCATCTGACGACCTATGAGAATGTCGCCCTGCCGCTGCGTGTGCGCGGCAAGGAAGAAAGCGCCTACCGCAACGACGTCATCGAGCTTCTGAAATGGGTCGGGCTTGGCGAGCGCATCAACGTGCTTCCGGCCATCCTCTCCGGTGGGGAAAAGCAACGAGCCGCCATTGCCCGCGCATTGATGGACCAGCCGGAAATTTTGCTGGCCGACGAGCCGACCGGCAACGTCGACCCGCCGATGGCCAAGCGCCTTCTCAACCTCTTTCTGGAGCTCAACCGGCTGGGTACCGCTGTGGTCATCGCCACCCATGATTTCGGCCTGATGGACCAGATCGACGCACGCCGGATGATCCTCACCGAAGGGCGGCTCGACATCTATGAATGAGATCAACCGCAAACAGTTAAGACCAGAGGCGACCGCACCGAAGCGGCCGCCGATGCGTATCCGCCCGATGGCACCCATTCTGCCGCCCTCCAACATTCAGGGCAATGCGCTGATGGTGGTGATCGCCATCATGGCCTTTCTCGCCTGCCTGACGCTTGGTGCCGTTTCCATGGTACGTGCCACCGCCGCCACCTGGCAGAGCCAGATTTCTCGCGAAATCACCATTCAGATCAAACCCGAGGACGGGCTGGACATGAATGCAGCGCTCACCAAGGCGCGTACTCTGGCGCTCACCTTCGTCGGCACGCGGGATGGCACGATCCTCGATGATGCCGCCACCGCGCGTCTCCTGGAGCCGTGGCTCGGCAGTGGCCTCGATCTTTCCGAACTGCCCGTACCGCGCCTCGTCGTGATTACCATCGACGAAAACCACCCGCCCGATTTTCAGGCCATGCGCGATATGCTGAAGGCTGAAATTCCACAGGCGTTTCTGGATGACCACCGTACATGGGTCGACAGGCTCGTCTCCATGGCCAGGACCACTGTCATGATCGGCGTCGGGGTCCTGATCCTCGTCTTCACCGCCATGGTGCTGACGGTGGTGTTTGCAACGCGCGGCGCGCTTTCCGGCAACCGGCACATCGTCGAGGTGCTGCATTTCGTCGGCGCCGAAAGCAGCTTCGTCGCGCGGGAATTCCAGAAGCACTTCCTGAAGATCAGCCTGAAAGGTGCGGCAGCGGGCAGCGCCCTTGCCGCGGCGGTTTTCCTTGCCGCCGGTTTCTGGCAATCGAGCACGGTTGCAACGCCGCAAAGCGATCAGGCAAGTGCGCTTTTCGGCTCCTTTTCCGTTGGCCTCAGTGGTTATATCGGCATCGCCACGACGATGATCATCATCGCGCTGCTCACCACCATCACCGCGCGTGTGACCGTCATCCGCACGATCGACGATATCGACCGCGTCCGTTCCGATCCGTCTAAAAGCGACGGTGTCGCATCGTGACGCCGTCTCCCGGATCTCGCGAGGAAACTGCACCCTTCACACGCCGGATGTAACTTGCGGACGGTGGACAAAAATGCCTGTTCCTTGCCTTAATCGGCGAGTATTCAGGAGGAATGTTTGTGAGTCGGACGGACCATGATCAGGAGCAGACGACCACGCGACAGGCAAAAAAGGGCCTGTTGTCGCGGCGAAGTCGCCTGCGCCGTTTTATTCGCGGTCTCATCCTGCTTTGCGTCATTACTCTCGGGGCTTTTTCCGGCGGTTTTTTGTGGTTCGCAGATTCGGTCGCCTCCATGCGCCCGCCCGAAGGCGCCAAGGGCGACGCGATCATCGTTCTGACCGGCGGTTATCAGCGCATCGAACAGGCGGTCGGCTTGCTGCGGGACGGCGTTGGCAAGCGCCTTCTGATTTCCGGCGTCAATCCGGCCACCACCCGCACGCAAATCCGCAAGATGACGCAAGGCTCTTCGGACATGTTTTCCTGCTGCGTGGACATGGGCTACAAGGCCATAGACACTATCGGCAACGCCAATGAGGCGGCGAGCTGGATACGCGACCACGGTTATTCCTCCATCGTCGTCGTCACCAACAATTACCATATGCATCGCAGCCTGCATGAATTGCACAATGCCAGCCCGCAGACCCAATTCATCGCCTATCCCGTTATCAGCGCCGACCTTGCCCGCACCAACTGGTTCGCGGAGCCGGATGTGGTCCGAACCATGCTCTACGAATACATGAAATTCGTGATTGCAGCAGGACGAGACCTGACCGGGCTCGGCAAGGGCGACGGTCTGCGCAAGGCGGGCGCCGATCACCCCACGATCAAGGCGGCAACCTCCTCCCCGTGAATGGAAGAACGGAGAGAACACGCTTGCTGCGGAGCCTTGTTTTCGTGTAGGCGTCTGGCATCGGCATCCGGCATCGAGGCGCGCCTGAGCTTCGGAACGGCTGCAACCCGGGAAGTCTGTCGATGCTCAAGCTGCGCTCTTTTCTTTTCAATACGCTGTTTTATCTCAATCTGATTGTCCGCATGATCGTGCTCACGCCGATCTATTTCATCCTGCCGCGCAGAGTAGCCTATGAAATCCCCAAGAACTGGGCGCGATCCAACCATTGGCTGATGAAGACCATTGTCGGCACCACCTTCGAGATCGAGGGGCTGGAAAACATTCCCGAAACCGGCTGTATCTTCGCCCCCAAACACCAGTCCTTCTGGGACACCTATGCGCTGCTGCCCAACCTTCCCGATCCGGTCTATATTCTGAAGCGCGAGCTTTTGTGGATCCCGCTGTTCGGCTGGTATGCGATGAAGCAGCGCATGATCCCGGTCAACCGCGCCGCGCGCGGCAAGGTGATGCTGAAGGTCATGGAGCGGGCGAGAGAGGAGATGGCGGCTGGCCGCGAACTCATAATCTATCCCGAAGGCACACGCCGGCCACCGGGCGCTGAGCCCGAATATCGTTATGGCATCGCACGTCTTTACCGCGACCTCAAAGTCCCCGTCATTCCGGTCGCCATGCATCCCGGCCTCTTCTGGCCACGCCGCTCGACAATGCGTTATCCCGGCCATTTCAAGGTGCGGATCTTGCCGGCCATCGAGCCGGGACTGGACCCGGACGTGTTTTTCAAGACATTGATCGAGGTGACGGAAAAGGCGAGCGACGAGTTGCTGCTGGAGACCGCGCGCAACAATCCGCACCTGCCGCTGCCACCGACCGCCGTGAAGCGTATCGCAGAACTTCAGGGGCAAGACACTCCCGCCGGCTAAACCGCGATCGTGCCGACACTGGCGGCAATGCTTTCCAGCAGCGTGTCGCGAATACCCATATCCTGCAGATGCTGCACGGTATTGAAGACGTAATCGGTATTCGGGCCGGACCGGCCCGATGCGGCAGCCACGATCGTAGCCGCTTCCGCGACACCCAGACCACCAATATACTGCTCGTGGGCGGGATCGGCCACATAGGTCACGGCACTGCCGCGCGTGCCATCGGCGAGCGCAATGGCAACGACGCGTTCCTTGTAGACATTCGTTACCAGCTCGCGCTCGCGCAGATAGGCCATGACCGGACCATGGTCCGCTCCGCGCACGCGAAAGGCAACGCCGAGGCAGGAGCCGCCGCGCTCCAGACCGAGAACAAGGCCGGGCTTCTCCTCAGTGCCGCGGTACACATTTGAACTGATGCAGAGGGAGCGTCGATAACCGTGGAGCCGCGCCTGCTGCCTTTCCTCAAAGGCAAAGCCCGGGTTCCACATCAACGAACCGTAGCCAAAGACCCAAAAATCGTCCATATCCCAAGCCAAATCGAATTTATCTGAAGTCTGTTCATCGGAGATCAATATGGCATCGTCAAGCCAATCCGGCACGGTCAAAAAATTCCTCTGGCTTGGTATCGCCGTCGTGCTGGTTATCGGACTTTACACGGCCGGGTGGTTTTATGCCGCCGACAAGCTGAAGCAGACGGTTCTGAACGTCATCTCGCCTTCGCAGGCCAGAAACGTCAGCGGCGAATGCGGCGACATTGCCTTCAAGGGTTATCCGTTCCGCATCGGCCTTTTCTGCTCCAAGGTAACGGTGGACGACAAGCAGAATGGCGTTTCAGCCTCGTTCGGAGAATTGCGTTCCGCAGCGCAGGTCTACAATCCCGGCCACATTGTCTGGGAACTGGATGCACCGGCTGAAATCCGCACCGCGCATGGCCTGACGGTTTCAGCCCTCTGGCAGAACATGCAGTCGAGCATCGTCACCAAGCTTAGGGGTATCGACCGGACCTCGCTTGTCATCGACGGCCTGAAGGCTCAGGCGGTTTCCACCGTTACTGGCCAGACGATCGATTTCGATGCCGCCAAGACGGAAATGCATCTGCGCCAGAACGGCGCCGATCTAGACGGCGCGATAACGTTGACCGACTCGTCAACCGTCATCAAGGATTGGCCGCAACTTCTGCCGCGCCTCAACGCCATCGCCGATGTCACCCTTGCCGGCAAGGCGGGTATGGTAGACGGCAGCGATACGGCCGGGCTTTACGGTGCGAGCGGCGAGCTTCGCCGGCTGGTCGCTGATATCGGCGAAGGCCGCACCATGCGTATCAGCGGCCCTTTCTCCTTCGATAATGAGGGCTATCTCTCCGGCCAGTTCAAGCTGGAGATCGAAAAGCTTGACGCCTGGTCGGACAATGCCAAGCAGGCGTTTCCGCAGCTGCAATCCACCATCGATACCGCCCGCAAAATGCTCCGCGCACTCGCCGGCGGCGGCGACAGGGCGTCCGTCGACCTCGTGGTGGATCGCGGCCGCGCCACCGTCAGCGGTTTCATTCCGCTGGGGAAGATCCCGCCGATTTAACAGAGAGCTTTTGTAAAAAACACCTCAGCGGCATCCTGAATTTTTGAAAGATGCAGGATGCCGGCTTCTTTGTATCCATTGCGACGATGCCACATCTGCGGTTCCCGCTCGTCCTGCTGGCTGGACGTCATCACCAGTGAGGCACCCTGCTCACGCATCAGAGTTTCCCAAAAAACTGTAAGCGTTGCGCCGACGCCATGTCCCCGAAACTCAGGAACGACGCGGATCATGTCCATGTAGGGAATCTTACCCCAGAACATCGAGAACCGCAGAAAACCGACTAGAATCGTATCTTCTTTCGCGACGAGATATTCGCGGCGTCCGACGCAACGCCGCAACCAATCCTCATCGATCCATTTGTCTTCCCGCAGCAGCCATTCGATATCGTCATCCGTCGCCGCCGATATCAATATCACTTCAGCGCCCTACTTCTTCTGATCCAGCGCGTGACGCCCAAAGTCAGGCGTATCGACGTCCTGACCGGCCTCGATGATGGAGCGGCGGATGGAGCGTGTGCGGGAAAACAGTTCGAACAACTTGTCGCCCTCCCCCCAGCGGATCGCCCTTTGCAGCGAAGCAAGGTCTTCCGAGAACCGTGCCAGCATTTCGAGGATGGCATCCTTGTTGTGCAGGCAGACATCGCGCCACATGGTGGGGTCCGAGGCGGCGAGACGCGTGAAATCTCGGAAGCCGGAAGCGGAATATTTGATGACTTCCGACTCGGTTACCGTCTCCAGATCGTCCGCCGTGCCGACGATGTTGTAGGCGATGATGTGCGGCAGATGCGAGACGATCGCCAGAACCTTGTCGTGGTGTTCGGCATCCATTTCATCCACACGCGAGCCGAGCGCCCGCCAGAAATCCTTGAGCCTTTCCAGCGCCTCCGCATCCGTGCCCGGCAGCGGCGTGAAGATGCACCAGCGCTCGCGGAAAAGACCGGAAAAACCGGCATCCGGGCCAGATTTTTCCGTACCCGCCAGCGGATGTCCAGGAATGAAATGCACATTGTCAGGCATATGCGGCGCCATCTGCGCGATGACAGAGGCCTTGGTAGAGCCGACATCGGTGACGATGGCGCCGGGCTTCAGATGCGGCGCGATCTGCTCGGCAACCGCCCCGGATGAACCGACCGGCACTGAAACGATCACAAGATCAGCATCCCTGACCGCCTGCGCGGCGGATGTCGTATACTCGCTTCCAAGCGCCAGTTCCTCTGCCCGCTTCAGCGTTTCCGCGCTGCGGGTGGAAATCGTGACATGCCGGGCAAGACCCAGTTCCTTGATGTCGCGCGCAATGGACGAGCCGATCAGGCCGATGCCAACAAGCGCGATGCGCTCAAACATGATCTCGCCCATTACGCCTGCCCCATGAACTCGGTGAGCGCGGCGATGACGCCAAGATTGGCTTCTTCCGAACCAACCGTCATACGCAAGGCATTGGGGAAACCGTAACCGCGCACGGCACGCAGGATATAACCGCGGCGGCTCAGGAACTCGTCCGCATCTGGTGCACGCTTGCCATCCTGGTCCGGGAAATGGATCAGGACAAAGTTGGTGACTGATGGCGTGACCTTGAGGCCGAGACCGGTGAAGACCGTCGTGAGTTTCTCCAGCCAGAGCGTGTTGTGAGAGATCGCCTTTTCCAGGAATGCCTGATCGCGGATGGCCGCGGCACCCGCTGCGATCGCCGGCGCGCTCATGTTGAACGGACCACGCACCCGGTTCAGCGCATCGATGATGGCGGCCGGACCATACATCCAGCCGACGCGCAGTGCGGCCAGACCGTAAACCTTGGAGAAGGTGCGCGTCATCACCACGTTGCGGTTGCCAGACACCAGCTCGAGACCGGCCTCGTAGTCGTTCTTGCGTACATATTCGGCATAAGCCGCATCAAGCACGAGCACGACATGTTTCGGCAGACCAGCCTGAAGGCGGCGGATTTCCGCGACCGGAACATAGGTGCCGGTGGGATTGCCGGGATTGGCGATGAAAACCATCTTCGTCCTTGGCGTGACGGCGGCAAGAATGGCGTCCACATCGACGGCGCAATCCTTTTCCTTCACCGTCACCGGCGTTGCGCCCGCACCCATGATCTGGATCTTGTAGACGAGGAAACCGTGTTCGGTGATGATCGCCTCATCGCCCGTACCCAGATAGACGTGGCAGAGCAGGCCAAGAAGCTCATCCGAGCCGTTACCGCACATGATATTCGCTATGTTGAGGCCATGCACGTCTGCAATCGCCTGACGCAGCGCAATCGCCTGTCCGTCGGGATAGATTTCCAGATGGCTGGCGGTGGCGGCGAATGCCTCGATCGCCTTCGGGCTTGGCCCGAGCGGCGTTTCGTTGGAGGAGAGCTTATAAACCTTCGCGACGCCATCCACGTGTTCCTTGCCGGGAACATAAGCGGCGATATCCAGAATACCCGGACGCGGAAGAGGTTGGCTAAGCTCTGCACTCATTTGATCGACCTTCGGAAATGCGCCGGGGAGCCCGGCAAAAGCAATGCCGGAGGCATTAGACCGGAATGGCCCCTTTGTCGAGGGTCAGCGCGGCTTTCCGTGCTTTGCGGCGGTGCGGGTGGTGGGCACACCCTGAGGCGCCAGGACCGGCACGAAAACCCGGCGTGAGGCGCGCTGGGTAACGGGCAATCCCTGATAGAGACGTTTCTGTGCCTCAACCACGATAACGCCGGAAAACAGCGGCCAGAGCCTGCGGCCGGTAAGCTCAAGGTATCGGCGGAATTTCAGTACCGGGCGGCTGGTGGTGGGCGGAAAGAACAGCGCTTCGGCGCTTGCCCCCGGCGTAAAATTGGTCTCGCGCAGAAGCGCCGTCAACTGCCCGCGCGAATAGGGCCGGCCCGAGCCGAAAGGTGTGTGTTCCATGCGTGCCCAGACCCCACGCCTGTTCGGCACCACGATCACCAGACGCCCGCCGGGCGCCAGCACCCGCCAGAGTTCTTTCAGGGTTTCGCGCGGATTTTCGGCAAATTCCAGAGCATGCACCATCAACACCCGGTCTATCGACGAATCGGGTAGCGGCAGCTCCTCGTCAAACACCAGCGCCGTGGAGGAAAGCTCGCCTGCCGGCCAGTTCACCGCTCCCTGCCCCGCCGGCATGAAGGCAAAGGTGCGCTCCGTGTCATGACGGAACCGCTCCAGAAACGGCACGGCGTAACCGAGGCCGACCAGCCTTTCCTCCGGCAAAGGCGGCCAGAGCGATGAAAGCGCCATGGTGATCGCCTGCTCGGCCGAGCGGCCAAGCGGGGAATGATAGAATTCGCGCAGATCGACGATATCGGTGTTCATGGGCGAGAATGTAGCATCAGGCGGTTGGACTTCAAGGCGTCTGCGCCTACATTGAAATTCAGGCGGACAAATGCGCCGGCCAAGGCCGGCAAATGGAGAGGACCACGATGAAACCTTTGGAAATAGACGTCTTTCTTTGCCGCAGTGATAATTTTGGCGTTCTGCTGCACGATCCAGAAAGCGGGGCGACCGCCGCGATCGATGCGCCGGAGGAAGGCCCCATCCTGCAGGCTCTTCATGGGCATGGCTGGAAGCTCACGCATATCTTCACCACCCATCACCATCAGGACCATGTGGAAGCCAATCTGGCGCTGAAGGACAAATTCCAGTGCGAAATACATGGCCCACATGATGAGGCGATTGCGATCCCCGGTCTCGACCGGTCCCAGGCCGATGGCGACGAGTTCGAATTTGCCGGACGGCGCGTTCAGGTCATTGCCACACCCGGTCATACGGCGGGGCATATCTGCTACTACCTTCCCGATGACGGCCTGCTGTTTGCAGCCGATACGCTGTTCGCCATGGGTTGCGGTCGCCTGTTCGAACGTACGGCAACAGATATGTGGCACTCTTTCCAGAAGTTAATGGCGCTGCCGGATGACACGAAAGTCTATTTCGGCCACGAATATACACTTTCGAATGCCCGTTTCGCGCTCACCGTCGATCCTGATAACGCGGCTCTAATCGAGCGCGCCGAAAGCGTCGAAAAGGCGCGGCAGGCGAATGAATTCACCATTCCCACCACCATCGGGCTGGAAAAACAGACCAACCCTTATATGCGGGTGGCCGATGCCGGCATCCGCAGTCATCTTGGCCTTGAAGGCGCAACCGATGCCGAAGTCTTTGCCGAAATCCGCACACGCAAGGACAATTTCTGATGGGCGCCGATCTGTCTTCGGCAGCGATCATTCGCGAACTGGAACTGGAGCCGCACCCCGAGGGCGGCTTTTACCACCAGACATTTCGCGACAAGGCAGGTGGTGAGCGCGGCCATTCGACGGCGATCTATTATCTTCTGGAAAAGGGGACGCGCTCGCACTGGCATCGCGTCACCGATGCGGTGGAGGTCTGGCACTATTATGCCGGCGCTCCGATCACCCTGCATCTTTCCGAAGATGGCAGGGAGGTACAGACCTTTACCCTCGGCCCCGACATTCTGGAAGGCGAGCGCCCGCAGGTGATCGTGCCTGCCAATTGCTGGCAATCGGCCGAAAGCCTCGGCGACTTCACCCTCGTCGGCTGCACCGTCTCGCCGGGTTTCGCCTTTTCAAGCTTCGTGATGGCCGAACCCGGCTGGTCGCCGGGCGATACGCCGTAACTGCATCAACCGCCGTATTTGGTGGCGGTGATGTAGACTTGGCCTACCCGCGTCGGAATGACGGCGTAGACCGGGGCATAGACATCCATATTGTCGGATTTGGCAAACCAGATCTCCATGGAAATGGATTTCAGGTATTCGATATCCTTGCGCCCCTGGCGATAGCCCGACTTCGGCACGTAACGTGCCTTGCAGACCACGGCATCGCCGCTGAAGCCATTCGTCTTGAAGGGCTTGGTGCCGCTGGGGCTCAACACCAGATCCAGTCGCGATTCGCCGTCATAGATCGGCAGGCGCGACGGGCAGATGCGGCCGCCGGCGGGAATGATGAGGCCAGAGATTGGATCGAGGACGGAGCGAAGGTCGCCGTCCTTCACATTCACCCAATTGTCCGGCCGCGCCTTCGGCTCCGGTTTCACCGTCGTCGATGTGACGTTGCCGTTACGATAGACCACATCATAGGTCCGCACCCGCTTGCCGTCCTTGTAAACAAGCGAATATGTGTTCGCCTGCAGCCGATGGCCGCGTTTGGCACCCGAAATCGTCGTCTTGCCGGAAATATCCGCCAGAACGCTTGCAAGCCCTGCTGAGCTGAAGGAACCGGAAATCGAATAGTTCGGGCCGTTCATGCGAGTCGAAAAACTTGCCTTGGCAATTGGTAGAATACCGAGATTGATGCTGTATTCGCTTGTATGGCGGGCTTCGGCGGCGAGCGAGGGAGATACGCCTGCAAACGCCATTGTCACAGCCATGAAAATGCTTTTTCCTCTGGCAATCATTTGGATATCACCTTAAAAGAGGCGCGGAAGCGGCCTTATGGGGCGATCATATACGCCGACTTGTGGCAATAAAAAAGCGGATGCCGGTTGAAAACGCCGGAATTTCCTTTCATTTGCTCGCGAGCGGCTTGACTGTTAAGTCCCGTCTGACTATAGAACCGCAACTTTCCAATCATGGCCAGTTGGATTGCCACCACGGTTTTGCCGGTGGCGAGCCAGTGGTGAAACAGACAAACGAAATAGGTGTACCCATGTCCCGTGTATGCGAATTGACCGGCAAGGGCGTCCAGACGGGCAACAACGTCAGCCACGCCAACAACAAGACCAAGCGCCGGTTCCTTCCGAACCTCTGCCAGGTTACGTTGATCTCCGATGCTCTCGGCCAGCGTTTCCGCCTGCGTGTTTCCGCAGCAGCTCTGCGCTCCGTTGAACATCGTGGCGGCCTCGATGCCTTCCTTCTGAAGTCCGGCGAAAACGAACTGAGCATGCGCGCTCGTCTCCTGCGCCGCCAGATCGCCAAGAAGACGGCCGAAGCTGCTTAATTAGCGGTTTCGACATCACTGATATTCAAAAGGCTTGAATGGCTTATGCCGCTCAAGCCTTTTGCTTGTTCTAATTCGGCTCCAACTGGTGGCATCACCCAGGATAAAAAAATGCCCTACCTGCGCTACACGCTCATTTACGTTCTGCTGATGACACTGGTGGTCGTCGCGTCCAATATTCTGGTGCAATACCCGCTTTCCGGATCGCTGTTCGGCGTCAATCTCGGCGATCTTTTGACCTGGGGTGCCTTTACCTATCCGGTCGCCTTCCTCGTCACAGACCTTACAAACCGCCAGTTCGGGCCGTCAGTCGCGCGCCGCGTCGTACTTGCCGGTTTTATTGTTGGTGTCACACTGTCCTTCTGGACCTCGATCCCGCGTATCGCCGTTGCCTCCGGCACCGCCTATCTGATTGGCCAGCTGCTCGATATTTCCGTCTTCAACCGCCTGCGCCGCCAGCGCTGGTGGCACGCACCGCTTGCCGGCTCCATGCTGGGTTCGGTGCTGGATACCGCGCTGTTCTTCTCCATCGCCTTTGCTGCGAGTTTCTCCTTCGTCGGTCCCAACGATGCCTTCGCCATTGAAAATGCCCCCGTGCTCGGCATCTTCGCTCTGGAGGCACCGCGCTGGATTTCCTGGGCGCTCGGCGACCTCTCGGTGAAGATCCTCGTCGGCCTCGTGATGCTCCTGCCCTACGGCGCACTAATGAACACGCTGAAGCCGATGCCAAAGGTCGCCAAATCGGGCTGACACCATTGTCATCCAGGTTTAAGGCTGGGGTGGGAGCGTGGATCGAATCGCGCTTGCAAACCAGCCGACTGCGTTGCAGTCTGCGGTCCGTGGCACAGCTCAGAGGCAGGCAGATATGCAGATCAATGACGTTATCGATATTGTGGAGGCCGCCAGCGCCACGCTTTCAGGCTCCACCTTCAACGACGTCAATCTGTCGGGTACGATGTTCAACGACGTCAATCTCGCCGGAACCAGCTTCAACCAGATCAACTTTTCCGGCGCGTCATTTACCGACAGCAACATGTCCGGCTGGTCGATCGACGATGTTAATCTTTCCGGTCTGAAACTGAGCAACGCCAACCTGTCCGGCGCGCAGATAACAGGATGCCGAATGACCGGGATGAAGATCGACGGCATTCCCGTCGAGGATCTGATGGCTGCCTACAAGGCGGCGCAGCAGGTGTGAACCTTCACTCCACCAACTTGAACTCCAGCATCAGATTGCGCTGGAGAAATGAGTGATTGTCATCGGAAACGATGATGAGGCGCGTGGAACCATCAGGCCCCTTCACCACATCCATGCCTTCCATATTATCGATCTGGTAGACCATGCCTGCTTCCAGCAGGATTTCGCCATCCACCACCGCGCCTGGCCTGATATCGGCAGCCTTGATGCGGCGGATGCGCATCCCCACCCCTTCAGCGAAATTGAAGCGACGCTCCAGAAGCAGCAGGTCGCCATTGGGCAGGAAAGCGCCGTCCGTCACGTCGAATGAGGGGTGATGGGTGACCGCGAATGTGCCCTTCAACGGGCCTTCTAGTACGGCGGCGAGAAGATTGCCGTCGGCATCGATGCTTTTTTCAGCCACCACGACAAGGGCACCGGCAAGCGGCGAATCAGCCGGCGAGACTGCAAGGGCCTCCATGCCGCCATTGTGGCGTAGTTCGCTGTTGGGAATGAGATGAGGCAGGCGGCTGAGCGGCTTTGAGGTCTCGAACCCCGGATCGGGATAGGCATCGATCCTGTGCCGCTGCTCGTAGCTGACGAATACCTTGCCATCCCGCAGCGCCAGACCTTCCGCATCCATTTCCATCTTGCGGGAAGGTTCACGGCCGCTGGCATCCAGCATGGCAGTGATACGCACGTCAGCCAACCCGGACAGCGCGCCCGACGGGCCGCGTGCGATCTTGCCCGTGAGCCAGTGGCCGGTATCCAGCACAGCAACGAATTCCTGCCCGTTTGGGCGAAAGCGGATGGAGGATATGGCACCGAATAGTTTTTCCGGCGTGCTCATCACCATGCCGCCGATAAATTCCAGCTTGCCGAAACGCCTGGCGCTGGTGCCAACCTCGAAGCCTGACAACAGACGAACGCTGACCGGAACATCGATGGTCGACGCGCCGATGGGAACCGGAACAAGCGCTGCGACCGCAAGAACTGCAGCCATCGCCAGCGATTTACAGGAAAGAAAAGCCCGGCCCCGCTTATCCCGCACGGCGAACCTTGCGGGACGAGCTGGCGGTATTGGTATCCTCGAAGAGAGCAGCAAGCTGTTCGGTCATCGCGCCAGCCAGTTCGTCCGCATCCACGATCGTCACGGCGCGACGGTAATAACGCGTCACATCATGGCCGATACCGATCGCCAGAAGCTCCACTGGCGAACGTGTCTCGATCTGTTCGATAACGGCGCGCAGGTGCCGCTCCAGATAATTGCCCGCATTGACCGACAGCGTCGAATCGTCCACCGGCGCACCGTCCGAAATCATCATCATGATCTTGCGCTGCTCGGGGCGGCCGATGAGGCGGTTATGCGCCCACATCAGCGCTTCGCCGTCAATGTTTTCTTTCAGCAGGCCTTCACGCATCATCAGGCCAAGATTGCGCCGTGCACGCCGCCAGGGTGCATCCGCCGACTTGTAGATGATATGGCGCAAATCATTGAGCCGACCCGGCGAACCGGGTTTGCCGCTGGCCAGCCATTGCTCGCGCGACTGACCGCCCTTCCACGCCTTGGTGGTGAAGCCGAGAATCTCCACCTTCACACCCGACCGTTCCAGCGTACGCGCAAGAATATCGGCGCAGGTGGCCGCAACCGTGATCGGGCGGCCACGCATCGAACCCGAATTGTCGATGACGAGCGAAACCACCGTGTCGCGGAACTTGGTGTCGCGCTCCTTCTTGAAGGAGAGCGGCTGCATGGGATCGATGATAAGCCGCACGAGGCGAGCCGGATCGAGATAGCCCTCTTCCAGATCGAAATCCCACGAACGGTTCTGCTGCGCCATCAGGCGGCGTTGCAGCCGGTTCGCCAGACGTCCGACGGCGCCCTGAAGATGGGCGAGCTGTTTGTCGAGAAACGCGCGCAGGCGGTCAAGCTCCGCCTCGTCGCACAGTTCCTCGGCGTGGATTTCCTCGTCGAATTCCTGGGTGAAGATACGGTAGTCGACCTTCTCGTTGAAATCGTCGAAGGGGCTGTTGGGGCGGCGGGTCTCGCCGGGCGTCTCGGAATCCTCATCGAGATCGTCGGACATTTCCTCGTCCGACATCTCGGCGCCGTCCATCTCGCCTTCTTCCATCTCCTCCTGCGAGGCCTCGCTTTCATCAGCGGGCGTCGCATCGGAACCGGCTTCTTCCTCGACCTGTTCTTCTTCGGTCTCGTTAGTGCGCGGCTGCTCCTCGTCGGATTCTGCCTCCTGGCTTTCCGGCTCGTTATCGTCGTCGCCGAATTCCTCCGCCATCTGCATGGAGGTCAGCATCTTGCGCACCAGCCGCGAAAAAGCCTTCTGGTCGCCAATCACCTTGGAAAGGTCGCTCAGGTCGCCGGCGGCCTTGTCCTCGATGAAGTCGCGCCACAGGTCGAGAACCTTGCCGGCACTGGCCGGTGGCTTTTCGCCGGTCAGCTTCTCGCGCACCAAAAGGGCGACGGCTTCGGCAAGCGGTGCATCGTCCTTCGTGTTGATGCCCGAAAAATTCGCCTTGGCATATTTTTCCGTGTTCATGGCCTGAATGTTGGAGGCCATGCCCGGCATGCGCAGTGCACCGATGGATTCCACCCGCGCCTGCTCAACAGCGTCAAAGATCAACCGCGCCTCGGCACCCTGCGGCGACATCACCGCATGGGTGTCAGCGTCATGGCAGGCAAGGCGAAGCGCCATGGAATCGCCAAGGCCACGGGTGACGGCGATTTCCTGCGCGGTGGGTTTCTTGGAAATTTCCGGCAGGCGCATGCGCTCTCCGGCAAGGCCAGGCCGCTCATTGGCGAAAACGACCTCAACCTCTGCATCGCCGGCAACCGATCGCACACATCCGGCAATCGCCTGACGCAACGGTTCGGTATCGACCGCCGTACCCGGTTTTGCTCTGGAATTGTCGCCGCGCGCTGCCATTGTCTTTCCTGTCAGTTGTCGACGCTTCGGAGCCGCCCATCCAAGGATGCGCGGCCCGCCGGCGTCTTCAAGTCATCGGTGATGTTCTCCGGACAAGCCGGGGAAGATCAGGCGCTGAGAACGATGTTCGCAGCACTTTCCTTCAGCTCGACGCCGAAAGCCCGCTGATATTGTTCGGCAACCAGCGTGCGCTCCAGTTCGTCGCACTTGTTGAGGAAGGTCACGCGGAACGCAAAGGCGAGATCGCCAAAGATTTCCGCATTTTCCGCCCAGGTAATGACGGTACGCGGGCTCATGACCGTGGAAAGGTCGCCGTTGACGAAGGCCGAACGGGTAAGATCGGCCACACGCACCATCTTGGAGACGGTTTCGCGACCCTTCGGATTGTTGAGGCTCTTTACCTTGGCGGCAATGATGTTCACTTCCTGCTCATGCGGCAGGTAGTTCAGCGTGGTGACGATGGACCAGCGGTCCATCTGCGCCTGGTTGATCTGCTGCGTGCCGTGGTAAAGGCCCGTCGTGTCGCCGAGGCCGACCGTGTTGGCGGTCGCAAAAATGCGGAAGGCTGGGTGAGGACGGATAACGCGGCTCTGGTCGAGCAGCGTCAGGCGGCCCGAGGATTCCAGCACGCGCTGGATGACGAACATCACGTCCGGGCGACCGGCATCGTATTCGTCGAAGACAAGCGCGACATTGTGCTGGTAAGCCCAGGGCAAAATGCCGTCCTTGAATTCGGTGACCTGCTTGCCGTCTTTAAGGACGATGGCGTCCTTGCCGACGAGGTCGATACGGCTGACGTGGCTGTCAAGATTGACGCGCACGCAGGGCCAGTTCAGGCGGGCAGCTACCTGCTCAATGTGGGTGGACTTGCCCGTGCCGTGAAAGCCGGAAACCATGACGCGTCGGTTGTGAGCAAAACCAGCAAGAATAGCGAGCGTCGTATCGCGGTCGAAAAGATAGTCGGGATCAAGGTCGGGCACATAGGCGTCGCCCTGCGAATAGGCGGGAACCCGCAGATCCGTATCAATGCCGAAAACCTCCCGCACGGACACCGTCGTGTCGGGCAGGTTGGAAATATCAAGGTCGATTTTGCTCATCACGTCTCCAAGGCGGGCGGCGGCCACCCGGCCACATCATCAATCAGGCGGTAAACACGAACGTTGGCTTAGCAGAAACCTGACTGCTTTAACAATTGATATGCTTGAACAACAGCCCGAAAACGTTCTTCCGAGCCCCGATCGCCACCATTAGCATCAGGATGGTGCTTTTTGACAAGCTCCTTATAGCGCCTTTTTATCTCTTCCTGCTTTGCACCCGCAGAAAGGCCGAGCGTATCGAAGGCTTTCGCCTCCAGCGTCTTCAACTTGCGGTCCTGCTGCAGGCGCTGGCCGCCGGCCTTTGCCCCGTTTGCAAAACCATTCGTGAAGCCAAAAGGATCGCGGATGCGGGCATTGGCCGCGCCCGCCGCGCCGGAACGCAGCGTGGAGTGCAGCGGGCTGTCGCGCGCAGTCTTGTTCACGCCAACCGTCCAGGTGGGACGATGGCCGGTGATCGCTTCCTTCTGGTAACGGGCGATCTCGGTGTCAGACAGCCCGGAGAAATAATTATAGCCCTTATTGTATTCCTTCACATGCTCGAAACAGAACAGGAAGAATTGCCCCTCGGCATTGCGGCCGACAGGTGCACGGTGAGCGCCCGGCTTGTCGCATCCGTCCCACTGGCAGGTCGGGGCCTGAACCTCAGGTTCCCTGTCCCTTTTTCTGCGTGTACGGATGCGGTCGAAATATTTCGAATCCAGTTTCATGATGCCCTGATTATGGGGTGCGAAAAGGCGCACAACAAGAATTGACAAAGCGGAATGTTGCAGGCTTTTAGGTAGCCCCTTTTAAAGACCAGCCAACAGGATTGGAGCCCATCGCATGTCCCTGCGAGAACGCATAGAAACAAAGCTTCGGCAGAGCTTTTCGCCGGAACGCCTGGTGGTGATCGATGAAAGCCAGATGCATGCCGGCCATCAGCCGGACATAACCGGCACCGGCGAGACGCATATGCGTATTCAGATAGTGTCTGAAAGCTTCGCAGGCAAGTCACGCATTGAGCGCCACCGGGCGATCAATGCACTTTTGAAACCGGAACTCGACGCCGGGCTGCATGCCCTCGCCATCGAGGCGGCGGCGCCGGGGGAGCCGACGCGGTTCTAGGTAACGCGCGCCTTAAGCCTCAGCCGGGATGCTTTTCCGACAGGAAAGACTGCACCTCGGACGTCGCGACATCGTCGGCCACGAAGGACTGGCCGATGCCGTGAGTGAGGATGAAGGTGAGCTTGCCGCCCTTGACCTTCTTGTCCTGCGCAATTGCCGCCATCAGCATCTCGACCGGCGGCAGTTCACCTGGAATATCCTTCATTGACACTGGCAGACCAACCGCCTTGAGGTGCGCTTCGACGCGCGCGGCATCATCAGGGCTTGCAAGGTTGAGGCGGGCGGAAAACTGGTGCGCCAGCACCATGCCGATGGCGACACCTTCGCCGTGCACCAGCCGCTTGCTGTCATAATTCGTTGCTGCCTCCAGCGCGTGGCCGAATGTGTGGCCGAGGTTCAGAAGGGCGCGTACGCCGTTTTCCTTCTCGTCGGCCACCACCACATCGGCCTTCGCCTGGCAGCTTGTGGCAATCGCCTGGATGCGGGCGGGACCGCCGGTGCGGATTTCATCCCAGTTCTTTTCCAGCCAGAAGAAGAAGTCCGGCTTGTCGATCAAGCCGTATTTCACCACCTCGGCGTAACCGGCGCGGAATTCGCGCTCGCTCAGCGTATCGAGCACCGCCGTATCGGCCAGCACCAGATCGGGCTGATGGAAAACGCCGACAAGGTTCTTGCCTTGGCGGGTATTGATGCCCGTCTTGCCGCCGACGGAGGAATCCACCTGCGACAGAAGCGAGGTCGGTATCTGCACGAAACGCACGCCGCGACGCACGATGCCCGCCGCAAAACCGGCGAGATCGCCGATAACACCGCCGCCAAGTGCAATCACCGCATCGTTGCGCTCCACCCGTGCGGAGAGAACGGCATCGCAAACAGTGACCAGATGTTCGAAGCTCTTGGTCTTCTCGCCTGCGGGCAAGGTCAGCGAAACGGCTTCGATGCCATCCGTCTGCAGGCCGTCCATCAGGCCTTCGAGGTAAAGCGGTGCAACATGCTCGTCAGTGATGATAGCGGCACGCCTGCCCTTCAGCCGCGACGAAATCTCGCCGCCCGCCCTGCCGATCAGGCCCGGTCCGATCAGAATGTCGTAAGCGCGCTCACCGAGCGGCACATGGACAAGACGTTCGTCGGTGTGGATTTCGGAAGGCGTCATGATGCTCAGTCTTTCTGTTCAAGGCCGGCGATGGCGGCCAGCACTTCGGTCACGATGATCTCCTTGCGGACATCGCGGGATTCGATGGTCAGATCCGCTTCCGCATAGATCGGATACCGTTTCTCCATCAGGGCCGCCAGCGTGGCCTTGGGGTTTTCGGTCTTGAGAAGCGGGCGATGATCACGCTTGTTGACCCTTTCCCACAAAACCTCGATATCGGCCTTCAGCCACAGCGACACACTGCCGCGCGTGATGTGCCGGCGGGTATTGTCGTTGATGAAAGCGCCGCCGCCGGTAGAAATGACCTTGGGGCCACCGCGCAGCAGCCGCTTGACGACCCGCGTTTCCAGCGCCCGGAACTCCTCCTCGCCATAGGTGGCGAAAAGTTCGGCTATCGTCATGCGGGAAACACGCTCGATTTCGACATCCGTGTCGATGAAGGAGACCTTGAGCTGCTGGGCGACCATGCGACCGATCGCGGACTTTCCAGCCCCCATCAGTCCGACAAAGACGACGTTGCGCCCGGCGAGCTTGGCCCGCGCTTGCTCCCCGAGTGTGACCGGGACAGATAAATTCTTTTCATTCATAAAATTGAAAGCCCGTTTGGCATGGATATCTGCAAATGTTTACGAAGCGTCAAGCCAAATTGCTGACTGAATTGCGTTGAATCACATTCATCGCCGCATGCGGCAGCGGCGGACTACCGCTTTTTGATCTTGTCGCCGCTTTCGCTGCACCGCATATACATTCAGACTGCCACCCTCACGGAGCCGCCATGCCAACCCTCTTCCGCTTCACGATGATACTGGCAACCATCGCGGGGCTGATCTATGGCGGCATGGTGCTGCTGGTCATGTTCGTCAAGCCCAATGATCGCGAGGTGACGGTGCGCATTCCTTCCGAGCGGCTGAACCCGCCGTCGGCGGAGCCGGCAAGGCGCACCCCATGAGTAGCAAAGAGATGAGCGGGCGGGACGGCGCGCGGCTCGAAAGTTTTCTGGAAATGATGAGCGCCGAACGGGGTGCCGCCGCCAATACGCTCTCTTCTTACGAACGCGACCTTTCCGATCTGCGTGAATTTCTCGGTGGCCGAGGCCAGTCCTTGATGGAAGCCGCCACGGCAGACCTGTCGGCCTATCTGACCCATCTTTCCACTCAGGGCTTTGCAGCCACGTCGCAGGCAAGACGCCTGTCTTCCATGCGGCAATTCTACCGGTTCCTCTATTCTGAAGGACTTCGCGGCGACGACCCGACCGGTACCATTGATGCGCCCAAGAAGGGCCTCACCCTGCCCAAGACGATGAGCGTCGCGGACGTGACAAAACTTCTTGGCATCGCTGCTGAAGAGGCCGCCTTAACCGGCCCCGGCCAGCTTGCCCGCATCCGCATGCATTTCCTGCTCGAACTTCTCTACGCGACCGGTATGCGCGTCAGCGAACTCGTTTCGCTGCCGGTCAAGGTTTTGCGCCAGGAGGGACGCTTCCTGATGATCCGCGGCAAGGGCAACAAGGACCGCATGGTGCTGCTGTCTCGCGCGGCCATCGACGCGATGGACAAATACGACGCGGCCAGGAAGTCGCTCGTACCTGAGAAAAGCAGGACGCCCGCGTCCCCCAAAAAGGCTGACAGTCCGGAAAGTCCGTGGCTGTTTCCTTCAAACAGCAAGGAAGGGCATCTGCCGCGACAGGTTTTCGCCCGCGACCTGAAGGACATTGCCATTCGAGCGGGCCTCAATCCCTCGGCGGTGTCACCGCATGTCCTGCGCCACGCCTTTGCCAGCCACCTTCTGCAGAACGGCGCCGACCTGCGCGCCGTGCAGGAACTGCTCGGCCATTCCGACATTTCCACGACACAAATCTATACACATGTGCTGGAAGAACGCCTGCAAGAGCTGGTACAAACACATCACCCCCTTGCCAAACAGGGCAAAAACCTTGATTAGAGCGACCGGAACCGCCGGATAATCCGGCTCAAACCTTGCGCAAAACGATCGGAAACGGATCTCATGCACAATTATCTCGACTTCGAAAAACCTATCTCGGACCTTGAAGGCAAGATCATCGAGCTGAAGAAGCTTGCCGATGAAGACGAGAGCATAGACACCTCGGAGGAGATCAATCGCCTGGAATCACGCGTCAATGACGCGATGCAGGACATCTATTCCAAGCTGAACGCCTGGCAGAAAACGCAGGTCGCGCGCCATCCGCAGCGCCCGCATTTCGTCGATTACGCCAAGGCGCTGTTCACGGATTTCACGCCGCTTGCAGGCGATCGCAAATTTTCCGAAGACGCTGCCATTCAGGCAGGCCTTGCCCGCTTTAATGGCCAGCCCGTCGCCATTATCGGCCAGGAAAAGGGCAATGACACCAAAAGCCGCCTGAAGCACAATTTCGGCAGCCCGCGTCCGGAAGGTTACCGCAAGGCGATCCGCGTGCTGGAACTGGCTGACCGCTTCTCGCTGCCGGTCGTGACCCTCATCGATACCGCAGGTGCCTATCCCGGCGTCGGCGCAGAAGAGCGCGGTCAGGCAGAAGCCATCGCCCGCTCGACGGAAATGTGCCTCAACGTCAAGGTGCCGATCGTCTCCGTCGTCATCGGCGAAGGCGGCTCGGGCGGCGCAATCGCGATCGCCACGGGCAACCGCGTCTACATGCTCGAACATGCGATCTATTCGGTGATTTCGCCGGAAGGTGCCGCTTCCATTCTCTGGCGCGATTCGACCCGTGCCAAGGAAGCCGCGACCAACATGAAAATCACCTCGGAAGATCTGAAGTCGCTTGGCGTCATCGACGGCATCATTCCCGAGCCGATGGGCGGCGCGCATCGTGATCCGGCGGCCGTGATTGGTGCCACGGGTGACGTTATCGCCAAGGCGCTCGCCGATCTTTCGCAGCGCTCGGGCACGCAGCTGCGCGCCGAACGCCGCCAGAAATTCCTGGATATCGGCAGAAACCTTTAGAGCGTTTCCAGTAAAAGTGCGCAGCGGTTTACGTCCGGAAATGCGCAAAAAGAGGGAGTTAGATTTTTTGGTGGATCGAAAAGAAGCCAAAACAATCTAGCTCCAGCCTTATTTTCCTTGAATCTCGCCCCAACTCGGCCATAGTCCGGTCACATCAACAGATGTATCGGCGGTCGCAGGGGCGGGTCCGATTTGAGTTAAGAAGATGTAAACGGTTAATACCGTATTTAAAATACACGCGGGACGGTGTAGAACTCCGTCGCCCGTGCCATCGTCTTTCGGATCAGATCATGCGTTTGACACATTTTGCACTTCTCGCCTGCACCGCGCTCATTCTCAGCGGCTGCAACGATACGCTCGAAACCGTCGAACGCGACGTCTCCCACGTTAAGAACAAGGTTGATTACCCGCTTTCTCCGTCCATTCTTGCCGAGATCGACAAGAAGAACATGGATCGCACCTCGCCGATCATGATCCGCATCTTCAAGGAAGAAGGCGCGTTGGAAATCTGGAAGGCCAAGCGCGACAACCGCTTCGACAAGATTGCCGAATACCAGATTTGCGCCTGGTCCGGCAAACTCGGCCCCAAGGTGAAAGAGGGCGACCGGCAGGCGCCGGAAGGTTTCTACAACCTGACGCCCGCGCACCTCAATCCCAACTCTAAATATTACCTCGCCATCAACACCGGCTTTCCGAACCGCTACGATGCCGCCAACGGCCGCAACGGCACCAACCTGATGATCCATGGCGCCTGCTCGTCCTCCGGCTGTTATTCGATGACGGACGCGCAGATTCTTGAAATCTACGGTTTCGCCCGCGACGCCTTCAAGGGTGGCCAGAAGACCGTTCAGCTGCAGGCCTTTCCCTTCCGCATGACCGCGGAAAACATGGCCCGCCACCGCCAGAGCGAACATCTCGATTTCTGGAAGATGCTGAAGGTCGGTTACGACAATTTCGAAGTCACGAAACGCCCGCCAGAAGTGAATGTCTGCGAGAAGAAATATGTCTTCAACCAGCAGACCGAAGGCGGCACGTTCAACGCATCTGCGCAATGCCCCGCCATGAGCACGCCGCCGGCACTGGTGAGCGCGCTTTCGACCTACGAAAAGACCTATGATCTCGCCTATGAAAAGGCGATGAAGAAATATGACGGCATGGCCTGGTACGACCCGAGCGAGGCGGAGCGCAAGGCGCTGGTTGCCGAAAAACGCAAGGGCCGCGAACCCGCTTATGCTCCGACAGGCTCGGCGCTGAAGGCCGGCAAGCTGATGAAGGAAACGGAATATGCCGCGCTGATGGAGAAGAAGGCGCAGCAGGTGACCTC
Organism: Agrobacterium sp. A3-95; assembly: GCF_053521785.1. Taxonomy (NCBI): domain Bacteria; kingdom Pseudomonadati; phylum Pseudomonadota; class Alphaproteobacteria; order Hyphomicrobiales; family Rhizobiaceae; genus Agrobacterium; species Agrobacterium sp. A3-95. The sequence continues at coordinate 345,405 of NZ_JBNWDR010000002.1, read as the reverse complement.
GTCTTCGCCGGCGACCACCGCAACCGCGTCTTCTCTGCGGACCCCGCATCCTTCGGCAACCCAGCCCGCAGCTCCGCAATCGAACCCTGCCCCGGCGGCCCCGACAATGGTTGCCGCTGCTACGCCTGCGGCTTCGGGGCCCGGTCAGAACGGAACTGCCGCCCAGGTCCCTGTGCCGGCCATGAACCCGCTCGCTTTTTCCGCAGCACCGCCAGCGGAAGCGCCGGAAAAGAAGCCGTTCTGGAAGTTCTGGGCCAAGGAATGACCGACACGGCTGACATAGTTTTCGACTTGAGGGGGCTTAAATGCCCCCTTCCGGTTTTAAGAAGCCGTAAAAAACTCTCTGGCCTGCAGGCGGGCGATGTTCTTGTTGTAGAGACGACCGACCCGCTGGCGGTTATCGATATTGCCCATATGTGCAACCAGGATGGGCATAGCCTGGTTGAAACTACGACGTTGACCAAAGGACACCGATTCAGGATCGTGAAGGGAGCGTAATTACCCTCGCTGCCGAGAATACTCCACTCGATCTCCCGCTTGAGGGAGAGATACTCGACAAGGTAAAGGGTGCCCTGCCCACAGGTTTAAACCACAGTTTTGCGACCTAAAACCTCAACCCCGAAACCGCCAGCGGATTGTCCGTCATCGCCTGCCTGTCCGGACGGTCGATGACCGGCGTGCCGGTGAAAGCAGCAAACAGGTCCTGCACGAACGCCTCCGGCAAATCCTTGGTAATCAGCACCATGCGCGTGCGCTGGTCAGATGGGTCCGGCCATGCCGCGAGGCGCTCGGGTGTGTGGAAAATGTTCTGTACCCCGTGCAGCACAAGGGGTCGGTCCGGATTGTCCGACAGCTTGACGACGGCCTTCATCCGCAACAACTTTTCCCCATGCGCCGAACGCAGCAAGTCCACGAACATGTCTATCGCCATCGGGGCTATCGGCTGGTCGTGAATGATCGAGAAGGAACGGATCGACGCGTCGTGCCGGTTCACATCGTGGTGGTGATGGTGGCCATCGTGGTCGCCATGATGGTGGTGGTCATGGTCATGATCGTGGTCGTGGTCGTGGTCGTGGTGATCGTGTTCCGCCTCTTCCCCCAGCCAGCGGCCGACATCGGCATTTTTGCTGCCGGGATCGTAAAGACCGTTATCCAGCAGTGCGGCAGCACTCCAGTCGGCCCGGTCACCATCCTCGATCGTCGCGCGCGGGTTTAGCGCCTGAAGGCGGGCCGTCAGCGTGGAAATTGTGGAAGCATCAGCAAGCGCGCGCTTCGTCATCACCAGCCGGTCGGCCACCGCCGCCTGCTTGACCGCTTCCTCGTGATTATCGAGTGTGGACAGGCCGTTCACGGCATCCACAACCGTAATGATGCCGTTCAGAACGAAATTCTGCGCAATCACTGGGTTGCCCATGACAGACTGCATGACGGGAGCAGGATCAGCAAGACCAGTGGTTTCGATCACGACCCGCTTCACCGGCGTCAGCTTGCCGGTCTGGATGCCGTCCATCAGTTCCGCCAGCGTATCCACCAGCTCGCCGCGAACGGTGCAGCAAAGGCAGCCTTCCGCCAGTTCGATGATGCCCTCGCCTGCACTTTCAACCAGCATATGGTCGATGCTGACATCGCCGAATTCATTGATGATGATCGCGGCGTCGCTCATATCGGGGTCTTTGAGAAGCCGGTTGAGCAGCGTCGATTTTCCGGCGCCGAGAAATCCCGTGATGATGGAAACCGGTATGCGATCGCGAGACATGTCTTGCCTGTATGTTGATGGCCGCTCCGGCAGATCGTTGGACGAGATTAGATCCGGAACCGCGCAATAATCACAAAAAATCGCCCGGAGCCTGAAGGCCACGAGCGACACTGTAATATCATAACAAACCGAAGCTGCGAATACACATTCCGCGCAGCGTTCAGGCTTCGCGCGCGCCCTCATCCATAAAGAGTGCGGTTAGGCGAAATCAGAATGTCGGACGCGGGATGGGAATCGGCACGTTGGCCACTTGTCCCTTGGCGCTTGCACCCTTGGCGGTGTTGACCGCCACCGTCTCACTGCCGGGAATGAGACCCGCGAAAGAATATTCCGGCGGACGGGTCATTTCCGTAACGTAGGGCGAATGGATGACCATGCGGCCGGTCTCGTCGCGGCTTTCGCTGCGCACCTTGGCTGCCTTCGGATTGCAGATTTCGGCACTGATGTCGTTTACCTCGGCGGTATCGCCATAGGGTGCCAGCGAGGCGAGTGAAACGCCTTGGCCCGAGGGCGCCGTCAGTCCCATCTGCAGCAGATCAGCGGACTGGTCGGTTCGCCCGGCAAGGCTATCTGCCCCCAGCACCACAGTTATGACCGAACGGCCGTTGCGCACGGCGGAGGACACCTGGTTGAAACCGGATGCGCAGATGAAGCCGGTCTTCATGCCATCTGCGCCATCAAAGCGGCCAACAAGCATATTGAAGTTGGCGTAGTCCTTCTTGCCGGTGGTGACACCTTCCAGCGAGAAATAATGGGCATATTCCGGGAATTCCCGCTTGATGATCAACGCCAGAAGCGCAAGGTCACGCGCCGTCGTATATTGGCCCTTGCCGGGCAGGCCGTTGGCGTTGATGTAACGGGTGGAGCTCATGCCCAGCCGCTGTGCCTGCGCATTCATCTGCGCCACGAAATTATCGCTGGTGCCGCCGATGGTTTCGGCAATCGCCACGGCGATATCATTGGCGGATTTGATGAGCAGCAGCTTCAGCGCGCTGTCCATCGTCAGTTTCTGGCCGGGCTTGAAATACATTTTCGAGGCCGGCTGGTCGGCGGCCTTCTTGCTCATCACCACTTCCGTCTGCGGGCTGAGCTTGCCGGCCTTCATCTGCGAAAAGGCGATATAGGCGGTCATCAGCTTGGTCAGCGAGGCCGGATACCACTTGCGGAACGCTTCCTGGTGGGAAATCACCTTGCCGGTTTTGACATCCACCACCATTTTCGGATTGGCATTCGCCACGGGTGCAGCGGCAACAAGGCCGGCGGTCATGATGGCAATGGCTGCGGAGAGCCGCCGGGCGGCATTTGGCGATTTAAGATTCTGTGGCAAGGCTTATCCTCGAATTCCCGTCTTCAGTCAGGGAATGGCAATATTCACCATATATGTCCTAGCAATGGCAAAGTACATTGATTACGTCAATTATGCGGCGCACTATCCACCGCGGAGGATAGGCTTTTACGCCATGCCGCACCGATGAACCCAGGAATGAACGAATGCCGATTTTGAACAGAGCCGCCGAACTTCAGCAGGAAGTCAGCGAATGGCGGCGTCACCTGCATGAAAATCCCGAGATTTTGTATGATGTCGACAACACCGCAGCTTTCGTTGCGGACAAGCTGAAATCTTTCGGCGTAGACGAAATCGTGACCGGTCTTGGCCGCACGGGCGTGGTCGGCATCATCAGAGGCAATATTCCGGGCAATCGCACCATCGGCTTTAGGGCGGATATGGATGCTCTTCCCATCCTTGAGGAAACCGGCAAACCCTGGGCTTCCAAAACCGCAGGCGCCATGCATGCCTGCGGCCACGACGGCCACACCGCCATGCTGCTCGGCGCCGCCAAATATCTCGCGGAAACCCGCAATTTCGCCGGGTCCATCGCGGTTATCTTCCAGCCCGCCGAAGAAGGCGGTGCGGGTGCGCTCGCCATGGTCGAGGACGGCCTGATGGAGCGGTTCGGCATCGATGAGGTCTACGGCATGCACAATATGCCGGGTATTCCGTTCGGCTCGTTCGCCATCCGCAAGGGCGGTATCATGGCGGCACCGGACAAGTTCTCGATCACTGTCAAAGGTCGTGGCGGCCATGCGGCCCAGCCGCACCGCACGATCGACCCGATCACCATCGGTGCACAGATCGTCGGCAATCTGCAGATGATCGCCTCGCGCAATGCAGATCCGATCCGATCCGTGGTCGTGTCCGTCACCCGCTTTCATGCCGGCTCGAGCCACAACATCATTCCCAACGACGCGTTGATTGCCGGCACGGTGCGTAGTCTGGACGAGACGGTGCGTGATCTCGCGCAGGATCGCATAAAGCAGATGGCGGAAGGCATAGCGCTAGCAAATGGAGCGGAAGCCGAGGTCGTCTATGAGCGTTATTGCCCGGTGACCTTCAACCATGCGGACGAGACCGACCACGCCATCCGCGTCGCCCGCGATGTGGCTGGTGAAAAGAACGTCGACCCCGATGTCGACCCTTCCATGGCGGGCGAGGATTTTTCCTTCATGTTGAAGGAAAGGCCGGGTGCCTTCATCTTCATCGGCAACGGCGATTCGGCCGGCCTTCACAACCCTGGATACGATTTCAACGACGACGCCATCGCCTACGGCATTTCCTATTGGGTGAAACTTGCCGAGCAACGCCTGACGAACTGACTGCCGGGACGCAAAGAAAGCAGAGGAACGGATCGACCGCGATAAAGAACGCGGTTGATCCGCCGGCTACGGCAGGTTAAAGAGCAATTCAGTGTCCACGTAGCTCAGCAGGATAGAGCACAGGATTCCTAAGACAAATTGGGGGTTGCGCCCGGAAACGACGCAATCGATCTGCTCAAAGTCGGGGAAAGCTTCGCTGGTCTTCCAGCATGCCAATCCCGAGCCAAGCTCCGGAGAAATCCGGTGAAGGTGTAGAGACTGGATGGGCAGCACCTAAAAGCCGAAAGGCTCATGGTGAAGGGACAGTCCAGACCACGAACGTCCTATCCAATGGAGATGGGCGGCGGCTAAAGCCGAAGTGGTATGAATCCTGGGGTCGGAGGTTCGAATCCTCTCGTGGACACCAAAATCTTGCAGATTTTAGATCATAACGCATTGAAAATAAAAACAAATAAGGGTCCGGGCCGACAGTTGTGCGCCCTCACCTAACGTCCTGCGAGGGCCGTTGATTTCATTACGCAACCCGACCCGGATCCCTCACCTTTTTATACATACCAATCGGCGGCAAGAGGAAAACAGATTGCATTTAAAATGATCAATCTGGCAACGAAGGAACCACTTTGCACTGCAAATAGAGCCCAGATCCTTTCCGCTGCATACCTGCTCAAGTTAGATATCTCGTTCGTGGAGGCTTTAAGGAGCTTTATTAGCGTCTCGAGCCACCTCGAGGCGAAAAGTTGTACGTGGAATTATCATCTTATTGAGGGCAAAAACATCAAAAAGTAGCGAGTAGATATCTAAAGGTAATGACAACGAGGCGTTCACATGCGTCCAGCGCGGCGGCCTCCCCCATCAGAAGGGGATTTTATCACACGCAGCGCGCCACCAAGTTAAAGTCTGCTCCACCAGCTGGAGGCTGGCGACTGTGGCAGCTGGAGACAGACCAATGAGCGGACCAGCACAGTAAGGCCGGTGACGGCGTTCATGAAAATCAGGTGCGAGCATTCGGGTTGCCGTAAATGGGGTGGCTTTAGTTACAACCGGAGCAAAGCTGAGAAGTCATCCTGGCACTGCTGGGAGCATTACCCTCACAAGGAGCCGCCCAGATGATAACTCGCATCACTCGACAGAAGCGCGAGGCCGAGGCATTGGCCGTTATGGCGAATCCCCGTTACCAAATATTGCCACCATCGCTACCGAGGCAACTCATCCTACAATCGTCTTGCTCACTGGAAATGTCCTCGACCGTCGCAAGCCACAATTGAGCATTCACCCCTGGTTAAGATCGCAAGCGTCATTGTCCATGGAACTGCGACGCTTTGTCGACGTTAAATCACTCATCGGGAGTCGAAATCATGAGACTATTAAGCGTAGCAATTGGTATGTTGTCCGTCGGTATCCTCTCTGGATGCGTGGATGACAGCGGATATCGATCGGGCGGTTACTACGCGTCGAGCGTTCAGTATCGTTCCAATGAGCGTGAACGATACTACCGCGACTATGACCGGCGCAATTACAATCGTCGCGACTATGTGCGTCGTGACCGTGACCGCCATGATTATGTTCGACCAGAGAGGGAACCGCAAAGAGATCCTTCCGGAAACAGCAGGGAATGGATCGATCAAGGCGGTGGGAGAGGGTACGAGCGAGCCGTCGTCAACGGGCAGGTCATTTACAGGACGGGGAAAGACGTCCAGTAGGGCAACTAAAAGCACGCCGCCAGGTGCTGCAGATCGAAGGGCGAACCGTCGACTTGGCGCTGTCTGGGGGCACTACCCTCACTAGCAAATAAAACCCGCCCACCTATCGGCAGGCGGGTTAACTCAAGAGCCCCGCGTCGCGCGCGGCTTTGATTGTTTTCAACGATGCGATCCACGCGCAACGTCATCTTGTCGACGGTATCCTTCACGGCGCCGATAGCGCCCATAATCTGCTCAGTCTGTTCGCGAAGGCCGGACTTTCGGACGCAGGTTTCCGCCACATGCAGGCGGTGAGCCGCGAGCTCTTCCCTCGCAAGGGGCGCCATTGCCGGAGCCGCAGTTGCGGCGCCAGACGCCTCCATCTTTGCGGCGCTGATCTTCGCGTCGACGTACTGCCAGAGGCCGAAGAGGCAACCGAACAGCAGCACGAAGAACCCGCTGACAGCCATTATCTCGGGGCCGGTCATGGCTTCACCCCACACAGCTTCATCATCCTCTCATTCTCGGTGAGGATTTGCCGCTTCGTTTCTTGCGCTGTCCTATTGTCCCAGGCATTCTTCAGTTCTGATATAAATAAACTTGGGGCGTGGGATGGATTGGGCTCGGGGCTTTACTTATCATTGGTGTGCTATTTCTCATACTTGGCGCTATCGACGCGGGGAAATCTTCGGAAGCAGCAAAGAAAACCCCTTTGAACCCATGTTTTAGGTGTACTCCGGGCAACGTTCGCCTACACCGAAAAACACAAGACGACTGGTGTCCAATCTTACGAATGTAATTCAGCGGCAACGCCGACGATTTTTGCCCAGCAGGCAATCATGCAGTGGAACGAAATAAGTCAAGCGCTTAGAATCTCCGGCGTACTCACCGAAGGCGATATACAAAGCTGAGAAGCATTTTCACTTCGGCTTAACAAGCGGCTCACGTTTTCGCGATGGGATTAAATACATCTCGCGCTTGTCGAAAAGGGTTCCTATCTAAGGTGCCAACGCACAGGAAGGAAATTTAATGATAGACGAATATGGCCCGTACGTACAGATGACTACGCTCGGAGAGCAGATGGCCACTCGTTATCAAATGGACGCCAACCTCGAGCTGAAACCTTACCTCTCGCACTACATGGACGAAGTTGAGGTGAACATTGCTGCTGACAGCTTCGATCACGTAGGGTTTATGAACAGGATTCGCGGCCGATTGAAGATGACGTTGGGTGCGACTGCCGATCCTCGACGCCGAGAATTCCTGCAAGCTGTTGTGCTCTCACTTCAGGAGCGTATCGATAGTGATTCACGCGACGTTTCTGTGGACGGCATTTAAGCTCGTAAACGGAAAGGCGCCGACTGAAATTATATTAACTAGACATCCTGTAGGCTTCGCAATTGCCGAGACGGAAGGAGAAAAGGCCCACTCTATAAAAGTCGGCCAACACTCCGCGTTAGTCCATGCGTGGTGCCGGCAACATATAACCTAGCGCGACTTATTTTACGTATTCCCAATAGGCCCCCCTAACGTCACAGATCAGAGGCTCATTTTTTGTTATAAGTAATAGCTAATTCCCAATGAGCAGGCCCACCCCAAATCTGTTCCTCATCTCCGATGTCGCCCGCCATGAAGGGCACCGATGTATTTGGCAGCAGATGAGAACAGAAGCAGATCCAGTGTTTCAGCGGAACCTAGCAAAAAAAGCTCAGCCGATGGGGCGTGCGGTTCTATCAATGCCCCAAAACGGTGAGAAAGCAAAGATGCGGCAGCCCGCGGCTCTGGTCGCAGTGGCTGTTATCGGAACCGCAATCGCCGTCTAGACTTGATCACCTGAATTGGACGCTTCATCATAGAACTATCGATAATGTTTGCATCAGGACTTCCGAGGTATAACGCCACCCACAACTTGGCCTTCGCCGTTGGCTTACGATGTAACTCAAAGGTTCGCGAAGGTCAGGAAGTGCGGGTCAAGTTGGAGGCTTTCCCTTTTACAGACTACGGCCTGGTGCCTGGCGTTGTCGAAAGCATCAGTCGGGACGCAATTGATCTGTCGGAATACCGTAAACCTGAACTTAGCGATACAGCGCGTCCGGCCCAACCAGGGCTTGTCTACGCCGCACGGATTCACTTGCTTTCGACAACGATTAAAGTGCAAAACAAGGAACACAAGTTAGGGCTTGGATTGTCTGTGCAAGCAGAAATCAAGACTGGTCAACGAAAAATCATCCAATATTTGCTTTCACCCATTGCTCAATCGCTTGATGAAGCCGGTCGTGAACGATAATCGCAATGAAATGATGCCGTTAAGGTGAACCATTTGAGGTCGTATGGAGCGCGCTTCCGCGCCGATCAGACGGACGATAATATCAGCTTCACCACCCCTACTGACTGGGAAGGTAACGTCGATAACGGCCTCAGCGAAGACCTCAAAAATTCACTCGATGAAAACGCGCACGCTCGAAGCGCGGCCATCGGCGTCGATCACGGTCAGCGTTGAAAACCCCTGCCCTTCCGGTCGCCATTCGCTGTTGCGGCGGAGCGAAGCATCCGGGAGCGGCCTGCCGTTGGCGAGCCAGCGGAAGGGCGCGCGGCCGCCTTGCAGCTTCAGCACTAGCGGCGAAATGCCTGAATGGCTGGAGAGCTCCACCCTAGCCCCTTCCGGTGGATAGACGATGCGCGGCGCGCTTTCGCGCCTTGAGGCCGAAAGCAGGCCGCTTGCGGTCAATGTGAAACGCCGCTGGTTGGCGGGAAGGTCGCTCACGGCCACCCGCGCGACGCCAGAAGGTGCAGCAGGCATTGGCGTGATAGCTATGCCGGATTTCTCGAAAGCCTCGAAGAGGATCGGGGCTGCCGTCGCATAACCGGCAATGCCCGGGACGGCGCCGTTATCGGCACGACCGACCCACACGCCGATGACATGCCGCCCGTCATAACCTACCGACCAGGCATCACGGTAACCGTAGCTAGTGCCGGTCTTATAGGCGATGCCGCGCTGCTTCATGCCGAGTGGCGGCAGCACACCGGACAGAATGTCGGAGACGTTCCAGATCGCAGCGTCGGCAAACAGCCGATCTCCGGCAAGCCGTTGCGGCGCGGAGCGCACACCGTCCCCCAGCCGCACAGGGTCGCCGCCGCCGGCAAGGCCCGCATAAAGCTGCACCAGATCAACCAGCGAAATACCAGCACCTCCTAGCGCAATGGCAAGCCCCGGCGCCTCGGTGGTGGGAAGCACGAGCTTCACGCCCACGCGGCGGAAACGCACCATCAGCGCAGACGGACTGACAGCATCCAGAAGCTTTACGGCGGGCACATTGAGCGACAGTTGCAGTGCCTGCCTGATGCTGACATCACCCTGATAATGCATATCGAAATTACGCGGGCGGTAACCGGAAAAATCCGCCGGGCGATCCTCGATGATGGTTTCCTGCCCGATGAGACCATTTTCAAAGGCAAGGCCATAGATGAACGGCTTGAGGGTGGAGCCCGGCGAGCGCACGGCGCGGCTCATCTCCACGAAACCGCGCCTTGCAGTATCGAGATAATCCGCGGAACCAACTTCAGCCAGAATATCACCGGTCTGCGCGTCGGCCATGACGATGGCGACGGAGACCTTTTCTGTCAGTTTTTCCGCTGCATGGCGGGCAACGGCTTCCAGTTCCCGCTGGATCGGCAATCTGAGCGTCGAGTGCGCCTCGGTGGCATTGGCAAACTTCACGCGTGCGGCAGCCGCCATATGCGGTGCATAGGCCGGCAGATCACGCCGGTTGGCGGGAACGGCTGCAAGGGTCGCCCGCTCTGCTTCCCCTTCACCCACCACGCGTTCTACGGCAAGGCGCTGCAAAACCCTCTCCCGCGCCTGCCTTGCCGCATCCGGAAAGCGGTCCGGTCGGCGTTTCTCCGGCAATTGCGGCAGCGCCACCAGAAGAGCCGCCTCTGCCGTGTCGAGCCGGGCGGGCTCCTTGCCAAACCAGGCGAGGCTTGCGGCACGAACACCCTCAAGATTGCCGCCATAAGGCGCGATATTCAGATAAAGATCGAGGATTTCCGCCTTGTCGAGCCGTCTTTCGATCTGGAGCGCTCGCAATCCCTGCAGAAATTTCGCCGAAAACGACCGGTCGGTGCGCGGTTCGATCAGCCGCGCCACCTGCATGGAAAGCGTCGAGGCGCCGGAGACGATCCGGCCGTTGCTTGCCAATTGCCAGGCGGAGCGCAGCAGCGCCCAAGGGTCAATGCCGTGATGGTCGTAAAAACGCTGGTCCTCATAAGCGATCAGCATGCGCAGGAACTGCGGATCGACTTCTGCAGCGCTGGTTTTCAGCCGCCAGCGGCCATCAGGTGTCGCAAATGCGCGCAGCAACCGCCCGTCTCTATCCAGCACCTCGAAGGACCGCTGCTGCGCAGCCTCCAGCGGTGGCGGATAGGCGTTGTCCAGCGCATCGAGACCGAAGGCCGCACCGCCTACAAGCAGAGCGGCCGACACGATGCCGACGATGATCGCCTTTTTTCGCCTCATGGGGTTGCCGAACGCACCTCCATGCGGCCCGTTGCCGTGCGGGCGGAAAATTGCGGCCGGTACATATCCTCGACCGAGGCCGCCGGATGATCATAAGTGCCCGGGGTGACGGCCCGGACCACATAGGCCAGCGTGATTTCCGAACTGTCGCCAGCCGTGCGGTCGAAGGCCGCAACGAACCGGTCGTAGCGGAATTCGGTATGCGCAGCTTCGGTTTCCGGCAACCAGTCGAAATTCGAAAGGGCGGCAGAATTGACGAGGCTCGGATTGTCGATCTCGAAACCGGAAGGCAGAAGGTCAGTCACGAGAATGCGTGCTTGCCAGTCATTTTTAGGAGTGACATTCAGCACCGCCACGTAACGCTCGTTCTGCACCACCTCGCTCGCGTTCACCTCCTCGCCATCCATGGAATAATAGGTACGGGTAATGGTGAACCCCTCGCCACCGGCGGCAAGCGGTTGTGCCGGGGGCGCGACCGTGGTGACCACCGCCGTGACCGGATCAGCCGACGCGTTGGCGATCTTCAAGGGTGCCGCCAGCAATTCGTCGCCGGTCATCCGTTTGCCGAACCCGCCGGTCTGCAAATCGCCGTTCACATCAAGACGGATATCCTTGTCCTCACCTTTGACGGCGCGGGCGGCAAGCAGCATCCATGCCTGTTCCTGGGTGCTGGTATAGGGTTTCTTTTCCCATTCCTTCGCCACGGCACCTGCAAGTTGCGGCACGACGGCAGGAACCGGACGGCTTTCCGCCGCAAGCGCCAGCGTCGCTGCGCCATCACGCAGGGCGGAACCGTAATCCGCCCTTGCGAAGCTAACCTTGGTGGCACGGCTCGCCATATCGAGCGAGGCACCGAACACAGTCTTCGCGCGTGCCTGATCTCCATAAAGCGAAAGGGCCGCGGCAACCTGCGCCTTGGCAAGCGGTGTGGGGAAATCGGCAAGCGCCGTATCCGCATAATATCTGAGATCGTTGATCGCCGCCTTGCGGTTGCGCGCCAGAACGTAAAGCGAATAGGCGATCTCGTTGCCGCGATCCTTGACGTTGCTATCGTAGGAAAGACCGTTTTGCAGGTTGCTCAAAGCCTGCACCATCGCCTGTTCGGGAACATCGTAACCCTGCTCGCGCGCACGGGTCAGGAAGTCGCTGATATAGGCATCCAGCCACAGATCTCCGTAACCGGGAGACCAGAGGCCGAAACTGCCGGAACTCGACTGGAAGGACAGCACCCGGTAGATCGCCTCCTGCACGCGGCGGCGGGTATCCGGGTCCTCGGCAATGCCGCTATCCTTGGTCATTTCCGAGAGATAAAGCAGCGGCAAAGCGCGGCTCGTCGTCTGCTCGGCGCAGCCGTAAGGATATTTGTCGAGCATCATCACCAGCGCCGGAATATCGAAGGCTGGCGAGCGTGTGACGTTGACGGCGACGGACGAACCGAGAAGCATGCTATCGGCCAGAAGGTCGCCATTTATCGTCAGGCTGCTATTGGGCGCGATCTTGATTTCACGCCGCGTCGTGACCGGCAGAACGGCTGGACGCACGGGAACATTCAATACCTGCTCCAGCGAAAGACCGGCGGCATTGGAGACCTTGATGGTGATTGCGCCATTGCCCGGCTGTTCGCCTGTCAACGGCACGGTCAGCGACGACTTCCCGCCCTTTTGCAGTGCCAGGGTCTGCGACATCTCACCCTGATCGACTGTAAGCGCCGTGTTGCTGGTCACATCCAGCCGGTAGTCGCCGGCCTCGCCATCGGTATTGGCGATATCGAGCCGCAATTGCGAGACATCTCCGGGCGCGAGGAATTTCGGTGCACTGGCAGTCACCACCACGGGGTCTCGAATGACGGCGTCGGAGACCGCATGTCCCACGCCCGTCTTCGTCCAGGCGACAGCCATGATGCGGGCCGTGCCGTTGAACTGAGGAATATCGAAGCTCACCGTCGCCTTGCCGTCTGCGTCAAGTTCGACAGGTCCCGAGAAGAAGGCCACGAGCTTTTCGGTGGGCGGGCTGCCCTGCAGTGCTGCGCCCCCGCCATCACCGCCCGTTCTCAGGCGACCGGTGGCGCCAAGCGAGCCGTCGATCAGGCGGCCATAGAGGTCGCGGATTTCCAGCCCCAGCCGTCGCTGACCGAAATACCATTCATCCGGCTTCGGCGGTTCATAGCGGGTGAGGTTCAATATGCCGACATCCACAGCCGCGACGATGACATAGGCCTTTTCGCCCACGCCCGCGCCGGCGACACTGATCGGAATTTCGAGCGGCTGACGCGGCAGCGTCTTCTGCGGCGCGCCTAGCGTTACCGCAAGCTTGCGCTCGGCGGGATCGACGGCAAGCCACTTGATGCCTATGGCGCGCATCGGCATGCGGCTTTCCTGCGCATCGCCCGGACGGAACAGCGTGGCCGTCACATACGCCCCCGCGCCCCATTCCTCGGTAACAGGAATGTCGATCTCGCCGCCATCCTCACCGATCTCAGCATTCTGCACGGAAATCAGCTTTTCCGAACCTGACGTGACCATCAGCTGACCGGCAAAACGCGACGATACCTTGAGTTTTGCGGTATCGCCGATCTTGTAGTTTTGTTTGTCCAGCGCGATTTCCAGCGCATCCGGCGTTTCTGTCGAGCTTGCCTCGACGTAGAAACCAGCATCAAATTCGACGCTCGAAACCGGTGCGCCATTGCCGGCACCTTCCACTTCCAGCCTGTAGCGGCCCCAGGTGACAGGCACGGAAATCTCACCGCCATTGGCATCGACGGAAACCGTGCCGGTTTCGGTCTGTTTGGTATATTCCACCGGTTCGTACCGCCAGGAGTTACCCTGACGATACCATTGATAATTTCGCTCTACCTTGATGAGCTTCCAGTTAAGGCCACTCATCGCCTGTTTCGCGCCATCAGCTGTCACGCCGATAATGTGGAAACGGCCAACGGAATTCTGGGCGAGATCACCCGAAAACTGCGGTTTGATGCCGATGACAGGTGCTTGCGCCTTCACCGGCAGCGTCAGAGATCGTTCGACGGCGCGGCCACCGGCCTCGCGCATCCGAACAGTGATGTTGGCGGAAAGCAGCTGCGTGGTGGAAGGCAAATCCGTCAGATCGACATTGAAGCTTGCCTTGCCTTCTTCGTCCAGCGCCGGCAGATCGGCAAGCGCGGTGCGATTTTCCTCTTCGCTTTCCTCATCGGCCAGACCGAAGAAATAACCCTCGAAGTCGGTACTCGTGCGGGTCGGCTTGACGGCGACCTCGCCTTCCAGCGTCAGGCCGGCTGCGGGCGCGCCGTAGAGATAACGGCCATCGACGTCGATTGCCGTTTCCGCACCCGGCTCGATCTGTTTCACCTTGCTGGAAAGATCAAATTCGGTGCGATCAGGCACGAAATCATCGACCAGAAAGCTCTTTTCGCTGATCGCAGCCGTTTTCGGATCGGTATGAATGCGCAGCGTCCAGGTGCCGCGCATGGCATTCGCCTGCAAGGGCAGATCGACCGCATGGCCGCCGAGCGCCTTGCCGTCACTCACGAAACGCCGGTCCTCGACGCCATCAGGACGCGAGAAGATAAAGGTCAGCGGCAGATCCTCGATCGCCTTGCCGTCAACATCACGGGCCAGCGCTGCCGCGTGCACGGTCTCGCCGGCGCGGTAGATGCCGCGCTCTGTCCAGCTGAACACGTCGATGGCGCCGGGGGCCGCGCGGCCAGTCACGCCACGGTCGGAAAGATCGAAACCGGCGCGCGTCATGTCCAGAAAGACGTAGTCCTTGTCGCCGTTGCGCGCTGTGAGGATGGCGGGCGCCTGCGCCGCTGTGCCACGCATCAGGCCTGCCGAAAATACTGCCCTGCCGTCTGCATCCGTCTTTGCCGTGCCGAGCACTTCGTTGTTCTTGGCGAGCAATTGCAAATCCACCCCGCCAAGCGGTGCGGCGCTGCCGAGTGAGCGCACGAATACGTTCAGGCCATCGGTGCCGGCATAGGTGGTGATGCCCGTATCGGAAACGAGGAACCACTGTGTGGCGCGCGAATCCCATGTCTCCGGTGCGGTGCCGGGCGGTACGGCGGTCAGCACATAGATGCCGGGCTTCCGCTCTGGCAAGGCTTCGTCCACCGGGAAGCTCGTCACTACGTCCTTGTTGAGATCCGGCTGAATGTCTATCGAACCCTGCCAGACCAGCTCGCCGATCTCGTTTTCAATACGGTCGGCGTTGTAACCGTCCATCTGCGTCAAAAACTGCGAGTTTGCCAAGACCGACGTGATGTTACGGTCGCCAACACGGTAAAGCTTCAGATCGGCCTTTTCGGCATTGACCGAAACGATGGGAACGCCGCGCCGCGCCGTGCCCGGCAGCACGAAGTTCTCGCCGGTGAAGCGGACACTCGCTGCACGGTCACGCACGTAGATATCGAGATCGACCTGCTTTTCCAGCGGTTCTTCCACCGAGGACGGCAGGCCGGCGCGGAACGCAATCTTGTAACGCTGACCATGGGTCAGCCCCTCGACGCAAATCTCACTGCCCTTCGACTCGATCGCCTTGGGTGCAGCACCATCCAATGTGACGAAAGAGGAATAATCGACACCGTTCTTCACCAGCGGTTCGGAAAACTGCACGCATGCGCGCGGGCTGACACTATCCGTATCAATCGTATTGTTGATGACGCGGAATCCCTGGCGCGTGCGCAGATCGGCATAGGCCGCCTTCGTCTGCGCATTATCGGAAAGTGTGAGGCTCTCCTTATAGGCATTAAGCGCCGCGCGATAATTCTGGGTCTTTTCGAAAGCCTGGGCCAGCCGGTTCAACGCCTCGGTGCGGGCACTGACCGTGCGGCTCAACTGATAGGCATTGATGGCAGCGGAAGCGGCCTGGCCCGCAATCGCGTAATTGTCGGTAACCTGCGCCGCCCTTTGCGAAAATTCGGCCCAGAGAGCACCGTCATCGGGCGAAATCGCAAGAGCCGCCTTGTAGGTTTCGATCGCGTCGGCTGCCGCCTGCTGCCTTGCCGTTTGCAGCAGGTTCTCCAGTCCCTGGCTCTCCTGCTCCGCGCTTGCCGCAAGGCCCGATTTCAGCCGGCGCGCTTCCTGCTGCAGGCTATCAGTCACGAAAGAAAGACGCTGCGGTGCACCGATATCGGCTTCAGCGACAACCTGCACGATCTTGCCGGCGACGGCACCGGGGAAGGCATTGAGCTGATTGAAATCCGATTTAAGGAAACACCATTGCACCTTGGGATTGTAGGTGAACGCCTTGCAGGCGGTATCGCCGACGCAAATCTCGCCGCACTGCTCAAGCGAGACATTCTGCTCGGTTCTGAGATCGAACCCGAAATAATCGCCATTTTTGGTGGTAACCACCTTGCGGGAAGGTTCCGCCGCCACAGCTGGAATAAAAGTAATGGCGGTTGAGACCGCAATCAACGAGATCCGGACGAGCGCGCGCAACGACATCAGTTTTCTCCCCGCAACAGACATGTCGGGCGGGACTCTGGTCAAATCCACGCACGGTTGTCAACGCATCATCGTCAATTTGCGACGTGACACTGTGGAGAGAGCGGCAGGCAGGGCTAACGCTAGTCTTCTAATTTGCGCGCTTCGGAAATCAGCATGATCGGCACCCCGTCGCGGATCGGGTAGGCGAGCCCTGCGCTTTCGGACACAAGCTCGTTGCGGGCGCGATCGTAGGAAAGACGTCCCTTCGTCAAGGGGCAGACCAGCAGCTCGAGCAGCTTGGGATCGGCATTGCTCATCCTGTCGTCCATGGCGGCGATCCTACTGCAGCACAGTACCGGCCTCGCCCGAGCCCTGGGCAAGAACGATCTCTGTGATGGCGATCAATGTTTCGGCCCGCGTCCTCAGGTCAGGCGCTTCCAGCAGCGCCTGCTTTTCGGCGGGACCAAAGGGAGACATCATGGAAAGCGAATTGACGAGGACACGATTGCCTGCGCGCTCCACGCTTTCCCAATCGGCTTCCAGCTGGTTCGCATCCAGAAACGCACGGAATACCCGCAGCAGATTTTCGCGGTCCACAGCGTCCTCATCATACTCGCCGGAAAGATCGGCGATGAAGGGCGCGTGCCGGAAACTGCGATAGGGTTTGCCCACATCCACCTCTTCCAGCAGGCGGAAGCGGCAGATGCCAGTGAGCGAAATGACATAACGCCCATCCCCGGTTTCCGAAAAGGAAGTGATGCGACCAAGACATCCGACAGCGCTCAAAGCACCACCATCATGCCCCCCCTCAATGACGTGAAGGGCCGGCTGCACCATGCCAATGACCCGGTGGCCGGCCAGTGCCATATCGATCATGGCGAGGTATCTAGGCTCGAAGACATTGAGCGGCAGGTGGCCTTCCGGCAAAAGCAACGCGCCCGACAATGGAAATACCGGCACAGTTTCCGGCAAATCGTTGTTCTTCACATATCTCGCATTTCCGACATGCATGGGATCAAGCCCCCTGTTCACCGCTGCCCGGCCGGCGGATCAACCGCCATGGCCGGGATATGCCCGCATTACGAAAACAAGATCGACGAAAGCTTCCGGCGCCCGGCCACACTTGCCGGATCCTTGAAGCCCCAGGCCTCGAAAAACTCCAGAAGCTGGCGGCGCGCGCCGTCATCATCAAAGGTTCTGTCCTTGCGCATGACATAGAGCAGATGATCCGCTGCCTCATCCCGCCGCCCTTGAGCATTGAGGACCTTGGCAAGCTTCACACGCGCCTCGTAATTATCGGGATCGAGCGCGAGATCACGTTCCAGCGCCACCGGGTCGCCAATCTTGCGGGCTTCTTCATATTGCGCGATCTTTTTCGAAACGAGCTGAATGCCAGCATCTGCGGCCACTTCCGCCGGCAGGGACGAGAGGAGTTCGCTTGCCCGTTCATATTGTCCAACGGCAATCATGCATTCGGCAATACCAGCGATTGCGGCGGCGTTTTCGGGATCGGCCTGCATAACCGCGCCGAACAATTGTGCCGCGCCATTATGATCGCCATCCGCCAGAAGCTGCTTTGCCTCTGCCAGAACCGCTTCGATCTCAGCCTTCGGATCACCCGCATCAGGTCCGGCGATCTTGTCGATGAACTGCTTGATCTGGCTTTCCGGTACCGCGCCCATGAAGCCATCCACCGGCCTGCCATCCAGGAAAGCAACGATGGCGGGAATGGACTGGATGCCGAGTTGTCCTGGAATAGACGGGTGATCGTCGATATTCAGTTTCACAAGCTTCACGCGGCCATTCGCCTCGTTTACTGCCTTTTCGAGAACCGGCGTCAGCTGCTTGCATGGGCCGCACCACGGTGCCCAGAAATCCACCAGAACCGGCTGGTGGCGCGATTCCTCGAGAACATCCTTGGAGAAGGCCGCCGTTGTGGTGTCCTTGATGTGACCGGAAGACGCGCCGTTCAGCTCCCCGCTATATTGCGCGTTGCCGGACATCTGCCCGCCATAGGAACTGCCGTAAGGATTGTTCGTGCCGCTCATGCCGGTCTCCCGTAATCTCTGTCGTATTGTCTTGGTTGAAGCAAAGATCGTATCTCACTCGCTGACTTTCAAGACAAGCGGCGTGTGGCCGGTCGCCTCCAGGAAGCGAATGAGGTCTTTGTTTCCTATCGTCGTCGTCTGGTCGTTGGAAAGCGGGTGACCGTTGATAAGCTCGTTTTCCAGAAGATCGCTGTCGAGTACGAAGGTGACCTGCCCACCCGTGTCGTTGATGGCGCCGAAAACCGTGACAGATCCCGGCACGACACCCAGATATTCAAGCATTTTTTCCGGCCTGCCGAAGGATACGCGGCTTGCCGCGCCAATCGTCTTGTGAACGCTTTTCAGATCGACGACCGCGTTCTCCTCAACGGTCAGAACGAAATATTGATCCTTCTTGTCCTTCACAAAAAGGTTCTTCGTGTGGCCGCCCGGGATTAGATCACGCAACGACTGGGATTCAGCAACGGTGTAGACCGGCTCATGCTGTTTTGTCTTATGCTCGATGCCGAGCCCGTCCAGAAACGCGAACAAGTCCGCTGCCGTCTTCGGAGAATTTTCCGCCATATCCTGCCGCCTGCCTTTGCCGATTCCGATATCCTCTCCGTCATGATTAAGGGGGCAACCGCGGCTTGGCAACGCGTGAAAAAGCGACGGCGCGAAAATTCCCAATCATTTCCGCCGCTTGTCGCATTTCTCAAAGAAATTTTCGCGTTTTTGTCATTTCCCTGTTGCATTCCAAAATCGATTGAGCGATATAGCGCCCGTCGCCGCATTGCGGTGGCCCACGGTTCAGCGTACTACCCCGGACCGATGGATTTGAGCGGGTGTAGCTCAGGGGTAGAGCACAACCTTGCCAAGGTTGGGGTCGAGGGTTCAAATCCCTTCGCCCGCTCCAAATTTCCCAGAACACAGTTATTTGCGTTATTTCGATTGCTTATGAAGACGCCGCTCCCGGTCTGTCGGCTTGGCGTGCATGATTTTTATCGGGCGACGTGTAATCAGGCGGAACTTATGGCGAGGATATCCGTTCTTGACGCGAGGCTCCTAACCTCAGTTCCCCTCTGAATTGCCCGCCGCGAGCGGGCATTTTTTTGTCACCCCGTGAAAATACCATTTGGCACAGGGAACAGCTCCCGGGCGCATCGCGTTTTCCTGCGTTGGTCAACACGAGGGGATAGCTCATGTCCATAAATCTCAGACGAACTTGTGTGGTTGCCGTATTTGCCGTCCTGTCCATCCCGGCCGCTTCTTTCGCTGCCGACATGATCACTTACGGAAGGGAAACGGCCCCGAAATACAAAGTGCACCATCACCCACGTGCCGTTGCAAATGTGTATGCTGCCGGCGCACCCTTACGCTGCAACGAGAATATCGTGTCTTACCGCTCCCCTTACGAGCGGCATACGGAAGTGGTTACTCTCTGCCATCCGCCGCTAAACTGGCAAACAGAGTCTTCTACCGCAACAATATGGTCGCCTTGATCTTGTCATAATTCATTTGATGTGCTTTTGTTCGCTCGCCCTTGTGGGAGGGGGTAAAGGTTGAGACCCGCTGGCTGTTTCGATACGGCAAGCGGGTTTCCCTTTTTTTGGCGTCCGGCCAGCCACAGGCAGTGCGAGGAATGCCGCAAATTCTCAACGCACGTCCAGTGTACTTTGTCACCACTTACTGGAATCTCTGGGAACATCCGGGAATATGTGGGAATTGGCGAGAAAGCCTTATAAATCAGGGGCTTTCAAGCGTGCAGGCGAGCAGCAATCAAAATCGAGTTTGACAGACTGGCGGCGCGATCTGCGATCCGTCATGGCAGAACCGGCGAAAATCCGAACTGCCCTCAACAACTCTTCAAAAACCACCCTATCTGTCTTTTAAGACCCCTTAAACCCCAGAAAACCGGCCTTTAAGAAATCGGCAGCCTGACGCGGGTATCTCTCAAACAGGCACGAATGACCGGCCAGAAGCCAAATTGAACA
Organism: Agrobacterium sp. A3-95; assembly: GCF_053521785.1. Classification (NCBI taxonomy): domain Bacteria; kingdom Pseudomonadati; phylum Pseudomonadota; class Alphaproteobacteria; order Hyphomicrobiales; family Rhizobiaceae; genus Agrobacterium; species Agrobacterium sp. A3-95. Next base: position 325,355 of record NZ_JBNWDR010000002.1, on the reverse strand, counting down.
TGCAACTGCCTTGCAGGTTCGAGAAAATCCGATTTTTTGCAATGAAATCAAAGACAATTAGGAAAAGCCGCGTTGCGTGAAGATGCAACGCGGCTTTTTGCGTTACCTGACCAGGCCAAACCGTGACGGGCGCTCTGTTAGGCTCGTTCTCCAATCGCCGTCGAAGCTGAACGAAGGTGCACTGATCGACTCTGAAAACCAGAAGTCCGTAAACGCTGCGATATCCGGTTCACAAAACCAGTGCGCTTCGCCATTGGCATCGACGGCCCACCAGCGGGCATTTTTCGGCGCAAGCTTCCAATCAACATTCACCATCTCAGGTCTCCGCTCCGCGAATGGAACAACAACGAACTTATCAGCTGGCGCCATACCCTCTACCTCACATTTGGCGTTACTACGTTCCTATTTTGTTCTCATTGCAAAATGAGTCAATGCCACCTCTCATTGAATTTGCATTTATGCTCGACGAAGGAGAGAGAGCACTTGGCCGATTACGGATAGATCATCAGCGACGTCCTCTCCGATGACTTCCTTCGGGTAACCGTTCTGCTCGTTATCGGAGCGCAATTCGAGCGAACCATCCATGCGCCAGTTTGCGCGCTTCACCTTGATGCCGGGGCCAACCCGGAACACGAAAACCTGATCATCGACGATGTTGGTCTTGCTTTGATCGACGATCATGAACGCGCCGTCAGGAATGGTCGGCAGCATGCTTTCGCCTTTAGCTTCCAGCATAATGCAACTTTCGGGTTTTGCCCCGATACTCCTAAGAAACGCGCGACTGAAGGCAACGGACGTGTGGAAGCCGTCCTCTTTCGCTATCAAACCCGAACCGGCTGCGGCCTGAACATCGAATAGAGGGATTTGAACAAGATCGGCTCCAGCGACCGGCATGGCAGACTCGCTGAACATAGGTCCTTCTCCCGTCAGCAGCCACGCAACATCAACGCCGTAAACCTGCTTATACGCAAGCAAAACGGAGGCGTCCGGTTCATTGTCTCCGCGCTCGTAGTTACCGAGCGTCTTCTCGGAAATGTCGAGCGTTTTCGCGAAGAGGTCCCTTGGTGGATCACCAAGAGATTTACGAATTTCCCGCAGTCGCAGAGCTAGCGGGGTCTTGAATGTTTCAGGTCGCGCCAAATCCGTCGCAATAATGCAAAATACAGGTTTACAATACCCGGTATTTGCATTAATCCTTTCTGTGTTCGCAGAATTAATAACCCCAAAAAAGGAGGCCGGTCAGGGCCTCCCTTCTGGAAGGAATCCTTTATGCACCGTGTCTCTGACAACGGCAAGGTTACCCTTGCCGAACGCAGGCGGCTGGAAGAAATTGCCCGGATTAAGGGCATGCTCATCATTGCCAAAATTACGCTTGCCGAGATCGACAAGAAATATTGCCTGCCGACCGGCACGGCCGGTAACGCCGTTTACGAGCCTCATGTGGCTGGCGAACGCGCTATTGCAGCGGCCCTTGATACCCGGCCGCACCTTCTCTGGTTCTCCCGCTACTTGGCCGATGGTCGCAGGCTTAGCCCGCAGCCATCGGAAAACTACCGGAACGGCCGTCGCGCCGTCGAAGCGGATCAGGCCGCAGCATGAAGCGTGAAGCGGTTCCGAATTGCTGCTCTAGCCTACCGCACGAGTGCAAGGCGTTCATTCGCCCCGGCTGTCAGTCCCAATCTCTCGACCGCTCCACACACCGACCATCGCCGATCAGCAGTCACCCCACAATGACGAAACCGCATGCCAATTTCGACACCCCGATTTTCATTCCGGCCCGCTCTCGCGTGTGCCGGTGGGCCGAAACCCTGCTGATTTTTAGTCCTGCGTTCGCAGGCGTTTCGGCCGTCCTTTTCACCGTCCTCAAACACTATGGAGCAGCTCTATGAGCGCAGCAGTCCGCAACTACGTCGCCGTGCCTTTCTTTGACCGTGTCCCGCCACGCATTATGGACTTGGTCATCACCACTTTCGACAACATCGTCGAGCGCGGACAGTCAGTTCGTGAAGCATATTATTTCTTCGGCAACGCCGTGAAAAAGCGCAATCTCGAAGGGCCAACGTTCGACGACTTCGCCCACTGGCACGAACGCGTCAAAAACGGCCTGATCGATCGGCCGCACCCTTCTGATGTGCTTCTTTTCAGTGCCGCTTCGGTATCGCCCTATCAGCACACTCCGAAGGGAAAAGAGGAACGCGGGATTAAGCAGCCGCACTCCATCGCCTGCGTCGTCGGTCTGGAAGCTGCGGACACCGAACGTTTGCGTCATGCCCGCACCATCGTACTGGCGGCCCACGCGCTTAACGAGGCCAAGCTTGCAGCAGGCTATTCCCCTGCATCCATCACACTCGACGACACGATCTTGCAGCAGGCTTTGACCGACCTTTTGACGGCCGAGGCGGGTGCCACTGTCATGGACGCCGATGTTCACATGACCACCGGAAACAAGCTGGTCGATCTCCTCCTTGGCGAGGGTGCCGACGACATCGACGACAAGCTTGTGGGTTGCCTCACGATGGACATGCAGCCGGAGCTTTGCCGCATCCTCGCCCGCGCTGGTGGCCTCAAGTCTCGCTGATTTCCCGAACCGTCGCTCTACTACCCCCTGGGAGCGACGCCAGATGCCGGGGCGGCCCAAATCCCGGTCCCCACCGCCCCGGCATCGATCTGCCGCAATGCCGTCGCCGCGCGACGAACCCGAGGTTTTCGATGGTCAATCCTTATTCCGATGAAGAGCGCCTGCAGGCGATGGTGGCGTCCAGCTACCGCGCCACCCGCTCTCACTTCAATCACCTTCCCCTTCGTCACATCATCAACCCGCCAGCCGAAATGTTCGACGCCAAGCTTGCCCGCCAGCTGGCGATCTATGTGCTTCATGTCGATTTCAACGTGCCACGCCGACGCCTGGTCGTGTTGCTCGGCGTCGCCCGATGGACCGTGATGCAGGCTGTCCGCATCGTCGAGGCGAGACGCTTCGAACCGGTATTTGACAAGGCTTACGAGCGGATTGCCGCGCGGGCAAAAGACAACTTCATGACCATGCTGCACGAAGCAGCCGGACAGGACGCAGCATATGGCTGAGTTCATTCGCGTTGCCGTAACCAGTATCCATATCGGCGAGCGCCTGCGCCCGATCGACATGGATTACGTCGAGGCGATTGCCGCTTCGATGTCAGAACACGGGCAGATCAGCCCGATCATGATCCGCAAGACGCCTGCGAGGAAGGGCACGCCCTTTACTCTCATTGCGGGCGGCTATCGCACCACCGCAGCGACCTTGCTTGGATGGACGGAGATCGACGCCATTGTCGTTAAGGCCGATGCCGTTGAAGCGCAGCTGCTTGAAATCTCCGAGAACCTCTATCGAAACGAGTTGAACCCGCTCGATCGCGCCATCTTCGTCATGAAGTACCGCGAGCTGTGGGAAGAAAAGCACGGAAAAATTACTCGTGGAGGCGACCAGTCAAAGGCGCACGATGCGCCTTTGCTGTTCGCAAAGGGGCGCGCTCTATCCGAGAAAGTGCAAGAACGCCTCGGGATTAGCCACGACACCTACAAGCGGGCTGTCAGTATTGGGACTAAGCTTGATCCGGTTTTGAGGCACGCGGTGCGCGGTACTACGGCTGAGAACGATCAGTCGCAGCTTTTGACCTTGGCCAAGCTTCCTCGTGAAGACCAGATCGCTGTAGCCGCCGCGTTGAAGCATACCCCGGATGTGAAAAAGGTACTGGCTTTCACCAAGCCCCCGGCTTTGGTGGCCACGCCACCCGCCCCTTCTCAATCCATCATCCTCACGAAACTGATCGCCGCCTGGGACGAGGCGAGCGACGAAACCCGCGAAAGCTTCCTTGAGCACATCGGCATGTCGAACACGCCGGATGCCCTCATGGCTGCGATCCGCGAGGAGGCAGCATGAGCACGAAACGCGATCCCAACCAGATGGACTTTTTCAAAGAGACAGTTTTCCCGGTGCGCTCTGCATCGGAACGTCTCGATATCGACCGCTTCCGTTCGACCCTTAAACGCGAAATGGCGCGTGCCATCCGCGAATGCCAGTATGACCGCGACACCATCGCGGCACGCATGGCCTATTACCTCGGCCTCGACAAGGTCTCGAAGTCCGCTCTCGACAGCTACACCGCTGAAAGCAAGACGGCCCACGACATCAGCATGCCGCGCTTCAAGGCCTTTGTCCGCGCGACAAACGCCTTCTGGCTCTGGGATGTCGTCGTTTCCGATGACGGCCTGTTGCTGCTTGAAGGTGACGAAGCCCGCCTCGCGGAAATGTCACGCATTCGCCAAGAGCAAAAGAAGCTCGCCCAGGAACTGAAAGTTCTTCAGGCGACGCCGGTGCACATTCGTCGGGTGCGCAAATGAAGAAAGAATGGTTCACATCCGCCGAACTGGCCCAGGCAGCTTTGCCGGGCGTTCCGAGCACGCGCCAAGGGCTTGAGTTGTTTATCGCTCGCTCTGGCGTGCGATCCACCGCGAAAGCCCGTACGAAGGCCGGTCAGGGCGGCGGGTTTGAGTACCATTATTCCTTCCTGCCTCCGGTAGCGCAGGCGAAGCTTGCTTTCCTCAATGCGGAGCCGACCGATCCGCGCCCAACGAAGCTCTCAAAGATGCTTTGGGACCGTTTTGAGGCCCTTTCAGATGCCCATAAAGCCATCTGCAAGACCCGCTTCGCCGTCCTGACGGAAGTTGAGGAACTGCGGGCCTCGGGCATCAGCATGAAACATGCCGTCGCCCACGTTACCCGCAAGGCCGATATCGTGCCGGCAACTTACTACGAGTGGCGCAAGATGGTCGAAGGCCATTCCCGCCAGGACTGGCTTGCCGCCCTCGCCCCAGCGTTTACGGGCAGCGCCAACGGTGAAGCCGCCGATGTCACCCCTTGCCACCCGGAAGCATGGAAAATCCTGAAATCCGACTTCCTGCGGCCGGAACGTCCATCCTTTAGCGCCTGCTACCGTCGCATGATGATGGTCGCCCGTGACCAGAACCTGTCACCGATCCCTTCGGAGCGTTCCTTGCGCCGCCGCCTCGACGCGGAAGTGCCGAAGGCCGCCCAGATCATTGCCCGCGAAGGCAAGGACAAGGCGAAACAGCTTTTCCCGGCACAAAAGCGCACCGTGGCGCACCTGCATGCCATGGAGATCGTCAACACCGACGGTCACCAGCTCGATCTGTTTGTTCGGGTTCCGTGGTCTCAAACGCCGGTGCGCATCATACTCATCGGTATTCAGGACATCTATTCCCGCAAGGTGCTTTCGTGGACGCTGGCCGAGGCCGAGACTTGGGAGGCCGTCCGCACCTGCATCGGTTCTATGATCGAGAACCATGACGGCATGCTGCCCTATCACATCTATATGGACAACGGCCGCGCGTTTGCGGGCAAGATGATTTCGGGCGGGGCAAAAACCCGCCACCGTTTCAAGGTCAATGAGGACGACGTTGCCGGCCTCCTGAAAACCCTCGACATCGAGCCGCATTTCGTCAAGCCACGCTCCGGTCAGTCGAAGCCGATCGAACGCGCCTGGCGCGATCTTGCCGAGGAAATCTCCAAGCACCCGTCGATGTCCGGTTGCTACACCGGCAACAAGCCAGAGGCGAAGCCAGAAAACTACGGCAACAGCGCCATTCCGCTCGAAACGCTCCAGCGCCATGTCGCGCATTGCGTTGACGAGCATAATCACCGGCTCAACCGCACCACGGAAACCGCCAACGGTCGCAGTTTCGCGCAGACGTTCGACGCGTCGATCGCGGAACCATCCACCATTGTTCGCTATGCCAGCATGGCACAGCGTTCGCTTTGGATGCTGTCGGCCGTTGCCATCACGGCGCGCAAGCCGGACGGCGCGATCCATATGCATGGCAACCGCTACTGGAATGCTGTGCTTAATGAGTGGATCGGCAAGAAGCTGACGGTTCGGTTCGACCCGGCCGACCTGCATAAGCCTGTCAAGGTCTATGACCCCGAAGGCCGCTTCCTTTGTGATGCCGACTGCCTGGCTAAAACCGGCTTTGCCGATACGGGCGCTGCCCGTCGTCAGGAGAAGGCGCGCAAGACGCACGTCAAGAACCTTCAGGCGGTGGCCAAAAGCAATGCGGCGCTCTCACCGATGCAGCTTGGCGAGATCATGGAGAAAGGCCGGAAGGCCGAGGCCGCGAAGCGTCCGCAGACACCGGTTCGGTCCGTCGTCACGCGCCTCGTCACCGGCAACCTCGCACATGCGCCGGTCGAGACGGTCAGCCCCGATCAATTCGAAGACAGTTTTGCGCGTGGCCTCGCCCGACTGGCGGGCGGGGAAAGCGCAATCATCCAATTCCCCACGGGGAATACCGAGGCAGGCAGCAAGCCTGCCCGCAAGAGAAGAGCCGAAAAGTACTGAGTACGGTTCCAGTCCAACAGGGCGAAAAAAAATGAGCGACCCGAAGGCCGCCCCGCAATTGAACAAAGGAACCTTAGCATGAAAAAGACGACCAACACAAACAGCGTGTGGGACCAGTCTCAACCGACAATCGAGTTTATCGCGAAGCACCCTGCTCCGGACGTAGACGAGTGGCGCAAGCTGACATCGCGCATGGTTGACGCTGCGACAGAATTTGGCTGGACGAAAGCCGAAGTGTCCCGCCGCACCGACGTACCTGACGGCACGTTGTCGCCGTGGTTTGGCGGCAAATATCTCGGCGTCCTGTCGAACATCAACCAGAAGGTTGCCAACTGGCTCGATGCGCTCGACGCGAGCCAGAACATGGCGGCCACGATGCCGGTGTCGCCCCCATTCCAGCGCACGGCGGTGGGGATGGACGTTTACAACGCCCTGCTGTTTGCCCAAGTGACATCGGGTTTCATCCGCGTCACGCTGCCCGCAGGCTCCGGTAAAACCACCGCTGCAAAGCACTTCCTGAACACGCGGCCGCACGTCTTCATGGCGACACTTAGCCCGAGCACCAAAACCGTTCACGGCATGCTCGTTGAACTTTGCGCGGCACTGGAAGTGCATGAGCATAACCCCGCGCGGTTCGTCCGCTCGATCGGCGCCAAGCTGAAACGTGTCGGTGAAGGCTCGCTGTTGATCATCGACGAGGCGCAGAACGCCGTACCGGAAGCCATCAACCAGTTGCGCCACTTCGTCGATAACGACCAGTGCGGTGTTGCCCTGCTCGGCAATGAGGATACCGCCACGGCCTTCATAAAGGACGTCGGGCGTTCAGTCGCAAGCCGCGCGCAGGTGCTTTCCCGGTTTGACCGACAGGTCAGGACGGCGCGCAACCCGGCTGCGGACGCTGCGATCCTCATCAAGGCGTGGGGCGTTGAGGAAGGCACCGATTGCGCCACCTTCCTGAAAGGCATTGCCAGCAAGCCCGGCGCGCTGCGCCAGATCGATCGCACCATGAAAGCCGCCTCCATGCTTGCCATCGGAGATGGCGAGGAAGGTGTGCGTCTGGAGCATCTTCAGGCCGCCTGGAAGAACCGCGACATGGGAGACAGCCTATGACATCGGCGGCTCCCTCCCTGAAAACTCATCTGGAGTATCTCGCCAGCATCTTCGCGGAAGCCAGAAAGATGAAGGCGGACGAAAAGCTGGAGCTGGATGCACGTTCCGCCCAGACCGTCCTGAAAACCCTTCGCGCCCTGTCACAGCAGGCCGGCCATCTTGAGCTGGAGCTTTCCATCCTGCGCGACAGTGAGGCCGGGAAGCTTCTCGCCAAGACGGCCGAGCAACTCGCCACCGGCGAACTGACCGGCCTTCTGAAAAAGGCCGAAGGCAACATCATCCGCCCGAACTTTGGAGGAAAGAAGAATGACGGCGAAGCCTGAATGCGTTTCCGATCTTCTGCGTGAGCTTTACCGAGGCCTCAATGCGGAGCTGGCCGAGAAGGGCCACATTCATCTCGACCGCGCCATGTCGTCGAGGCTGGTGGTGAGCGTTGGCAAGATTGCCGATCATGCTCGCAACCTCGAAAACGCCTGGTCGTGCGCGGAGTGGAACCGCCGCGCCTTCGAGGATCGCCTGAAGCTGATTTCCAGCATGAACGCGATTACGGCCGAGGTTCTTCAGCTGATGCGGCCGGACATCGAGGACGGCGGCAACGTCGTCCAGTTCCGCCCGAGACGCTCCAATGCCCCTGCACCTTCCGCGCCGTCCGGTGGCGACGCGGCCTGATCCCCTTTCACATTAAATTATGAGGTTAAACCCATGGAAGCTGTAATTCTGGAAGAAAAGGCCGCAGCCGGCATCACCATCGTGAACGGCAAGCAATATGTCACCAACGCAGACGGCGGCCTGACGCCGCTCGCCCTGGTGAAGGCCGCAGACTTTCTTGAGGACCAGATGGTCCGCAAGATTATCGCGTTCGCCAAGCCGCTTTCCGCCGAGCTGGCCCGGTTCAAGAAGCACACCCGCGCCGATATTGCCGAGTTCGATCGCAATCTTGAGGCCCAGTATAGCCTCGTCAAACGTGGCCGCGCCGGAGCCGGTAACCAAAAATACCGCACCATCGACGGGCTGATGTCCGTCGAGACCCGCGTGAACAAGTTGATCGAGTTCGGGCCGCAGCTACAGGTCGCGAAAGGTCTGATCGACGAATGCCTGAACGAATGGACGGAAGACGGCCGCGCTGAAATCCGTGGCCTCGTCACTCGTGCCTTCAATGTCGATCAGGCTGGCAAGATCAGCAAGGACGCCGTCTTTGAACTGTTCAAGATCGAAAGCGATGATCCGCGCTGGATCAATGCGATGGAGGCGATCAATGCCGCCGTGCGGGTCATCGGCTCGAAAGAGTACCTGCATTTCAGCTTCCGGGAATCGCACGATGCGGAGTGGATCCGCATTTCTCTCAACATTGCTGATGCGTGAGGTGGAAATGAAAACCTTCGTTTTTGATGTCACCCGCCGCGTCGTCGTCACTCTGGACGAAAGCAAGTTCACCACCAAGACCATGGCGGAATTCAATTCCGTCATCACTGATCTCGGAACTGATGAGCATGCTTATCTTGCTCACGCCGGGCGTATCGCTGATCTTTTTGCCCATGGCCTGGAAGACTTCAACCAGAGTGACTTCGTCGAAGGGTATGGGCCGGTCAGTGAAGCAGGCATCCACGTCGCCGCAAACGATGACTACGACTACATCGAACGCGTATTCCCGGAAGGCGGTGTGGCATGAACAACACCGGCCTTCCTAAACCCTGCCTGAATTATCCGTCGCGAACTGATGCCATCCGGGCACTTCGGGCCGAAGGATTTTCAAACAGGCAAATCGCAGAAAAGACGGGTATTCCGCTCAACAACGTCTGCGCTCTGGTGCCGATGAAACCAAAGCCCGCATCTGTGCCGATACCCCGCGAGACGGGTTACCGCGTCGGGGAGCAGAACGTCGCCAGGATCGGTTTGAACTTCGAAATCCGGCAGATGCTTCGGCCCTTCGCGGCGAAACGCAACATGTCGGTGGAAACGCTTATCACCGATCTGGTCGAGAAGATCGCCGAGGACGGCCTTGTCGATGCTGTCATGGATGACGGGGTGAACTGATGGCCCACATCGTTTGCTACCGATCGGGCGAAACCTTTGTCAGCCGCCGCGTGCCGAAAGGCACTATGAGGATCGTCACCGGTCATGGCCGCCGCCTGAAGCGCATTCTTTCTGTGTGCGCCCGCCATGCCTATGACGGCAACACACTGCTCGTTCCCGGCCTGCCCGAGGCTGAAAACGACCTTCAGGCGATCTCGGCAGTCAAGGGTTTCGAGGAGATGCTGCGCGTCCGCCTGGCGAAGGGTCCGCACCGCCGCACAAAGGGGCGCAGGCTGCTATGAGCTACGACTACATCCGCAACTATTACGGCATTGAGATCACCGTGAACCGGCTTGTCCGGCACACGGTGACCGCCCGGTACGGCAAGATCAAGCCGGAAGGCCGATCGCATCGGCACTACGTCAAAGTGCATTTCCATGGTGACGACCATTACAGCAACTGCCACCCCCGCGAACTGGAGTTTGTCGCCCATGACGAGTAAGCGCCAAATCCCTGCGGCCTTCACCAAAGGCCACGTGCTCTGCTCTCCGTCCGGAAAGCTTCAGCCGAAAACATGGGGTGAGACCGCCGCCAAGGCGATCGCATCCAAGTACCGCAAACGCGAGACCTGGGAAAAGGCGCAATCGCGCGGCTGGTCCGTCCAGTTCGTCTACGTCCGCTTTTTCATCCCGGTTTTCAAAGCCACCTTCACAACCACCGAAATCAGCGAGGCCTACGATGCCGAGGACATTTGAACCTGATCAGCTGCTGACGGCGCTGATCGACGCATTTCTGAAGGACGGCCATTTTGTTCACGCCAAGGGCGGCAAGATGTTCGTCCTGGTCGTGACCGAGGAAGGCGAAGAAAGCCGCTCTTCGGAGTTCTGCCTTTCCGACATCGCAGCCCAAGTTGCGGGGAGGCTGTCGAGATGAGCAAGACCATTGCCGCCATCAAGATCGAGCAGAAGAAACTCGGCCTGGACGATTTCACCTATCGCGCCAAGCTGGAAATCCTGACAGGCAAATCATCGACCAAGGACATGACCGAGGCCGAGCGCCAGAAGGTTCTTGTAAGCTTGCGCGGCAACGTGGCGAGACCCGCCCCGGTTCGCCAGGACGGTCGCGACGGCAAGCGCAAGCTTTCCGGCAAGTACCTGCCGAAGATGCGGGCGCTCTGGATCGCCTGCTACAATCTCGGTGTCATCGAGGACCGCCGCGACAGCGCGCTGGAAGCCTTTGCCATGGGCCGGCAATTGCCTGAAATTTCCGACCTGCGTTTTGTCCATACGGCGAGCGACGGTGCCAGTGTCGTTGAGGCGCTGAAGAGCATGCTTGCGCGTGCCGGCGTCACCTGGACCGATCGGGTGCCTTGTGAGCCATTCGAGAAAAGCCACGGTTACAAGATCGCCCGCGCGCAGTGGGCGATCCTGCATCCGGGCGAGCCGAACGCTTTCTGGCAGGCCGTCACCCACATTGCCAACGAAAGCATCGGCTACCGGAATTTGAGCGATGCCGAGTGGATCACAGTCATGAACCATTTCGGGCCGCAGGTTCGCCGCCAGAAGAAGGGCGGCAAATCATGACGCAAACCGCCGTCCCGCTCGTCCGCGATCCTGCCCTGCGCGATGTTGCCGCTCCGTCGCTTGTCGATCCGGCTGGCCGCGCAATGCAGCTCTATTCCTTCAGCTACCGCCACGGCGACAAGCCCTGGTCGTTCTCTCTCTGGGCCTATTCGAAACGTGATGCCAAACAGCGCCTGCGTGCGCTTCGCCGTAATGTGCGCCTTGACGGCATGATCGTTGCAGAAATTGAGGGCAGCAACTGATGTCCGACTTGCCTGATCGCGCCTACATGACACCGCTGTTGAACCGTATCGCCGATGTTGCCGGCGAACGGGCCGCGATCATACTCGGCCGTGAAAAAGCGGGCCTGCAAATCTACATTCCGGAAACTGTTACCCCAAACCACTGGTTGGCCGACCTTGTCGGGCTCGATGCAGCGAAAGCCATAGCCGTTGCATGGGGCAGCAAACATTTAGTGGTTCCCCCTGCCATGAACGGGGACAAACGCCGTCGCGCTTCGACGATTGCGGAACTAATCGAAAAAGGCTACTCCAATAATCAGATCGTAGCGCTTACCGGCGTATCACGCCGCACAGTAATCGAGCATCGCCGCAAGCGGCCGGACGATCGACAAGCCTCCCTGTTTTAGTTCCGTGGTGCAGAAATGCACTCATGAGAACATGGGCCGAACGGCCCAATAGTCCTCTCGACGGGGGCGCCTTAAGCCCCTCTTGAAGGGGCTATAATGACCACCCAAACATTTGATGAATGGCTGATTTCCCGACTTCGGGATGCCGGTGCTTATGGCGGCAGGACGGACGGCGTCTATGGGCGCGAAGTCATCAAGGCGATCGAACGCTTTCAGGACGCTTATCATCTGCCTCTCACCGGCAGGGCGGATGCAGTGACTGTCGATGCTCTGCGCAAGGTCAAGAGCAAGAACCCTGAAAGCAATCTCATCACCTACGCTAAGGTGCCGGTTCCGACCGAACCTGTCTGGATGCGAGAAGCGCGCCGATACATCGGCATTACCGAAATCCCCGGTTCGAAATCCAATCCCGTCATTATGGGGTGGGCAAAGAAGCTCGGCGGCTGGATTGCCTCTTGGTACCAGAATGATGACACACCCTGGTGCGGCCTGTTTATCGGCAATGTGATTGCTGCCACGCTCCCCAGAGAACCCCTCCTCGCCAACCCGCTCGGCGCGCTGAACTGGAAAAAGTTCGGCACGGAAGGCCGCATCGCACGCGGCGCAATCCTTGTTTTCGAGCGGAGTGGTGGCGGGCATGTGGGCATTTATGTCGGTGAGGATCGGACGCACTATCATGTTCTGGGCGGTAACCAGGACAATGCCGTGTCCATCGCCCGCGTCAAAAAAGATCGCCTTGTTGATGGTGGCGTGCGCTGGCCCAAGACAGGCGAAGATCCGATCGGCGGCGCGGTACAGCTTACCGCGTCCGGTGCGCCCGCCTCGAAAAGTGAGGCGTGAGCAGAGATGAAAAAGCCATCCTACCGCACAACGAAAGCGCAGTTGTGGATCTCGCTCTGGTTCGCCTGGTCAGTCATCATTGGCATCGTTTGGGCTGGCCTTAACGGGAGCGACAACGCCGTGGCACTCGCTAACATCGTTGTCCCGTCCATGATCCTTCTTATCGCGGCCATGCTCGGCATCCATCGTTTCGCCGGCGCCATGGACTACGCCAACACACTCCGCTCCGATTCCGTTTTGCCTTCGCGACCCCCCTACAATCCGCGCGACGTGCCGGCCGAATTCCCGGAGGGTTCCCAATGATCGGGGCGTGGCTTTCGAAGGCGGTCACGCCCCTGGTCATTGCAGCGGCGTTTCTTGCTGTCGCTGCCTTCCTCGGCTGGCTCTCCATTTCCGCCGTCAACAGCATGGTGGAAACGGCAGTCACGACGAAAGCGGCCGAGCGGAACGCACACTGGAAAGCCGAGATTGAGACAGCCAACACCAGGGCTGCCAATGCCGAGGCGGCGCAGGTTCATCTCGCCATGGAGCTTGAGCGGGACACGTCTATCCGGATCGCCGCACTAAACGTCAACAAAGAGAAACTGGAGAATGAGAATGCGGCCTTGCCGAATGGCGATGCTTGTGGCCTTGGCCGCGATCGCGTCCGCCTGCTCCCCCGCTGACCCGAAGCCGGCACCGCCGACTATCGTCAAAACAGTCAAAGCTACAGTCCCCCCCGCCTCGCGGGTTCCCTGCGTTACTGGCGATCTGCCGGACCGCGACATGACGGAGCGGGAAGTCACTACGCGATGGGGAGCCGATCGCACCGAAATCCTGTCCTGCGATGCCCGCCGTGCGGCCGCCGTCGCAGCGATCGACAATGCGCCGGAGACCCCAAGATGAATTTAGGTGGAAACGCCGCCTTTGATCTCGCTGCCGAGCGGGCCGAACAGGAACGCGAAACAAAGATAGCGGCTGCGAGACAGGCCTTGAGGGGTCCCGGCACGATGGTTTGCGAGGATTGTCCAAACGACATTCCGCGTGAGCGCCGCATCGCCATGCCATCGGCGACACGTTGCATCGCCTGCCAAACCCGACACGAAAAGAGGCTGCGCTGATGCAAGCTACCGATATCGCCCTCTACTGCGGCCTAGCCCTCTCCGTCATTGCCATCTTCGGCCACATCAAGGTCTGGATGAACAGCGGCGAGAAGGAACTGACAAAGGATGTCGCCGCGCTCAAGCGCGATACCGAAGCACATGAAACAAAGCTGATCGGCCTCGATCGACGCGTTCAATCGGTCGAAAGCGACATGAAGCATCTGCCCGACCGTGAAAGCCAGCACCGTCTGGAGCTTGCTCTTGAGAAGGTCAACGGGCGTCTCGACACCCTCAATGAAACGCTGAAACCGATCAAGGCGAACGGCGAAGCGATGAACGAGCTCCTACTGGAAAGGGCTAAGCAGACCAATGTCTAACATCGGTATTGACTGGGCACGCATACGCCGCGAGCGCGCCCGGCTGATCATTCTCAAAGCGCTGGCCGAACAAGAAAACGGATCGCTCGACAGCAGCATGATTGAAGAAATCATGCCGCTTTTCGCTATCCGGGAAACCAGATTGTGGATCCACGAGCAAATGGAATTTCTGGCCGAGCGGGACGCTGTGACGCTGGCGAAAGCCGGTAGCGTCATAATCGCCACGCTGAACAAGCGCGGCCGCCGCCACCTTCAGCGCGACACGACAATCGAAGGCGTGACACGCCCTTCGGAGCCGGGCGAATGAGTATGAAGGGGCGCGGACGACTTTCCGGTATCGAATTGCTGCCCGAGGCTTGCGCAGATGCGGTTGCCTGGGCAGCGTCTGAACTCCAGAACAGGGAGCGCACCCAGACCGACATTTACGAAGAGTTTGTCGGCAAGCTGGAACTGCTCCACCGGGAGCATCGTGGCGAGCTGGAATTTTCCATACCGTCGTTTTCGGCATTCAACCGCTATTCGATCCGTCTTGCAACTTTGACGCAACGGCTCAACCAGACCCGAGAAATCGCATCCACACTGGCCAGCAAGTTCGATGCAGCCGCTTCCGACGATCTTACCCTGATTGCATCCGAGGCCATCAAGACGCTTGTCTTCGAACTGGTGACCAACGGTGGCGAGGCCGGTTTTGATCCAAAGGGCGCAAAGGCTCTCGCGGATGCCCTGTTTTCTGCATCCCGCGCCCAGGGTGTGTCTACCAATCGCCGCCAGAAGGTCGAAGCGGAGTTTGCTGCCAAAGCTACCGAGGCCGTCAAGTCCGTTGCCAAGGCAAGAGGCATATCCGCCGAGAGTGCGGAGCAAATCCTTGACCAGATTTTGGGTGTCTCGAAATGACCGGCCCGATCTCAAAGGAACAGTGGGCCGAGGCTCGCAGGCTCTCGACCGACGCCCTCCTGGACAAGATCGAAGCCCGCAAGGCGCTTTTGTCATATCAGGCCAAGACAATTGCGCAGTTGGAAAGCACGGCCTGCCGCGTCCTGTTCATCGAAAAATCCCGCCGTATCGGCCTGACATGGGGTTTTGCGTCCTACGCCGTCCTGCGCGCTGCGCGTTCCCGCGAAGCGGGTGGCATGGACGTAATGTACATTTCCTATTCGCAGGAAATGACCCGCGAGTTTATCGATGCCTGCGCCATGTGGTCGCGAGCCTACAATCAGGCCGCGCTGGAAATGGAAGAGTTTCTGTTCGACGACAGCGACAAGGAAGGCGAGCGTTCGATACAGGCATTCCGCATTAAGTTCGCTTCCGGCTTCGAGGTCATCGGCCTGTCGTCTGCGCCGCGTTCGCTGCGTGGTAAACAGGGCGTCGTCATGATCGACGAAGCGGCCTTCGTGGACAGCCTGAAAGAGCTTCTGAAAGCTGCCCTGGCATTCCTGATGTGGGGCGGCCAGGTCGTTGTTTGTTCGACGCACAACGGCGTCGAGAATGAATTCAACGTTCAGATACAGGACATCCTTTCCGGCCGGTCTGCCTACAAGCATATGCGGATCGATTTCGATGAGGCTCTAGAGGCTGGTCTCTATGAGCGCATTTGCCTTGTCACGGGCAAGGAATGGACGCCTGAAGCAGAGGCTGACTGGCGCGAAGACATCATCAAGTTCTATGGCGATGGTGCCGATGAGGAATTGTTCTGCATTCCGACCATGGGCAGCGGGACATGGCTGTCAGCGCCATTGATCGAAGCGCGGATGACATCAGACGCGCCAGTGCTTTCGCTCGAATTGCCTCTCGACTTTCTACAACGCCCAAAATTGGATCAGGAAGCCCTGGTCGCTCCATTCATCGAAGAACTGGCGGCCGCCCTGTCAGTCCTCGATCCCGAACTGCTTTACGCGTTTGGTTTCGACTTTGCGCGTGTCGCTGACCTTTCGGTTGCGACCCTTCTTGCGCTTACCAAAAACCTCCGGCGTGAAACTGCACTGACGGTGGAGATGCGCGGCGTACCGGGTGATGAGCAAAAGCAGATCGTAAAGATGATCCTTAAGGCCGCGCCGCGGCTGATCGGTGCTGCCTTCGACGCGACCGGCATGGGCTGGACGGTCGCTGAAGATATGGGTCGCATATTCGGCCTGAGGGAGAACGACCAGGGCAGCGGCCTCGTGTGGGCCATCAAGTTCTCACAGGACTGGTACCGCATCAATATGCCGCCTGTTAAAGCGGCTTTTGAAGACAACGCCATCTCGATCTCGAAGAACGACAATCATCTTGCCGACCTTCGCCTGGTCAAGGTTATCCGGGGCATCCCGATGGTGCCGCCAGTGCGCGTCGGCGAGACCGGCAAGAAGCGACACGGCGACTACACGATTGCACTGGCGTTGGCCTATTTCGCCAGTCGCATGCAGTGGCACGAGTACGGCTACGTCGCTGTCCCTAGAGCCTCCACCAAGTTCGACAGCCCAAACACCGATCGCGATGACGGTGCGCCGACGCGCCTTTCTTCCATGCGTCGATCGAGAGGAATTTATTGATGGCCAAGCTCATCGACCAGTGGGGAAACCCGATCACCTCCGCCGCCCTGAAGCAGGAGCAGGCCGCCCCGACCATGATGGGCGTGCGCCGTCCAAACACGGAGCATCAAGCCAGCGGTCTGACGCCGGCGAAGCTCGGCCGCCTTTTGAGGACATCCGTGAACGGCGAGCCGCAGGCATATCTCGAGCTTGCCGAGGACATGGAGGAACGCGACCTGCACTATGCCGGCGTGCTTGCCGCCCGCAAGCTGCAGGTGGCCGGACTGGAAATAACCGTCGAAGCGGCAAGCGAAGATGCGAACGATGTCGAGAATGCCGATATGGTGCGCGCTTTCATCGAGCGTGACGCTTTCGAAAGTGAGCTTATCGATATGCTCGATGCGATCGGCAAAGGTTTTTCCGCTACCGAAATCATCTGGGAAACCTCGTCGAGCCAGTGGAACCCGGTCGCGCTCAAATGGCGAGATCCGCGCTGGTTCCGATTCGACGAGCTCGACGGCGAAACGCTCCTGTTGCGGGACCTCGCCGGCGACGTGCCGCTTGCTCCGTTTAAGTGGATCGTTCACCAGGCGAAGGTGAAATCCGGCCTGCCGATCCGTGGCGGTATTGCCCGCGCCGTCTGCTGGACGTTCCTGTTCAAGTCTTTCACCATGAAAGACTGGGCCATCTTCTGCGAAGCTTATGGTCAGCCGCTCCGCCTGGGGAAATGGGGAGAAGGTGCAAGCGAAAAGGATAAGGAAGTCCTGCTGCAGGCGGTTGCCAATATTGGCGTTGATTATTCTGCGATCGTACCGGCCTCAATGTCGGTTGAGTTCGTCAAAGCGGATATTTCCGGCTCGCATGAACTCTACGAGAAGCGCGCCAACTTTCTCGACCAACAGACATCGAAAGTCGTTCTCGGGCAGACCGGCACCACGGACGCGATCGCGGGCGGCTATGCAGTCGGCAAGGTTCATGACGGCGTGAAAGCCGACATCGAGCGTTCGGATGCCAAGCAACTGGCGGCAACGCTCAATCGTGATTTCGTGGTGGCTTACATCTCCCTCAACAAGGGACCGCAGAAAGCCTATCCGAAAATCCGCATCGGCCGGCCGCAGGAAGTCGACCTCGAAAAATACATGAAGAACGTCACCGCGTTCGTGAACCTGGGCGGCAAGGTTGGCATGGCGAAGGTTCGTGACAAGCTCGGTATCGAAGACCCGGACAAGGACGAGGAGCTGCTGCGCCCAGCCAGTCGCGCGAGCGCTGAAGAAACCGACCCATCGACAAAGCCCGAGAAACTGCCGCCACCCAAACCGCAGATTTCCATGCACCGCGTGGCAGACCGACCGGCGCCGGGCGATGCGATCGACGACAGTATCGCAAGCATCCTTTCTGACGATGGTTGGGAGCCGATGGTCGCGCCTGTTGTCGAAGGGCTTGAAGCACAGATCGCCAAGGCAAAAGACCTTGCCGAGATCCGTGCCATCTTTCAGGAGCGCCTCGTGTCCATGGACGTGAACGCGCTCACGGAAATACTCGCCCGTGCTGCATTCTCCGCTCGCCTGGCGGGGCTTGGCAACGAAACCCTCTCTGACGAGGCCTGACGCGTGGCAGCAATCCTTCAGCCCCTGCCGCCCCGCGATGCCATCGCCGCCTTTGCCGCCCGAACTGGTTCGCCGGTCGAGACGATTTCCTATCTCGATATGTGGCAAGCCGAGCATGCGACCAGCTTCACCGTCGCGAAGTCTGCCGGTTTCGATATCCTGAATGACATTCTAGCGGCCATTGAGCGCCTCTTGAATGAAGGTCAGACCATCGAGCAGGCATCCCGCCAGTTGCGGCCGATCCTCGAAGCGAAGGGCTGGTGGGGCAAGAAATTCGTCGCGGATCCCGTGACGGGGGAAAGTGTGCCGGCGCAACTCGGCAGCGCGCGACGGCTGCGCACCATCTTCGACACCAACATGCGCGTGTCCTACGCGGCCGGTCACTGGACGAGCTTTGAGCAGAACCGGCGCAACCGCCCGTTCCTTCGCTACGTCACGATGCGCGACGACCATGTCCGCCCAGAGCATGCGCGCCGGCACAATCTCGTTCTGCCGATCGACCATCCCTATTGGAACGAATGGGCACCGCCTTGCGGCTGGGGATGCCGTTGCACGCTGCAGAGCCTCTCGCAGCGTGACATCGACCGGTTGATTGCCCTGGGCGAAAAGCTGATCTTCGAGCCACCGGAAAACACCTGGCGCAATTTCGTCAACAAGCGCACCGGCGAAGTGACCCGCGTTCCCGATGGCATCGATCCAGGCTGGGGTTATAATCCGGGCAAGGCAGGGTATGAAGCGAGGGTTGCGCAACTGCTGGCGCAAAAGATGGCAAACGGGTTAGGATCGCCTCAACCGCCGCCATAGTTTCGAAAGGAACACAAGCCCGCAGAGAGCGTTTGCAGGGATCGAACCGCGCCATCCATCATCCGGACGGCAAAAACGCTTCTACGGGCTTTTAATCGGCCTCAACTTTGGTGCCTACGTCCCTTGCCCGGTTCGATCTGTCGCCTTATTCATGATCCGTTCGGTTCCGGCGCAAAGCTCCAAACCGTGGTGCAGTTTTGCACGTGAGCGAAGAGAGCCGCTCCGCTTCTAGATAGGAGCATGAAAAACGCTCTCGCAACCCTTCTTTCTTCCTCGTTCCTGACGGCGCACTCCGCCGAGCTGGTGGCAACTGCCACGGACGATGTCTGGCTGAAGCTCATTCCGGCCGGCACATTTTCCGGTCGCGATGGTCGCGGCCCGTATCATGCCGGCGATCTCGTATCCCTTCAGCGCATCGCTGACACGACCCGGCGCTATGCCGGTTCGACGGATATTCTTGTCGACTACGAACACCAGAGCCGTAATAGCCAGGAGAATGGCAAGCCCGCCCCTGCGGCCGGCTGGATCAAGGAAGTCGAGGCGCGTCCGGACGGACTTTATGGCCGCGTCGAATGGACGGCCACCGCCGCCAACGCGATCAAGGCGAAAGAGTACCGCTACATTTCCCCGGTCTATTTCCACACCAAGGCGGGCGAGGTTCTCGCCCTTCAGACCGTGGCGCTGACCAATGTCCCCAATCTCGACCTGTTCGAGATCTCGGCGCACTCCATTTTTTCCGCAGCCCAAACCACAGAGGTTTCCATGAAACGTTTGCTCGCTGCTCTCGGTCTTGCCGAGGGCGGCAGCGAAGACGATGTGCTTGTCGCCATCAATTCGCTGCTGACCAGCTCGACGGCAATTGCCGTTGCTGCCGGTCTTACAAAGGACGCCAAGTCCGAGGCGATCGCCACGGCGGTCCATACCGCTTTCGCCGACCGCAAGAAGATCGCAATCGCGGCCGGGAAAAAGGAAGACGCCAGCGTCGAAGACATCGTCAGCGTTCTGTCGTCGGCCCACACTGCCACCACGCCCGATCCGACGAAGTTCGTTCCGATCGAGCAGGTCACCGCCATGCAGGTCGATCTCAAGGCGCTGAAGGACAAGGACGCCAACAAGGATGCGGAGGCCGCAGTCGGCGACGCGATCCGCGATGGCAAGCTTGCGCCGTCGCTGAAGGATTGGGCGGTTTCCATGCACAAGGCCGATCCGAAGAAGTTCGAGGAGTTCGTGGGCAAGGCCCCGGTGCTCACCTCGGCGCAGCGCGCCCAGGTCACCGCCCCGAAAACCGGCCCCACTGCCACTCTCGATGATGCGGATATCGCGATCATGCGGCAACTCAACCTGAAGCCCGAGGACATGGTGAAGTCCAGGGAAGCGATGGAGGCAAGCCGTTGACCGCCCTTTCCGCAGACCGCAACACCCCGCGTCGTGAACGCACCACGCGTCACGTCCCGGTCGCCGCCGGCGTCAAGCTTTATGCAGGCGCAATGGTCGCGATCAGCGCGACCGGCTTTCTCGTGCCGGTCACGGCCGCCGCGACCCTGAAGGCCGCAGCCCGAAACGCGAAGTTCGTCGACAACACGAGCGGCGGCAACGGCGCTGTACTGGCCGAGCAGGAACTCGGAACCTACCGCTGGGACAATTCGGCCGCGGCAGACCTCATCACCCGCGCCGATATCGGCAGCGATGCCTACGGCGTCGATGACCAGACCGTCGCGAAAACCAACGGCGGCGGCACCCGCTCGATCGTCGGCAGGATCGCCGATGTCGATGACCAGGGTGTCTGGATCACTCACACCTGAAAAAGGCAAGTCAATGGAACTCAATAGTGCTGTTCTTCGCTCTGCTGGTATTGGCTTCAATGCCTCATTCCAGCAGGGCCTGGGGTCCGCAACGTCGCTCTACCAGCGCGTTGCCACGATCGTGAACTCGACCACCGCGTCGAATGAATATGGCTGGCTGGGCAAGGCTCCGCGCTTCCGTGAATGGATTGGCGATCGCGTCATCAATGCGATGACGAAAAGCGGTTACACGCTGAAGAACCGTTCGTTCGAGAACACCATCGGTGTCGATCGTACCGACTTCGAGGACGACAATCTTGGTATTTATGGCCCGCTGTTCCAGGAGCTGGGCAATTCGGCCTCAACCTTCCCCGACGAACTCGTCTTCGCCTTGCTGAAAGTAGCATTCACGTCGCTTTGCTACGATGGCCAGTATTTCTTCGATACCGATCATCCCGTGCTCGACGAAAACGGCAAGCTCATCAATGTGGCCAACACTGACGGCGGAAACGGCACACCGTGGTTCCTGCTTGATGTTTCCCGTCCGCTGAAGCCGCTGATCTACCAGAACCGTAAACCGTTCACGAACCTCGTCCGCAAGGACAAGGAAGACGACGATAATGTCTTCTTCCGCAAGGAATACATCTACGGCGTGGATGGCCGATGCGAAGTCGGTTTCGGTTTCTGGCAACAGGCCTGGGGCTCCAAGCAGACGCTCGATGTCGCCCATTACGAAGCTGCCCGTGCAGCGCTGACTGGCATGAAGGGTGATTTTGGTCGCCCGCTCGGCATCATGCCGTCTCTCCTGGTCGTGCCGCCCAGCCTCGAAGGCGCTGCCAAGCGCATCGTCCAGAGCATCCTCGTCAACGGCGGTGAATCGAACCCTTGGGCAAATACCGCCGAAGTCATGGTTGTTCCCTGGCTGGCCTGATCTGCCTCCGGCCGCCTACCTCCCTCCCGTTCAGTCGGGAGGGCTTTTTGAAAACCGCTCCCCAGCCGCTTTCGCAAAGCCCTCGAAAGGATAGCTCTTATGTCGAAGCCTACGACATCCCCGAAGAAATCCCGTTCCACCGCGCCCGCCGTCGATCTTGAGACCGTCAAGACGGATGGCACGCAGGATGATGCAGCCGTTACCACATCGGTTGCATCTGACCCGTCAGGTTTGAGAGCACCTGACGGGAACAATACCGGCCCGGCCGACGCCGATGGTTCTGCTGCTGACCAGGACCTCCCCGGCGAAGGGCACGCTCAGACCGATGCGGATGCGGCCACCGCATCGGTCGACCTTTCCACCGAACCCTCCCAGGGCGTTGCGGACGGAGCCGGCGCGAATGCCGGTTCCGCTGCGCTTAAGGTCGAGGATATCGCCCATCTTAACGAGACCCTCGCGCTGGCTGCGATCGGCGGCAAGCTGCTTGAGATCATCGTAGAAGTTGCGCGGGAATATCCCGAACTTCAGGATTGGATCGGCAGCGACAATCCGGCAAGCATCGTGCGTGAGCTGGTCGAAGAAAACGCGATCCTGAAGGAAATCCGGGAGTACGCTAAAAAAGAGGATACCGGCCTGCAGGAGCATGCCGGCGACTACGCTTCCATGACCCGAGATGAATTCGAGCGCCGTTTCCCGCTGTCCTATGCGTTGTTGTCTCCCTTCACTGACTCCCTCTCCGCTGAATACCCGCCCCTGCTGCGCGTCACCTCAAAGCGAGACGGCTTCCGTCGCGGCGGCATCGCTCATTCGTCCAGGCCGATCGATTATCGCCCCGGCGAGCTTTTGCCCGAGCAGCTGGAAGCAATCCTTGCCGAGCCGCTCCTAACGGTTGAGGTCATCGATTGACCTACGTCACGCAACAGGACCTGATCGACCGTTTCGGCGAAAAAGAACTGATCGAACTGACGGACCGCGTCAACAAGCCGGTTTCAACGATCAATCCTGTTGTCGTCGAGCGCGCCATTTCCGACGCCTCCGCCCTGATCGATGGCTACCTGAAAAAGGTCCTCAAACTGCCTTTGAGCGTCGTTCCACCGGTGCTTACGAAGAACGCGGCCGATATCGCCCGCTATTACCTTCACGGCAAGGCGGCGGAAAAGGATAGCCCGGTCACCCGCGCCTATAACGAGGCGATCGGTTTCCTGCGCGATGTGTCTCGCGGCCTGGTCGAACTGACGGACGGCGGCGAGACGCCGGCGCCTGCAGGCGGCGGTTCGGTTCGGGCGTCTGCGCCTGGTCGCGTCTTCACCCGTGACAGCCTGAAGGATTTCTGATGACGGGCTCGGCCATCTATCTCGATGACGAACTGACGCCGGTTCTCTCGCGGATCGGCCTTGCTGTCGCGCATCCCGGCGAACTGACATCGGCCTTTGCCGCGTACCTGGTCTTTTCGACACAACGCCGGTTTGAACTGGAGACGGGTCCAGACGGGCAGAAGTGGCAGGCGCTCGCCCGTCGCACGCAGCTGAAGAAAATACGCGGCCGGCAGCGCGGCGCAAACAACATCCTGCGGGTGACTACCGCGCTTTATCGCAGCGTCGTCGGGCATTCCGATGATCGGTCCGCTTCTGTCGGTTCGAACCTTGTTTATGCCCGTGTCCACCAGGAAGGCGGCCAAATCCAGATGTACGCCCGTAGCCAACGGGCATCGCTGGCGAAAATACGCGGCAAGTCGCGGTTCGTGACACGCGGGAAGAAAGGCTCGGTCGAGAAGAAAATCACGATCGGCGAACATACCATCGCCGTTCCGGCACGCCCGTACCTTGGTTTTTCTGCCGAGGATCGCACACGGCTTGTCGAGATCGGTCAGGATTTTCTGGAAGGTCAAGCACGATGATCGATTCAATTCTCGCCCGTCTCCTGGAAGACGACACGCCCTTTGCGATCGGCGGCGATGCGGCCGAACTCGCGGACGTGAAGGATCGGCCGAACAATCTTCCTGCCGTCTATGTCTACGTCTCGCACGAAAAGTCCGCGCCAAATCAGCACGTCAACATTGTTCGCCAACGAACGGCCTTCGATGTCGCGGTCGTGATTGTCACCGAGAACCTTTCCCGAGGCGACAACGGCGCGGCACGCGGCGACATCGAGGCGCTGAAGGCTTTCGTGCGTGGCCAGCTGCTCGGCTTCCTGCCGGAAGGCGCATCCGACCCGCTGGAGCATGTCGAAGGCGAAATTCAACAGGCATTGAACGGCGTCGTCTGGTTCGAGGACGTGTTCACCAGCGCCTACTACCAGGAGACACGATGATGGACGGCCAGGGTGGCTCATACATCCGCAATGAGGACGGCTCCCTGAAACTGGTGAGCCGCACCGAACAGAAAGAGGCCGACGCCGGCCTGAGCGAAGCTGCCCTTGAGGCGGTCCGCAAGAACATGACCGGTTCCGGTCGGAAACCAAGGGAACAGAACAATGGCTAAGCGGTACTGGCGCAATCGCGCCCTGATGTTGAAACCCGAGGCAACCTATGGCGTGGACGCTGTACCGACCGGCCTCGCCAACGCGATGCTTGGCACGAATGTGAGCCTTGAGCCGCTGCTCGGCGAAGATTTGAGCCGTGACCTGGTGCTGCCTTACATGGGTCATCAGGGCATCATTCTCGATGGCAACTATGCCCGTCTTTCTTACGAGATCGAGATTGCCGGTTCCGGTGTCGCAGGCACAGCCCCGGCGTTCGGCCCGGCGTTGCGCTCCTGCGGTTGGCAGGAAATCGTAACGGCCGGTCAGAAAGTCGAATACAAACCGGTCTCGAAGCTGTTCGAAAGCACCACGCATTATTTCAACATCGACGGCGTCAATCACGTTCTGGTCGGCACGCGTGGCACCATGACGTTTGGACTGACACCGCGCCAGATTCCGCGTTTTGTCTTCACTATGACCGGTTTGATCGGGACGATTGCTGACACCGCGTTGCCTGCCGTCGATGTCACCAAATTCATCGCGCCACTTCCCGTCAACAAGGCGAATACAGCTTTCTCCCTGTTCGGTTACGCCGGCGCCTGTGAGGGCATTACCTTCGATCTGGCAAACCAGATCGAGCCGCGCATGCTCATCAACTCTGAATCGATCGAGCAGACCGACCGCCAAATGACGGGTAGCGCGATCATGGAAGCCACGCACCTTGCCGACAAGAACTGGTTCCAGATCGCCCGTGCCCACACCAAGGGCGTCCTCTCTGCGCAGCAGGGCACGGTCGCAGGTAACATCGTCAAGTTCGATGCGCCTGCCGTCCAGATCGGCCGCCCCACCTACGGCGAAACGCAGCGCATCATGAACAACACGTTGCCGCTGATGTTCACGCCCACCTCAGCAGGCAATGACGAGATCCTGCTCACCTTCCAGTGAGGACCGGAGCCGATGCGCATTTATTGCACCTATTGCGGCTCCCAGCTCCACACCTTCGAAGCGTGCCCGAAAACATGGAACGGCAGCGCAACGCGGCTTCATCTGCGGTGCGCCTATTGCGGCTCAAACAAACACAATTACGAGGCCTGCCCGAAAATCCGGAGCCAACCGGCCGAGGGCGGCATCATCATCCGGGACTGACATTGCGCCTTTGAGGCGCGCTTAAGGGAACTCAAATGGCCTTCAAACTCTCTCAGGAACTTACCTTCCCCTGGCCCGTAAAAGTGATCGAGCCGAACCCGCACGTTCCCGGAAAACTGCTCGAACAGGAGTTCATCGCGCAGTTCGCACTGATCTCGCCAGATCGCGCCAAAGCGAGGGATGCAGAGCGCCTTGCCATTCTTGAGCAGGTCAAACCCGAGACCGAGGGAGAGGAGCTGCGCAGGATCAATGATGAGCTTGCCGCCCACGACTTCAAATCCCTGACCGACGTGTTGCGTGGCTGGGATGGTGTCTTTGACGACTATAACAATGCCATTCCCTTCAATCCCGAAACGGTCGAAATCGTCTGCGCCCACACCCGTGTGAAAAACGCACTTATCCGCGCCTACCGGGAATCCATCTCCGAAGACAAGGCCCGCCTGGGAAACTCGAATTAGTCGCTACGGCCTGGGCGCATGCCCGCCTCGGCCGTGCCGACAGAAGCAAACCCGTCGCCATCGATGACGACGCCCGCAAGCAGTTCGAAAAGATGGGCGTTCGTTTCACCGCCGCACCTGATGTTGAGGAAGATATCCAGATCATGCCCACCGCCTGGGATAGCTACATCGCCTTCCGCGCCTGCGAAACGCAGTGGCGCATGGCTATTGGCATGTCCGGAGTGATCTGGCTTGGCCTCGATTATCCTGCCTGCCGTCTCGTCCTCGATGACATCGCCGCGCCGGCGCATGTTTTCGCCGATCTCCGTTACATGGAAGGTGTCGCGATGCGCGTTCTCAACGAGGTGGATGGCTGATGGCTGACCCATTGAGAATTTCCGCCCGAATCGAGATCGATCCGAGCAAGGCGCAACAGGGTGCCGCCGAGGCCAGCAAGGCCGTATCCTCGATAGGTACTGCGGCCGATCAGACAGCCGAGCAGCTGGAAAAACTGAACCGGGCTGCCGGTGAAGGTCTCCGGACGCCTCTGGGTGGAAGCGGTACCGGCGCTGAACTGGACCGCCTGCGCGCCAAGTACAATCCGCTCTATGCGGTCATTATGCAGTACAAACAGGCGCAGTTGGAAATCCGGGGCGCGCACGCTGCCGGCGCACTCTCTGCCGATGAGATGACAGCGGCGATTGATCGTAGCCGTCGATCAACGCTTGCCAGCATCGACGCGATCAAGGGTCGCAACAAAGCGATCGCGGACACACCCGTCGCAGCCAGCGTAAACACTGGCGTTAGGGGTTTCGAGACTGCCAACATCGCTGCGCAATTGCAGGATATCGGTGTCACCACCGCAATGGGCATGTCGCCATTACAGATTGCTCTCCAGCAAGGCACTCAGCTCTCGGCAATTATCGGCGGCATGCAGAACCCGATTCGAGGTTTAGCTGCTGCTTTTATGTCAGTCGTGTCACCCGTCTCGCTGGTGACGATCGGCGTCATTGCGGCCGGTGCTGCTGCAATCCAGTATTTCACGTCCGCGAAAGAGGGAGCCAAGTCGACAGACGAAGTTCTGAAGGGGCACGCCGAAACGATCAAGACTTTGAAGGAGCGCTATGGCGAGGCTGCTTCGGGGCTTCGGGAATATGTCAACGAGGGCTCTACCGGCACCCTCGTTGACATCCGCGACCGCCTGCGGGACGCCCGCGACTTGATAGCGGAAGCGGCCACCGCTCGCAGCTCCTACTCACCTATGATCGCGCCGTATGTGAAAGACACCGACACGAATGTCGTAAAACAGTGGCGTCAAGCATTTATCGAGTTGCGCGATTCTATCCGCAGCGGTGAACCTGATATCTTGCGCTTTCGCGATGCGATGGCACGCATAGCAGCAAACAATGACGTGCCTGAAGGTCTACGCAAGCTTGCAAAGGAAATGCGCGACTTCAAGGATGAAGGCGTTGTCGAGACCGCCCGTGCCATTCCCGGAATGGTCGACCAAATTGGCCTGATTGGTGGCAAGGCACAGAATCAAGTTTCCGCCGTCCAAGAGTTGAATAAGGCACTTCGCGAACTCGCTGGCATCGCAATTCCAGCGATGACCCAAGCAGAAAATGCTCAGCGGCTGTATCAAACAGCTCTTTCCAATGCGAGGAACCGTGAACAACGTGATGACGCATACGGCGTCTATCAGGACGCGCTTCGGAGGATCGACAACCAGAATCCTACCGTAATCAATTCCGACGGCAACCGCACGAATGTCCCCCTGCCGGGCTCCAAACCAATCACTATTGGCGACCGCGATCGCGCGGCCGAGCGTGCCGCCAGTTCGACCGCCAACGC
This sequence comes from Agrobacterium sp. A3-95, assembly GCF_053521785.1. Lineage (NCBI taxonomy): Bacteria > Pseudomonadati > Pseudomonadota > Alphaproteobacteria > Hyphomicrobiales > Rhizobiaceae > Agrobacterium > Agrobacterium sp. A3-95. The sequence goes on along the minus strand of NZ_JBNWDR010000002.1, from coordinate 297,806 downwards.
TTATCGCGATCTGATCAAGACGGCCGATGACCGCGTTGCCCAGATGAAACTTGAGGCTGAACTTGCGGGACAGACCGGCGTTGCATCCGACGCTCTGCGCTTCAAGCTCGATCTGCTTCAGCAGTCCGAGGAGAAGGGCCGCTCGCTTTCCGCCGCACAGGTCGAGGCGATCAACAGCCGCGTTGAAGCCTTCAAGAAATATGCCGAGGCGGCGGCATCTGCCAAGCTGAAGGCCGACTTGCTGTTTGAACGCGAGCAGCTCGGCCGCTCCGCAATCGACCAGCAGATTGCCGGTGGCCTTCGGTCATCCGGCCTGCCGGTCGATTTCAACAGCTACGAGGCCGGTCTCCTCCGGACAAACCTTCAGCTTCAATATGCCCGCGATCTGGCCGGCGATTTCACATCGACCTTCTTCGACGGATTGCGCCAAGGCGAAAGCGTCTGGGATGCTTTCGGCAACGCCGGTGTGAAAGCGCTTCAGCGGATTGCCGACACGCTCATGAACGATGTCCTGAACAGCATGTTTAGCGTGTCCAGCGCATCGAGCGGTTCAGGCGGCGGTCTTTTCAGCGGCTTGCTTGGCGGTCTCGGCAGTCTGTTCGGCGGTGGCAAGGGTGCTTTCCCGTCCGCTCCGGGCGGTCTCTATGCCAAGGGCGGCACCTTCCTTGATGGCATCAACGGCTTTTCCAACCAGGTCGTGAACAGACCCACCATGTTCGCTTTCGCCAAAGGCGCCGGCCTGATGGGCGAAGATGGTGCAGAAGCGATCATGCCGCTCACCCGCGATGCATCCGGCCGTCTCGGTGTTTCGGCCGATGTCTCGCCGCTGATGTCGCAAAAGCAGGCCGGCAACATCAGCGCCGGCGCCGGCGGGCAGCGTATCGAGCTTGCGATAAAGCTTGGCCTGTCAGTCGATGACAGCGGCAACATCATTCCGATCGTCAAGAAGGTCGTTGCCGAGGACGCGCCTGAAATCGCGCTAAGCATTGTCGAAACCTATGACAGCAATCTGCCGAACCGCATGGCGCAGATCGACAGCGATCCGAGGTTGCGCTGATGGTCGCCCCGCTTTCCCTTGCCCGTATCAACGACATCCTGCCGATCGAAACCGTCGAATGGGACATCCAGCGCAACGACGAACTGTCTGGTGACGGTAACGGCGATCTCTGGCAGGCCGAACTGGCGGACCCGTTCTGGCGGGCGACCGTCACGCTCGGCCGTGGCTTGCATGCGGAGCTGAAAAGAATAGCTGCCCGCATCCGGGCGCTGGAAGGCGCAAAGCAGTCCTTCCTGCTGGTCGACCCCTTGTCGCCGTTCCCGGCCGCCGATCCGAAAGGCACGATTGTTGCCGGCGCGACCGTTAAAATCCGCGCGACGGGCAACCGCTATCTCGCCCAGGTAAACGGCCTGCCGGCGAACTACGTTCTGACCGAAGGCGATAAAATGCAGATCGTCTACGGCACGCAGGAAGCGCCGCGCTACGCCTTTGTCGAAGTGTCGCAGGACGTGATCGGCACGGCGGGCGGGATTGCCGACATCCGCGTGTATCCGCGCCTGCCCATGACGCTCGCCATCGGCGCCCCCGTCACGCTCGCCCGCCCGGCCTGCGCCATGATCATCCAGCCCACCACCCACAAGCCCGGAACCGCACGCCGATCGGTGACAGAGGGCGCGGCCTTTACCGCACTCCAGAAGAAGAGGAGCTGACGTGAGAAACCAACCAACCGAAATCACCGAGATCCTCAACAATGTGAAGGATGACAGCCTTGTCGACCGGAAGGCGGTCTGGATTGTCGCCAAGAACCGACAGACCGGCCTTAAAGAAGGTCTCGGCGTCTGGAGCGGTGACGAGGATCTCGGCCTGACCGTCATCGAGGGCGAGAACGGCACGACCGTGACGCGGCCCTATTATGGCGGCGGCAACCTGCTTTCGATCGGCGATATCCCGCGTGTTTCGGATTTCACAATCCAGACCGTGACGATCGACCTTTCGAAGATCGCCGATATCGCCCGCAAGATCACCCGCGAATATGACGTGCACCGCGCTTACGTCGAGATCCACGACATCACCTTGCGTCCGGACACCGGCATGCCGGCAGCGCCTGAAGAGCCGGTTTTTATCGGTATCGTTGACGGCGCGCCGATCAAGGTGCCGCGCGTCGGTGGACAGGGCAAGGCAACGCTGAAGGTCGTTTCCGAGGTCATGCGCATGCTCGGCCGCACCAATCCCGAAAAGACCTCCTATGAGGCACAGCGCCTGCGCGACAACGACGAATTCTACCTCTACGCCGGCCAGATCGACACCTGGGAAGTTCCGTGGGGGACGAAATGATCACGCTCACCCGCTTGGCCGACTGGAGACGGCAATTCGAAACCGCGATCGACGATATCAAGGCCAAGCCCTTTGCCTGGTACGATCACGATTGCGGCCCCGGACTTGCCGGCCGCCTCGTCAAGGCACAGACCGGCGTCGACATGACCGGCTTTGCCATTGACCGTTACCATGATGCCGCCAGCGCCGCCCGCCTGATCCGCGATCTCGGTTTCGAGACGCTGGGCGAACTGGTCGGCTCGATGCTGCCAGTCATCCATCCGAGCGAAGCCCGTGTGGGCGATATCGCCGCAATCGAAGTCGGCGGGCCGATCGGCCATGCGCTTGGCGTCGTCAATGGCGAACGCATCTTTGTTCTCGGCGAAACGGGCATCGGCACTGTCGATCTGCTCAAAGCCGCCATGTGCTTCAAGGTGGGTTAGAATGGCTTTGAAGCGCCTTTTATGGACACTCGCATTTCTGCTGTTTGCCGCGACGGCTGTTAAAGCCGCGCCCGTCGGCGGTCTGATCGCCGGTATTGCCGGTTCGATCCTGTCTGCCGGTACTTTCGTCAAGCTCGCAATCGGCCTTGCAATCAATGTCGGCCTGTCACTTTACCAGCAGGCGAAGGCGCGGCGCGATGCCCGCAAGAACCAGCAGAGCACCGGTGGCGTCAAGCTCTCGATCCAGATGGGAGAAAGCAACCCACGCGCCTATCTGATCGGCACCAGGGCAACGGCGGGACGCCGCGCGTATTTCGGAAGCTGGGGCGAGGAAGAAAACACCCCTAACGCTTATGCGACAGAAGTCATCGAGATTTCCTGCCTCCCCTCCTATGCCGGTCCGCAGGGCGTGGATGCTACGTGGTTCGGTGATACGGCCGGTACGATCCTCTGGAATGAACCGCACCCGGACGGCCGTGGCTTTCCCGTCGCGCAATACCGGCGTAACGGCGTGGACTATCTCTGGTTCAAGTATCTCGATGGATCGCAGACCACGGCCGACAGCTTTTTGTTGTCGCGTTTTGGTGGCCGCGCCGAACGCCCGTACAAGGACACGATGATCGGTCGTGGTTGCCAGATCGTCATCGTAACCGCCCGTCGCCACGAGGAGCTGTTCCGCAACGGCTTCCCGCAGGGCCTTTACCAGCCGCGACCTATGCGGCTCTACGACATCCGCAAGGACAGCAGCGTCGGCGGCAATGGCCCACACCGCTGGCACGATCCCTCGACTTGGGAAACGAGCAATAACCTGCCGCTGATGATCTACAACATCGCGCGCGGCATCTATTACAATGGCCGGTGGGTTCACGGCGGCCGCAACTTCTCCGCCTACCGTTTCCCGGTCTCCTCGTGGATTGCTGCACTCAACGAAGCCGATCGCGATATGGGCGGCGGCCGTCGCCAGTTCCAGGGCGGCCTGGAAGTCACCGTCGATCGGGAAGGCCTCGATGTAATCGAGGATTTGCGCCTCGGTTGCAGCGGCCGGCTGGCCGAAGTGGGTGGCCGGATCAAAGTGCTCATCGGCGCGCCAGGTGCCGCCGTCTATAGTTTTTCCGATCGGGAAATTGTCGTCACGTCCGACCAGGACTTTGAACCCTTCCCGACGATCGCAGCCACGCACAACACCATCACCGGTGTATATCCGGAACCGGCGCAGCGCTGGGCCGACAAGGACGCTCGGGAACAGTCATCGCCTGAGTTGCTTGCCCGTGACGGTGGCGAGCGTCTGGCTGTGTCTTTCCGTTTCGACGCCGTGTTCATATCTGCCCAGGTGCAGTCCCTTACTTCGACGATGATTCTGGATGAACAGCGCTGGCGCACGCACGAACTAACCTTGCCGCCGAATGCGGCAGCACTTGAGCCTAACGACCCCGTTGCATGGTCGAGCGACGAAAACGGCTATTCGAACAAGAAGTTTCTGGTTGTGCGGGCAATCCCGATGCCCGGCCGCCTTCAGCGCGTCGTCATCAAGGAAATCGACCCGTCCGACTATGATCCGCCGTCGATCATCGTGCCGCCCGTCATTGGCTGGATTGGTCCCGTTCCGGTACCGCCGCAGCCCATGTACGGCTGGCAGGTGTTTCCGGCCACGCTTCCCGACGCTGAAGGCAATCCGCGTTACCCGACGATCGAGGTGCGTTGCGCACCCGGTCAGGACGATGTCAGCTATGTGCGCGTCCAGGTGAAACTGACGGCGACAGACGAGCTCGTGTTCGATAGCGGCGATGCCACTGTCATGTACGAGCCTCCCTATGCATGGATTTTGAATGCCGTGCTTGCCGGTAATGCAGATTACCAGGCGCGCGGAAAGTTCGTTCCCACCTCGAACCGCCCGACCGACTGGGGCGGCTGGCTTCCGGTCCGGACGCCGAACATTGATCCTTCCGATGTAACAGTCGGTCTCGGGCAGGTTCGCGACGACGTGAAGGAGACCATCACCCGCCTCAATCGAGACATGGACAACGTCTTCCAGCGCATGGAAGAAATCGCAGTGGCGCTTTCACTGGAAGGCAGCGCCAGCCAGGTCGATCGGCAGGAGCTGAGAGCGGCGGCCGGAAAAGCCTTCGCTGCGATCGCCACCGAAAAACGCCTGCGTGTCACTGCAGATGAAGCAGCGGCACAGGAGATTTCATCCGTAACGGCGCGGGTTGATACGACTGAGGCGCTGATACAAACGGAAAGCACCGTCAGAGCTACAGAGGACGCGGCGCTTGCGCAGAGAATAACGACAGTCTCAGCAGATGTCGCGAATGCCAATGCATCAATCGTCGAGGAAAGGCTTGCTCGCGCGTCAGCTGATGAGGCTTTCGCCGGCAGTATCGTGACTGTTAAGGCTGAGGTAGATCAGGCCCGCGCGGATGTCATCGAAGAGAAAACGGCACGGGCCGAGGCCGACTCCGCGTTCGCGACAAGTCTCAACGGGGTGCGGGCGGAAGTGAACGGCGTGTCGGCGCAGGGCTATCTTTCGATGAAAGCCACCACGGTCGGCGACACTCTTGCAAACGTCGAATTTGCGGTGCGTGCCCAAAAAGGTGACCAAACGGCGCTGGGAGCATTCATCCTCGAAATCATCAATCAGGGCGGCGTTCTGAAGGCGCAGGAAATCCATTATTCGGACCGGTTTATCATTGTCGCCCCGGACGGCTCGGGCGGCCAAGGCGTGTTCACATTCGGTGAAGAAGGCGCAAAGCTTGCCGTCGCCGACATCGGCACCATCAAAGCCGGCCTGATCGAAGGCAACAACGGCAAGATGACGATCGACATCAAGAACGGGCGGATAAGGATTCGCTCATGATCCAAATTCATATCGGCGACGACTACGAGGGTGTTGGTAGCCTAAAGATGACCAAGGGCACTTACGACCCGGCCATGACCCATGACAGCACGCTGGGAGCCTTCCTCTACAATTCGAAATTCGCCGTCCAGGCGAAGATTGCTGGCCGCGACACCCAGCCATTCCGGGACGGCGAATACAATTATCCGCCTGGCGCCAGCGTCGATAACTTCACTATGCGCAGTTGGCGCTACCCGACCGATGTTCCCCAAAACCGGGTATTTTACCGGGCGGCATATTTTCCCGGCCTAAACTACACACTGCCTCTGTTTGATGTCCTGGTTCGTCGCATCACCGACAATTACTACGTCAACGCGCGCTCGATCCTAAGCACCTACGGTTACGAAAGCCGTGGCGAGCGCATCGCCACCGTGATGCCGTTCAACGATCAAAGTGACTTCGGCTGGAAGCTCAATAACCGCACCATCGTTGATAATAACTACCGCACCTTCGGCGACATACTGGCGCTCTCCAACATGTTCGGTTCGGTTAACTCCGGGAACTACAACTATCTGACCAACGAGCTCGTGGTCTGGAACCTGCCGGGTGATGAGGCCGGCATCGTCGATGCCCAGCCATTACCACGCAATCCGGCGCACTATGCAGTCGATATAGGCAGTGACAGATTTCGCATTGCAAAGCCCGGTTACAATGTCGACACCGCTTCCGGAACGCAACTCGCCTTCGATGCTTCCAATCGACCTACAAAAATTGTTGCGGCTGATGATATCTACGTGCCTCCGGGTGGTTCGGAATATGTGCTGCCGATGGCCGTGCCTGACGGAACTATGTGCATCGTCAATTTCTATACGGGCAGCACGATCGTCTATCCTGCCAATCCTCACGAAGCACAGAGCGGAGCGGACTGGCGCATTGCCGGTGACCGGCTTTATTTCAGCAATCCGAATGGTGGATGCCGGGCGCGCTTCATGGTCATTGCCTACGACCAGACACCGCCGACAACGGGCAACAACGATGTCTTCCGAATGTTCAACGTGAACGGCGAAGACGTTGTGCAGTTTCTGCGACCGGGTTCAGGCGATCCTCCTTCCTTCGCCGACATCGTTATCGACAGCCGTTGGCCGGCGATCTCGATGCTTGCCCAAGGTTACTTCGGTGTCGGTAGCGGCGCACAGAATACGTCCATCCCGATCGACACGACGAACTTCTATCCGATCGTCCGCTACATGACGGTGCACTCCGGTTTCAGCGGGCAGAATGGCGGCGACAACTCCTATTCCAAGATGATCCGCCCACCGATTACCGCCAAACATCGTGTCCGTCATCCGACCGTCGGTTTTAGCTGGAGAGATTCAGGCGACAGTTCATATGTGACCATCTACCCGGACGCGGCCGTCTTTACGACCTTCTCGGGAGCTCCCGCCTACGCTCGCGTCATCGACAACGGTGGCGGCAGCTACTCCGTTTCCTACACCTACCCATCATCGCCGGTCGTCGGCATCCGTTACTACATCTTTGGCATCCCGAAGCGAGATTGAACATGACTGCACCTTACGCCACGGGCACCATCACGCTCACCAATGGATCAAATGTCATCACCGGTACTGGTACCGGCTGGCAGACTTCGCTTGTCGTTGGCGGCATTGTCTATCCGGAAGCGGCTAACGGCAACGCCATGCCGATCGTCACGGTCGACACCGATACGAAGATAACGGCCGCGACCAAGTGGAAGGGAGCGAGCGGAACCTACCCCTACGCGATCATGCGCGATACAGCCTATGGTCAGCAGAGCGTTGCCAACGCGCAGGCACTGGCGACCCAAATCCAGCGCCTTAACAACGCAGTGCTGTCCGGTCTTGCGGCGCTGACACCTGCCGCCAGCAAGGTCCTGTCCTTTGGTGAGAACAGCGAAGCTTCCCTTGCTGATCTCTCGCCCTTCGGCAAATCGCTGATTGCCGCCCTCAACAGTTCTGCGGCTTATGCTGCGCTTGGAGCGATCCCGAATGCCCAGTTGCCGACGCGGTTGCAGGGGTCGCCCGCCTTTGTGACAGCTGCCAATGCTCTCGACGTTATCAGCGAAACCGGATGGGTAGGCGTCGCGAACAGCAACGTTGCTATAGTGAATGGCCCGCCAGGAGCCGGGGCCGGTAATTGCTTCACAAGCGTTCACAATGGCGCGGCGATGTTCCAGTGGTATTTCAGCGTCGGTGCGCTCAACACTGTGTTCTTCAGGCGAAAGCTCAATGCGGACATTTCCGCGTGGGTGAAGATTGCCACGGAGGACTTTGCAAAGAATGCATCAAATCTCCTGACTGGAGAGATATCCGACACTGTTCTTCCTCCGGGGTTGAAGGCAGCCGGTATGCTTTCGGCTGAGGTTTTGTTTAGCGGGTTCTCTCGGCTAAATGCCCTTTCATCTTCTGGCTACTCAAAGTCGCAGAATGGTGAAAATCTTGTTTTGACATCTACCGGGACAGACCCGCAGTTCGTTTTCGCGGTTGGCGCTCCGGGAAGTAGAGCGCGTTACATCGCGTTCAAGATGAAAAGGACGGCGGGTTCCTTAGAAAACATCGTCCTGTATTCTACCTCTGGCCATGCCTACAGCTCCTCGTACAGAAAGACATGGACTAGGGAGAATTCTGGTGATTGGACTACTGTTGTTCTCGATATGTGGGATTTGACGGCAGGCGGATCGGACTGGAAAGACTCGACTATTATCAACGTTAGAATTGACTTCACCAACTCTGCGGGTGGAGTGATTGAGTTAGCTTGGATCGGCGCTTTCAGAGATAGTCCTGTGACATACCCACAGGATAGTGTCACCGACACCCGTTCGGGTGCTTCCATGATCGTCGGCGCGTTTGGTTTGGGTGGCACCGGCGTTCTGCTGACCGCAACAGACGATCTCAACAGCCTGCCCATCGCAACCTGTTCGTATCGGTGGGGAAGTACGTCGGTACCATCAAACCCACCTTCTTCCGGCTCGTTTGTCATGGATCAAACCAGCTTCGGAAGCGGCGGATGTGTTCAAACCGCATACAATCTCAGCGGTACAAACATCATCTGGCACAGAAGGCAAGCGGGCGGTACGTGGACGGCATGGAAAAGGATTGACGGCTCTAGTGATACGGTCGGAGACGTTACCGGACCCAACGGCGGCGTAGTGGCCAATGATATGGCAGTTTTCGCAGACGCGACAGCCAAGGTTCTGAAGAAGGCACCGAACAGCATTGTTACAAATGCACTGCTTTCGAATGTTGCTACGGCAACAATCAAAGGAAGGACTGCCGCAGGAACCGGCGATGTGCAGGACCTCACGGCAGCGCAAGCGCGAACCGTTATGGACGTTGTTCCGTCCGTGGCTCGGCAAGTGCGCCTTGGTGCTCTAGCCGAGTTTGGCACTACTGCATTTGTTTGGAATGAAGCCCCGTCTGGCGCGTTCGTAACTGGCCTGTTTCTAGATGGTGCTTGGGGAGTTCGAAACGTCCGGCATCGAACCGTTCAGCAAACAGACGTTAGCGGCAACTGGGTAACGGTAGCGACCGGGTAAAGGTGATTTCATGAAAAATCGTGGTGTGTGGGAAAGCTATGTTCCCGACGAAATACCGTTCGGTATGCCTGCCAATGCCCTGTTCTGGCGGCGGCAGTCGGACGGTGCGGACCTCTATGTATGGAGCCGGCTGTTTTACGAATTCACGGGTGGCGCTGACACATCGGGAACGATGAAGGTTGTTGTCGTGGGTGGGACCGCGGTCTGCCTGAGTACTGATGTGTCCATGCTTTCGCTGCCGTCTCAATTCGAGATGATCGAGCTTGAGACCGGCGAAGCCGTTCCGCAGCTCGGGTGGCTTTTGGTGGATGGCGAGTTTCAGGCCCCGGTAGTTCCCGATCCTGTAACGGTCGTTTACTCGGTTGATCTCTGGACGCGTATGACCAACGCCGAGGCTGATCAGGTCGGGGCGGCAATGGACCAGCAGCCCTTTCGCGTCCGCAGAATTTTCGAAAGCGCCAACTCCTACCGCAGCGACCATGAACTGTGGCAGCTCCTGGTGCAGATCGCCACCGACCTCTTTGGCGCCGAGCGTGCGGCGCAAATTCTCGCCCCCTCAGTTTAACCAGACACAAAAGGACACACGATGACCGAGCGTCTCAATGCGAACACAGCAACCGCTATCGGCGGCGTATTCAACCCTGCTGGTGACTTTTCCATCCAGGCCGACATTCCGTCCGGCTCTTCCGCCGTCGTCAACATCGAGGGGCAGGCAGATATTGCCGCTCCGTGGGTGTCGCTTGGCGGTATCAGCGCCAGCACCATTCCGCCGATGCGCCGGTTCGCCAAATGCCCGAATGTGCGCCTCACCCTTTCGGGCAACAATGACGGCAAGGTCATCAAGGCGTGGAGCGGCGAATGAACGGGCTGTTTCGCTCCCTTAACATCCCTTTGGCGCAGCCGGCCGACGTGTCGCTCATGCCCTCGCCGTTGAGGGGCGAACAATCCGTTGCCAATGCTTTCGGCCCGATAAAGACGAAGCTGGAAGCCGGTGAAAACGTCGTCATCTTTATCGACGGCGACAGCACGGCGCATTCGGAGTTCGGCACCTATTACAAATTCGCGGTGGCTTTGGGCGATCTCTATAACGCCACCGTCATCATGCACCGCTGGGCCGAATGGGGAGGTTCATCTGCCAATGGCCCGAAGGAATATGCAGCGCCGGTGACCCTGCGTAACGGTACATCGCAGACCATTGATGTCTGGCTCGCCTCTTTGCCGGGACAGGTTGCCGGCTGCATGTTCGAGGCCTCGCGCAAACCGGCCGCAGTCGATGCCATTCCGAAACCGGACGTGGCAATCATCCATCACGGCCACAACATGTCCACGTTTGAAACGCCCGGCAACGATCTGGCGATTGGACGCGGCTTGTTCTGGTCGGTCATCGGCCTGATAAGCTGGCAATGGCAAGGCGTTCCGCAGGTCATCACGACGCAAAACCCGTGGCGCGACACATCCGGTTACGACAAGGTCTATAACGCCATTCTTGGCGTAGCTTCTGTCTTCCCGAGCCTTACGGTTGTCGACAGCCACAAGCTTTTTATCGACGCCGGCAAGGATGCGAGCCTGTACCGGACTGGCGAGGCGACGCCCGTAGTCCACCCTTCGGACACTCAAGCCAATGCGGCCGGTGCGCAAAAGGTCACCGATGCGCTTCTGGATACATTCAGGAGAGCACGGAAGGCTGCGTTTTCGACGGTCAGCTGGATGGAACTGCCGGTCGGCGCCAATCTCTTTGGCAATGGTGATCTCGCGAACTGGCCGAGCACGGTTCCCGTGAACTTCCAGAACGTGGCAGGTAACACCGTCACGAAGGATACGGACCCCGCCAACATCTTCCCCGGTTCCGGAGCGGCCTATTCTGCCAGGGTCAAGCCGGCCGATGCAAACGGGCACTTCTCCAGCCTGTCCAACTCGTTCGATGCGGCCGAGCGTGCTTCAATGGCGGGGAAAACAGTCACGGCAATCATGCTCGCCAAAGCCAATCCATTGCAGCGCACCCCAACGACCAGTTTCGTCACGCGCGCCAACAATGGCCTGCGAACCTACACTGGCGGCGGCTTGATGTGGGGAGCCAACTCGGGCGCAGGCGGATGGATGCCGATCGTCTATGGCGGCATACCCTGTGACGCGGTCAATGACGACGCGAATTCCACTTACAGGTTTGCCCCGGCCTTCGGTGGCGCTGCCGCTCCCACAGCTGATGTGAACTGGCTTCAGCGGTGCGTTATCATAGAGGGACTTGTGCCCCGCCTCGGCCTCGTAAGGCCGTAGGATTTGCGAACAGCCACCCAGACAAGACCGGGTGGCCGGGGTGCTGAAACACCCCAAGCGACGGGCCAAAGTTTGGCGACCTAACCCGTCCGACAGCGACACACGATAACCGTCGCACCCGTACCCTGCAGGGCGGGTTTCTTGTGACTGACTCGTGAGCTTTTTGATATGCAAAACATTCGTTGCGGCACCTGTTCAGCCTTGCTGTTTCGGGCTGGACAGGGCGCCATATCTAACGATATCGAAATCAAGTGCCGCCGTTGCGGCACCATCAATCACTTGAGGCCAGCAGAGCCCTTAACCGACCGCCAGGAGCGGCGATTTAAGGAGCGGCTTAATGCCTCAAACGACAGACCTTCCACCACTTCCAAAATCTTCCCCCGGTAAAAACAAGTACGGCTATAAACCGCAGTGGGGCGTCATTCTCGTCTGCGAAAGCGAAGGCGAGCAGGCAAAGCTCTATGACGCGCTTTCCGCCATCCGTAATTGCAAGATTAAGGTGGTGGTGACTTGAAACTTGATCTCATCAACACCTGCGAAAGTTTCGACAGCTACCGGGCGGCTCGCGTCCGGAGCCTCTTTAATGTCGACGACGGCAGTCGCTTTGAACTCTCCGTCGACCTCCCGATCGAGGACACGGATTGGCGCCTTGGCCTCGTCGTCGGCCCTTCCGGTTCGGGAAAGTCAACGCTCGGCCGCCACATCTTCGGCACCGACAAAACCGCCTTAATTGAGTGGCCAACCGACAAACCGATTATTGATGTCATTGACGCGGCCGGCTCCTTCGACAATGCCACGGCAGCGCTATCCGCAGTCGGCCTCGGTTCGGTGCCAAGTTGGTTGCGGCCCTGGCATGTTTTGTCGAACGGAGAGCGCTTCCGCGCCGATCTAGCTCGCATCGTATGCGACCGGCCGACAGAGATCGTGATTGACGAATTCACGTCTGTCGTCGATCGACAAATCGCCCGCGTTGGAGCGCTCGCCTTCGGCAAGGCTTGGCGTCGAACTGGCGGGCAGGCTGTCCTGCTCTCCTGCCATTATGACATCATCGATTGGCTCGACCCGGATTGGGTCTTTGATACCGCGACAGGTGCTTTCACCGGGAGGTATCTTCGACGACGCCCGCAGATCACCGTGGAAATCAGAAAGACCGACTGGCGATGGTGGCATTATTTTGAGCAACATCACTATCTGAAAATGCCCTTGATGATCGCGGCCGATTGTTATGTGGCATTCATCAACGGCGAACCGGTGGCGCACCTCGCGGTCTCCACCCGGCCGGGCCTCGTAGAGGCTCGCGCTTGCCGTCTTGTCGTCATGCCCGAGTGGCAAGGGGCGGGTGTTGGCACGCGCTTCCTGAACGCGGTTTGCGCCGCGTGGCGACGCGGGCAAAACCGCTATGGCAAACCCATGCCGGTTCTTTTCCACACCTCTCATCCGGGCTTGGCTGCGGCCCTCCGGCGCGACCCACTTTGGACGCAGGTTTCCGGCGTTCTCTACGGCGGCCCGAAAGGCGCGACCGAAAAGGAGCTTGGCCGAGGGACATCGACCAAATCAGGCTACGGCGGCCATTTCCGCGCCGTCCAGGGGTTCAGATACATTGAAGGGATAGAGGTGCGGGAATGCGCATAGCTTTGATTGGTCAGAAATGGATTGGAGAGAAGGTGTTGAGGGCGATCGGCGGCGCTGACGCCGTGCAGATCGTGGCCGCTCCTAACAGAGAGGACAGGCTCGCCACGGCGGCCGAAAGTGCAGGCATCGAGACGTTTTCCTACGGCGGCCGAGGGCTGAAAGATTTCAGTCTGCCGGAAGGCATCGACCTCTTAATAACGGCGGGTTCCTTTGCATATGTTCCGCCGGCGGTCCGAGCTCGCGCGACCTGGTGCATCGGCTACCATCCATCGCTCCTCCCTCTCTACCGAGGGCCACGCGCTGTCGAGGACGCGATCAACGCCGGTGAAAGTGTAACAGGCGGAACCGTCTATCACCTCTCCGCCGAAATGGACGCTGGCGATGTTGTGTTTCAGGATTGGTGTTTTATCCGCAACGCCGACACGCCTGCCGATTTGTGGCGTCGATGCCTCGCGCCCATGGGTGTTGAATTGATAACAAAAGCCGTCGACCATCTTGGTGGATATGGCTTCCTTCCGGCCTCGGAACAGCACTGCGCGATATGAACAGACAGGGGCTTTAAGGCGTCCTCAAGGATGGCTTAAAGCCCCCTCAACGCTACTTCATTATCTGCTTCGAGCGGTCCCAATATTCTTCGCATTTCTGCATCGCTAGGCGGCACGAGGGAGCATAGCCAAGATTGGGTGTGGGGGGCGTACCCTTAAAGGTGCGAGGGTACCAACCCGCCCATTGCCACTTGCCCTTTGTCGGGCCGTGCATCTCTTTCCTCACTCGACCTACAGCACCATCGGCGTCGTAACCGATCCAGTCAAAATCAGTCGGCGGATCGTTCGCGTCGATCTGCGTGCGCTTCCAAGCGTATTTAGGTTGATAGGGCACGGTTAGTCGCAGGCTGCGTCGACGTAAATTCGCGGCCCGTCGGGAATGAAGCGGAACGGCTTAAAGCCAGTGTAGGCGCCGTTTAGATTCTTGGAATTGAGGAAGCCGCAGTAGTTATCAGGCTTAGTGCTAGACTGATGTAGCCGCACGATTTGGGTTGAGAAAGGGTCGGTCACGTTAGTAAGGAGGAGCGACAAAAGAGCTGCTTTCTGGTCCGCTGTAAGAACGGTCTCGGTGCTGTCTTTGAACTCTTGCCCCTGGACGCTCGAAGCCGCGATGCTAAACGTAAGCGCTATCATTAGAGCTCTCATTTTCTTCTCCCGAATTGTGGGCGGGACCTTACCGGGGGCAAAGCAAAAAGGCAAAGAGGCCGGGGGGAAATCGGCGTTTCTCTAGTTTTGACAGACCTTCCGGAATTGCAAGAAATTCCGATTTCGTATGTCAAAATTCCGAAACCGCGCTACAGGGTACATCCAGAAGACGACGCAAACTTTGCTTTTCTCATTGAAGATGAATGGTAGCGGGAGAGGGACTTGAACCCCCGACACGCGGATTATGATTCCGCTGCTCTAACCACCTGAGCTACCCCGCCACAGGGAAAACGTGACAGCCATGTGACCGTCCGCTCCATCAGGATGAGCGGCTTATAAGGTGCCGCTCCCCAAAGTGTCAAGCGCATGACGCGCAAAAAATTCGCTTTCCACACGACGGTGAAAACCGAATTGTTTCAGGCAGCAACCGGCTTTTCCAAAAGTGCCTTCAGCGAAGCCTCGGCGTCCACCGAGCGTTCCGAACGTTCGATGAAACCGCCACCGTAAACGCGGGCATCAGCGCCCGGTGCAGAATAGAGCACGCAGGCCTGACCAGGAGCAACACCCGCCTCGCCGGTCATCAAATCCACGTAGATGCCGTTTTCATCGGCATGCAACATCGCTTCGGTTGGCGGGCGGGTGGAGCGCACCTTGGCGAAGCAGGCAAAGCCCTGCCGGGCCTCGTCCGCAAGCGCGCCATCGCCAAGCCAGTTCATGTCTCGCAGATAGACACGGCGGGTCTCCAGCGCCTCCCGCGGACCGACGATGACCCTGCGGCCACGCGCATCGAGATGCACGACGTACAGCGGCTCTCCAGTCGCGACACCAATACCCCGGCGCTGACCGATGGTATAATGCACGATACCGTCATGGCGGCCGAGTACGCGCCCGTCCAGATGGACGATATCGCCCGCCAACGCCGCATTTGGCTTCAGCTTGTTGATGATATCGGTATATTTGCCCTGCGGTACGAAACAGATGTCCTGACTGTCGGCCTTCTTGGCGACGACGAGACCCATGTCTTCCGCCAGCGCGCGTGTTTCGGCCTTGGAGAGACCGCCGAGCGGAAACCGCAGATAGTCGATCTGCTCCTGCGTCGTTGCAAACAGGAACCAGCTCTGGTCACGATCGCTATCGATCGGGCGATAGAGCGCGCGGCGTCCTGGTTGGCCGGCAACGGGATTGGGACGCGAGCGGATGTAGTGGCCGGTCGCCAGCGCATCTGCGCCGAGTTCCTGAGCAGTGGCGAGCAGATCGGCGAATTTTACCGTCTGGTTGCAGGCAACGCAGGGGATCGGCGTTTCACCCATCGCATAGGCTTCGGCAAAGGGATTGATGACGGTTTCGCGGAACCGCGCTTCATAATCCAGCACATAGTGGGGAATGCCGAGCGTTTCGCAGACCCTGCGCGCATCGTCAATATCCTGTCCCGCACAGCAGGAGCCGGCGCGGTGCACAGCCGCACCGTGGTCGTAAAGCTGGAGAGTTATGCCGAGGACGTCATAGCCCTCGCGCTTGAGGATACCGGCCACAACCGAAGAATCGACGCCACCGGACATGGCGACAACGATCCGGGTGTCTTCCGGCCTCTTGTCAAAATCGAGCGTATTCACGTTTTTTCCCATCGTCAGTCATAACGGGGGTAAAGGCCCCGCCGCCTGTCGGTCATCCGCTGCGGGAAGCCTTAGTCGAAAAAGACTGTCCTGCCTCGCCATCATGCGGATTTAAGGGCTGCATATAGAAAGGAATGGCCGCGCACGCAAGTACGGGGCGGAAAACCGCCCCGTAAAGCCATCAGAGTGAGGTGGTGACCGGTTGTTAAGCGCCCGCCGTCTTCTGGCCGCTGCTGCCAATCCACTTGTCGCGCTCCCTCCACAGGGCCGGCAAAGCCAGCAAGCCTATTGCGGTAAGGGCGATCAGCGTCTTGCTGACCTGCGACAGTTCGGCCGTACGGCCATCCAGATAATAGACGCCATAGACGATAGCCACGTGCCAGACATAGACCTGAAGCGAATGGCGGCCGAGCAGCTGCAGGAATTTCAGCGAGAGCACCCAGATCACGCCCTGCGCAATCGAGCGGACGATCGGGCGGTGATGCTTCGGACCGGCGATCACCAGCCAAGTGAGACCCACACCAACAGCAAGGAAATTGATGAGGTAGACCGGGCCGAAATCGGCACGGATCTCCATCGTGGAGAACTTGCCCATCACGAATTCCGGCATCAGGCCCCAGGCGGTTGCAATACGAAGCGGCATGAAAAACAGGCAGATGAGAAGTGCCGCCTTCGGAAGCCATGTCTGTTGCGGTGAGAAGATCGCCTTCCACGGAATGCGGTTCTGCGCCGTCATCGCGCCCAGCACCAGCGCCGAGTAGAATACAAGCTGCCAACCGAGAAGGTTGAAGCTGACACGGATACCCTGCTCGTCGGCACCCTTGACGAGTTCATTGAGAGGCGTCGTCACGATCTGCTGAAGACCGAGCTGGCCGGCCATCCAGACCAGCAGCGAGCCTGCCATGACATAAGCCCATTTGCCGTCGAGGCAGAGTTTAACGAGGACGGGTGCGAACAGCATGTAAACAATGTACTGCGGCAGAATATCCATGAATGTCGGCTGAAAGAGGAATGTGGCAATCGCCGCCAGACGCAGCGGATCGTCGAACGACGTCATGCCCAGCCAGTTGTACCAGATGTACGGCGCATGCGGGATGACCATGCGGAAGAACAGCACGGCGATGACGAGACCCATCGCATAGCGATAGAGCTCCATCGCCCGGTTCCAGATCATCTGTTTTCCGGCGTCATAGCCATATTTCATCATCTTGCGGGCATAGACCATGCCGATCAGCAGACCAGACAGAAAGACGAAGCCCTGCGCGTCTTCCACGAAGGCAAACTGGCGGTGATTGATTTCCACCAGCCAGAAACCGCCTGCAAACACCAGATGGTTGATCAGCATGAAGACGAGGAAGTAACCACGCATCCCGTCGATCAGGTCAAAGCGTTTCATCTCGATAGCTCTCCGTTCTCGCGGGCCGTGCATTGCCCGGCCACCCAGCCCGGCTTGCGGGAGGCGGGCCGGGAATTGGATTGTCAACGCTGTTTTGCGCCTGTGGTTCCCTTCCCAAAGCGGTTTAGAACCGGCGCGAAAAGTAACATTGACGTGTACGCATGCTGGTTAGGATGCGCGGACTGAACACCGGATGAATGAAAAACGGCAATTCCGTGGAGCAAAAGAGCTATGCGTCAGCGCCACACCTCGACGAAGAGGGCGCAAACCCCTGCATGGCAAGGAAAATGCGGACAGCTACTCGCGGGACGATACAGATATCACCCGTTAGATTTATCAGTCATTTTTTTGGAGAGTTGCGATCTGCCACCGCGATCACTGAATTATCGACGAAAGACAATGTCGCGGCATCACGCATCGCGGCACGCAAAAGCCCGGAGGTTGGTAAAACCTCCGGGCTGTTTCATTCAGACAAGACTACGCGTCGTCTCAGGCAGCGGCCTGAATGGCGGCGACCTGCCAGTTGTCGTTACCGCCACGGCGCACGAAGGTCCACATTTCCACCGCTTCGGACGGATGCTGCTCGTCCCCTTCGATCACCTTGCCGGAGGTGCGGTCGCGCATAATGTCGATGGCGGAGTAGCGCATGGCTACCGTTGCATAGTCCTGGCCCTCTTCGTGCCAGGCTTCGGCAACGTCGCCCTGCAGCAGCGTGACGTCGCGCACGTCGTTTTTCACGCCGCTCGTCGCGTTGTCGCTCAGTTCCTCAGCAAGATAGGACATGGCTTCCGGCGTCGTCAGCTTGCGCAACGTGCCGTAATCTTCAGCCCCATAGGCAGCCTGAACATCCTGCAGCATTTTCTGGAAGACTTCGAGATCGCTCTGGGTAATGCCAATTTCGTCACCTTCGGACATTGCATTGGCATGTGCCACCGGCTTTGCGGTTGCGGCAGTGGCCGCGGCTGCGCCGCCCGCAGCACCGGAAAGCGCGCCGATCTTCGGAATCTTGAACGAGGATGCGGAAGGACCTGCCTGCGGGCCGCCATTAAAGGAGGAGCCGGAATGATCCGTGCGCTGCGATCCGCCTGCGCCACCGAAAGCCGGCTGGCCTTGACGGCGCGATGCGAAGAAACGCATGGCGAACATGACCAGAAGGCCAATCAGCGCCACCTGCAGCAACATACCGAAGAAACCGGCCATGCCGCCGAAACCGCCGCCCATGAGCATGCCGAACAGGCCACCCATCAGCAGTCCGCCCATCAAGCCACCCATCATGCCGCCAAACAGGCCACGGCTCTGCTGCGGTGCCTGCGCACCGGGACGCGCCGGCTGTGCAGCACCGGGCGTCGCCTGGTTCTGCTGGGTGTTAGGAGTCATGCTGCGGTTGATCGGCGCGGTCTGGCCGGGGGCAGTGCTGGTCGACGGCGGCGCGGAAAACGTCCTTGTGCCGCGGCTACCGAAACCGCCGCTCGCACGGCGTGCTTCCGCCATATCGACGGCTACGAAAGATACCGCGATACCAAGCGCGGCGACTGCGAACAAACCTTTGAAGCGCCGAAAGGCAGCAAACATCACTATCTCCTGTTGGCCACCCTCCCATGAGCGGCATATCAGCACGCGATATAGCAACTCATGATCATCATTTTTAGTATGCCCGCCTTAAATTTTTCGTGATATGCAACCAGAGAGAGAAATACGCACACATTTCGGTGAAACCGGCGGTTCAGAAACAAAAAAACCGGCACAGGGTTTCCCCTGCACCGGCCCTTATTGTCCCCTTGGGAGGAACGATAGGTATCAGTCGATGTTGAATGTCAGCGGCCTGACCTGGCGGATTGCCGGGTTGGCGCGCAGCTTGTCCAGCACGTCTTCGGAAACCGGACCATCGACATAAAGAAGCGCGATGGCGTCGCCGCCTTCCTTTTCACGACCGAGCTGGAAGTTGGCAATGTTGACGCCAGCCTCACCAAGCGTGGTGCCCATGAAGCCGATCATGCCGGGAACGTCGGTGTTGGTGATGTAGATCATGTGCGATCCAACATCCGCATCCATGTTAATGTTCTTGATCTGGATGAAGCGCGGCTTGCCATCCGAGAACACCGTACCAGCAACCGAGCGAACCTGGTTTTCAGTCTTGACCGTCAACTTGATGTAACCGTCGTAAACGCCGGTCTTGTCACGCTTGACCTCGGACAGGATAACACCCTTTTCCTTGATCATAACAGGCGCGGAAACCATGTTCACATCCGCAACCTGGCTGCGGATAAGGCCCGCCAGCAACGCGCTGGTCAGCGCCTTGGTGTTCATGTTGGCGGTTGCGCCATCATAAAGGATTTCGATTTCCTTGGTGGCGCTTTCCTGCACCTGACCGACGAAGGAGCCGAGAACATCCGCCAGACGGATGAAGGGCTTCAGGCGCGGTGCTTCTTCCGCCGTGATCGATGGCATGTTGATGGCGTTGGAGACGGCACCCTTGACCAGATAATCCGACATCTGCTCGGCAACCTGAAGTGCAACGTTTTCCTGTGCTTCCGTGGTCGAAGCGCCGAGATGCGGCGTGCAGACGACATTGGGAAGACCAAAAAGCGGGCTTTCGGTGGCGGGCTCGACTTCGAAAACGTCAAAGCCTGCACCGGCGACATGGCCGGACTTGATGGCGTCGGCAAGAGCCGCCTCATCCACCAGACCGCCACGGGCGCAATTGACGATACGTACGCCCTTCTTGGTCTTGGCAAGGTTTTCGGCATTGAGGATGCCGCGTGTCTTGTCGGTCATCGGCACATGCAGGGTGATGAAATCGGCCTGCGCCAACAGCTCGTCCAGCTCAACCTTCGTCACGCCCATTTCCTGCGCGCGCTCCGGCGACAGGAAGGGATCGTAGGCCAGAACGTGCATCTTCAGGCCAAGTGCGCGCGAGCAGACGATGGAGCCGATGTTGCCGGCACCGATGACGCCGAGCGTCTTGCCGGTGATTTCGACACCCATGAATTTCGACTTTTCCCACTTACCCGCCTGCGTGGAGCTATCGGCAGCCGGAAGCTGACGCGCGACGGCGAACATCAGCGCAATCGCATGTTCGGCAGTGGTGATAGAGTTGCCGAACGGCGTGTTCATGACGATGATACCGCGGCGCGAAGCGGCCGGGATATCGACGTTATCGACGCCGATACCGGCGCGGCCGATGACCTTGAGATTGGTCGCCGCTTCGATCAGCTTTTCGGTCGCCTTCGTGGCGGAACGAATGGCAAGACCATCGTAATTGCCGATGATTTCAGCCAGCTTGTCCTTGTCCTTGCCGAGTTTCGGCTGGAAATCGACTTCGACGCCACGATCACGGAAAATCTGGACGGCGGTTTCCGACAGTTCGTCGGATACGAGTACGCGAGGTGCCATGGTTCAGGGGCTCCTTGAAAAACGGTGCAGTTTTAAAAGCGGGAAATCGGCGGCCCTGCATCAACGCAGGGCCGGTATCAAAATCAGGCGGCAGCCTTGGAAAGTGTTGCCTTCTGCGTCTGGTAGGCCCAGGCGAGCCAGGGCATGACGGCTTCCATATCGGCCGTCTCGATGGTTGCGCCGGCCCAGATGCGCAGACCGGACGGTGCGTCACGGTAAGCGCCGATATCGAGGGCGACATTTTCCTTTTCAAGCAGGGCAACGATGCCCTTGGCGAAATCTGCCTGCGCAGCAGCATCCAGCGCCTGTACGTCGGGATCGACGATCTTCAGGCAGACGGAGGTGTTGGAGCGGGTTTCCGGCTTGACGGCCAGGTTGGCGATCCAGTCGTTCTTCTCGATAAAGTCGTAGATGACCTTGGCATTGGCATCAGCACGGCCAATCAGCGCCTTCAGGCCACCAAGGTTCTTCGCCCACAGCAGCGCGTCGATATAATCCTCAACGCAGAGCATGGACGGGGTGTTGATGGTTTCGCCAGTGAAGATGCCTTCGATGAGCTTGCCGCCGGAGACCATGCGGAAGATTTTCGGCAGCGGCCATGCCGGCGCGTAGCTCAGCAGACGCTCGACAGCGCGCGGCGAAAGAATGATGACGCCGTGGCCACCCTCGCCGCCCAGAACCTTCTGCCAGGAGAAGGTGACGACGTCGAGCTTTGCAAAGTCCATATCCTGCGCGAAGGCCGCCGAGGTGGCATCGCAGATCGTCAAACCCTTGCGGTCAGCAGGAATGAAATCGGCATTGGGAACGCGGACACCGGAGGTGGTGCCGTTCCAGGTGAAAACCACATCGCGGTCGAAATCGACTTCTGCCAGGTTCGGCAGCAGACCGTAATCGGCCTCCAACTTGCGTACGTCCTTCAGCTTCAGCTGCTTGACGACATCGGTGACCCAGCCGGCACCGAAGCTTTCCCAGGCAAGCATATCGACGCCGCGTTCACCGAGCAGCGACCAAAGGGCCATTTCAACGGCGCCGGTGTCGGACGCGGGAACAATGCCGATGCGATAATCGGCGGGAACATTGAGAATTTCACGGGTGAGATCGATGGCCTGCTTCAGCTTGGCTTTGCCAACCTTGGCGCGATGCGAGCGACCGAGCGGTGCATCGGAGAGAGCATCTAGCGACCAACCGGGACGCTTCGAGCAGGGACCAGAAGAAAAATGCGTATTGCCCGGACGGAGGTCCGGCTTCACTATATCTGTCATTTGACTACCCTTTCAGATAGGCGCCTCTCGTTAGGGAGAGGTGTCCTGACGCCGTTGCTATTCCTCTCACCGGCCTCCGTCAAGCGGAATATGTCGCTACGCATGAGAATTTTAGTCCATATGCGTCATGCGACGAATTGGATACCGCTGAAAACAAAAACCGCCCGCACCGGAGGAGGATGCGAGCGGCTTGAAGCTAACAGTCGGGCGTGACGTTTATTTATAAACGGCAGGCTGCAGCGGAATATCGGCAGGCGGCATGTATTGCGCGGTATCGCAGCCGTTAAAGACATAACGGCCACCAACGCGAACCTCATGCGAATACAGACCCTTGTCGCGGCCAGGACCGCCACCATTCGCAAAATCGAACATGTCGCCCTTGTTGATCTGGCGGAAGCGGTAACCGACATCTGCCTTCAGATTACAGGTAACATCGATCGATGCACCGGCC
This sequence comes from Agrobacterium sp. A3-95, assembly GCF_053521785.1. Classification (NCBI taxonomy): domain Bacteria; kingdom Pseudomonadati; phylum Pseudomonadota; class Alphaproteobacteria; order Hyphomicrobiales; family Rhizobiaceae; genus Agrobacterium; species Agrobacterium sp. A3-95. Next base: position 275,437 of record NZ_JBNWDR010000002.1, on the reverse strand, counting down.
ATCAGGGCATAGGCGAAGCGCCACTTGCCTCTGCCGCCATGTTCGGTGGTCGGGTCGCAGCCAAGGCCATTGGTGCTACACGAAGTATTGCGCAGCTTATCCCATTTGACGTAGGAGCCGCCGATACCGCCGCCAACATAAGGCGTGATGCGGCCATAGGTACCAAGATCGACATAGGCGTTTGCCATCAGCGTATATGCTCTAATCGAGCTGAGATCCGCTGAAACGCAGGGACCGGGCACGGAACCACAGCCGCCGATGGTAGAACCGCGGAAATCCGATTTACCCATGTAATCGAAGGTTACGTCACTGCGGAAATAGTTGTTGAACTGATAACCGACACCGGCGCCGACGATGTAGCTATCCTTGACATTAGCCGTATCGAAATCGGCGAGATAACCACCCGGTCCACCCTGATAATAGTTGGCGCCGCGAAGCTTGTTGAAGGAATAACCGACGTCGCCGCGCAGATACCAACCACTTGCCTGCGTGATCTGCACTTCGGGTGCCTCTACATAGGCAGGTGCAGGTTCAGCTTGATAAAGATCGGCAGCGAAGGCGCTCGTGCCGGTCATCAGAACGGCCAGAATGCCGGCCAAAGCGTTTTTCATGACTTCCACTCCAGAAGAGGCACCTGCCGTTGCGGCAGCAAATGCCAGTGAACTGTTCAGTCACGGAGATTGGCGTAAAATGGTTAAGTCCCGATTAACCACGATCATTCACTATATTTATTAGGCAATACTCAAAGAAAAAGCCGACTCGAAAGCCGGCTTTTTCTTTTCACATTTGGTGGCGCAATTTATGCAGCCGAGCGGGCATTGGTGATGACCCCGACGAGATCGTTGACGATCTGCTCCACCTTCGCACTATCGTCGCCCTCCGCCATGACGCGGATCAAAGGCTCCGTACCGGAGGGGCGGATAACGAGGCGGCCATTATTGGCCAATGCGCTTTCCGCATCGGCGATCGCCTGCTGCACGATCGGATTTTCCAATGGCTTGCCGCCGGAAATACGGACGTTCTTCAAAAGCTGCGGCACCGGCTCGAACTTGCGGCAAACCTCGCTGACGGTGAGGCCCGAACGTTTGACCTTGGCGAGAACCTGCAAAGCTGCCACCAGCCCATCGCCGGTCGTGCCGTAATCCGACAAGACGATGTGGCCGGACTGCTCACCGCCGACGTTGAAATTGTGGTTGCGCATATGTTCGACAACATAACGGTCGCCCACCTTGGTGCGGGCAAGGGTGAGACCCTTGTCGCCAAGGAAACGCTCAAGACCGAGATTGGACATCACGGTTGCGACGATGCCGCCACCACGCAGGGTATTGTCGGAAGCCCAGCTGTCGGCAATCACCGCCATGAGCTGGTCGCCATCGACGATCTCGCCGCGTTCGTCGACGATGATGACACGGTCCGCATCGCCATCGAGCGCGATGCCGATATCGGCCCGCACCTCATGCACCTTTTTCTGCAGGGCTTCCGGGTGGGTGGAGCCGCATTCGAGATTGATATTGATACCGTTCGGCTCGTTGCCGATGGTAACGACTTCGGCGCCCAGTTCCCAGAGTGCTGCGGGAGCCACTTTGTAGGCGGCGCCATTGGCACAGTCGATGGCGATCCTGAGCCCGCTCAGCGTCACATCACGCGGCAGGGTACGTTTGACGAATTCGATATAGCGGTAGATATCGCCATCCACGCGCTTGGCGCGTCCGATCTCGCTCGGCTTGGCGAGCTGGGCATAGAGATCCTTGTCGAGAAGATCTTCGATTTCCAGCTCAAGCTCGTCGGAAAGCTTGTATCCGTCGGGTCCGAAAAGCTTGATTCCATTATCGGAAAATGGGTTGTGCGACGCCGAGATCATTACGCCGATATCGGCCCGCAGCGAGCGGGTCAGCATGGCAACAGCGGGGGTTGGAATGGGCCCGAGCAGGAAGACATCAAGGCCTGCCGCGGTGAAACCTGCGACCAGCGCGTTTTCCAGCATGTAGCCCGAAAGCCGGGTATCCTTGCCGATCACGACACGATGGCGATGATGGCCCCGGCGGAAGATCGTTCCGACCGCAATGCCCACACGCATCGCCAGATCCGGCGTCATGGGGAAGACGTTCGATTGTCCGCGGATACCATCGGTTCCGAAATAACGGCGTGCCATTTGAACTCCAAATCTTTCGGGCATTCCGGCATAGCATAAAACTGCCGGAAGCGTTTTTGGCTAAATGCCACAAACCACGATAAACAGCACGTAAATTACCGCAAAAATGGCTTATATCTTGTTACCAAACTGAAAAGGCCACCCGGAAAACCGGATGGCCTTTTTCAATAGTCGTCTTGGCCAGGCAATCAGTGCGGCTGCGGCTCCATGCCGCCTTCAGCCTCGCCGTCGCCCTTGGCTTCGCCGTCACCCTTGACTTCGCTTGGACCGTCCTTCTTGGTGCCTGCTTTCGGAACAGCCGAGCCACGGCTGCCAGGAGAATCGTCACCCAGATCGCGTGCCGGCTTCTCGCCCCTCAGCAAAGCCTTAATCTCGTCGCCCGTGAGGGTTTCGTATTCCAGAAGACCCTCGGCAATAGCAACGAACCCGTCGTGATTGTCCGTCAGGATACGACGTGCCTCTGTATAGGCCTCGTCGATCAGGCGGCGGACTTCGGTGTCGATCGTCTGAGCCGTTGCCTCGGAGACATTCTTGGACTGCGAGACGGAATGGCCAAGGAAGACTTCCTGCTGGTTTTCACCATAGGCGACCTGGCCGAGAGCGTCGGAGAAGCCCCATTGCGTTACCATGGCGCGGGCAAGCTTGGTGGCCTGTTCGATGTCCGAAGATGCGCCGGAGGTGATGTTTTCCTTGCCGAAGGTCAACTCCTCGGCAACGCGGCCACCCATCATGATCACCAGACGCGACACCATCCATTTGTAACTCATGGAGTAGCGGTCACCTTCAGGCAACTGCATGACCATGCCGAGTGCACGGCCGCGCGGAATAATTGTCGCCTTGTGCAGCGGATCAGCCAAAGCAACCTTGAGCGCGGTAATCGCATGCCCCGCCTCGTGGTAAGCGGTCAGTTTCTTTTCCGCTTCGGTCATGGCGGAGGAGCGGCGTTCCGCACCCATCATGATCTTGTCCTTGGCGTCCTCGAACTCCTGCATGGTAACCACGCGCTTGTTACGGCGAGCAGCCATCAGGGCGGCTTCGTTGACGAGGTTCATCAAGTCAGCGCCCGAGAAACCGGGGGTGCCACGTGCCAGAACCTTGAGATCGACATTCGGAGCCAGCGGCACGTTGCGAACGTGAACCTTGAGGATGCGCTCACGGCCGACGATATCCGGGTTCGGCACGACGACCTGACGGTCGAAACGGCCGGGACGCAGAAGCGCGGGATCGAGAACGTCCGGACGGTTGGTAGCGGCGATGAGGATGATGCCTTCATTTGCCTCGAAGCCGTCCATCTCGACCAGCAGCTGGTTCAGCGTCTGTTCGCGTTCGTCATTGCCACCGCCGAGACCGGCGCCGCGATGACGACCGACAGCGTCGATTTCGTCGATGAAGATGATGCACGGCGCATTCTTCTTGGCCTGCTCGAACATGTCACGCACACGGCTTGCGCCGACGCCGACGAACATTTCCACGAAGTCAGAACCGGAAATGGTGAAGAACGGCACATTAGCTTCACCCGCGACGGAGCGCGCCAGTAGCGTCTTACCAGTACCTGGAGGGCCGACCAGCAGCACGCCGCGCGGAATCTTGCCGCCGAGGCGCTGGAACTTCTGCGGATCGCGCAGGAATTCCACGATTTCCTCAAGGTCCTGCTTGGCTTCGTCCACACCTGCGACGTCGTCAAACGTCACGCGGCCGTGCGCTTCCGTCAAAAGCTTGGCCTTTGACTTGCCAAAGCCCATCGCGCCGCGCGAACCGCCCTGCATCTGCCGCATGAAGAACAGCCAGACGCCGAGGATGAGGAACATCGGCAAAAGCGTGCCGAGATAGCTCAAAAAACCGGAAGAACCGTCGCTCTCGGGACGCGCGACGATGGTGACGTTCTTGCTCTGCAAGCGCTCCATCAAGCTGTCGTCGATTACTGGGGAATAGGTCTGAAAGGCCGTGCCGTTCTCGGTATAGGTTCCGAGAACCCGGTTACCGGTGACGGTCACGTCGCGAACTCGCCCGGAATCCACATCGCGGAGAAACTGGGAATACGGAATTTCCCGCGAACCCGTTTGCGTCGGCGAAGTCTGGAACATGCTGAACAAAGCGATCAGCAAGAGGGCAATCACGGCCCACAAGGCGAAATTTCTGAAATTTGGGTTCATCGAACTCCCCGAACTCACACGGACATGTTTGCTGCCCGCTATTACTCGACCCTAACATAAGGACGACATCTGCCGTTGCCAAGGCAAAGGGCGTTATCTGATGCGTTTTGGTGTAAAAACTATTCCAAGGCAATTCACGAAAAAGAGGCCGGATTTAAACCGGCGGCTGTGGATAGGCCGCACGGCCGAATAAAACCGCGATGGCATTCGCCAACTCAAGGTCGAAGCGCGGCAGAAAAAGATCGAAGGGGGCAAGCCTCGGCACGATACTGATGGCACCTTCCGAAGAGGCTCGACCGGGAACCAACGTGGCAATTTGCGGTAGGATCGCCATCGCCTGTTTTGCAATCCCTGGCGGCACCGCTGGAAAAAGCGCTGCCGCATCCACAATGCCACCCGTCCTGCCCGCCGCAATATTGACCGGAAAAGCCGATGTGTTTTTCACAAGGAAACGATCGTCCCAGAGGCCCTGCCCACCAGCCTCGACTTGCAGTTCCGGCATATTCCGATGCTCGCGGAAAAGATAAAGCCCGTCCTTTCGGCGATCGAGAAGAACGCGGCCAACCGTTATCCGCCCGTTCTCACCGGTTTTTAGAAACTGCAACACCCGATCCATGCTGCTGGCCGCCGGGAAATAGGCCCTTCCACCGAGATTAGCGATGAGCACCGCTAGCCCGTGCCGAAATTCGGGAAGATCGGGCATCAGGCCTTCAACCGACAATCTGGCGAGCGTGGCGTGAAAGACTTCTACGTTTTGTTGGAGAAAAAAGGCGGTTTTCTCGGAATATGCCTGTCGTTTAACAGCGGCCTGCGCATCAAACGGCGGCGGAGAGTCGGAAAGCGACTGCCGCACACGAACCCGCTCGTAGCGCGCGTTGTCATTACTCGGGTCGTCAAACCAGCCACGCGAGCGAGATGATACGAAATCGCGGATCTCCTGTCTTTCACAGGTCAGAAACGGCCGCATGATCCAGTGGCGTCCACCGTATAAGACAGCATCCGCCATGCCGGCGAGGCCGAGATTTTCGCTACTGCCGCTTCTGGCGGCACGCATCGCCACGGTTTCCCGCTGGTCGCCAAGAGTATGCCCCGTCACGACGAGATCAGCGCCAATGTCGCTCGCAACGTCGGCGATCAGACTATATCGGGCAAGACGAGAGGCTTCGGAAATGCCGGAAGCGGGTTTGGGGTCATCCCATCGGCGCACGGTATGCGGGATACCGAGTTCCGCGCAGAGCAGGGAGACCTTGTGAGCCTCATCAGCGGATTCCGCCCTTAGGGCATGGTCAACCGTGACGGCGGAAAGCCGCACCCGGTCGAGGTCTGCCTCCGCCCTCGCCTCATGCATTGCCAGCAACAGACCGGTGGAATCGCTACCGCCGGAGATTGCGATGAGAATATGGACGGGTTTGCGAAGATTTTCGACAAAGGACCTTGCCGCAGCGAGCGGCGCAACCGTCTTTTCGTTCAAAATGCGGACATCAACCGGCATGAAAAGACCGCCGCCATGGCAGGAGCAAGATCAGCAGCTCAGCCGCTTCTGTTCGCTGGCAACCTTGTTCAGCACAGTCTTTGAAGCACTGGGATAACGCTTCGGCACTTCCCGCAGCGTGGCGCAGGCGGTCTCGGTGTTGTCCAGAGCTGCAAGCGACATGCCGAGCTTCATCAGCATTTCCGGTGCTTTCGGAGACTTGCCATAGGTCTGATGGCCGTTCAGGAAAGTTTTTGCGGCCTCGTTGAACTTGCCCTGCGAATATTGTGCCTCGCCCAGCCAGAAGCTGGCATCGGCGGCCTTGGTGCCCTTCGGGTAACCCTGGAGATATTGCTGGAACCCCTGCTCCGCCAGCTTGTAATCGCCGGAAAGAACATGGCCGTAAGCAGCCTGATAGATATCGCCCTCGCTGGTGAGTGCTGCAGTGTTGACCGGATCGGTCTTGCGCGAACCGTTGCCGGTGGTAACGCCCGGAAGACTACCGGAAGAATTGTTGGCACCCTGGTTCAATGAGCCACCGATCGGCATGCCCTTGGAATCAAGCTCGATGGAGCCAAGCGTCGTCTCTCCCGGTGCACTCGTCGGCGCGTTCGCGGAAGAGGACGGCGAAACGGAAGCGCCACCCTGAGGTGGCGTTTCGATGATCGTTGCAACGTCGTCGCTCGGCGGAGCGGCCGGAGTGGCCTCCGCCTTCTTTTTCGGCGCGGTGGTACTCGCGCCTTTGCCGCCTTCCAGTTCCTGGAAACGGAATTCATTGTCTTCCTGCGCCTTGCGGATCGTTTCCTGCATCTGCAAAAGCTGGAAGCTCATTTCTTCGATACGGCCGTTGAGCTGCCGGATCTGTTCTTCAAGCTGCTGAACCTTATAGGCTTCATTGGCCTGAACCCGCACAATTGGGACCTGCTGAGAGTTGATCGTGCCGAAGCTACCCCCCGCACCGAACAGCGGACCCGAAACGGCTGTGCCGCTCAAGCCGGTGCAGGCTGCAAGCCCCAGCATTCCCGCCACGACAAGTTTCTTCATCTCATTTGCCCTGCCTTAACTGATTTGCACCGGAATGGCGCAAGCCGGATTTTTTCCATATCAACCGAAAAAGCAACTTAACTTCGGCCAAACTATGAAAAAAACGAAAGGCGGCCCATAGACCGCCTTCCATTCGAGATCACAAAAGCGTCAGGCGATTACATGCCTGCGCCACCGAGAACCGTCACAGCGCGGCGGTTCTGCGACCAGCAGGAAATGTCATCGCAGACGGCGACCGGCTTTTCCTTGCCGTAGGAGATCGTCTTCATGCGGCTTGCCGGAACGCCCTGTGATGCCAGGAAGTCACGGGTTGCAGCGGCACGACGGGCGCCGAGCGCCAGGTTGTATTCACGCGTACCGCGCTCGTCGGCATGGCCTTCGACGGTGATGGCGTATTTCGGGTAACGGGCAAGCCACTGTGCCTGGCGCTGCAGCGTCTGCTGCGCGTCTGCACGGATGGACGTCGAGTCCGTATCAAAGAAGATGCGGTCGCCAACATTAACCGTGAAGTCCTGCTGGGAGCCGGGCGTCGCAGAGCCCGCACCGCCGAGACCAAGCTCACCGGCGCTATTCGGCATGTTCTTCTTGTTCGCGCAGCCTGCGAGAGCAAGAGCGAGCGTCATGGCGATAACAGCCGGATTACGGGCCAGTTTCTGCATCGGGCTGAGTGCCGAAGTGTGTGTACGGCTCATCGCCGGTCTCTCCTTGGGATTGCAATAACGTTGCCAGACACTAACGGATCGAGGTTAATAGCCGACAAACGCTTATGGTTAACAGAAAGGAAACGTCCCACTTTTTTGCTCCCTCACAACACTTTGCGGCAAGAAAGAGGCAGTTTCCCGTACGGCATGTGTAAAAACATGACGGCGCCGGTTGGGCCGGCGCCGTCATGGCAGTCAATATCAGTCCAGAAGCGGCGACCAGGCCGGGTCCGAAGCGAAGGTGGGAGTCTTGATCAGCTGTTCGTTGTAGCCGGTCAAGTCGATCGAATAGAGCTGCGGACCGCCAGCGCCAGCGTTCTGGCGGAAGAACATCAGCACACGGCCGTTCGGCGCCCATGTTGGGCCTTCATTATGAAAGCCGCTGGTCAGAATGCGCTCACCCGAACCGTCGGTTTTCATCACGCCAATCGAGAACTTGCCGCCCGATTGTTTTGTGAAGGCGATCAGATCGCCGCGTGGCGACCAGACCGGCGTGGAATACGACCCGTCGCCGAACGAAATACGCTGCTGTCCTGAACCATCGGCATTCATTACGTAAATTTGCTGACGGCCGCCACGGTCGCTTTCAAAGGCAACACGTTGCCCATCCGGGGAGAATGACGGTGCAGTATCGATCGCGGACGTGTTCGTCAGGCGCGTCGTGGTTCGTGAGCGCAGGTCCATGGTGTAGATATTGGCGTTACCATCCTGCTGAAGGCTCATGATGACCTTCTGGCCATCCGGCGAGAAGCGCGGCGAGAATGTCATGCCGGGGAAATTACCGACCACTTCGCGCTGTCCGGTTTCCAGCTGCAGCAGGTAAACGCGCGGCTGCTGGCCTTCAAACGACATGTAGGTGACTTCCTGACGGTTCGGCGAAAAACGCGGCGTCAGAACGATGTCGTTCGAATTGGTGAGGTTACGGACGTTGAAGCCGTCCTGGTCCATGATCGACAGCTGACGCTTGCGGGCTGTCTTCGGGCCGCTTTCGGAGACGAAAACGACGCGGGTATCGAAGTAACCCTTTTCACCGGTGACGCGCTCATAAATGGCGTCCGCGATGATGTGGGCGACACGGCGCCAGTTTTCCGGCTGCGTGAAGAACTGCTGCCCGGTCATCTGCTGGCCTGCGAAAGTATCCCAAAGGCGGAACTCCGCACGCAGACGGCCATCGCTTTCACGCGTCACGCGGCCCGTTACGAGTGCCTGCGCGTTGATAACCTTCCAGTCCTCAAAACGCGGCTGCTGATCCGGGTTGGCGATTTTTTCGATGAAGGCACTCTTGTTGACTGGCGCAAACAGGCCGGAACGCTGCAGATCGGCAGCAATTACGGCCGATACCTGCGCGCCGATGCCGTCACCCGAGATGAAGTCGGTGATGGCGATGGGCAAGGGTTCGACGTTGCCCTTGTTGATGTTGATTTCCACCCGCGCAAAAGCCGGTGCGGAGAAAACCGACATAAGGGCCGCGACAGCGAGCACCAGCCGGATCGGCGAAAATATCTTCATGTTGCCAGGCCTTTCAGCATTCATAGCAATTCACTGGGATCGAAATTCACTACGACTTCGTTCCATGCATCATATTTGTCGGCAGGAAGGTTCGTGAACGGAGCAGAACGCATGATGGCGCGATAGGCACCACCGGAAAGGGCGCGACGCGTTCCCTCGGAACCACCCGTTGCTTCGATCTCGGGTCGGCCGATGATGGATCCATCACGGTCAAGCTTCATGGTGACCCGAACGCGAACGTCCGAGGCATCCGCCATGCCGGGAATGATCTGCCAGTTTTTCTGGATTGCGCCACGCAGCGCATCCATTTCCGTCTGGCTGAGCGTCGAACCGCCCGTGGTCTTTTTGCCGCCAAGCGATGCCTGCTGGGTGGAGCGCTTTGCACCACCACCGGAGGGCGCCTGCTTGTTCAAAAGCGCGGCAACATCGTCAGCGTTAAAATCGCTTTCCTTCGACGAAGCGGATTTCGCCGTTTCCTGCTTTTTCTCACCCGGCTTCTTGTCGGAAGGCTTGTCCGTGGACTTTGCCTGATCGGGCTTGGTCTCTGCAGGCTTCTCAGCGGGCTTCTGCTCGGCAGGTTTGGTCTCAGCCTGTTTCGGCACTTCCGGCTTCGGCGGCTCCGGGCGGGAATTCGGGCGCGGCACATTCGGCGGCACGGGAATTTCGGCCGGTTCCTGTTGCACCGGGGGTGGCTCTTCCGCTTTCGTTTCCTGCGGCGGCGGCTCCGTCTTCGGTTGCGGCGCGATCTCGGGCTTGGTCTGCGGCAAGGCGGCCATTTCCTGCGGCTTCGGAGCCGAGGTCTCTTCCTTGACGATTTCCTTCACCTCATTCGCCTTGGTGTCGACAACCGGCTGCGGCTTTTCCTGCTTTGGCGGAGCGGCCGCACTGATATTGTCGTTCGGCTTTGTAGTAGGCGTCGGCGGCGCTTCTATATCGGCCACGTTGTTGCCGACATTCTGTGCGTTCGGAACGATATCCGGACGTGTAGTCGGAACCGGGGCCGACTTTTCCGCCTTCGGCGCGTTCTTGTCGCCTTGCTGGATCTGGCTCAATTCCTCGATTGGCACCAGCTCCACAGGCAGTGCCTCAGCCTGCGACACGTCAAGAGGCTCCGGCGAGCCCAGGGAAACGAGGGCGAAAGCCAGAAGCGATGCGTGCACGATCGCGGATGTGGTAAGGCTGCCCTTCATCGCTGACGTCAATTATCCTGTTTCTGCTGGGTCACAAGGCCGATATTCTTGAAGCCCGCTGCCTGGATACGTGCCATCACGTCGGCGACGACGCCGTAGGCGGCAACGGAATCCGCGCGCACGAAGATGCGTTCGTTATAACCTGTCGTGGCGATTGCCTGCAGCTTGTCGGCCACCTCGGCCGCCTGAATTTCCGTTTCCTGCAAATGGATCTGGCCATTGGCATTGACGGAAATCGTGATCGGCTGCGTATCCGAATTCAGCGCGTTGGCAGATGTCTGCGGCAGGTCGATCGGAACGCCGACCGTCATCATCGGTGCGGCCACCATGAAAATGATGAGCAGCACGAGCATGACGTCAACCAGTGGCGTCACGTTGATTTCGCTGATCGCGCCGCCCCTGCGACGTCCGCCGCGCCCACGGCGTCCACCGGAACCGCCGCTGCTGCCACCTGCTGACATACCCATAACATCTACTCCATTTTGCCTTGCGGCAAATTACTGCGCGGCGCGCTTATTGGGCTGCCTGCCGCGTCTGAAGTTTTTCATCGATCTGGCGCGACAAGATCGCGGAGAACTCGTCGGCGAAACCTTCCATACGAGCGGAAAGCTTGTGCGCGTCAGCCGTGAACTTGTTGTAGGCGATAACCGCCGGAATAGCCGCGACAAGACCGATGGCCGTTGCCAGAAGCGCTTCGGCGATACCCGGCGCCACGACCGCAAGATTGGTGGACTTCGAACCGGCAATCGCCTGGAACGAGGTCATGATACCAACGACCGTACCGAAGAGGCCGATGAACGGACCGGCAGAACCGATCGTCGCCAACGAACCGAGGCGAGCCTCGTATTGTTCGCCTTCACGAGCAATCGTCACGTCCATTGCCCGGTCGATACGCATTTGCAGACCGATGGGTGAACGGGCGCCGCGTTCAAATGATTTCTTCCACTCCCGCATGGCGGAAACGAAAATTGCCGCGAGACCAACATTCTGGCGTTCTGCCAGAGTGCGGTAAAGCTCTTCGAGCGACTGGCCAGACCAGAAGACCTGTTCGAACTGGTCGAACTGGCGCTTTGCCTTGCCGAAGCTTACGTATTTGTCGAAGACGATCGCCCACGTCCAGACCGAGGCGGCGATAAGTCCAATCATCACGAACTTCACGATGAGGCCCGCCTGCATAAACAGCGCCCAGAGACTTACATCGTGCGTCGCCGCTGCCAAACCTGCCTGTTCCATAAATATCCAATCCCCGAATCCAAACGCCCGGTACGGGACCGGGCGATTCAAACGCGTGTTAACGCTCGAAGCTATGCAGCAACAGCCGCAAACCCCTTTGCCATACCCCGATACTTGCCAGTAAGCCTTACTTGCCAATAAATTTGGTGAAAGGAAGGCGTGCGCCGCACAAATGCCAGTTGCTAAAGTAAGACACCATTATGGTTAAAGGAGTGTTACAACCGCGCCACGTCTGATGGATTTACTGGACCAGCCCCGAACTTACTTCAGGAATTTTTCGGCCACCGTCTCCGGAAGGCGCCTTGGCCGGCCATTGGCATTGATGACGGCGATGATGACCTTGGCGGCAACAAGCAGCGTTTCGCCGCGCCGGATTTCCTGATTGAGCACCATTTTTGCGCCCCCGGCCTTTTCGGTAAGGGTGGTGATCGTCAACACATCATCCATCCGGGCCGGGCTCTTGAAATCGATCTCCATACGATGGACGACGAAAACGAGACCCTCCTCGTCGGCGGTCAGGAGTGCGCTTTGCTCGCAGCCGAGGCAACGCAGGTAGTCGGTTCGACCGCGCTCGAGAAAATGCAGATAGCGCGCGTGATAAACGAGGCCGGAAAAATCCGTGTCCTCATAATAGACCCGCTGGGTCAGGCGGTGCCCATGTTCGATGAGTTCGCCGGAAAGCGAAACCACAAGCTCGCTCATGATATCTCCTTGGAAAGTTCGGCCGCACCTGAACGACCTTCGCGGACGATAAGATGCTCGTGGCGCTGAGGCAGCATCTCGATGCGCTCAGCAATGAAACGGGGTCTGAGATCGTGTTCCAGCAGCGCGGAAGGCTGCGCGGGCAGCCAGCGGAACTCCACCTCGACGCCATCCAGCACGCGATGCACTATATCGCTTTCATGGAACGGCAAAGGCTGGCGCAGCGAAACCAGATAATAAAATGCCAGTTCATGCGCGGCATAATCATCATAGGCGAAAAAATTCTCCGCCGACCAGAGAAGACGCTCGACGGCGCAATCCCGGTCAAGCTCCTCGCCGATCTCGCGGATGATGGTCTGCTCGGAGCTTTCACCGATTTCCGCCCGCCCGCCCGGAAGGGCCCAATAGCTATCCTTGGCGCCACGCTGGACGAGAAGATAGTTGTCTTGGAAAATCAACGCCGCCACACGCATGCTGAACAGCTGCGGCTTGCGGTCCAGCCGGATCATATGGCGCTCAGGGGCAGAAGTCATTTGGCGTCCAGGTCGCCGTCATACCAGACAAGGTGTCTTGTGGTCTCAGGCAGGTGTTCTATTTCATCCGCGATGAAATAGGGCGGAATATCGAGTTTGGTCAATGCATCACGGGTCGCAGCGACCCAGCGAAACTCGAGCTCGTTATCGCCATCCTTAACGCGGTGAATGATATCCGTCGGGTGAAAGGCAAGGGTCTCCGGCAAATCCATCAGGTAATAGAAACCGAGTTCGTGCCAGTCCTTACCCTCATAATGGAAAAAATTCTCGACCGCCCATAAAAGCCGCCCGACCTTTGCTTCGACACCAAGTTCCTCGACCATTTCGCGCGCCAGCGTTTCTTCGGAACGCTCGCCCATTTCGGCGCGGCCACCCGGAAAGGTCCAGAATTTCTCATGGGACGCGCGGTGCACCAACACGTGGCCATCCCGAAACGCCAGCCCCGCAACGCGCATCTGGAAAATGCGTTTCGGCTTGAATTTCATGCGGATACGGGTGTCCTGCACCGTGGTGTCTTGCGTCATTATCTGAACCTGCTGGCTGGAAACATCAAATCGGTTTCCGTCCAACCTAACGCATCCATCTCGGCTTTTCTCGCCTTTGCGTCGTCTCCCACAATGAATTCATCCAGTTGTGGCGGCTTGATCATAGTGCCGGACAACATGGCATGCACCTGCCCGCGATGATGCGTCTGATGCTGGAAGAGATGGGACAACACATCATCGCAGCGATCCTGCTGGATGCGTGTTCCACGATGAATATTGACGATGGCAGCGAGGCCGTCCTCATCCAGCATGTCGACAAAATCGATCAGTTCTTCGTCCAGTTTCGCTTGGGCAGCATGCAGCTCCGCCATGGTGGCGAAAGGCTCTTCCTCTTCAAAAGCGGCAAGGCCGAGCGCCCCGCCCTTAATCGCGTCGATATAAAACAGGTCAACGGTGTAGATGTGGTTCAGGGTCGCCCGAAGGGTTGGAAAGAAGCTGACGCGAGCGGCCACGAATTCCTCCTGCAACAGCTGAAGACAAGCCTGATGCAGCCTTAAATTAGCCAGCCGGTTGTTGCGCGCGAGTTTGCGGAAAACCCGCATCGGATCGTAGGCCATCGACGTCCCTTCTCATGGCGCCTGATAACGGCGCTTTTCAATCGACGTGTTCAAGCTCGGACTTGCTCTTCAGAACCTTCGCCCCATCTTCCTGCTCGATAAGATAAGCGGGTTCGTCCTTGCTGGCCTTGCGCTTTATCGTGGAACCGGAAATCGTTTTTTCGACATCATCAGTAAACGTCTCGACGATTTTTCCTTCACCGGTTCCGTTGCCCCATTTCCAGCGAACCTTCGTACCCTTGCGATATCCAGACATCATCATTTCCTGACCAAAGAAAATCAAATGCGAAAGCGCCGGGCTTGTTCCCTCAATCCTCTTCCAGCGTCAGCCGGAATTGCGCCGCCTCGAGATCTTTAGGCGGCTGCATGCCCAGATGTTTCCAGGCAGTGCCGGTCAGAACGCGGCCGCGCGGCGTGCGCTGGATGAAACCCTGCTGGATCATGTAGGGTTCTATGATGTCTTCGATCGCATCACGCGGCTCCGACAAGCCAGCGGCGATGGTCTCGATACCAACAGGGCCGCCGCCGAAATTGACCGCGATCATGGTCAGATAGCGCATGTCCAGCTGATCGAGACCCATTTTGTCGACAAGCAACCGCGTCAGCGCTTCGTCGGCAATCTCACGGGTGACGGCTTCCGCCCGGGCCACCTCAGCGAAATCGCGAACCCGGCGCAAGAGCCGTCCGGCGATGCGCGGCGTGCCGCGTGCACGCCTTGCTATCTCGCGTGCGCCATCGTCGGTCATGTTCAGACCCATCAGCCGCGCGCCGCGCCGAACGATCAGCTCCAGCTCATCGACAGTGTAGAAGGCCAGACGGACAGGAATGCCGAAGCGGTCGCGCAGCGGCGTTGTCAACAAACCAAGACGCGTGGTCGCGGCAACGAGGGTGAACTTGGAAAGATCGATCTTCACCGAGCGGGCCGCAGGCCCCTCACCGATGATGAGGTCGAGCTGGAAATCCTCCATTGCCGGATAGAGAATTTCCTCGACTGCCGGGTTGAGACGATGGATTTCATCGATGAAGAGCACATCGCGCTCCTCGAGATTGGTCAAAAGTGCGGCAAGGTCGCCAGCCTTGGCGATCACTGGTCCGGAGGTGGACTTGAAGTTGACGCCAAGCTCCTTTGCCATGATCTGCGCCAGCGTGGTTTTGCCGAGACCGGGAGGCCCGACGAACAACACATGGTCCAGCGCCTCGCCACGGTTCTTTGCCGCCTCGATAAACACCTTGAGATTGGCGCGAGCCTCGGCCTGGCCGGTAAAATCGTCCAGCGACTGCGGGCGCATTGTGGTGTCGATATCTTCACCGCGCTTGTCCGCCGAAATCAGTCTGTCCGCATCGCTCATAGAGGGCATTCCATTGTTCTAAACCAATTCAAGAGATGGTCTTCGCCGCTATATCACGACTGTCGCACGAAGGCGCTTCACGAAATTCAGCATCGCACCCGGCTTCGTTCGCTTGCTGCGCGCAGCTTAGCGTGAAAGTTCGCGCAGGCCGAGCCGGATGAGTTTGGCACTGTCGCCGCCCTCCCCGCCGTTCTTCAGCGCGGCCGCAACGGCATTTGCGGCCTGATCGCGTGAATAGCCGAGATTGGTGAGCGCCGACACGGCATCCGCCACCGGCGCGGAGGCCACACCCTCGCCAAGTTCCTGCTTGAGTCCGATGGAAGCCGAAGCTTCTCCTGCAAAGGCAGGCGCCTTGTTGCGAAGCTCGGTAACGAGGCGCACCGCCACCTTCGGCCCTACGCCCGGCGCACGTGAAATCATCACCTTGTCCTGCAGCGCTATCGCATTGGCGAGTTCAGAAGGCGACAGGGTAGACAAGACGGCCAGCGCCACTTTCGAACCGACCCCCTGCACGCTCTGCAGCAGATTGAACCATTCCCGCTCAAGTGCCGACAAAAAGCCGAACAGCCTCAACTGGTCTTCGCGCACATAGGTTTCGATGAAGAGGACGACCGCTTCACCAGCGGAACCTATTTTTGAGAGTGTGCGCGCCGAGCAATAGGCGACGTAACAAACGCCGTGCACATCCACCAGCACGTAATCCGTGCCGATTTCCTCGATGGTGCCTTTAAGTTTTCCGATCATGATGCCGCCCGCTGCAATGAGACTTCAATATTCAACCGGCTGCCAATAGCCGCGCCATCCTGTCGCCGCCGCGATTATGGGCGTGGCAGATTGCGATCGCCAAGGCGTCCGCCGCATCGTTACCCTTGAATTCTGCTTTCGGCATCAGGATTTTCAGCATCATGTGGATTTGCTGCTTTTCGCCGTGCCCAACACCTATGACGGCTTTTTTGACCGCGTTCGGCGCATACTCGAAAACAGGCAACCCTGCCCGCGCCGGAACCAGCATGGCAATGCCGCGCGCCTGACCGAGCTTCAGCGTGGCGACAGCATCCTTGTTTACGAACGTCTGCTCCACCGCCGCCTCATCGGGTTGATAGCTGTGAACAGTATCCGCCAGCCCATCATGCAGCTGGCACAGGCGGGAGGCGAGATCCATATCACCATCCGATGTCACCGTGCCGGAAGCGACAAACCGAAGGCTGTTGCCGAAGGTTTCGATGACACCCCATCCGGTGCGCCGCAACCCGGGGTCGATACCGATGATTCGAATCGTCTTTTGCATAAGCCACCCTATCTTTTCGGCTGCGACCCTGCCAGCGATAAGTGAACAAAACGACAACATTGATCAAATTTGCAGTGCAGCATTTACCTCTGCTTAAACCGCGTACCGCATTGTTCCCGCACAAAATCAAAAAAGGGGAGCTGCGGACATGATGATCCGCAGCGCAATATTTTCGCCATATCAGCCATCCGGTGGCGCCATCAATGCATGGTGCGGGAAGTGATACGGCATTGAGGGCTGCATCGGCCATGCTGAACCGTTTTCATTCCATATCCACCAAAGTGCTCGTGATTTTCCTTGCGCTGATGACGATCTCGACCGGGGCTCTCACGCTTCTCGGCTATCAAAGCAGCAGCGGCGTTCTCGAGGAACAGGCGTCGAAATCCATGGAGAGCATTCTCGTCTTCAGGGGCGATATGCTGCAGGAACGCCTTGAGCAGCTTGAAACGCAGGCGGATTCCATCGCCAAGATCGAATCCCTGCAAATGGCGGTAGTTTCCATGCGCAGCGGCTGGGGCACCGTGCAGAAGAGTTCCGGCGACGCAAAGGCGGAACTGCAACGCGTCTTCGTCAAGGAGAACCCCTACGGAGAGAAAGAAAAGCTCATCAAGCCCGAAAATCCGAGCGGCTTTTATTATTCCACCCATGAAAAAACCCAGACGGATATCGGCGGCTACCTCAAGGGAACCCCATTCAGCGATGTTCTATTCATCGATCCGGCCGGCACGGTTTATTACTCCTATCTGAAAGGACCGGCTTTCGGGGAAACCGTCACGGGTGGCGCCTGGGCGGATAGCGGCCTTGGGGCTGCTTTTGCGCGCGGAGCCACCAACGCAGGAAAAGCCGTGAACGACGTGGCGCAGACGAGTTTCTCCGGTCTGCGCATCGACGCCGCGACCAAAGAGGCCGGCATCTATTTCGGCATTCCGGTAGTCAAATTCGGTGCGTTCAAGGGCATCGTTCTCTTCCGCGTCAAACAAGAGGTCTTCAGCCAGATCCTCGCGAAAGGCATCTCCGCCGGCAGCTCCGAACAATCCGCGATCGTTTCCGCCGATGGCAAGGTTCTGGGCGTGGATGGCAACGGTCTCGTCAGCCTTAATCCGGCAATCTATGCCTTCCATGCACAAGCACTCAATACGTCCGGCATGACGATTGCCAAGATCAACCGTCCGGACGGCGAAGCCAATGCCTATGCCCGCGCCTTCTCGTTTGCCGGTGAAAAATACCTCGCGGTGGAAAGCATGTTGCGCAGCGAGTTGAACGCCGGTTCCATTTCGATTGCCGGCACGTTAGCCGTCATCGGCCTTTGCGTTCTGGCAGCCATGTGCGCGGCAACCGCCTTTTTTGCACGGCGCCTGTTCGCACCGCTGGAGAAGCTGGCCGGGCTGACTGGCGAAGTGGCGGCAGGCCGTCTCGATGCCGAGATCGGCAATCAGGACCGCAAGGACGAGATCGGCCGCATGGCGCGCGCGCTTGGCAGTTTCCGTGAAAAACTCATTTTGCAGCGGGAAATGGAAGCGACCACGTCCCGCACGCGCGAGGAAGCCGAAACGGCACGCCGCGCACATCTCGCGGAACGAGAGGCCGAGGCCGGCACGCTGCAGATGGTCGTGCGTTCTCTTGACGAAGGGCTGGATCGACTGGCAAACGGCAATCTCGCCTATCGCATTGAGACTGTCTTCCCAGACGATCTTGAAAGCCTGCGCCACAACTTCAATACGGCGCTTGCAAGGCTCAGCGAGACCATGCAGGCCATCGGCGGCAATTCCGCCGCCGTTCGCGGCGGCTCGGAGGAAATGCGGGTAGGTGCAGACCAGCTCGCTGAGCGCACTGAACGGCAGGCCGCCTCCATTACCGAGACGGCAAGCGCCATCAAGGCAATCACCGAAGCCGTCCGCGACCAGATCGAACGCGCCGAACAGGCAACACGGATCGCCCGCGACGCCAGTACGCAGGCCACTGCGTCCAGCCAAGTCATGGAGCAGACCATCGCCGCCATGGAAGCGATCCAGACCTCGTCGCGCCAGATCAACCAGATCATCGGCGTTATCGATGAAATCGCCTTCCAGACCAACCTTCTCGCCCTGAACGCAGGTGTGGAAGCCGCGCGTGCGGGCGAGGCCGGCAAGGGTTTTGCCGTTGTGGCGCAGGAGGTGCGCGAGCTGGCACAACGCTCGGCCGCCGCCGCAAAAGAAATCACCAGCCTGCTGAAGCGCTCCACCGACGAGGTTTCCACCGGCGTGGCACTGGTCGAAAAGGCGGGCGCCTCGCTAACCGGCATCGGCAAGCACGTGCAGACCATCAGTTCCCGCATTGAAGAAATCATGGAATCCACCCGCGAGGAGGCGCATACGCTTGCGGAAATCAACAGCACCGTCACCAGTCTCGACACCATGACCCAGCAAAACGCCGCCATGGTGGAGGAGACGACGGCGGCCATTCACAATCTCGCTTCCGAGGCGGGCGAGATGGACGGCAGGCTCGGACAATTCGTGCTCGCTTCCGACCGGCAACCTCCAGACCATCGCGAAACCCGGCAATTCCGTCGAGCGGGCTAAAAAAATGAAAAGGGGCCTCTTTCGAGGCCCCAATTTTTTTGAACCATCCTTCAATTCTGCGCGACTTCTATGGTAAATCGGGACACGCGCCTTACATCCGCATCAAAGACAGAATTTGTGTAGGAGCGTTGGATGATCCCCTTTTCCATTCTCGACCTTTCGCCAATCGGCGAAGGCGAGAGCGTCAGCCAGGCGCTTGAAAATTCTCGCCGCATGGCGATCAAGGCTGAAGACCACGGTTACAACCGCATCTGGCTTGCGGAACACCATGGCATGCCTGGTATTGCGAGCGCAGCCACATCGCTCGTGATCGCCCATGTTGGTGCCGCCACGAAACATATTCGCGTCGGTTCAGGCGGCATCATGCTGCCTAACCACTCCCCGCTCGTCATTGCCGAACAATTCGGCACGCTGGCGGCGCTGTTGCCTGGCCGGGTCGATCTCGGACTTGGCCGCGCGCCGGGAACGGATATGCGGACGGCAAGGGCGCTGCGCCGCAACCTTGATGCCGGTGCGGAGAACTTCCCGCACGACATCATCGAGCTCCAGCAGTACCTTGGCCAGCCCCAGCAGGATCAGGCGATCCTTGCCGTGCCCGGCATGAATTCGCACGTGCCGCTCTGGTTGCTTGGCTCAAGCACCTATAGCGCGCATCTGGCAGCGGCACTCGGCCTGCCCTATTCCTTTGCGTCGCATTTTGCGCCTGACATGCTGATGGAGGCGATCCATATCTATCGCGAGCGCTTCCAGCCCTCTGCGACGCTGGACAAGCCCTATGTGATGGTTGGAGTGATGGGAGTCGGCGCCGATACCGACGAGGAGGCGCAATATCTCTTCACCTCGTCACAGCAGCAATTCGTCAACCTGCGCCGCAATGTACGCGTCCCGTTCCCCAAGCCGGTTCACAGCATGGACGACCACTGGAACGAGATGGAGCGTTTTTCGGTGGAACATACCTTGCGTTTCGCCGCCGTCGGCTCGCCTGAAACAATCGGACGCCACCTCGACGGCTTCCTCGCCGAAACGCAGGCCGACGAACTGATCGTCTCGATGCCGATCCACAATATCGAAAAACGGCTGCGATCCGTGGAGATCTTCGCCGATGTGCGGACCTCCATCAGGAAGGCCGCCTAAACAAAAAGCCCCGGAGCGATGACGCTGCCGGGGCTTTTTTTTAAATATGAACCGTCAGGCGGAAAGCTTGGCGAGAATTTCTTCCGAAACTTCGAAGTTGGAATAGACGCTCTGCACGTCGTCATCGTCTTCGAGATTGTCGATGAGCTTCATCAGCGACTGCGCCTTTTCCTCATCCACCGGCACCGTGTTCTGCGGCTTCCAGATGGCCTTGACGCTTTCAGCTTCGCCGAGCACGCCTTCCAGCGCCTTGGAAACCTCGTTCATCGCCTCGAAACCGCAGATGATGGTGTGACCGTCCTCAGAAGATTCGACATCGTCGGCACCAGCTTCGATAGCCGCTTCCATGACCTTGTCGGCATCGCCGACTTCGGCCTTGTAAGTGATCTCACCGACGCGGTCGAAGGAGAAGGAAACCGATCCGGTTTCGCCGAGTGCGCCACCAGCCTTGGTGAAGATGGAGCGGACGTTGGAGGCGGTGCGGTTGCGGTTGTCGGTCAAGGCCTCGACGACGACGGCTACGCCACCCGGGCCGTAACCCTCGTAACGGACCTCATCGTAGTTTTCGCTGTCTGCACCGGAAGCTTTCTTGATCGCGCGCTCGATATTGTCCTTCGGCATGGACTGGGCCTTGGCGTTCTGAATTGCCAGGCGCAGGCGCGCGTTCATGTTCGGGTCGGGCATGCCCGCCTTTGCCGCAACGGTGATTTCACGCGCAAGCTTGGAAAACATTTTGGACCGAACGGAGTCCTGCTTGCCCTTGCGGTGCATGATGTTCTTGAACTGTGAATGACCAGCCATGGAAAACCTGATTGTCTTAATTTGGAGATTGCGGGCCTTATAAGTGCGATATGCCCGCCGTTCAAGCCCGCAAGCGCTTTCTCTTGGCCGCAAGAATATAAGGAACTGATTTATCCGCTTTTCGTTTTGACAATGAAAGCGGAAGAGCGGGACATTTTTCACCCTCCCGGTCGCCGCAGCAAACCCAACGGAGGAAACACATGGTCAGCCTGACTGAAGCAAGAGAAAACCCTGCCCGCCAGCTCTGGGATGAGGTCAATTCGGTCCATGCCGGCATGCTTGGCCTCGAGGGCCTGCACAATCATATGCAGCCGATGGCACCGCACGCCGACCCCAAGACCAACACGATCTGGTTTTTCTCCAAGAAAGACACCGATCTCGTCAAAACGCTGAAGCCGGGTTCTCGCGCGCATTTTTGTGTCGTCGGCAAGGACCATGATTATCACGCCTGCCTCTCGGGTGTACTCGAGGCGCGCGACGACAGGACAAAGATCGAAGAATACTGGAACTCTGTCACCGCAGCCTGGTACGAGCACGGTAAGAGCGATCCGCAACTGACGATGCTGGCGCTGCATGTTGACGACGCGGAAATCTGGGCCTCGACTGACAGCACGCTAAAATTCGGCTGGGAAATCGCCAAGGCCAATATGTCCGACGATAAAATGCCTGATGTCGGCGTTCGCCAGCACCTCGCCTTCGCCTGAGATACGACTCCCCCGACTTTCCTCGCCGGTCGCTTTATTACATGCCTTTTGGCACCAGTATCTGCGGCTGGCGGGGAAGGTTCCTCATTGAGACCCGGATGATCGCATCTTTTGCGTAGGCGATCTGGAAGCTTTCCCCAAACATCGTCAAAAACTGCTCCAACGGAGGCCCAGTGCGGTGCATGGGCAAGATCAGTGCGGAGCGCAGGCGCTTGACCACGCGGCTCATGCTGTCGGACCCCATCGTCAAACCACCATCCACTGGAACCATCAGCACATCCAGATGACCGATTTCGGCATAATGCTTGTCCGTCAGTTCGTGATGCAGATGGCCGAGATGGCCGATACACAGCCCCGCAACTTCGAAGATGAAAATGGAATTGCCGTTTTCCTGAAAGGATTCGTAATCGCCCCAGCGGTTGCGAATGTCAGTCGCGACGTTGCGGATATAGACATCACCGACCAGAAGCTTGTGCTCGGCCTTTTCTCCGGGCGTATCGCTCCAACCGTGCAGCACATGCTGAATGGCCGGATCCGGACTAAGAGTGAAATGCGTCATATGCGCCCGGTTCATCGTCACCACTGTCGGCGTGACCGGTGGGCGATAGACGCCATTATAATCTGTGGCGATCGTCACGCCGCCAGGACTTTCGATGAGATAGGTGGAATGGCCGATGAAGCTGATCTTCACCTCTTCCTTAGCCGTGGCCTGCGCCAGCTGGGCACCTGCCGGTTTGAAGCTGGCGAACATGACGCCGGGAATGTTGCGGGCGATTGCCTGGCACTGGCTGACGGGAGGGCGGCTTCCAGCCTGGGAAAAGGCCGCTCCCGCGCACGCAACCAGTCCGGCCATTGCAAGCATTAGCACGCGCAGCATCATGCCACTCCCTCGAACTTGCGAAGAAAGGAAGATGAGGCAGGTTTTGCAGGGCGTCCAGCGCCAACAGCGGCGGAAGGCTCACGATCTCGTCATTGTGAACGGGTGATGAGCGCTAGAAGCCGAAAGCTCACGCCCAGAAGGACGGGAGGGTTTCGGAGAGCCTCGGGCCAATTCGCAGCGGTGCGATCTTTTCCGCAAGGCCGGTCCGGTCGGAAATCTCGACGCCGACGCCGCAGATCGTCGCAGGTCCACTGGCGGCTTCGAAACGGCCCTTCGGCATTTTGGAAATGAAGCGGTTGATCGGCTCTTCCTTTTCCATGCCAAGCGAGCTGTCGTAGTCACCGCACATACCGGCATCCGACATATAGGCCGTGCCACCGTTCAAGATCTGGGCGTCAGCAGTCGGAACATGGGTGTGGGTGCCGACAACAAAGCTTGCGCGTCCATCAACGAAATGACCGAAACACTGTTTTTCGCTCGTCGCTTCCGCGTGGAAATCGAAGATGATGGCGTCGGCCTGCTCCTTCAGCGGGCAGGCAGCGAGAATGTTCTCCGCCGATTTGAAGGGATCGTCCAGTTCCGGATGCATGAAGACCCGGCCCATGATGTTGGCGACAAGCACACGCGCGCCGTTGCGGGCGTAAAAAATGCCCGAGCCCTTGCCCGGCGTACCATCGGGATAATTGGCTGGCCGCAGGAACTGGTCATGGCGCTCGCAGAAGGAAACGGCCTCCTTCTGGTCCCAGACATGGTTGCCGGTCGTCACCACATCCGCACCGGCATTGATGGTTTCGAGGTAGATATCCTCGGTGATGCCGAAACCACCGGCGGCGTTTTCGCCATTAACGATGACGAAATCGAGCTTCAGATCGGAAATAAGCCCGGGCAACCTGTCCCAGACAGCCGTGCGTCCGGTCTTGCCAACCATATCTCCGAGAAAAAGAAGCCTCATTCACCCGCCCCGATCTTGCGCATGTTCCTAAATTCCGTCCCCTCTAACGGGTAATCCATCTTTTAAAAAGTGCTAAAGCGCCTTTTTCCCATCGGTCATCAACGGCTAAGCCGAAAACCAGCGCAGGCCACTCTCCGTCAGAACCGCCTGAAGCGGCACGTCATGCGGCTCCGCCGGCACGGATGGCACTTCCTGACAATCAAATGCGACGCCGATGAGAACGGGCGCTCGGCCTTTGCCGTGCAATCTCGCAATCGCGCGATCATAATGACCCGCGCCATAACCGATACGCTGACCCTGCCCGTCAAAGACGGAAAGCGGGACGAGCAGAATATCCGGATCGAGAACTTCTGCGTCCTCTGCCGGACCGGTCGTGCCGAAGCCCGTCTTCACCAGCGGTGCATCCGCATCAAAGGCGCGGAAAACGATGGTCTCCCGGTTCAGCACAACGGGAAGGGCGAGGCGCCCGCCTCTTGTCCGCAGTGCCTCCATCAGCGGCCGAATATCGGCCTCTGAACGGATGGGCATGAAACCGGAAATAACGGCACCTGGCGAGAACGGAATGGCAGATGCACCATATGCCGTCATCGCCTCGCTTTTTTGCTGACGCTCGGCTTGTGGCAACGCATCACGCGCGGCAAGCCTTTCGCCGCGCAGCCTTGCTTTTTCGGCGATGTCGCCGGACATCAGGCAGCCCGGCTCACGAGCACCTTGTCGATACGGTGTCCATCAAGGTCTATGACCTCAAAACGCCAGCCGTTGCGGGTGATGTGTTCGCCCAGTTCCGGCAGGCGACGGAACTCATCAAGCACCAGACCGGCAACGGTCTCGAACTCGGCGTCTTCGTCGATCTGGAAGCCCATGCGGTAAGCGAACTCGTCGGCGGGCATCCAGCCGGCAACGAGGAACGAACCGTCCTCGCGCTCGACGATCGCCGGCTCCTCGTCATTGTCTTCCTGGAAGGCACCTGTGATTGCTTCCAAGACGTCGCCAGAGCTGACGATACCTTCGAAATGGCCGTATTCGTCATAGACCAGCACCATATGTACGGTGGAACGGCGCAATGACTGGATGACATCGACAGCGCTCGTCAGATCCGAGACGACGGGAACTTCGCGCAGAAGCTCGCGCACGTTCAGCTCCTTGCCGGATGCCAGCGCATCGAAAGCGTCCTTGGCGAAAAGCACGCCCAGAATTTCATCGGAGGCGCCGTTGCGCACGGGCAGGCGGGAACGCTGCGTTTCCCGAAGCTGAACACGGATTTCTTCCGCACTGTCTTCAATATCGACGACTTCCACGTCGCGGCGCGGCGTCATCAGGCCACGGGCATTGCGGTCGGCAAGGCGCATGACGCTGGTGATCATCGCCGATTCCTCGGTTTCGATGACGCCGGCGCTATGAGCTTCCGCCAGAACCGTGCGGATTTCGTCATCCGTGACCGATGCATTAGACGTGCCGCTATGGCCGAGAAGCGCAAGGATGGCTTTACCGGATTTGTCGAGAAACCAGACCAGTGGCGCGCCGACCTTGGAGAGCATCACCATAGTGGGTGCAACACGGGCAGCGATCTTTTCCGGATCGCGCAGCGCAATCTGCTTCGGCACCAGTTCGCCGACGATCAGCGACAAATACGTGATGGCGACGACCACGGAGCCCACGCCCAACGCATCGGCAACCCGATCGGGGACGCCCTGCACCGACAGCCATGCCGTGAACCGGGCGCCGAGGGTGGCACCGGAAAACGCACCGGAGAGAACGCCGACCAGCGTGATGCCGATCTGCACCGTGGAAAGAAAGCGTCCGGGATTTTCGGAAAGACCGAGCGCCATCGTGGCGCCCTTGCTGCCGTGCGCGGCAAGCACCTTGAGCCTCGCCGGTCTGGAGGAGACAACGGCAAGCTCGGACATGGCAAGCACACCGTTCAATACGGTGAGCAGGACCACGATCATAATTTCAGTAAACAAGTTTAGCTCTTTGGGCTGTTGAACGGCACGTCGCGGTTTTGGCCGCAGCGCCCTCTTTCAAAAAAAAGGGCATGACAGACATACCAATTGAGATAATAGGGAATTGTTCCGCCATTGCAATGACAGCAGCATAAAAAAGCCGTCTCCGGCAGCAATGAAAAATAACTGTCGACACTATATGAGTCAGAAGAAGAATCGGGGAGTGACCCGAAACTTCAAGTGCGATCCACGGCGACCGATGGAGATTTACGATCCTGGGTGCCTACAAATGTAGGTGGGCGCCATGTGTCCAGCCCCACGGGACTGGCCAGGGACAGCTCCCTTTGGATCGAGTATGGCCCCAGGGATTGTGGTTCCTGTCGGGAAGCGCAGAACGCCTATTAGATATAGGACGTATCCAACCAAACCACCAGAGGGCCAAGAACGAATTTTGTTACTGGAAAGCTTTGCCGGCGATCAATGCGCCGCAGGCTTTGGCCGCGCCAAGAGTTTTTCGGTAATACCGTTCAGACGGTCGGCCAGATCGCTGATGGCAACGGCAACCATCTCGTCCGATCTTGCCTTGTGTTCGGCCATACCGTCGCGGTTGCGAGAAAGGGACGCTATTTCCCCCTCCAGCTTTTCGATCTTGCGGTTGAGCTCGGAAAGTTCGTCCATCACCATGATACCCGACATGACGGTCAAGCGCAGATCACCGATTTCGCCGAACTGGCTCTTTAGATGCCCCACATAACGGTCAAAACGGGTAGCGAGATCGGTCAGGTGCTCTTCCTGCCCTGCCTCGCAAGCCATGCGGTAGGCCTTGCCGTCGATCATAACAGTAACTTGCGCCATGAAACCGCTCCCTATCGATCCAGCACCGCGCGAATCGTCTCCATCGCCGTCACCAGACGGCGGGAAACCTCGCGGTTGACTTCTTCGAGACGATTGGCGCGAAACTCGGCCTGGTCCAGCTCGTGCGCGAGCCTTGCGCGATCGACATGGACCCGCTTGACCTCGTTATCGATTTCGCCCGTCTCCCTTTGCCGTTCGATACGCATATCGATGGCATTTTCGAGATTTGTGATGGCAGCGCTCAGCTCCGTCACCGCAGATTGTACGGTCTTCTCAGCCGACATCGTTTTTTCCAACTCGCAAGTAACCGGCCGAATCGTCCGGTTTCAGGCCTTTTCAACATCCAAGAGGTTATTACCCGATTTATCATCACGTCAATCAAACCAGTGCATTGAGGCGTTTTGCTCTGTGGATGAACGAGGAAATGGCGACACATATCGCACGATTTTTCTCGAGACACCCGTTTTGCTAAACGATTTTTATCCTTGAGAGAACCGCAATTGCCCGTGGATTTATTGACTTGCCTGCCTCACCTGCTATGGATCAACCCGCTTTTTGGATAGTTGCGTAAAACTATCTCCCTTCACCCGGAAACAGACGGAAAAGCCATGATTTCTCGCGACAAACACGACCGGATGGCCAATGCAATCCGCTTTCTTGCCATGGATGCAGTAGAGAAGGCCAACTCCGGCCATCCCGGCCTGCCGATGGGCGCAGCTGATGTCGCCACTGTTCTTTTCACCCGCTTTTTGAAGTTCGATCCCAAGAGCTCGCTGTGGCCGGATCGTGACCGCTTCGTGCTGTCTGCGGGCCATGGTTCGATGTTGCTTTACTCGCTGCTCTATTTGACGGGCTACGAGGACATAACGATCGACGAGATCAAGCGTTTCCGTCAGTTCGGCTCCAAGACCGCCGGCCATCCCGAATATGGCCACGCGACCGGCATCGAAACGACGACCGGCCCGCTCGGCCAGGGCATCGCCAACGCCGTTGGCATGGCAATTGCCGAACGCAAGCTGGAAGAAGAATTCGGCTCCGATCTGCAGAACCACTTCACCTATGTGCTGTGTGGCGACGGCTGCCTCATGGAAGGCATCAGCCATGAAGCCATCGCGCTTGCCGGCCATCTGAAACTCAACAAGCTCGTTCTGTTCTGGGATGACAACAACATCACCATCGACGGTGAAGTTGGCCTTTCCGACAGCACCGACCAGATCGCCCGCTTCCAGGCTGTTCACTGGAACACCATACGCGTCGACGGCCATGATCCGGATGCGATTGCCGCCGCGATCGAAGCTGCACATAAATCCGACCGCCCGACCTTCATCGCCTGCAAGACCGTGATCGGTTTCGGCGCACCCAACAAGCAGGGTACCCACAAGGTTCACGGCAACCCGCTGGGCGCCGAAGAAATCGCCGCCGCCCGCAAGAGCCTCAACTGGGAAGCCGAAGCTTTCGTCATTCCGGAAGACGTGCTGGATGCATGGCGTCTCGCCGGCCTGCGCTCCACCAAGACCCGTCAGGACTGGGAAGCCCGTCTCGAAGCCACCGAAGCCGGCAAGAAGGCCGAATTCAAGCGCCGCTTCGCCGGCGATCTGCCCGGCAACTTCGACAGCGCGATCGATGCCTTCAAGAAGAAGATCATCGAGAACAACCCGACCGTTGCGACCCGCAAGGCCTCGGAAGACTCGCTTGAAGTCATCAACGGCATTCTGCCGGAAATGATCGGCGGCTCTGCCGACCTGACGCCGTCCAACAACACCAAGACCAGCCAGATGAAGTCCATCACCCCGACGGATTTCTCCGGCCGTTACCTGCACTACGGCATCCGCGAACACGGCATGGCAGCAGCCATGAACGGTATCGCACTGCATGGCGGTCTCATTCCCTATGCCGGCGGCTTCCTGATCTTCTCGGACTATTGCCGTCCGTCGATCCGTCTGGCTGCCCTGATGGGCATCCGCGTCGTCCACGTTCTGACGCATGATTCCATCGGCGTCGGCGAAGACGGCCCGACCCACCAGCCGGTGGAGCAGATCGCCGCGCTGCGCGCCATCCCGAACCTGCTCGTCTTCCGCCCGGCGGATGAAACCGAGACGGCGGAATGCTGGCAGCTGGCGCTTGAGCAGAAGCATCGTCCTTCGGCGCTGGCGCTCACCCGCCAGAACCTTGCGCCTTCGCGCAAGGAATACGAAGAAAAGAACCTTTCCGCTTACGGCGCCTACGAACTCGTATCCGCAAGCGATGCCAAGGTTTCGATCTTTGCATCCGGCTCGGAAGTGGAAGTAGCGCTCAAGGCCGCAGCAACGCTGAAGGACAAGGGCGTTTCCGCCCGCGTCGTTTCCGTTCCCTGCTTCGAGCTCTTCAAGGAACAGCCGGAAACCTACCGCAACGCCATCATCGGCAAGGCTCCGGTCAAAATTGCGGTGGAAGCCGCCATCCGCCAGGGCTGGGATTACTTCATCGGCTCCGACGGCGCTTTCGTCGGCATGCATTCCTTTGGTGCGTCCGCGCCGGCGAAGGATCTCTTCAAGCACTTCGGCATCACGGCGGAAGCTGTCGTCGCCGCAGTCGAGGCAAAACTTGCATGAGGGCTTCCCAAGCCCTCACATTCCGCAAAGACCAAGCACATATCTTGTTCGGGAGACTATAAATGACTGTAAAAGTTGCCATTAACGGCTTTGGCCGCATCGGACGCAATGTTCTGCGTGCCATCGTCGAATCCGGCCGCACCGATATCGAAGTCGTTGCCATCAACGACCTCGGCCCGGTTGAAACCAACGCCCACCTGCTGCGCTACGATTCGATCCACGGCAAGTTCCCGGCAGATGTGAAGGTCGAAGGTGACACGATCATCGTTGGCGGCGGCAAGCCGATCAAGGTTACGGCCGTTCGCGATCCGGCAACGCTGCCGCACAAGGAACTGGGTGTCGACATCGCGCTCGAGTGCACCGGCATCTTCACCGCCCGCGACAAGGCCGCTGCACACCTGACGGCAGGCGCCAAGCGCGTCATCGTTTCCGCTCCTGCTGACGGCGCTGACCTCACGGTCGTCTTCGGCGTCAACGACGATCAGCTGACGAAAGACCATCTGGTCATTTCCAACGCGTCCTGCACCACCAACTGCCTCGTGCCAGTTGTGAAGGTTCTCGATGACGTCGTTGGCATCGATCACGGCTTCATGACCACGATCCACTCCTATACGGGCGACCAGCCGACGCTGGACACCATGCACAAGGATCTGTACCGCGCCCGCGCCGCAGCCCTTTCCATGATCCCGACCTCGACGGGTGCAGCCAAGGCCGTTGGCCTCGTTCTGCCGCACCTCAAGGGCAAGCTGGACGGTACGTCGATCCGCGTTCCGACCCCGAACGTTTCGGTCGTTGATTTCAAGTTCATCGCCAAGCGCGACACGACAGTTGAGGAAGTCAACGAAGCAATCAAGTCCGCTTCCAACGGCAAGCTGAAGGGCATTCTCGGCTACACCGAAGAGCCTTTGGTCTCCCGCGACTTCAACCACGACAGCCACTCCTCGATCTTCGCGATCGATCAGACCAAGGTCATGGAAGGCAAGTTCGTGCGCGTTCTTTCCTGGTACGACAACGAGTGGGGCTTCTCCAACCGCATGTCGGATACGGCCGTCGCATTTGCGAAGACCATCTGAACAGGCACCAAGTTCGCGAATTAAGAAAAACCGGCAGGCGCAATCCTGCCGGTTTTTCTTTGCCAAAAAATTGCCGGCGGGACGAGGGACCCGCCGGCATCGATCATGAAGCAAGGCGGGGCGCTTCGGATCGAAAACCATCGCCCGGCAAGAGGCGCATGAGACCAAGCCGACCAAGTCTGATGAGCTGCACAACCCGTTATTTCTTGTTGTTGATGATAATCTGATCCGAGCTGCTACCGCTCCAGATCGTATCGAAAGTCTGTTGCCTCAAATCGCTTTGCTGCATGGAAAGCTTCATCATGCAGTCAGCGAAATCACGCGAACCTTCAGGGTAACCAAACACCCGGCAACGCTCGCGTTGGGCGGCCATGTTTTCAGCCGTCTGTTCCGTGCTCGAACAGCCCGAAACAATTGGGCCGACCGCCAGCAAGGCAATAAATATAGTAATGGATTTCCGTTTCATCCGATCGCTCCGGTCATGGTGAAAGCAACTCGGACGCGACAACTAACGTAGCTGCATTGTCTCTATGTTACGTCGAAACGCCGGCATGCGAATTGTTTGCGCGGAACATCCAAAGCGCTGCCCGCCATGAACGTTTCGCCCGGGCGCCGAAAAAAATCCCATTTCCTGCCTTCGTCTGGTCCACTTTGAAACGGACAAGAAGAACAGGGACAACGGTCGTGCGCAATGCACTTCGGCCCTGCCGTATCATTCGATACACCCCGCCTTGCGTCGCCTTTCATCGCCACCCACAACAGCGCTGACAGACCGCAACCCGTGGCGCATTGACTGCAAACGTGCAGGGCATTGATTGCGACGGCCAGCGCGGTTTGAAAGAGGCGGTGGACGTGGAATCATTTTATCTTCTGTTGCTGGTGGCAACTGTTCTGGTTCTCGTCGCAGCGTTCTCAAGCCTCATCGCCTTCCGGTTCGGCGCACCGCTCCTGCTACTCTTCCTGATGATTGGCCTTGCGGCAGGCGTGGATGGCCTCGGTATCCAGTTCACCAACAATCCGCTCGCCTATATGCTCGGCTCGCTCGTTCTCGCCGTCATCCTTTTCGATTCCGGTTTCGGTACGTCGATACAATCCTTCCGGCTTTCGGCAGCGCCCGCCGTCGCCCTCGCCACCGTCGGCGTCATCCTCACATCCGTGTTTTTCGCAGGCGCTGCCGCCCTGTTGCTCGGACTGTCGTGGCTGGAGGGCCTGCTGCTCGGCGCCATCGTCGCTTCTACGGATGCGGCAGCCGTATTCTTTCTATTGCGCATCGGCGGCATTCATATCCGCGATCAGGTCCGCTCAACGCTTGAGGTCGAATCCGGCACCAATGATCCCATGGCGATTTTCCTCACCGTCGCGCTGGTCGAGATCATCGCCAAGGGACAGGGACTGGCCGGCATCGACACCGGCTTCCTGCTGCTGTTCGTCGAGGAAATGGGTCTCGGTGTTATTTTCGGCCTGCTCGGCGGCGTCATGATCGCAACAGTCGTCAACCGTTTCGCTGCCGACCGCGGGCTGGCGCCGATCTTCGTGCTGGCTCTTGCCCTGCTGGTCTTCTCCTTCACCGGCGCTATTGGCGGCAGTGGATTTCTTGCGGTCTATGTGGCGGGCATCGTTGCCGGCAACCGCCGGATTTTTGCCAAGGAGACCATCCGCCGTTTCCATGAAGGGCTGACCTGGCTTGCCCAGATCATCATGTTCCTGATGCTCGGCCTTCTGGCAACGCCATCGCAATTTCCAGCGATTGCCATTCCGGCCGTGCTGCTTGCGCTTTTCCTGATCTTTGTCGCCCGCCCGCTTGCGGTGTGGCTCAGCCTCATGCCCTTCAACTATACCCAGCAGGAAACCTCCTTCGTGGCATGGGTGGGCCTTCGTGGAGCGGTTTCCATCCTGCTTGCCATCATGCCCATTCTTGGCGGCCTGGACGATGCGCAAATCTATTTCAATGCCGCCTTCATCATCGTGCTCGTGTCGCTTCTGCTGCAAGGCTGGACCATCAAGCCGGTGGCAACACGGCTCGGGCTGATCGTGCCGCCGCGCATGGGTGATGTCGACAAACTGGAAGTGGACCTTCCCGGCACTGCCAATCACGAACTGATTTCATACCGCGTGGCCAAAGGCAGCGCCATCATGCAGGGCGAGCGTATTCCCCGCTGGGCAATGCCCTCGCTCGTCGTGCGCGACGGCAAATCCATTCGCTACCAATATGCCGGGCGCCTGCGCGAAAATGATCTCGTCTATCTTTTTATCGCGCCAGGTTATACGCGGCTGATCGACCGGCTGTTTGCAAGCGCCCTGCCGGTTGCGGATGACGACGCCGATTTCTTCGGAATCTTTGCAATCTCTCCCGCGCGTCCGGCCACGGAGCTTGACGCCGCCTACGGCCCCGGCCTTATTTCGGCCAACGAGCATGCCATGAGCATCGCGGAACTGATCGAGGCGCGCCTTTCTGGCAAGGCAGATTATGCCGACCGGGTGCGCCTCGGTTCTATTGTTCTCATCGTTCGGGCGCTGGACGAACATGAGGCGATTACCGGGATCGGAATTTCGCTTGAGCCGGTCGAACCGGCTATCGGCCTGCCGATCTTTATCAGCTTTTCGGAAATTCTCCGCCGCGTGCGCGCTTATCTGGCGCAGCGGCGCCAGTCGGGCTCCACCGCTGCCGGCAAGGGCATTTCCGCGCCTTCAGACGAGGCAAGAGAAAATGAGGCCTGACCGGCTTGCGTCGGCAATCAGGCATAGTATGGTCCGTCCCGAACTCGCAACGAAATCAGGATCGACCTATGCACGCCTTCAAGACCATCGATGACCTTAACGATATTGCCGGAAAGCGCGTCCTTGTCCGTGTTGATCTCAACGTGCCGGTTGCGGATGGCAAAGTGACGGACAGCACCCGTATCGAGCGGGTTGCACCGACCATTCTGGAGCTTTCCGAAAAAGGCGCAAAAGTCATTCTGCTCGCCCATTTCGGTCGCCCCAAGGGTGAACCGGTCGCCGACATGTCGCTCTCCCAGATCGTGCCTGCGGTCGAGGAAGTGCTGGATCACGCCGTTTTCTTCGCATCCGATTGCATCGGTGCGCCGGCAGCCGACGCAGTCGCGAAAATGAATGATGGCGATATCCTGCTTCTGGAAAACACCCGCTTTCACAAGGGCGAAGAGAAGAATGACACCGCCTTCGTCGAGGCTCTGGCAGCCAATGGCGATATCTATGTGAACGACGCCTTCTCTGCCGCGCACCGTGCGCACGCCTCCACCGAGGGCTTGGCGCGTCATCTGCCCGCCTATGCCGGTCGCACCATGCAGGCCGAGCTTGAGGCGCTGGAAAAAGGCCTTGGCCAGCCTGTTCGCCCGGTCGTCGCCATCGTCGGCGGCGCCAAGGTTTCAAGCAAGATCGATCTCCTGATGAACCTCGTCAAGAAGGTCGATGCCCTCGTCATCGGCGGTGGCATGGCCAATACCTTCCTTGCCGCGCGTGGCGCACAAGTCGGTAAGTCCCTCTGCGAGCACGACCTTGCCGAAACCGCAAAACAGATCATGATCGAGGCGGCGACATCCGGCTGTGCGATCGTACTGCCGGAAGACGGCGTGGTTGCCCGCGAATTCAAGGCCGGTGCGGCAAATGAAATCGTCGATATCAACGCCATTCCCGCTGACGCCATGGTTCTCGATGTCGGCCCAAAATCGGTCGAAAGCATCAAAGCCTGGATTTCGCGCGCGGAAACGCTGGTCTGGAACGGCCCGCTTGGCGCCTTCGAAATCGAGCCCTTCGATGCGGCAACCGTTGCTGCCGCAAAACATGCCGCCGAATGCACGAAGGCCGGCAAGCTCGTCTCCGTCGCCGGTGGCGGCGATACGGTCGCGGCACTCAACCATGCCGGAGTCTCGGACGATTTCACCTATATCTCGACGGCAGGCGGCGCCTTCCTCGAATGGATGGAAGGCAAGGAATTGCCGGGCGTTGCCATCCTGACCGCCGCCAAGTAGACTTCCCACACTTGCCTGACACGAGGCCGGACAAGCGATGCTTGGCCGGCCTTGTTTTTTGGTA
Organism: Agrobacterium sp. A3-95; assembly: GCF_053521785.1. NCBI lineage: Bacteria > Pseudomonadati > Pseudomonadota > Alphaproteobacteria > Hyphomicrobiales > Rhizobiaceae > Agrobacterium > Agrobacterium sp. A3-95. The sequence continues at coordinate 241,466 of NZ_JBNWDR010000002.1, read as the reverse complement.
GGTGCGCATGGGAGGAAAGTTTCAAACGATTGAAATGATTTCAATCGTTTCAATGAGTTAGCATGCCATTTCCCTGCCCTGGAACTTCTGTTATCGGGAATTTATTGTGCCTTGGGAGAATAGCAAATGACCGAACGTCTCGAAGACATCGCAATCAAAATGGTTGCAGACGGCAAGGGCCTGCTCGCCGCCGACGAATCCACAGGAACGATCAAGAAGCGTTTCGACAGCATCAACCTGGAATCAACCGAGACCGCCCGCCGCGATTATCGCGAAATGCTGTTCCGCTCCGACGACGCCATGAAGAAGTGCATCTCCGGCGTCATCCTTTACGAAGAAACCTTGTTCCAGAAGGCCGCCGACGGTACGCCATTCGTGGACATCATCAAGGCCGCCGGCAGCCTGCCGGGCATCAAGGTGGATATCGGCGCCAAGCCGATGGCTTTCCACCCGGGTGAATTCATCACCGAAGGCCTTGACGGCCTGTATGAGCGCCTGCGCAAGTACCATGAAGCCGGCGCGCGTTTCGCCAAGTGGCGCGGCGTCATCACCATCGGTGATCAGCGTCCGAGCTGGGGTTCGATCAAGGCAAACTCCCAGTCGCTCGCCCGTTACGCCGCCCTCTGCCAGCAGGCGGACATCGTGCCGATCGTGGAGCCGGAAGTGCTGATGGACGGCGAACCCGGTACGCACGATATCGATCGCTGTGCGGAAGTCACGCAATGGGTTCTCCAGACCGTGTTCGCGGATCTGTTCGACGCCCGCGTCAACCTTGAAGGCATGATCCTCAAGCCGAACATGATCATCGACGGCAAGAATGCCCGCAAGGCTTCCGTTGATGAAGTGGCGGAAAAGACCGTGAAGGTTCTGAAGGCGACCGTGCCTTCTGCCGTTCCCGGCATCGCTTTCCTTTCCGGCGGCCAGTCCTCCGAAGAGGCGACGGCGCATCTCTCCGCCATGAATGCCGGTTACGACCTGCCCTGGTCGCTGACCTATTCGTACGGCCGCGCCCTTCAGGACACCGCACTCAAGGCTTGGGGCGGCAAACAGGAAAATGTCGCCGCCGGCCAGCGTGCTTTCACACACCGCGCGATGATGAACACCCTGGCTGCCAAGGGCAACTGGAAGCAGGAACTCGAAAAGGCTGCCTGAGGCATAGCCCCAGGCATTTATAAAAAATTGAAGCCGCCCCTTGGGCGGCTTTTTCTTTATGGGCGCAAAAGCAGCGTCGCCGACCAGATGACGAAGGCGGCAACCGCTATCTTCCAGCAATCGCCTCTTTTCTTGAGGCCGGGCAGGCCCAAGGGGCGGATGATCTGCACAATCATCGCCAGCAGTAAAAAAAGGCCGATCGCCTTTGTCATTTATTGAGCCTTTTCTTTATTTCTGCATCGTCACAGGCTGGACATTTTTACCGTTCACCAGAAGAGTGCAACTCATTCGGGTAACCCCCGTCTTATGGCCTGCCGACCATACGTTCGAACGCATGAGAGTGTCTTCATGAGCAGAAATCTTCTACCCGTATTCGCTCTTTTATCCAGCACTCTGTTTCTTTTTCTCGGTAACGGCCTTCAGGGTCTCGTGCTACCCATGCGCGGTTCGGCGGAAGGCTATTCCAATGAAATTCTGGGCTTTCTCGGCACCTCCTGGGCGGCAGGCTTCGTCATTGGCTGTTTTGTGGCGCCCGCCATCGTGCGCCGTGCGGGGCATGTGCGGGCATTTGCCTCCTTCGTGGCGCTTGTCTGCCTGACCGTGCTGATGACCGGCCTCGTTATCGATGATGTCTGGTGGATTACGCTCCGCGCGCTTACAGGGTTCTGCACCGCCGGCACTTCCATGATCATCGAGAGCTGGCTGAACGAGCGCGCGACCAATGAGAGCCGCGGCATGATCTTTTCGCTCTATATCGCCATAACGCTGCTTGGCGTCGTGGCTGGGCAGATGATCGTGCCGATGGGCGATATCAGCAATAGCTCGCTGTTCATGATCTGCGGCATCATCTATTGCATCGCCATTCTGCCGGCCACGCTTTCTAAGGCTGCCAGTCCCCAGCCCTTGCAAAAGGTGAAGCTGGACTTACCCGCCCTCTATCGGAATTCGCCGGTCTCCTTCGTCGGTATCCTGATGATCGGCATCGCCAATGGTGCTTACGGTACGCTTGGCGCCGTTTTCGGCGCGCGGGCGGGCCTTGATCCGACCATGATCGCCATCATGGTTTCAGTCACGATTTTCGTCGGCGCACTCGCCCAGTTTCCAGCAGGCCGCCTTTCGGACCGGATTGACCGCCGTTATGTGCTTGCAGGACTGGCGGGGCTTGGCGCGGTTGCGGGCCTGGCCGTGGCGGCCGTGCAGCCGCATGATGTCTATGTGCTCATTCCGATGATCGCCATTTACGGCGCCGCCGCCAACGCGCTTTATCCCATCGCCGTGGCGCATGCCAACGACTTTGCGGCATCGGAAGACTTCGTCAAGGTTTCCGGTGGACTGCTACTGCTTTATGGCATCGGCACCATCATCGGCCCGACGCTCGGCGGCGCGGTCATGACCTATTCCGGCCCCTATGCGCTGTTCCTGGTGACAGCCGTCGCCCATGTGCTGATCACGGCCTATGCCATCATCAGAAGCCGTCAGCGCGCCACGCTTTCGAACGCCGAAAAGGACAATTTCTCGACGATGATGCCGACAACGCCCTCACCGCTCGTGACACCGGAAAGCATTGCGCTTGACCCGCGCGCGCCGCAATATCCCGAGGACGATGGCGACCATGTTGAAAAAGGAGCAGGCATATGAGCCTCTTGGACGATGACCGTCCGCAAAAACCGGTAGCGCATGAGATCGGCAGCGATCTCAGCCTTCTTTCGGTGGACGAGCTGAGCAACCGCATCGACATTCTTCAAACCGAAATCACCCGACTTGAAGAGGAGAGGAAAAGGAAGTCTGCCGGCCGGCTTGCGGCGGAGAACCTCTTCCGGTCCTGACAGGCGGCCTTCAGCAAAACCTCCGGCCAAGTCTTAACTCGATAAGCTGCTGCCACAAAGGCAAACGAGATTAACGATTCTGATGCAGTCTTTCGTTTACCATTAACCAAAAATTAAGCTTTCTGAGAGATTACTATACATGTCCAGTTCTTCTGGGCCTCAGGCATCTTCTCCATACGGCGAATTGGTCTGATTTTTCTCCCTGTTTTACCTTGAGAGCCGCTTTCGCGGCTCTTTTTTTACCGATCACCGGATTTCGTAAAACTGTGGGTATTAACCCTTCTTTAATAATTGCCTTGCGCATTTCAGGTAAAGATACCATCCTGAAAACACTAAAGGCCGGAACAAAATATTACCGGTCGTCGTTGCCTGACAGTGTGGTGCGTGAGCAGGGATTTAAAGAAAATGTCGGAACAGGTTTTAAATACCATTAGCTTTGCGGGTCGCGCGGCTGCTTCCAACCAGTTCAAGACCCTCTATACCGAAGGCATGACCTTGGTTGAGGAAACGGCGAGCTATCTTGATGGAGCCGGTCGTACCGCTTCAAAGGTTCTGCCGCGCATGGCGTCTGTCCTTTACGCGGCAGAATCGATGCGCCTCACCACCCGCCTGATGCAGATGGCGTCCTGGCTGCTTCTGCAGCGCGCCGTCAACAATGGCGAGATGACACGCGATCAGGTTCTCAGCGAAAAAAGCAAGGTGCGGCTCGACAGCTTCAACGTCGATCGCAACGCTCCAGGCTGGAACGACCTGCCTGAGTCCTTCCGTGACCTCATCGAGCGGTCGCTCCGCCTCCAGAACCGCGTTGCGCTTCTCGACCGCGAAATCTACCGTCCGTCCGAAGCCACCAAGGTACCGGACAACGAAAACAGCGTGCAGGCGCAGCTTAACCTTCTGCGCACGGCTTTCTCGATCAACTGAGAAAAGACGACCTTATCCGGACAATTTGAAAAGCAGGCTCATGGGCCTGCTTTTTTGTTTTGGCCTACAATGGGCTCGTTTCACCGGATCGACAGACAACAAAAAAGCCCGGTAAAACCGGGCTTTTTTTAAATGATCCGTCCACAAGTGGATTAGAGGCCGAGGCCGCCGAAACGCTTGTTGAACTTGGAAACGCGACCGCCGCGGTCCATAAGCTGCTGGTTGCCGCCCGTCCATGCCGGATGGGACTTGGGGTCGATTTCAAGGTTCATGACTGCGCCTTCCGAACCCCAGGTCGAGCGGGTTTCGTATTCGGTGCCATCGGTCATGACGACCTTGATCGTGTGATAAGCGGGATGGATATCAGCCTTCATGACAATCTTCCTGGTTAAGTGACGTGCGGTCCATTTGCCGCAATTGCGTCAACTGAGCCATTTCAATAAATGAAGCCATAGTCCTGATGGGCTATGGCTTCCCAATTCGATGCGGAGCCTATACATGAAGGTCGCCCAGATAACAAGAGCCTGCTATCCCCTTGTGAAAGGAGATAGCCGCAGGGACTAGAATTTTACCGCGCGCCGGAAATTCACCCGCAAAAGGCCGAAAAACGGCACGGAACGAGGAGTGTAGCGGACGTGGCAGACATTGAAGAGCAGAAAGCGGCTAAACAGAGAAACCTGAAGCCGCTGCTTGGCCTGTTTCCCTATCTCAGGCGGTATCGCGGCCTGATGGCGGCGGCCCTGTTTGCGCTTGTGCTTTCTTCCGCCACGACGCTTGCCTTGCCGCTTGCCGTTCGCCGCATCATCGATCACGGTTTCCAGACGCCGGACGGTGGCATGATCAACAGCTACTTCGCTGTGCTTCTGGCCATTGCCGTCCTTCTCGCTCTCGCCAGCGCCATGCGCTATTATTATGTCATGACCATCGGCGAAAGGGTCGTTGCCGATCTGCGCCGGGATGTCTTTGCTCATCTCACCACGCTGTCGCAGCAGTTTTTCGATGCCAACCGCTCGGGAGAGCTGACCTCTCGGTTGACCGCGGATACCGTACAGATTCGCTCGGCGTTCGGTTCGTCAGCTTCCGTTGCGCTGCGTAACATCATCATGTGTTGCGGCGCGGTGGCAATGATGATCTATACCAGCCCCGGCCTTTCCGGCCTCGCGCTCCTGGCCATCCCGTTCATCGTTTTTCCTTTGATTGCTTTCGGGCGCTCCGTTCGTGCCCGCTCCCGCAATACGCAGGACACATTGGCCAATTCCGCCGCCTATGCCTCGGAAACGATCGGGGCGAGCCGCACCGTGCAGTCCTTTAACGCCGAGGCGCTTGCAAATGCCCGCTACGGCGCCTCCGTAGAAGCAGCCTATCAGGGTGCACGCGCAGCGATAGGCGCCCGCTCCATTCTCACCGCCGTCGCCATCGCGCTCGTTTTCGGCAGCGTCGTCGGCATTCTCTGGTATGGTGCGCAAAGCGTTTTGTCCGGCGGCATGACGGCGGGTACGCTTGGCCAGTTCGTGCTTTATTCGGTCATCGCGGCAAGCGGCCTAGGCCAGCTCTCAGAAGTCTGGGGTGAACTGGCGCAGGCGGGCGGCGCGGCCGAACGGCTTTCCGAACTGCTGAACGAGCGCTCGCCAGTTGCCGAGCCGTCAGCACCCGTTTCGATGGTTCAGCCGCCGCGCGGCGAAGCGGCATTCGAGAATGTCGGTTTCATTTATCCACTCGCAACCGGTGGCCCGATCATCTCCGGCCTCTCCTTCAAGGTCAATGCCGGCGAAACCGTCGCCATCGTCGGCCCTTCCGGGGCGGGAAAAAGCACGGTCTTTTCGCTGCTGATGCGATTCTACGATCCGCAGGAGGGCCGCATCACCATCGATGGCGTTGATATCCGCGATGTTAGCCTTGCCGATCTGCGCGCGCGACTGTCTATTGTTCCACAGGATGTGGCGATCTTTGCCTCCTCCATCCACGATAACGTCGCATTCGGTCGGCCGGCTGCGACACGCGAAGAAGTGCGCACGGCCGCTATCGCCGCTCAGGCAGACAGCTTCATCGCCCGGCTGAACGATGGTTATGACACGCAGGTGGGCGAGCGCGGCGTAACGCTTTCCGGCGGTCAACGCCAGCGCATCGCCATTGCCCGCGCCATCCTGCGTAACGCCCCTATCCTGCTTCTTGACGAAGCGACCTCCGCACTGGATGCCGAAAGCGAAACGCTGGTGCAAAAGGCGCTCGATGAGCTGATGAACACCCGCACCACCATCGTCATTGCCCATCGCCTCGCCACCGTGCTGAAGGCCGACCGCATTCTCGTGATGGATGAGGGCCGTATCATCGAGGAAGGCACGCACCAGAGCCTTATCCGCCAGAACGGCCTTTATGCGAGACTTGCGCGGCTGCAATTCCAGACAGGGCCGGACGAGCTGCGCGCTCAAGCGTGAGCCGTGTGGGCTTAAGCCAGCACGCTACCCCCCCGCAACACGGCCCGAAAACAGGCAACCGCCGAGGAATGTGCCCTCCAGCGCATTATATCCGTGCATGCCGCCGCCGCCGAAGCCTGCCACCTCTCCGGCAGCATAAAGGCCCGGAACAGGGTTGCCGGCCGCGTCCAGCACCCTCGCCTCTAGGTCCGTATGCAAACCGCCAAGCGTCTTGCGCGTCAACACATGCAGGCGCACCGCAATCAGCGGCCCTTTTGTCGGGTCTAGCAACCGATGTGGTTTTGCAGTGCGCATCAACCGATCACCAAGATAACGCCGCGCTCCGTGGATCGCCGTAACCTGCGCATCCTTGCTGAAACCGTTTTCGATCTCCCGGTCTTGTGCCTCTATTTGATAGCGGATGTGCTCAATATTCAGCCGATTGTCCCCGTTTATGGTATTCATCGCCGCCACGAGTTCTTCCAGCGTATCACGGACGACGAAATCCTCGCCGCGTTCCATGAAAGCCCGCACCGGCCCCGGCGGCTCCTTGCCCAACCGTTTGAGCAGTAGCCGCACATCCTTGCCCGTCAGATCCGGATTTTGCTCCGAACCAGAAAGCGCAAATTCCTTCTTGATGATTGCCTTGGTCAGAATGAACCAGCTGTGACCGCTGCCGCGTTCGCCCAGCATCTTAAGCGTGCCGAGCGTATCGAAGCCCGGCATCGCGGGTGCTCCGAGCCGGTTTCCATCCGCATCGCACCAGAAAGACGAGGGGCCGGGCAAAATACGAATGCCATGGTCCGGCCAGATCGGATCGTGATTTTTCACGCCCTCGGTATAATGCCACATACGGTCGCGATTGATGACCGTTCCGCCCGCTGCTTCCGTAATGGCGATCATACGGCCATCCACATGCGCAGGCACGCCACAGACCATGGTCGCGGGGGGCTTACCCAGCCGCTCCAGCGGCCAGTTGCGCCGCACCAGTTCCTGATTGCCGCCGATGCCACCGGAACTGACGATGACCGCCGAGGCCGAAAGGACAAAATCACCCTGCTCTTCCCGGCTGCTTGGTTGCCCGCGCAACACCGGATCCCTGGCAAGAACAACACCGGAAATGCCCGTCACCCTGCCGTCGGTGATATCCAGATGATCGACGCGGTGGCGGAACCGAAAGGTGAGCCGACCGCTTGCCGTCATGGTCTTTGCCTTTTCAACGAAAGGCGCCACCACACCGGGGCCAGTGCCCCAGGTGACATGGAAACGCGGAACGGAATTGCCGTGGCCATGAGCAAGAGCACCGCCACGCTCGGCCCAGCCGACCACGGGAAACCAGCGCATGCCCAGCCGATGCAGCCATTGACGTTTCTCGCCTGCGGCGAAATTGAGATAAGCCTCCGCCCAGCGGCGCGGCCAATGATCTTCCAAGCGATCAAAACCGGCGGAGCCGAACCAGTCCTGCCTTGCAAGATCGAGATTGTCGCGCACCCGCATTCGGCGCTGTTCGGGACTATCAACAAAAAACAGACCACCCAGCGACCAGAAGGCCTGCCCGCCAAGGTTCTGCTCCCCCTCCTGATCCACAAGGCAAACACTGAAACCGCGCTCAACAGCCTCTGTCGCTGCGACCAGACCGGCAAGCCCCGCGCCGACAACGATCACATCATATCGCTCCATCAGCTCCTCCCAGATGCGACAGAATTACGTTTACGCGAACGTAAATTCACTTGCAGCTCAAGGCAACCGCTATGATACGGCTTAAGGTGTCAGCGCTCGGTGAGTTTCAGTTCGATACGGCGGTTCTGCTGGCGTGCTTCCGGCGTGTCGCCTTCGGCAATCGGCTGATATTCACCGAAACCGGCAGCGACCAGCCGGTTGGCCGGAACACCCTTGGAGATCAGGAACTTCACCACGGAGGTTGCGCGTGCCGAGGAAAGTTCCCAATTGTCACGGAAGCGACCGGACCCGGAAAGCTGGACATTGTCCGTGTGGCCATCCACGCGCAGAACCCAGTTGATCTCGGTGGGGATTTCCTTGGCAAGATCGATCAGCGCGGCCGCCAGCTTCTCCATCTCCGCCTGCCCTTGCGGATTGAGGTCGTTACCACCGGATGGAAAGAGCACTTCGGACTGGAAGACAAAGCGGTCGCCGACGATGCGAATGTTTTCGCGATCCGAGAGGATTTCACGCAGACGCCCGAAAAAATCAGAACGATAGCGGTTGAGTTCCTGAACCCGCTGCGCCAGCGCAACATTGAGACGGCGGCCGAGATCGGCGATCTTGACTTGTGATGAGGTATCCTTGGCTTCCGACGCCTGCAGGGCGGCTTCCACCGATGCGATCTGCGCCCTGAGCGCCGCAATCTGCTGGTTGAGCAATTCGATCTGTGCGGAGGCGCGGGAATTGGCCTGTCTTTGGTCATCCAGCTCGCCGGTCAGGCTGCCAATCCGGGCATTGGCGCTTGCATTGTTGCCCGATCCCGCATCGAGAAGCGACTGCAGACGTGAGCGCTCGCTTTCAGATGCGGCAAGGGTTGATTGCAGGCTCGCCAGCGCATCCTCGATATCCTGCTTGCTGCCCTTTTCCATGGCCAGAAGTTCAGTCAATTCGGCAATCTGGCTGTTGAGGCGAGTCAACACCTCGTCCTTGCCACTAATTTCCCGCGACAGAACAAATTGCGCCAGCACGAAGACCGTCAGCAGGAACATGATGGCCATGAGCAGCGTCGACAGCGCATCGACGAAACCCGGCCAATAATCCACACCCCTGTCGCGGCGGCGGTTGCGCGCAAGCGCCATGGCTACTCGCTCCCGTTATCGTGCCGGGTGCGTCCGGAGGATTTTGTCTCGCCGTCGATACGTGTCGACAACCGGTCGAGCGTGCGGCGAAGCGATTTCGATTCCTCCTGCTGCGCCTCGATCCAGTCACGCAACATCTGCTGCTCGCTGCGCATGTTCTTGACCAGACCTTGAATGCCTTCAGCAAGACTCGTCATGGCGGCAAGCGAGCGCTCAGTGCTGACCATTGCGCCGGGTTCAGCGTTGAATTCCCTTGGCCCATCCGCCGACGTATCCGTCACCGACGACAGCCAGTTTTCGAGCTGGGTGTAAAAACGGTTCTGGGCACGGCCGGCCTGAAGATCGAGGAAACCGAGGATCAGCGAGCCTGAAAGGCCGAGGAGCGACGAGGAAAACGCCGTTCCCATGCCGGAAAGCGGCGCGGTGAGACCGGTCTTGAGCGAGCTTAGAATATCGTTGCTGGTGCCGGCGCTGGGATCGAGCGACTGAATGACATTGCTGATGGCGCCGATGGTGCCGATCAGACCCCAGAAGGTGCCGAGCAGGCCGAGAAACACCAGAAGGCCGACAAGATAACGTGAAGTATCGCGCGATTCATCAAGGCGTGTCGCGATGGAATCGAGAATTGTCCGCTGCGTAACTGCAGAAAGCCGGACTTCGCCACGCTTGCCGATTAACGTGCTCATGGGGGCCAGCAGTTTTGGAGCGCGGCCGACTTTCTCGGCGCTGCCGGCGGCCCGGAATGCGTTAAACCAGCGGACTTCCGAACGCAGGCTCATGGTCTGCGTGAATACCAGAATGATGCCGATGACGAGAACGCCGAGAATGAAGCCGTTCAAGCCCGGATTCGTCATGAAGGCCGTGTGCGCCTGCCGGTAAAGAATGGCCGCCAGAAAGCCGACGAGGATCAGAAACAGAACCATCGTCCACAGAAACGGTGTGGGGCTGGACAGCTTGTGGCTGTATTGCCGTGTGGTCACCGGCTTTTCCACGCCGAGCTCGAGCAACTCCGAATCCGCCATAACGTTCGCATTCCCTTCGGTCACGTATCAACCGGACGCTATTTGAAAATTGCGACGATTTGAAGCGAAAAGCCTGTCTTTCGTCACAGGCATTTCACGAAAGCCGGCTTGACCGAAGACCGAAAAAACAAAAACGCCCGGCGATAGTTCGCCGGGCGCCTAAAACCTGGATTAAACGGCAGGTTTTCTGCCGAAATCGATCAACGACCCGGAATCGGACGGTTGGCAACTTCCACAAGTGCCTTGTGGATATATTCGTTTCCGGCAGCAACACTTCCGCTGCCGAAGATATCCGCGCCGCCCTTGGCGTCGGAGGTGAACCCGCCAGCTTCGCGAATCAGCACCAGACCGGCCGCCATATCCCACGGCGAAAGCTCTGCTTCCCAGAAACCGTCGAGGCGACCTGCTGCAACATAGGCAAGGTCGAGTGCTGCAGCACCCATGCGGCGGATGCCGGCTGCTTCACCCATGACATGGCGAAGTTCGACAAGGAATTTGCCGTGATTGCCGCGACCGAGATGGGGCACACCGCAGCCGATGACGCAATCCGTCAACGCCTTGCGCGCGGCAACGCGGATACGACGATCGTTAAGGAACGCGCCGCCGCCACGCTCGGCGGTGTAGAGTTCGTCGGTCGCGGGATTGAAAATCACGCCGGCTACGACTTCGCCGTTACGCTCGAGCGCGATGGAAACGGCGAAATGCGGAATGCCGTGCAGGAAGTTGGTCGTGCCATCCAGCGGGTCGACGATCCAGCGATGCGCACCATCACTGCCCTTTTCCTCGCCGCCTTCCTCACCCAGAAAATCGTAGGTGGGGCGGGCTTTCATCAGCTCGTCGCGCACGATCTTTTCAGCCTTGAGGTCCGCCTGCGATACGAAATCGCTCGGTCCCTTGACCGAAACCTGAAGGTTCTGCACTTCACCGAAGTCACGCGACAAAGACTTACCCGCCTTGAGGGCGGCCTGAACCATCACATTGAGAAGGGCTGAACGTGCCATCGAATTTGTTTCCTGGAAAGCTTGCGAACCACCCGCAAGCTAGCCGGGCAGGAACGTCATTATTTTCTTGAACTGAAAGTTTGCGGTTCAAGACCACAAAACGCGCGGAAATTCAAGGCAAAAAGCCTGCACATGCACGCTGGCGCAGAACAACCGGCCTTGCATCACATCGGACGGAAACGATTTGCCGCCTCGATAGCCTTTTTCTGCTGCTCGTCGGTGATCCCGAGATAAAAATCCTCGAGAGAGGGATCCTTCAGCCCGGCGCGGCGGGAAAGCACGTACCATTTGGCCGCCTCCACCGGATCGGGCCGTGTGCCGAGCGCCTGAATGTAAAGATGCGCCACCTTGTTCTGCGCCACGACATTGCCGCGCTGCGCAGCACCGTAAAGCCAGCGGAAGCCTTCATCCAGATTTCGCTCGCCGCCAAAACCGTTGACCAGCCAGATGCCGAGATCAACCTGCGCGGTATCGTAGCCGGCCTTTGCGGCCCGCGTCAGCCAATCGCGCGCCTTGGCCTTCTTTTCGGCCGGCACATCCTTGACCGAGTGGTAGATCTGCGACACCGCATATTGCGCGTCGGCAATGCCCTGCTCGGCGGACTTTTCATAATACGGCATGGCCATCAGCAATCCCTTTACGCCGGGATTTTCCGAAACCAGTATCTGCCCCCAGTTGAACTGAGCCGAAGCATTGCCGGCTTCCGCCGCACGGTGCATGTAATCGTCGGCCTTCGCCTTGTCGCGGGTAACGAACTTGCCCTCCATCAAAATGAGGGCGAATTTGAACATCGCGACGGGATCGCCACCCTGTGCCGCCTGCTGGTACCAGAAGGCCGCGGTCTTTTCGTCGCGGGCGATGCCGAGACCACGCGACATCATTTCCGCCACCAGCGTCTGGGCGGCCGCATCGCCGTTCTGCGCACGGTTGAGCGCCTTGTCGAGCGCCTGGACATATTCGCCGCGCTGGAAATGCCCATAGGCCTCATCCACCCGGCCCTTGAACTCCTTTTCAGGCGGCAAGGCCGGCAGGTCCGCGCCCATGCGCTGATAGACGTTGACGCCCTGCGACGGTTGCAAGTCCTTCTGCTCTTCGGACTGCACCCTGCCCTGACGGGAAGGCTGCGCCTCATCCTCCAACTGGCGGGAAAGCGCGTTGCTTTCGCTTTGCGGTCCGGATTGGGCAAAAGCAACGCCCGCCGGCGCGCCTAAAGACAGCGCCAGCAGCGAAATAGAAAGGCAGACGTGAACCGAGCGCATCAACATCGCCTGTATCAACCGTCAAACCGTGGCGCTTTTTCGTCAAGCAACGCGTTGATTTCAGAAACGGCCTGGGCAGCACCCGAGGCATTGTCAAAAACGCCGCTGCGCATCGCCACGAATTCCACGCCGGCTTCGGCCACAGCAACCACCGAAGAGATATCGGTGCCGCCCATGACGATGGATGGAATCTCGATCATCGATGCCCACCATTCGCCGAGTGCCAGATTTTTGGGATGCGCTTCCGGCTTGATGTCGCCTTCGAGCTTTCCAAAAAACACGTAGTCCGGATTGGACTCACCCATCTCCAGAGCCTTATGGCGATCATCGGCATTGCCGCCTCCAACGATCAGCTTCGGCGCGAAATTTTCCACGGCCTCCGCAAGCGCCTCGGCATTGCCCGCCACATGCAGGCCGTCCGCCTTCACCCGGCTCGCAACGCGGCTGTCGCCCGCGATAAGGGCAGCGGCACCAGCCTCCTGCACCATCGGCACGATCAATTCGGCGCGTTTCTGGAAAGTGGCGTCATCCAGATCATATTGCGGAATGATGACCGAAGCCACATCGCCGCCTCGCAGTGCTTCTTGCAATTCTGTCGCCTGCTTTTGCGCGTCGTCCAATTGCGGGACGATCAGAACAAGGCGGCAACGGTTATCAACTTTGGTCATCGGTTCGTCCATTTCAGGCAGAAGACACTTTCGGCGTTATCTGCACTCGTTTTGATATGATAAATCCGATAGACCGGACCGGCGAAAGGATCAACCTTCATCCATGCTGACCGATTTTCATTTTTTCCTCGTCGCCATCCCCGCAGTCGTGCTTGTCGGCCTTTCCAAGGGCGGGTTGGGCGGTGCGCTGGCACTGATGGGCGTGCCGCTGATGGCGCTTGCCATCCCGCCCGTGCAGGCGGCGGCAATCTTCCTGCCGATCCTGATCGTGATGGATCTTGTGGCGCTATGGGCCTGGCGGCACCACAACCACCGGCAAACGCTCCTCATCATGCTTCCGGGCGCGATCGCCGGCATTACTCTCGGCTGGGCGACCTCAAGCCTCATCTCGGCAGACGCCATGCGCCTCGTCGTCGCCTCGGTGACGATCCTGTTCGTACTGCGTTATTTCCAGGAGAGCTTCAAAAGCCGCAAAGGGCAGGAGATTCCGGCCAGACCGCAGCGTCCGGTGGCCGCAACGCTCTGGTCCAGCCTGTCCGGTTATGCGAGTTTCGTGGCCCATGCGGGTGGCCCACCCTTCCAGATCTATGTTCTGCCGCTGAAGCTCGATCCCAAGACCTATACCGGCATGAGCGTGCGTTTCTTCGCGATCATGAATGCAATCAAGCTCATTCCCTATTTCGCGCTGGGAGCGCTTGATGCCACCAACCTCAAGACATCGGCGAGCCTGTTGCCGGTGGCAATGCTGGCAACGCTTGCCGGCGCAAGGGTGGTGAAATATCTGAAACCATCAGTGTTCTACCCGCTGATGTATACCATGGCGCTGATCGCGGCGCTGAAACTGCTGTGGGACGGGCTGCCTTTCTAGACCCAAGGCGGCCACTAAAAAGCCCTGGCAGCACGCACGTACCGCCAGGGCCGAAAAAGAATCCGTCAGTCCTTCATCGAAGGCTGGGGAATGGCATCAATCAATGCCTTGTGGAGGCGCGAAGCCTCTGTAGTTCATCCTTCAGGCGCAGTTTACGGCGTTTGAGATCGGCGATCTCTCTATCGTCAGAGGACGGGGAAGCAAGAATACTTTCGAGCTCCTCCTCCAGAGCACCGTGTTTCTTTTCGAGCGATGCAATATGAGCCTGAATGGTCATGCGGCACGTCCTTCCATTTTTAAGCCTACCTCCAGCTCTCCATCGCTGGAGTTTCAGGTTTGCGACGACAATGTGACATGGATCGTTGGTCTTGTCGAAGGCGAAATGAAGGCAATAAGTGGGCAATTTGGTCGCAAGGGATAACTTCCCGTTACCGCGATTTGATGATAGAGGCTCGAGGACCGATGACATACGCGCCGGAGGCTCTCCGGCTGGCATAAAATGGGGATGACAAGATGCCCGATCAGGACCAGGCGGACATCAGGCTTACGCTGGCGCGGCTGCGCCAGGAGCATGAGGATTATGACGCTGCGATCAACGCGATGATCCAGACCAACTGCGATGCGCTGAGAATACAACGCATGAAAAAGAAAAAGCTGGCCGTCAAGGACAAGATGACCCAGATCGAAGATCAGGTCATTCCCGATATCATTGCCTAGAGTGGCTTGCGTGCTTCCTGCCGGATGCACGAGAGGCGCTCTAATCTATTGAATTTACGCATCGTGCCTTGCAGAAATCAAAATCGATTTTTGCGCCTATGCTGTAAGCCGGAGAAGCGAAGTGACAGCAGAGACACCCCCCGTCGCCATCATCATGGGCAGCCAGTCCGACTGGGAGACCATGAAGAATGCCGCCGATACGCTGGATGCGCTGGACGTGGAATACGAAGCCCGCATCATTTCCGCCCACCGCACGCCTGATCGCCTTTATGAATTTGCCAATGGCGCGAAAGACGAAGGCTTCAAGGTCATCATCGCGGGTGCCGGCGGCGCCGCCCATCTGCCGGGCATGACCGCCGCCATGACCCCGCTGCCGGTTTTCGGTGTCCCGGTACAATCCAAGACGATGTCCGGGCAGGACAGCCTCTATTCCATCGTACAGATGCCCGCTGGCATTCCCGTCGGAACGCTTGCCATCGGCAAGGCCGGCGCTATCAATGCCGCACTTCTGGCAGCTGCGGTTCTGGCGCTGGGCGACGAGGACCTGGCAGACCGGCTCGATGCATGGCGCGCGCGCCAGTCAGCGGCCGTTGCCGAATATCCCATGGACAGCGCCCAGTGACAGCCTCTGACATGACGATGAATACGAATAATCTCACCATCGGCATCATCGGCGGCGGGCAGCTTGGCCGCATGCTGGCAATGGCCGCCGCGCGCCTCAACCACCGCACCATCGTTCTCGAACCGCAAGCCGATTGTCCAGCGGCGCAGGTCTGCAACAGCCAGATTGTCGCGGAATACGGTGACGAGACGGCGCTTGCGGAACTCGCTCGCCTTTGCGATGTCGTGACCTACGAATTCGAGAACGTACCCGTCACCGCAGCCGAGACGCTGAGCGCTTCCGTTCCCGTTTATCCCCCGCCGCAGGCTCTCAGCGCCTCGCAGGATAGGCTGACGGAGAAACGCTTCCTCAATGGTTGCGGCATTCCGACCGCCGATTTCCGCGCCGTGGATAATCAGGAAGAACTGGAGGCGGCATTGGCCGCTTTTGGTGGCAAGGGTGTACTGAAAACCCGCCGCATGGGCTATGACGGCAAGGGCCAGAGGCTTTTCAAGGGTGGTGAGGACATCGCAGGCGCCTTCGCAGCACTCGGTGGTGTGCCGCTCATCCTCGAAAGCTTCGTCGCTTTCGAGCGGGAAATCTCGATCATTGCCGCCCGTTTCATGGATGGCACCGTTACCTGCTACGATCCGGCCGAAAACATTCATCTGAACGGCATTCTGCATACATCCACGGTGCCGGCAGCGCTCTCCGATGCGGCGAAGGCGGTTGCCGTGCAATCGGCGGAAAAGCTTCTGGCCGCGCTCGACTATGTCGGCGTGATCGGCATCGAGTTTTTCGTGCTGCCAGATGGTTCGCTCGTTGCCAATGAAATGGCGCCGCGCGTGCACAATACCGGCCACTGGACGGAAGCGGCCTGCGTGGTCTCGCAATTCGAACAGCATATACGAGCCGTCTCCGGTCTTGCCCCCGGCAGCACGGCCCGCCATTCGGATTGCGTCATGACGAACCTCATCGGCGATGACATCAATGATGTGCCAGCATGGCTTTCGAAAAAAGACTGTCTCGTGCATCTTTACGGCAAGACACAAGCACGGCCTGGCCGCAAGATGGGCCATGTGACCGAGCTTTTGCACACAGGAAAAGCCTCAGTCTTTTAAGGCAAAGACGTCTGGAAGTGTTGACAGGCAGGGGTCAAACGGGTATTTGCCTGCCAACCGAAAAGAGCGCGCCCCGTTGCGCGCTTTTGATTGTTTGAATAAGCACGGTAAAAGCCGTGCAAAACTGCGGACCAGTAAAATGAAAATCAAGAATTCGCTTAAAGCGCTTAAGGCCCGTCATCGCGATAACCGCCTGGTTCGCCGCAAGGGCCGCGTCTACATCATCAACAAGCAGAACCCGCGCTTCAAGGCTCGTCAGGGCTGATTGAGTGCCACTGCGGTTCGCGATCACATCGCGGATCACTTTGTTGACAGTGCAGAACTTTGCATTTGATATTGGGCGCAGTCGGGTTAAGCTTTAACCCATGCGCCCAAATCGTTTTTGCACGGCTATCATCGTCGCTCAGGGTTTCCTGCTTTCGGGCCTCCTGCTTTCAGGAATGGCGTCCCTTGGTCATGCGGCAGATGGTCAGCCTCCCGCAGCCCTGGAGGCTGCGCCTTCACCTGCAAAGACAGTTGACAGTCTTTTCGCATCGTTGAAAAAAGAGCGGAATGCGGTCAAGGCGCGCAGCATTGCCAACCAGATCGCTTCCGAATGGAACGATTCCGGCAGCGCGACAATCAATCTCCTGATGCAGTGGGCAGGCGAAGCCGCAGACGAGAAGCGCAACGCCGCCGCTTACGATTTTCTCGACCAGGCTATTTTACTCGATCCGGACTACGTGCAGGCGCCCTATCGCCGCGCCATGGTGCATTTTGCGGATGGCGACACCCGAAAGGCGATGGCGGATATCAATCTGACGCTGGAGAAGGAGCCGCGCTATTTTCCGGCACTGGCAAGCCTTGCAAACATCCTCGAAGCCTCAGGCCGTGACGATCTGGCGCTGAAAGCCTGGGAACGCTATCTCGCGCTCTATCCCGTGGACAAGGACGCCCGCAAAGAGGCCGCTGACCTTTCTGAAAAGCTGGCTGGCACTCGCAGCTGAATATCGCAGACGATCCAAACAAAAATCGCCGCAAAAGCGGCGATTTTTCATTGTGGGACCGTCAACCGATCATTCCATGCCAAGCGCAGCCATATAGGTCTGAAGAATGGTTTCTTCCTCGATACGCTCGTTGGCGTCCTTCTTGCGCAGGCGGATGATGGTGCGGATCGCCTTGGTATCGTAGCCACGACCCTTCGCCTCGCCCATGACATCCTTGATGTCTCCCTGAATGGCGGCCTTTTCCTCTTCGAGACGCTCGACGCGCTCGATGAATTGACGCAGTTCGGCGGCGGCGACGGTTTCGGTGGTGCTCGTTTCGTCCATCATATCATCCTTCATTGGTAGCAGCTCGGGTGAGCCTTGTTCATTAAATCCAGGCGAAGCCTTCGCCGGTCGCCGCCAGCCGGGCAGCAAAAATTCCGGCCTGTGACCTGCCCACTGACGGGCCTCACGTCAAGTCGTTTCCGTCGATCTGGGGTTATTCCGTTGGCTTGTTCTGCTCAAAGGCAGCTTTCTGGGCGTCGCTCGCCTCCGCCTGATATTTTTCCTTCCACTCCTCATAGGGCATTCCGTAGACGATTTCCCGGGATTGCTCCTTGGTGAGTGCAACGCCGGCCTCGTTCGCGGCTTCCCCATACCAGTTGGAAAGGCAATTGCGGCAAAAGCCCGCGAGATTCATCAGGTCGATGTTCTGCACATCGTGACGCTCGCGAAGATGCTCGACGAGACGGCGGAATGCGGCGGCCTCGAATTCAATCTGCTGTTTGTCATTCGGTGTCGTCATGGGGCAGCTCCAGGCTCAGTAGGGGCCGGTGCGAGAGGTGAACAGCTCATATTCATGCAAAATGGGATCGTCGTTCATTGCGGCGAAAATGGGAGCGAGCCGGTCCGACCATTCGGCAATCCCTTCCTCATCCGCGATCAAATCCTGCCGAACTTCAAGAAGCGCATGCGGTATGCCCTTCATCATGCAATGGCGATACATGGTATCGCCCTTCAGCGCCCCGTCATAGGGTTCGTTGTCACCAACGAGAATGTCGCCGGTCGCGCGCAGATGCGCCAGAAGCGGATCGACCGCACGATTATCCGTGTCCCACAGAACCGCCGCATGCCAGGGCCGCGGTGTTTCTTTCCAGAACGGCGTGTACGAATGCAGCGACAGAACAAGCGGCGCTTCCCCCGACGACTGCGCTACACCGGTGAGCACGCGATCCACGGCATTGTGATAGGGACGATGAAAAAACTCGATCCGTCTTTGCCATTCATCATCCGAAATCGGGTGGTTGCCGGGGATGATCGCCCCGTCCGAAATCTTCATGATAAGGGTCGGATCGTCCTCGCCGCGATTGGGGTCGATCAGGAGGCGCGAAAATCGCCCAAGCACGGCCGGCACGCCGAGGCGGGCCGCAAGAGAGCGCGTCAGCCCTTCAATGCCGATATCAAATGCGATGTGACGATGAAAAGCGGTTTGCGGAAGGCCAAGTTTGCCGTAGTGTGCCGGCAGGAGGTTCATGGCATGGTCCGCCAGAAGAACCATGCCTTTGTCATAATCGCCTTCTATGATTTCATAGGGTATGAAGTCGTTCATCGATAATTTTCTGGGGCAGGATTGAGGAGAAAAGCTTGATGGCATGGCTTGAGGCCGGGCGCAAGTTTCGGCGACAGAACAGCCATCTACCTTATCGCACTCACGATCCCACGAACAATATAATCGATTAAACTCGCGTTGACTTTCTTTGGCGGCCACGCCAAGAAGTGTGTTCATTATAACCATGGAATCCGGATGGAAGCCGTGACTCAGTCATCTCTCGCTCTTCCTCGCCACTTTCGGCATCTTGCCCGTCTTTTCTCCGCAGCGGCATTGTTTCTGACCCCGTTTGTATTCGTGGAGGCCGCGCATGCGGATTTCCGCGTCTGCAACAGCACGCAAAACCTCGTGGGGGTCGCAATCGGCTACCGGGCGCAGGACGGCTGGGTCAGTGAAGGTTGGTGGCAGGTCCCCTCCTCCACCTGCGCAACGCTGATAGAGGGTGAGTTGCAGTCGCGTTATTATTATCTTTATGCCGAGGACGCCGCTCACGGCGGCCGCTGGACCGGTGACGTCAACATGTGCGTGGCGGAAAACGAGTTCAAAATCGCCGGCGTAGACGATTGTTATGCCCGCAGCTTCCAGAGAATGGGTTTCAAGGAATATGACACGGGCAGACAGGGCAGCTGGATGGTCCAGCTTTCCGATACGCCAGGCACACAGGGAAATCAAAACTGATGAAGCGTAACCGCAAAGTCAAAATTCTTGCAACTCTCGGCCCCGCCTCTTCCGACGAGGCAATGATCGAAAAGCTGCATCTGGCCGGCGCCGATCTCTTCCGCATCAACATGAGCCATGCGAGCCACGACGTGATGCGGACGCTGATTGAGCGTATTCGCTCCGTCGAAAGCCGTAACGGCCGTCCCATCGGCATTCTGGCCGACTTGCAGGGTCCCAAGCTGCGCGTCGGTAAATTTGCCGAAACCAAGGTTGATCTCGTTCCCGGCCAGACCTTCACGCTGGACAATAACGATACGCCCGGCGACAACACCCGCGTTTTCCTGCCGCATCCTGAAATTCTCGAAGCGGTTAAGCCTGGCCACCGCCTGCTGATCGATGACGGCAAGCTGCATCTGCGCGCTGAGAAGAGCGACGGCAAGAGCATCGTCACCACTGTCGTTTCGGGCACCCGGATTTCCGACCGCAAGGGCATTAGCCTGCCCGACACCCTGCTCGGCGTCGGCGTTCTGACCGACAAGGACCGCGTCGACCTCGACGCCGTTCTTGCAACCAACGAAGTGGACTGGGTTGCCCTTTCCTTCGTTCAGCGCCCGGAAGACCTGGCCGAAGTGCGCAAGATTTCGCGCGGTCGCGTTGGCCTGATGTCCAAGATCGAGAAGCCGCAGGCTATTGAGCGCATCGAAGAAATCATCGAGCTTTCCGACGCATTGATGGTCGCACGCGGCGATCTCGGCGTGGAAATGCCGCTGGAAGCAGTTCCGGGCATCCAGAAACAGCTGACCCGCGCCTGCCGTCGTGCCGGCAAGCCGGTTGTCGTTGCCACACAGATGCTGGAATCGATGATCACAGCTCCGGTTCCGACCCGTGCG
This sequence comes from Agrobacterium sp. A3-95, assembly GCF_053521785.1. Taxonomy (NCBI): domain Bacteria; kingdom Pseudomonadati; phylum Pseudomonadota; class Alphaproteobacteria; order Hyphomicrobiales; family Rhizobiaceae; genus Agrobacterium; species Agrobacterium sp. A3-95. Next base: position 220,971 of record NZ_JBNWDR010000002.1, on the reverse strand, counting down.
GAAGTTTCGGACGTTGCGACTGCCGTATTCGAAGGCGCCGACGCCATCATGCTCTCGGCCGAGTCCGCTTCCGGCGATTATCCGATCGAAGCCGTATCGACCATGGCATCCATCGCCAGCACGGTGGAACAGGACCCCTATTATTCCAACATCATCTACGCGCAGCGCCCACAGCCGGAAGCGACGGGTGCAGACGCCATTTCGCTTGCTGCCCGCCAGATTGCCGAAACGCTTAAGCTCGCGGCGATCGTCACCTACACCTCGTCCGGCACAACGGGTTTGCGCGCCGCGCGCGAGCGGCCACAGGTTCCGATCATTGCGCTTTCGCCGATCATCCAGACCGCACGCCGTCTGTCGGTCGTCTGGGGCCTGCATTGCGTGGTCACCGGTGACGCCAGCGATCTGGACGATATGGTGAACCGCGCTTGTCGCATCGTCGTGTCCGAAGGTTTCGGCAAGCCGGGCGACCGCATCATCATCTCCGCCGGCGTGCCGCTCGGCACCCCGGGCGCGACCAACATGGTGCGCATCGCCTATATCGGTTCGGACGGCCAGAGCGGCGTCTGATATCGCGATATCAAGCACAATAAAAAACCCGCCGTCACCGGCGGGTTTTTTGTTGGCCTTTCGGCCGCGTTGCAGAAAGCGGGGCTCAGTGCATCTTCACCGGCGTGCTGAAACGGCTGGACTCGATCGCCGCTGCACCGGGCTTGAAGCTTGCCGATGTGGCCGAAGCCGACATGTCGTGGCTGAGCATACGGTTGGCGACGACGCGCGGCGCCTTCACCGAACGGCCGGTCGAGCCCTTGTTCTGGTTGAGCGCCCAGTCAGAGATCAGATCCTGCGTCAGACGACCACCGCCGACCATGGCCTGATGGGAAACGGCGGCATCCTGCCTGCTCGGGCGTGAGCCCTTGGTCGGCAAGCCGGCCGTCAGCCCACCATTGATGGAGGGTTTCAGATCAAAGGCGTCACCGAAACCTGCCTCTGGCTCAGCCTTCGCCGTTTCGGCGGGCGCGACTGTAACTTTGTGGTTGACGGCAGCCGGGAACGGCGCGGCTGTCGGCACGGTAGCGGAATTGATCTGCGAACGGGCAGCCTGACCGCTCTGTTCCAGAGCAGCAACCACAGTCGGCGAAAGCGTATCTTTCCGCTCTTCGGCGAGATCTTCGTCGCCTTCCGGATCAGCATTGGCCTGTGCCAGCAGGGCTTCCGCCACAGCCGGACGATTGGCCGGCACCGGAATAGACGCAAGTTCGCCACTCGCTGCGGGTGTCGCACCATCTGCGGATGCGGTCAGGATCGATCCTTCAGCGTCGCCACGCATGCCACGCGGCCCAAGAAGCGTCGGCACAGGCACGGATACCTCAGCCAGATCGGCAAACTGCTGACGCTCGGCCGGAGCAGAGGTCGGCGTCGGTGTTGTCGCAGCCTGGAGGGCATCCTGCGCCGCATTACGGGCAGGAGAATAAAGCGCGGTGGCAAGGCCCGTATTGGCCGGAGGCTGGTTGCCGAAAGCTGGACGTGCAATGGGCAGCGGCGCAGTGCTCACACCGGGAAGCGGTTGGGCGGAAGCAACGGCAATCGTCGGTTCTGGCTCAGGTGCAGCAGGCGGTGGCGTTGCAGGGCGAGCGACAGCCGGACGTTCTGCGGGCTGCGGCGTAGCGATGCTATCGGGATCTTCATCCTCGTCGCCTCCGCCAAAGAGCGCCTGCAACAGTGTCTTGCGCTTGCCGCCACCACCGGAGGACGCAGGGCCGGCACCGGCGCTGGAAGCAACCTGAATGGAAGAGGAATTGACGCGCTTCTTGTAGTCAGCCAAGGCCTGTTCATAACCGGGAAGCGGATTGCCATCGGAAGGAACGTGCAGCGTATTGCCCTTGGGGAAGATACGCACGAGTTCCTGACGGCTCATGCGCGGCCAGGCACGAACGCCGCCGACATCCATGTGCACGAAGGGAGAACCCGAGGTCGGATAGAAACCTACGCCGCCAATCTGCATCTGCATGCCGATTTCGCGCAGTGTGGAAAGCTTCACGCCCGGAATGTAAAAATCCATGGCCTTGCCGAGCATATGCTGGCTTTTTTCCGCCACGCCCTTGGTGCGCGTGCGCAGGAGGCCGTTAGTCTCAGGCGAACGGAAGGCCGAAACGACGTTGATGTAATCGGTCGCGCCACTGCGGCGGTAGACTTCCCAGACAAGATCGAAAAGACGCGGATCCATCCGCGTCGGTTGGTTACGACGCCAGTCACGCAAAAAGCGGTTCAGCTCCTGCAGACCCTTCTGGTCGTATTTTCCGTTGCGCTTGAAGGTTATGACCGCCTTCTCGCGTGTATGGATATAATACAGTTTGAGACTGCGCGTTTCGGCGAAAGCTTCCGTCGCCGAGACACCTGCGAATGGCATTGCGGCGAGCATCAAGCAGGCAAAGGTGACAGCGCGTGCCGACAGCTTCGTGCATATATCCTTGATCAAGCCGCGCGCGATCTTGGTCGACAGCGCGATATTTCGATGCAGATATGGCAATTCGATCCCCGCCTGGAAGACAATTTCTGTCACATTGCCTCAAATGAACGTCAAATACGGTGACACGATGGCAAAATTGCCACACAGATGCAACCTTCCTCTATATAGTGAATCAGCCACTAACAAGAGGTTTATAGACGGTAAGCGGATATCCTTGCTCAGAAGTTAACGAATCTTGCTATCTGCCGTCGAATAGGCGGTTTGTGCAATCAGGCCGCATCCCGCAACGGATCGTCCGGATCAATGCCATAATCCTTCAGCTTGCGATAAAGCGTCGAGCGGCCGATACCAAGTTTCCTTGCGACCTGACTCATCTGCCCGCGATAAAAACGAAGGGCAAAACGGATAAGCTCCTCTTCGATCTCGGCCAGCTTCCTGATATTGCCTGAATCGTCCATGCTGGAGATCAGGTTTCCTCCCCGGTATATCGTGGTGGAAATATCTGACGCCTCATCCAGAATGGCGTGACTTTCGGCGGCCGGCGGCGGCGGAGAATAGGCGGCGAGTTTCAGCGACGATCCAGACGGCGACCGGATCGACTCACCCGCATCGTCCCCACCTGCGAATTCCGGCAATTGCAGCGCGATTTGCGGAAAATCGGAATCAGCCAGTTCCTCGCCCTGCGACAGCACGACGGCGCGGAAGACCGCATTTTCAAGCTGGCGGATATTGCCCGGCCAGTCATAGGCCGTTAGCAGTGCCAGCGCGCTGGCATCGAGGCCGACGGGATTTGGCAATTTCTGTTCCACCGAAAAACGCTCCGCGAACACCCGTGCCAGATGGGGAATATCCTCCTTGCGCCGGCGCAACGCCGGAATGGTGATAGGAAAGACGTTGAGGCGGTAATACAGGTCCTCGCGGAAGCGGCCTTCCTTCACCTCTTCGATGAGATTCTTGTTGGTGGCGGAAATCAGGCGGACATTCACCTTCTGCACACGCGCGGAACCGACAGTTTCGATCTCGCCCTGCTGAACTGCCCGCAGTAGCTTTACCTGCACGTCGAGCGGCAGATCACCGATTTCATCGAGGAACAGCGTTCCGCCATCCGCTTCCATGAACTTGCCAACGTGTTTTTCCGTGGCACCGGTAAAAGCGCCCTTCTCGTGACCGAAAAGAATACTCTCCACCAGGTTGTGCGGGATAGCGCCGCAATTGACGGTGATGAATGGTTTATTCGCCCTGTCGCCAGCCGACTGGATTGCACGGGCGACCATTTCCTTGCCGACGCCGGATTCGCCTTCCAGCACCACGGGAATGCTGGACTGGGCGGCGCGCTGCGCCAGTTCTATCACCCTCAGCATGGCCGGGCTTGCGGAAACGATATCAGTAAAATTCACGGCATTGCTCCGTCCGCGCCTGCCCGTGCGGGCCTTTGCCTCTCTCCTGTCGAGCTTGAGGGCACTGGAGATGGCGGCGCCGATCCGTTCCGGCGAGACCGGCTTGACGACGAAATCGAAGGCGCCGGCGCGCATGGCCTGCACGACGGTATCGATGCCGCCCTGCCCCGTCTGGACGATGACCGGGACGTCGGTGCCGAGTTCGCCAACGGCTTTCAGGAAGGCGAGGCCATCCATTTCCGGCATCATCAGGTCGAGGACGACAACATTGATCTCGCCGCTATATTGCTTGAGCAGCTCCAGCCCCGCCCTGCCGTTTTCTGCAAGCAAGGCCAGATGCCCATAACGTTCCACCGCATTTTTGAGCAGGCGGCGCTGGACGGGATCATCGTCTATCACGAGAACATGCGCGGTCATTTTTGGCTCCGGTTTCCGGTTTATGGACCTGCGTCATGCGGTCCCTTGTGGCGCACTCTGGCACGGGAGATTTGAACATCCAGTTTTGAGATTTGCTTGCATTTTATCCATTGCTGCGGGAAACAAAGGCCCCATATGCTGCGCAGGCATAACGACAAGGACGCGTTCGATGAACCTCAATCGCCCAACACCGCACCCCGTATTTTCGCTTGCCGAAACCTCCGGCCCTGCCCTTGGCGACCTGCCCGGCTGGAAACTCTCGGATCTCTATCCCTCGGGCGATTCGCCGGAATACAAGGGCGACATTGAGAAGGCGGCGGCGCTGGCGGCGGCTTTCGAGGATAAATGGAAGGGCAAGCTTGAAGACGCTGCAAAGGCGACGGGCGCCAACGGCATCGGCGCTGCTCTCAAGGAATATGAAGCGCTGGACGATCTTATCGGCCGCATCGGTTCCTTTGCGGGGCTGACGTATTTTTCAGATACCTCCAACCCGGCAAACGGCAAGCTTTACGGCGACGCCCAGGCGAAACTGACGGATATTTCCGCCCATCTGCTGTTCTTTACGCTTGAACTGAACCGCATCGACGACGCCGTAATGGATGCCTGCATGGCAAACGATGCCTTAGCTGGGCACTACAGGCCGTGGCTGGTGGATTTGCGCAAGGACAAGCCGCACCAGCTCGATGACCAGCTCGAACAGCTATTCCTCGAAAAATCGATGACGAGTGCCAGCGCCTTCAACCGCCTGTTCGACGAGACGATGGCCGACCTGCGCTTCGATATAGACGGCGCAAGCCTTTCGCTGGAAGTAACGCTCAATATGCTTCAGGAGCCGGAGCCGGAAACTCGCAAGAAGGCGGCACAGGCGCTCAGCACCACCTTCACCAGTAATCTGCGGGTCTTCACCCTCATCACCAACACACTGGCCAAGGACAAGGATATTTCCGACCGCTGGCGCAAGTTCGAAGACATCGCCGACAGCCGCCATCTGGCAAACCGTGTCGAGCGCGAGGTCGTAGACGCTCTGGCTGCCGCCGTGAAAAACGCCTATCCGCGCCTTTCGCATCGTTATTACGCCATGAAGGCGAAATGGCTCGGCATGGAACAGATGAACTACTGGGACCGCAACGCGCCGCTTCCCGATACATCGAATACGATCATTCCCTGGGATGAGGCGAAGGATACCGTGCTGTCCGCCTATGGCGATTTTGCGCCGGAGATGGCCGATATCGCCCGCCGTTTCTTCGATGAGCAATGGATCGACGCCCCCGCCCGGCCCGGCAAGGCGCCGGGCGCCTTCGCGCATCCGACCGTGCCTTCGGCCCATCCTTATGTCCTCGTCAACTATCTCGGCAAACCGCGCGACGTGATGACGCTTGCCCATGAGCTTGGCCACGGCGTGCACCAGGTGCTGGCCGGCGACCAAGGCGCGCTGATGTGCGCGACGCCGCTGACGCTTGCCGAAACTGCCTCCGTTTTCGGAGAAATGCTGACCTTCCGCAAATTGCTTGACGACACGAAGGACGTCAGGGAACGCAAGGCCATGCTCGCCCGCAAGGTCGAGGACATGATCAACACGGTCGTGCGACAGATCGCGTTTTATGAATTCGAACGCAAGCTGCACACCGCCCGCAAGCAGGGTGAGTTGACCTCCGAACAGATCGGTGAATTGTGGCTTTCCATTCAGGCCGAGAGCCTCGGCCCGGCGATCAAGATTTCCGAAGGGTATGAGACCTGGTGGACCTACATCCCCCATTTCATCCACTCTCCCTTCTATGTTTATGCCTATGCCTTCGGTGATTGCCTGGTGAACTCGCTCTATGCCGTTTACCAGAAGGCCGAGACCGGCTTTCAGGAGAAATATTTCGAGCTTTTGAAAGCAGGCGGCACCAAGCACCATTCGGAACTTCTGAAACCATTCGGCCTCGATGCGACAGATCCTTCCTTCTGGGACAAGGGTCTTGCCATGATCGAAGGGCTGATCGACGAACTGGAAGCGCTTGACAGCAAACAGGCCTGATCGCCTCCAAAAAAATACCGATGACAGGCGACGAGCAAAGGCAATGAAACGCAAACCCGCCGATCTGACCTTGAGAGAAACGCTGCGCTGGGAGCCGCAATCGGGCTTTCAGCGCATTGACCAGCATATGCGCCGGCTATTGCGCTCAGCCGATGCGCTCGGTTTCCGAGCACCGGTCAACGCGGTTCAGGTATTGGAGAAGAAGGTGGGCGGCGAAAGTCCGCTCTGCGTGAAGCTGGTCATGAACTACAAGGGTGAGCTCGATATCGAAACGGCCGACTTTCGGCCGTTGCAGGAGGGAACCGTCTGGCGGATCCGCATCGCGACGCAAACCAGGCTTGATTCCACCGACACCTTCTATCGCCACAAATCATCGCGCCGGGAACCCTATGATGCCGCCCGCGCCGAATTTTCAGCCGGGGATGCAGACGAGGTTCTGCTGCTCAACGAGCGCGGCGAGTTGTGCGAGGGATCATCGACCAGCATCTTCGTCGAAATGCCGGACGGGCAATTGCTGACGCCGCCGCTCGACAGCGGTATTCTGCCGGGCGTCCTGCGTGCCGATCTCATCCGCCAGCGCAAGGCACGCGGGCAGACATTGAAGCCGGAGGATATTGCCGGTCGACGGCTGTTCGTGGGAAATTCGCTGCATGGGCTGATTGCGGCGGAGCTGGTCTAAACCGTCACCGCCAAAAGCCGGTCGCGGCCCTTTTCCTTGGCAGCGTAAAGCGCCTGATCGGCGCGCATGAAAACATCGTCGGCACTTTCTGCCATCCGATAGGTCGTCATTCCAGCGGAACAGCTATAGGAAAAATCCGGAAACTCGGCCAGAGGTCTGGAAAGACGCACCTTTTGCAGTAGCCGCTCGACGATCTCCCGGCTCTCAACAACCGAACTGCGCGGCAAGATGAGCATGAATTCCTCACCGCCGATCCTGCCAAAACAATCCACCCGCCGGACGACGGAATGGGCGATCCCGACAAAATCGCGCAGCACCGCATCGCCGCATTTGTGGCCGAAACGATCGTTGATGTGCTTGAAAAAGTCGATGTCGAGCGTGCAAAGGCAAAAGGGCGCTTCAAGCCCCTTGCCGACCCGCTCCACCTGCAGCGCGAGTTTGGCGAAAACAAAACGCCGGTTCGCCGTTCCCGTCAATTCGTCGGTCTGCGAGGCGCGCACCGCCAGATCCCGGTCCTGCCGCAGGGTTCTGTAGCCCTGGCGCAATTCGGTGACATCGCTTGCGACACACAGCATCCAGCCATCCTGCTGCACCGTCTCCGTCATCCAAAACCAGCGGCCGTCATACATGTCCATCTCGAAGGCACGATACGGCAGCTTGCCGCGCCGGGACTGCGCCGACAAAAGCCAGCCCTCGAAATCGCTGTTTCTGACGACCACGCCGGTTCGCAGACGGTGGTTCAAGCGCATGATTTCCGCCCAGGTCGAAAAATCATCGTCGGCAAGCTGAAAGCTCTGCCGAAACGACGGGTTGGCATGCCGCAACCGGTCTTCGGAATCGTAAAGTGCAATAAGAACGGGGGTGGCGCTCTGAAGCGCTGCGACACGCTCGATAAGACTATTCAACAGGCAACACTCCTGTGATGACGAAAAGCCCCCTTTTCGTCATCTTGCAAAAGCCCCCAAGCCCTAGGACATATACACGAAAAGAAGAACTTGATTATAAACGTAGTCTCTAAAATGCGAAGGGGAAGAATGCGGTCGGAAGGTCTCGACTTCAATCTCGCCGGATCGCAACCGCGCAGAACGGGATCACCACACACCAACACGTCACAACTTTCGCATCCCGGGCTTGCGCCACCGTCATATGTCCGTCATGCACCTGCCCTTTATTGTGGCACGCTTTTATGATCTAGCTTACTTATTGGCTTAAAAAGGAAAAATGACGAATGACGGACGCAAACCATCCGATTTACGGCGATATTGACGGCCCCATCATCATGATCGGCTTCGGCTCCATCGGGCGCGGCACTCTTCCGTTGATCGAACGTCATTTCAACTTCGACAAGACTAGGCTCGTCGTCATAGACCCGCGCGAGGATATCGCAGCGTATCTGGCCGAGAGAAACATTCGCCATATCCGTACGCATCTGACCAAAGAAAACTACAAGGAGGTGCTCAAGCCACTCCTTAAAGGGGTTCAGGGTCAGGGCTTCTGCGTCAATCTTTCGGTCGATGCCGCATCCGTCGATCTGATGAGGCTCTGCCGCAAACATGGCATGCTCTACATCGACACCGTAGTGGAGCCGTGGCCCGGCTTTTACTTCGATGCAGACGCCGACAATGCCTCCCGTACCAATTATTCGCTGCGCGAGACCATGCTGAAAGAAAAGGCTCGGAAACCGGGCGGCACAACGGCCGTTTCCACCTGCGGTGCAAATCCCGGCATGGTGTCCTGGTTCGTAAAACAGGCGCTGGTCAATCTCGCCAAGGATAGCGGTCTCGACATCGAAGAGCCGCAACCGCATGACCGGCAGGCATGGGCAAAGCTCATGCAGCAGCTCGGCGTCAAGGGCGTGCATGTGGCAGAGCGCGATACGCAGCGGGCAAAAAATCCCAAGCCATTCGGCGCATTCTGGAACACCTGGTCCGTCGAGGGTTTTATCGCCGAAGGTTTTCAGCCCGCCGAACTCGGCTGGGGAACGCATGAAAACTGGATGCCGAAAAACGCGAAAAAACAAAAAAAGGGCAGCAAGGCAGCGATCTATCTCGATCAGCCCGGCGCCAATACGCGGGTACGGACATGGTGTCCCGGACAAGGGCCGCAATATGGATTTCTGGTCACCCACAACGAGGCGATCTCGATTTCCGACTATTTCACCGTCCGCAATGACGATGGCGACCTGATCTACCGGCCCACCTGTCACTATGCCTACCACCCCTGCAACGACGCCGTCCTTTCCCTGCACGAACTTTTCGGTAATGGCGGCACGCCGCAGCCGATCCAGCATGTGCTTGGCGAAGACGAGCTTGTTGATGGTGCCGACGAGCTGGGTGTTCTTCTCTACGGCCATGACAAAAATGCCTATTGGTATGGCTCGCGGCTAACCTTGCAGGAGGCACGGGCGCTCGCCCCCAGCCAGAACGCGACCGGATTGCAGGTCAGCTCCGCGGTACTGGCCGGAATGGTTTGGGCGCTTGAAAATCCGCAGGCCGGCATCGTCGAGGCGGATGAAATGGATTATCGCCGTTGCCTTGAGGTGCAGCGTCCCTATCTTGGACCGGTCGAAGGACATTACACGGACTGGACGCCGCTCGACGGTCGCCCGGGGCTGTTTCCAGACAATATCGACACCTCGGATCCCTGGCAGTTCCGCAACATCCTCGTACGCTGAGGACATGGCGTCTCATATTTGTCACGCAGGTGTTTTCATGACGGGTGTCAGGAACCCGGGAGAGCAAACAACGTTGCCTTGAAATAAATAACGCTTCACGGCATGGTCGAAACATCAGGGTTTCATCGAATCGCAGGAGAACAGGCTCATGAACTTCAAGACAAGCGCTGCTTTGCTTTGTGCCGCAATCGCGGTGTCTTCATGCGTTGCGCCGGGTCCCTCCCAGCAGACGTCGATGGCACCCTCGCTTGCCCGCGGCCCGGCCGTGGATGGCCGCTGGATCGACCGCAACGGCATCGTATCGACATTCCAGAACGGTGCTTTCTCCACCCGTTCGACCGATACCAACACGCTTCTGGCATCAGGCACCTATGTCACGATTTCGCCGACGCTCTATGAAATCAACATGACGTCGTTGGTGCGCAACACGCAATCGCGCGTCAACTGCGCGCTCGTCTCCCCGTCACAACTGAATTGCACGACAGACAGCAACAGCCAGTTCTCGCTGACTCGTCAGGGCTGATAACACAGACTTTTCAATGGTATGAGCTTTTAAAACGCACGCCTCAAGCGTGCGTTTTGCTTTATTGCGCCACTGTCACAATTTCCGCTTGCGGCAGCTGCCGCTAAATGGAAACATCGCGCTTTGAAAGACTGACATACTTTCAGACTAGAGAATGAGCACGGCCTGATGATGATCGACCGGCCAAGGCTTCCGCTTTGAACAGGAGAGAGGGACCATGAAGAAAATTTTGAGACTGAGTATGCTGAGCGTTTCCGCGATAACGCTTTCAGCCGGAGCGGCTCTGGCCGACTACGAACTCAACATTCTTCACATTAACGATTTTCACTCCCGTATCGAATCGATCAATAAATTCGACTCGACCTGCTCAGCGGAAGAGGAAGGCAAAAACGAATGCTTTGGCGGCGCCGCGCGCCTCTTGACCGCAATCAACCAGACAAGGGACGCGCTCAAGGCTCAAGGCAAGAACGTTCTCCTGCTCAATGCCGGCGACAATTTTCAAGGCTCGCTGTTCTACACCACCTACAAGGGTACCGTTGAAGCCGAAGTGCTGAACGCCATGAAGTTCGACGCCATGACCGTCGGCAACCATGAATTCGACGATAGCGAAGACGGGCTTGCGGGCTTCCTCGACAAGGTTCAGTTTCCGGTCGTGACCGCCAATGTGGTTGCCAGCGCCGCCTCGAAAATCGGCGATCGCGTCAAGCCGTCCATCGTCCTTGAAGTCGGCGGCCAGAAAATCGGTATTGTCGGCGCTGTCGCCAACGACACGGCGGAACTTGCGACCCCCGGCCCCAACATCACCATTGCGGAAGATGTCGCGAAAATCAGCGAACAGGTGCAGAAGCTGAAAGGCGAGGGTGTCAACAAGATCATTGCCCTGACCCATGTCGGATATCCGCGCGACCTCGAATTCATCGCGAAAATCCCGGATGTGGACGTCGTTGTCGGCGGCCACTCGCATACGTTGCTCTCCAACACCGATCAGAAGGCCGAAGGACCTTATCCGACAGTCGTCGACAATCCCGGCGGCTACAAGGTTCCGGTCGTTCAGGCAGGGCAATACAGCAAATATCTGGGTGACCTGCGCGTCGTCTTCGATGACAGCGGCGTGGTCAAGGAAAGCAAGGGCGATCCGATCCTGATCGATTCATCCTTCAAACCCGACGAAGCAACGCTCAAGCGTATCGATGAACTGAAAGCACCGATCGAGGCGCTGAAATCGAAGGTCGTCGGCACTTCGGAAGGCCCGATCGAAGGTGACCGCAAGGTTTGCCGCGTCAAAGAATGCTCCATGGGTAATCTGGTAGCGGATGCGACCCTTGCCCGCGTCAAGGATCAGGGCGTCACCATCGCTTTCGCAAATAGCGGTGGCCTGCGCTCCTCCATCGATAGCGGCGATGTCTCGATGGGCGAAGTCCTGACGGTTCTGCCGTTCCAGAACACGGTCGCAACTTTCCAGCTGAAGGGCGAGGATATTCGCGCTGCCCTCGAAAACGGCGTCAGCCAGATCGACGATGGCGCAGGTCGTTTCATGCAGGTTTCAGGCATGAAATATTCCTTCGACCGCTCCAAGCCGGCCGGCAGCCGTGTTACTGCGGTCGAGGTCAAGGAGGGCGACGCTTTCGTGCCTCTCGACCCGGCAAAGACCTACACTGTTGCGGCGAATAATTACGTTCGCACCGGCGGCGATGGCTTCAAGGTATTCGCGACCAAGGCGATCAACGCCTATGACTTCGGCCCCAACCTCGAAGAGGCTGTAGCTGCATATATTACGGCCAACAGCCCCTATAAGCCCTTCACGGACGGCCGCATCACCGAAGTGACGCCTGCCGGTTATGTGGCTCCGGCAAAGCCCGCTGCACCAGCGCCTGCCGCAACAGCACCGGCGGCAACTGCAACCGCTCCGGCCGCCACACCAGCCCCGGCTCCCGCAGCACCTGCTGCGACTGCACCTGCCACCACCACGCCGGCAGCGGCCGCGGCTGCCGCCAGCAAATATGTCGTCGCAAAGGGCGATTCGCTCTGGAAGATCGCGGCGGAGAAGTATGGCGACGGTGCCCTTTGGACCAGGATTGCCAAGGCAAACACGCTGAAGCATCCGAACCATATCGAGATCGGCGAGGAACTGGACGTTCCGGCTCAATAAGCCGCGAACACACAGACAGGGCAATTTGCCGCAGACGGGAAGCCGGCCTCGCACCATGAGGCCGGCTTCTTATTTTCCCTTTAAAAACAGATCATTACAGGCTGCGTTTTATCAAAAGACAATGCGTCCGTTACCGCACCTCGGAAATCACCTCCGCAGGTGGTTCAATCCTTACAAATTTCGTCTAGAACACGTGAACAAATTGACGGCACGAGCATATAGCTTGAGCATTTCCGGCAAAACCGCGTCACGGTTTACGTCCGGCCATGTATAAAAACAAAAAATGGAGCGTTTCCGCCCTTTATCCCAAACGGAAACGTTCTCACGCAACCAGTACGAGTTCAGGGTGTCATTCATGACGACAGAATTATCCGCACTTCCCGTAGACCATCCCCGCGTAAGATTTGGCAAGGTTGGCGTTCTGCTTGTCAATCTTGGCACGCCGGATGGTACGGACTATTGGCCGATGCGACGTTATCTGGCGGAATTTCTGAGCGACAAACGCGTGATCGAATGGTCGCGCCTCTACTGGTATCCGATCCTGTACGGCATCGTCCTCAACAAGCGCCCGCAGAAGGTCGGCAAGGCCTATGAGGCAATCTGGAACCGCGATCGCAACGAAAGCTATTTGCGCACCTATACCCGCAGCCAGGGCGAACTGATGGCACAGGCGCTGAAGGATTTGCCGAATGTCGTCGTTGACTGGGCCATGCGCTACGGCCAGCCTTCCATCGCCTCGAAAATCGACGCGCTGAAGGAGCAGGGATGCGAGAAAATCCTGCTATTCCCGCTCTATCCGCAATATGCCGCATCGACCACGGCAACGGTGAACGACAAGGCTTTCGAACATCTGATGAAGCTGCGCTGGCAGCCCGCCATCCGTACCGTTCCGCCCTATCATGACGATCCTGCCTATATCGAGGGGCTTGCCGCCTCTGTCAGAAACCATCTGGCAACGCTGGACTGGGAACCGGAGATGCTGATCACCTCCTTCCACGGCATTCCGCAATCCTACTTCAGGAAGGGCGATCCCTATTATTGCCACTGCCAGAAGACCGCCCGTCTGCTGAAGGAAGCGCTGGGACGGACCGAGAAGAACTTCATGATCACCTTCCAGTCGCGTTTTGGGCCAGAAGAATGGCTGCAGCCCTATACCGACAAGACCATGGAAAAGCTGGCATCCGAGGGCATCAAACGCATCGCCGTCATGAACCCCGGTTTCGTATCGGATTGTCTTGAAACGCTGGAGGAAATTGCCGGTGAGGCCGGAGAAATCTTCCTGCATAATGGCGGCGAGAAATTCACCCACATCCCGTGTCTCAACGACAGCGTCGAGGGTATGACAGTTCTCGAAAAGGTTGTACGACAAGAGTTGCAAGGTTGGGTGTAATCTTGCCATAACGATGCGGGTGTAAGATCCCAAAAGGTTGTGGTGCTGGAGGAGGAAGTGATGATTGCATTGGGCGGTTTCGATATCGTCGTCATAGCGGCGGTTGTTTTGGTCATTCTGGTGCTTTTTGCGGGCATCAAGACCGTACCGCAGGGACATCGCTACACGGTTGAACGGTTCGGGCGCTACACCCGCACACTCGAGCCGGGCCTCAACCTCATCGTGCCGTTCTTCGAAAGCATCGGTTCGAAGATGAATGTGATGGAGCAGGTTCTGCATATACCGACACAGGAAGTTATCACCCGCGATAATGCCAGTGTCTCGGCTGATGCCGTCACTTTCTATCAGGTCCTCAATGCCGCACAGGCCGCTTACCAGATCACCAATCTGGAAATGGCTATTGAAAACCTCACCATGACCAACATCCGCTCGGTAATGGGCTCGATGGATCTCGATGAGTTATTGTCGAACCGTGATGCCATCAACGATCGCCTCCTGCGCGTGGTGGACGAGGCGGTGGGACCATGGGGTATCAAGGTCACGCGCATCGAGATCAAAGATATCGCGCCGCCGAAAGATCTCGTCGATTCCATGGCAAGGCAGATGAAGGCGGAGCGTGAAAAACGCGCGCAGGTGCTGGAGGCCGAGGGCGCGCGCAATGCTCAGATTCTGCGTGCAGAGGGCGCAAAACAATCTGCCATTCTCGAGGCGGAAGGCCAGCGCGAAGCGGCGTTTCGCGATGCCGAGGCCCGCGAGCGTCTGGCCGAGGCCGAAGCCAGCGCCACCCGTATGGTGTCGGAAGCCATCGCTGCCGGCAATGTCCACGCGATCAATTACTTCGTTGCTCAGAAATATACCGAAGCGCTCTCCAATATCGGCACAGCCAAAAACTCGAAAATCGTGTTGATGCCGATGGAGGCTTCTGCGTTGATCGGCTCACTCGGCGGCATAGGGGCAATCGCCCGCGACGTCTTCGGCGACAAGGGCGATGCACCAACGGCGCCCGCCGTCCCCGCATCTTCCCGCTCGGTGCCGCCGTCGCGGCCTTCGGCCCAGGCCATCAACGTGACAATTCCCGGTAATCCCTTCGGCTCTTCATCGGAGAAGTGACGATGCTGCAACGGCTTGCCACGGAACTGGGACCATGGAGCTGGTGGATTGCCGGCTTCATTCTGCTGGCTGCCGAGCTGGTCGCTCCGGGCGTGTTTCTGATCTGGATTGGCATTGCCGCGCTGGTGATCGGCGCTCTCTCCCTGCTGTTTTGGGATGCTGCATTCTGGGCGTGGCAATTGCAACTGGTGCTGTTTGCCGCCCTCTCCATCGCCTTCGCCCTGCTTGGCCGGAAATATTTCGGCAAAAACCGTGAGGCAAGCGACGAACCCTTCCTCAATCAACGGGAAGCCAGCCTTGTTGGCCGCACAGCGACCCTGCAGGAGCCGGTTGTCGAAGGACGCGGCCGCATAAGGCTGGACGATACCTGGTGGTCCGTTAACGGTGAGGACATGCCAGCCGGAACACGTGTCAGGATCGCAGCCGCGCGTGGCCGCACCCTGACGATAGAGCCGCTCGACCGCCCATAGCGATCAGGCCACACCGATTCTCAACAGATCGTGGAAATGCACCAGCCCTATCGGGCGGTTATCGTCATCAACGACGATAAGCGCACCGATGTGGAATTTTTCCAGTGTCGCGAGAGCGCTGGTCGCCAGCACGGATTTTTTGACCGTTTTCGGAGTACGGGTCATGATGTCGTCCACCGTCAATTCCGCGAGGTTGCGCGACAGGTTGCGCGCCATATCACCCTCGGTGACGATGCCACACAGACGGCCATCCTCGTCCAGAATACCGACACAGCCGAAATGCTTGCGGGAAAGAACACTGACTGCTTCCGGCATGGAAGTTCCCTTGCCGACTAGCGGCACCCGGTCGCCGGTATGCATGATGTCGCTGACAAGCGTAAGGCCCGCGCCCAGTTTGCCGCCGGGGTGAAACACCTTGAAATCACCGGCAGTGAAATTGCGTGCTTCCAGAAGCGCAACGGCAAGGGCATCGCCAAGTGCCAGCTGCATCAATGTGGAGGTGGTAGGCGCAAGACCGAGCGGGCAGGCTTCCTGTTCATTTGGAACCAGAAGCACGATATCGGCTGCCTTCGCCAGCGATGCACTCTCCGAACATGTAAGTGCAATCAGCGGGATGGAGAAACGGCGCGAATAGTTGATGATGCTACGCAGCTCTGAACTTTCACCGCCTTTGGAGATCGCCAGCACTACGTCATCACCGCCGATCATGCCCAGATCGCCGTGGTTGGCCTCTGCCGCATGCACGAAAAACGCAGGCGTTCCCGTGGAGGCGAAGGTGGCCGCGAGCTTGGCGCCTATGTGGCCGCTTTTACCAACACCGGTGATGATGAGGCGGCCATTAGACTGGCCGATCGTCTCGATCGCCTTGCAGAAAGGTTCGGAAAGCCCGTTCCTGAGGGCCTCTTCAAGAGCGGCAAGGCCAGCCCTCTCCATCGAAATCGTCCGCACGGCGGATTCAATCGCATTGTCTTCAACCAGTTTCACGGCTCTCGTAATCATGGCCGACTGTTACTATTTCAACCGGAATAAGTCCACTATACAGCCGAAAATCGCCGCTCTTTAGTGGCGCAGGTTCGGCGGAGAAATCTCCTCCATCGTTCCCATCCGCTTGAAAGGGATGTTCTCTTCATCGACCAGATATCGCCCGACTGTCCTTATCCACGAGATAGAGCCGTCATCACGGCGCACGGCATATTCCTGATGGTAAAAGCTGGCGGCCTTGAGCGTCGTGAGCGCCGTTTCGATCACATGATTGCGATGGCCGATATCCACTTTTTCGAGCATCTGAAAAATGCTGATGCCCTGCATCGCCTGCCGCAAAGGAATGCCCAAGAGTTCAGCGCAGACTTCGTCTAGATAGAATCGGTCATTGGTAATATCCCAGCAATAAAAACCGACCTGCTTGACGTTCAAAACGGGATTCATGAAACGACGCTGTGACACAAAATAAAAATCAATTGGATTGCTAAAATAAAACGGATGAGTTCCACCCAATCATAGGGCGATTCCGTATCAAAATGAAACGTTTAAATCTGATCATATTCGAAATATTGGGCATCTCGGCAAATTTTCTTCAGTCGCGGTGCCGAAGCGGCCAGATCGAACGAGGAAGCCCCCCAGCTTTGCCGCAGCCACAGATGTGGTGAAATCGGGGAGGTCTTTATCAACTGTTAACCATAAAAATCCTATTGTTAAAGCGATATTAAAACTTGCGTCGCGTGTCTGGTCTCTTGGTCGTCCACTTCATCTGTCTGCCGCTCATTCGGATTCAGGAAATGCTGAGACGAACTTTCGATCCGACATGGGCCAAATGCGCCGGGTGAAGAGGAATGATTGTGAAGGGCACCGCCACACGTCTGCCGACGTCGCGGAAAGCAGCAACCCTGCTGCTGCTTGCCTGTACGCTTCTCTACACCCCGGGAACTGTTTTCGCGCAAACAGCGGCCACGCGGCTGCCGGTCGCAGTTCCATCCGGCGATGCAACGCCGGCCGAGAACCCGACAACGACAGCTGAAAACGACACAAGCACGGTGCGAACAGCACCGCCGCAGCAACTATGGCGCCCCTCGAATAATCCGGGCGACCCGATTTCCGAACAGCAGGAAGAAGCGGGCCAGCCTTATGCCGACGCGGAAAACCCATATGAGCCAACGGTAGACGGCGGTGAAAACCCGCAAAGAGCCACCGAACCCGGACAAACCCCCGGCATCCGGCTCGGTACATTCCTGCTGCGGCCCTCGATCAGCCAGACGATCAATACGGAAAAGCAGACGAACACCGGCGGCCCTTCCAGACGTAACTACCTGACGACGGGTATTCGCGGCACGCTAACCAGCGACTGGTCCCGCCATGCGCTGACTGTAACAGGCGATGGCGCCTGGGAGAAAAATTTCGGCAGCAAGAATGGTGAAGAGCCGAGGGCGCGGATAGAAGCCGATCTGCGCCTCGATCTCGGCGAAGAAACGACGGCTAATCTCAAGGCGGGTTACGAATTCAGTCGTGAAGGCACCACGGACCCCAACGCTTTGACCGGCGCTGCCGTGCAGGGCGGAGAACACCGTTTCACGACCGGCGCATCGATCCAACGGGATTTCGGCAAGCTGCGCGGGCTGGCGGCGCTCGATCTGTCGCGTACGGTCTACACGGATGCAAAGGGCATAAACGGCCAGCCGATCAGTCTTAGCGATCGCGACCAGAACGGCGCGAACCTGCGCGGCCGCATCGGCTACGAATTGTCACCGGCCCTGATCCCGTTCCTCGAATTGAACGCGGGAACGACCAAATATGACAGGCGCCTGGACAATACCGGTTACGCACGGTCCTCGAATTCCTACGGCGCCAAAATTGGAGCCGAGGTCGATCTTGGCGAGAAGACCCGCGGCGAGGCCGCCATCGGCTATCTACGCAAGCAATATGACGACGACCGCATCGCTTCCATCGGCGCGCTGACACTGGACGGCGAACTGAACTGGTCGCCGCAGCGCGGCACCAACGTCAATCTTGGCCTGCGCACGACGATAGAGGATTTCGCCGGCGGACCGCAGGGCGGCTGGATTTCCTATCGGCTGGATGCCGGGCTGACCCATGAGTTGCGCAGCAATCTGGTCGCGCGGCTGACCGGGCAGATCGTGCACCGGACATTTCCCTCCTCCGATATCGAGGATGCTGTGGAATACACCGCAGGCGCTGGCTTAACCTGGGGGCTGAACCGCTATCTCGATCTGACGGCGGACGTTAGTTATCAGTGGACGCCGATTTATGACAGCAACGAACTGCGCGTCGGCGCGGGTCTTGTCCTGAAACGATAACGTCGCCCCAAACAGAAATCCCGGCGCGAAGGCCGGGATCCCGTTGTCCAGTTGGTAAATTACTTCAGTCCGTCGATAAGAGCCTTGATCGGCTCCTCGATTGCGGGGCGGATGTCAGAGCGTTCGAGCGCGAAAGCGACGTTGGCAAGAATGAAACCATCCTTGGCGCCGCAATCGAACGTCTGCCCGCGGAAATGATAGCCAGCGAATTCCTGGGACTTGGCAAGCGTCAACATGCCGTCCGTCAGCTGGATTTCGTTGCCGGCGCCCCGTTCCTGATTTTCCAGAATGTCGAAAATCTCAGGCTGAAGGATGTAGCGACCGTTGATGTAGAAATTCGAAGGTGCCGTACCCTTGGCAGGCTTCTCGACCATTTCAGTGATCTTGAAACCCTCGCCCACGGCGTTACCCACGCCGACGATGCCGTATTTATGCGTCTGATCGGGAGCGCATTCCTGCACCGCGATGACGTTGCCGGCGGTCTGGTCATAAAGTTCGACCATGCCCTTGAGGCAGCTTTTCTGTGAGTGCATGATCATATCAGGCAGCAGAACGGCGAAAGGCTCGTCGCCGACGATATCACGCGCACACCAGACCGCATGGCCAAGACCGAGCGGCACCTGCTGACGCGTGAAGCTTGCCGTGCCCGCCTTGGGCAGAAGGCCGGCCAGCAATGTAAGCTCGGCATTCTTGTTGCGCTCGCGCAGCATTTGTTCGAGTTCAAATTGAATATCAAAATAATCTTCAATCACCGCCTTGCCGCGGCCGGTGACAAATACAAAATGCTCGATGCCCGCTTCCGCCGCCTCGTCGACGACGTATTGAATGACCGGCTTGTCAACGACAGTGAGCATTTCTTTCGGAACCGCCTTGGTTGCGGGCAGGAAACGCGTACCCAGACCTGCGACCGGAAATACGGCCTTCCGAATTTTCTTATGTTCTACCACATATCCCTCCTGAGAGATAAAACTTGATCACAATCCCCGCACAGTGTTGTTATTTCAAAAATAACAACGTTTTGTAAAGGGTGACGCTACCATCTATTAATGGTAAAGAATTTGTTGACATTCTTTTGTTATGCATGACGACGCCCGATGCGTTTTCGCAATCGAAATGATATTCGAGAGAACGAAAGACTGACGATGACAAAGATGATCCTTTCAAATGTCCGCAAATTCGGCTGCATGATGGTTGCAGGTCTGGCGATCTCGCTGGCCCCCGTCTCGGCCCGGGCCGATGCTGGGTTCAAGCAGTGGATCAACCAGTTCTACGCAACAGCCGCGAAAGAAGGCATTAGCAAGGCGACCTACCAGAAAGCCTTTGCTGGTGTCAGCGAGCCGGATCCGGATGCGCTGCGCAAGGCGACCTTCCAGCCGGAATTCACCACCCAGATCTGGGATTATCTCGATTCCCGCGTTAACCCCTATACGGTGCGCATCGGCCGCGAGATGAAGATGAAGCACGCGACGACGCTCAACTGGATCGAGCGTAACTTCAACGTCGACAAACATATTATTCTCGCCATCTGGTCGATGGAATCGAATTACGGCGCGGTTCTCGAAAAGCCGGAGCGCCTGCACAATATTCCGCAGGCACTGGCCACGCTCGCTTATTCCGACCCCAAACGCGCCAAGTTCGCGCGCACGCAATTGATCGCCGCACTCAAAATCCTGCAGGCAGGCGATGTCACGCCCAAGCAGCTGACGGGTTCCTGGGCGGGTGCGATGGGCCATACCCAGTTCATTCCGACCAGCTACCTGCTCTATGCTGTCGATGCTGACGGCAATGGCAAGCGCGACATCTGGCACTCGGTTCCGGACGCGCTGGCGACGGCCGCCAATCTACTCGCCAAGAATGGCTGGGAACCCGGCCGGACCTGGGGTTACGAAACAGCCGTGCCGCGTGGCGGCGCCCGTTATGAGGGGCAGACGAAGTCCATTGCGGAATGGACCAAGCTTGGCTTTGCCCGCCCGAACGGCAAGAATTTCACCCGCGGCTCCGATCGCGCCATGCTGAAACTGCAGGGTGGGGCAAATGGTCCCGGTTTCCTGATGATGAAAAACTTCTTCACCATCAAGAAATACAACGCATCCGACAGCTATGCGCTGGCCGTTGGCCTGCTTGCTGACGAGATCGCCGGTTATGGCGGCATGCAGCAGAAATGGCCGCGTCCGGACGGCACGCTGGATATTCGTGAAAAATTCGAACTCCAGACCCGCATGAAAGAACTTGGCTATTACGATGGCGAAGTCGATGGCAATTTCGGCTCCGGCTCGAAGGCGGCGATCAGCGCCATCCAGTCGCGCATGGGTCTGGAAACCGACGGTCAGCCGTCGCAGCGATTGCTGAGAGCACTGCGGAATTGATAATATGCCGGTGAATTCGGCGGCGGTCTTCAACGCCGCCGAAGCATCCGGAAGGATCGATGTCATGAGTAGGAAACCTGCGGCGAAAAGCACAAGTACGGGCTGGCGCATCTGCGCCATCATTCTTTGTGCTGTCTTGTGCACGCCGCTTGTCCCTTCGCAAACCTTGGCCCAGGAACAGCGACGCACCCTGTTCGAAATGCTGTTTGGCCGGCCCGTGGGCCGGGAGGACACGCCCGGCCGCGAATACCAGCCCCGCAGTCGCCGGGATTTCCCGGCTGCCCCGCGTGAAAAATCAGTCACCCGCCCGCAACCCGCAAGAAAAGCGCCTTCGGTGGTTCAGATGCGAACCATAAAACCGGAGCCGACCGCCAAGCTTGAAAATGCAAGGCGTGTTCTGGTCGTCGGTGATTTTCTGGCCGGTGGCATGGGGGAAGAATTGGTCAATGCCTTCGCCAGCTCTCCGGGAATTTCGGTCGATGTGCGCGCGAATGGTTCTTCGGGCCTCGTACGCACGGACTATTACGACTGGTTCGCCAATCTGCCGCAGTTCATAACCGAAACAAATCCCGCCACGATCGTCATCATGATGGGATCGAACGATCGCCAGCAGATGCAGATCGGCGATACCAGGGAAAAATTTGGCACCGATGTCTGGTTCAAGGAATATGAGCGGCGGATCGATGAACTTCTGACCCTTGCCGGCCGGCCGAAGGTGCCGCTACTGTGGGTTGGCCTGCCGGCCTTCCAGTCAACCTCACTCTCGGCCGATCTCGTCGGCTTCAACCGGCTTTATCGCAGCCATATCGAAAAATACGGCGGCGAATTCGTCGATGTCTGGGACGGCTTTGTCGACGAGGCCGGTAAATTTGTCATCACCGGCTACGACATGAACGGCCAGCAGGCCCGTCTGCGTGAGGCAGATGGCGTCGGCATGACGCAGGCCGGCAAACGCAAGCTTGCTTTTTACGTCGAGAAATTCGTGCGCAGGCACCTCGACAGCGCCGGACCGGACCTCGTGAAACTGGACGGCAGCAATTTGCCTGCACTCACCTCCCTGCCCGCGCTTGGCATCGATGCGGGACAGGTGCGCACCCAGCCGATCAGCCTGACCGATCCGAACCTCGATGGCGGTGACAAGCTGCTTGGCGATGTCCCTTCGACGACCGTATCGACACGTGTCTCGGTGGTGGAATCGCCACGCGAACGGCTGACCAAGCGGGGCGAGATGGCCGATGCACCGGCGGGTCGTATCGATGACTACCGGATTGTCCCGGATACTGCTCAGGCCAGACAGTAGCCACTTCTTCGCCGTCGCTACGGCTCGAACCGGCGTAATGTTGAGGCAACCCGGCAATGGCAGGATAAATTCAGCTTTGCAGCAAATGCGGGTTCGGCCAATTGCCCTCCCCTGCCCGCGTCTTACTGCACGGTGATGTTTATCCGATGCCCCCGCGCCCCTTCCTCTCCGGGAAGGCGTACGCCAGACACTGCCGAGAACAATTCATGCGCCTGCTGCTTGTTGAAGACGAACGCGAAATGGCAGCAGCCCTTTCCGCCGCCCTGCACCGGTTCGATATCATCGTGGACAATGTCGGCACGCTCGATCTCGCCCGGCATGCGATCATGGACGGTGTTCACGATCTTGTCGTACTCGACCGGCAATTGCCCGATGGCGATGGCATCCAGCTTATAGAAGATCTGCGTCTGCTGCCCGTCACACCGCCCGTCATCGTGCTGACAGCGCAAGGCACACTTGCGGATCGGGTGAACGGCCTGAACCTTGGTGCGGACGATTATCTGGCCAAGCCCTTTGCTGTCGAGGAACTCCTTGCGCGCATCCGCGCCCTGATGCGCCGGCCAGCCGGCAGCGTAACGATGACGGCGAAACTGGGCAAGCTGGAATTTTGCTTCGAAACCCGCGAAGTCCGCATCAAGGGAGAGTTTATTCCCCTGACCAGACGCGAATTGCTGATCCTTGAAGCCCTGTTGCGTCGGCAGGGCAGAACGGTGCTGCGATCGGTACTGGAAGAGGCGGTTTATAATTTCGACGATGAAATCCAGTCGAATGCGCTTGATTCCCATATCTCCCGTCTGCGCCGCAAATTGCAGGCAGCGGATGCGGGTCTGGAGGTTCACGGTATTCGCGGCGTCGGTTATCTGCTGAGGGCGGCCTCATGAAATCGGCCGGAAGGAAATCGCTCAAGCGCCGCCTGACCATTCAATTGCTGCTTTTCCAGATCGGCAGCCTTTTCATCGTTACTGCCGCCTTCGTCGCTTACCTGTCCAGCGGCGCTTCGGGCAGCGCCCTTCTCAGCCCGGCAGCGGCCCAGATTACAGCCAATGCCATCATGCGTGACAAGGATGGCCGGCTGATGCTTGACGAAACAAATGAATTTGTCGAGCTGCGCGACAGCATGCCCGGTTTCTGGTTCGTTGCGGTCAGCGAGAAAGGTGAGATCGTGCAGGGTGGGCCGGTGCCTGAGGCCTTTAGCAACATGGATCAACAGCTTAGCGACGTCAAAGTGTCGGACGTACGCGATGCGGCATTGTCCTACTCCTATCTTGCTGTCTTGCGAATCGCCGTCGTGCGTCGTGCATCGGGACCGGCGGGCGAATTCGTTATGGTCGGCAAGGGCGGAGCCTTCAGTATGGCATTCCCCGTCCTGCTGTTCTCCAACATACTGATCATGCCGATCCTCCTTATCATGTCCATTGTGACAATCGTGACCATTCCATGGATCATCCGTCGGGAATTTTTCGCACTTTCCGCTATTGCGCGAACGGCGGAAAGCATCGACATCGACAAGCGCGGATATCGATTGCCGGATGGCGATATTCCATGGGAGGTGCAGCCGCTCGTGCATGCCGTCAACGGCGCGCTGAAACGTCTGGACGATGGTTACGAGCGGCACAAGCGGTTCATTCTCGACGCCGCCCATGAATTGCGGACCCCTGTCGCCATTCTCCAGACCCGTGTCGAAACGTTGCTGGACGGACCGGACCGGAGCCGGATACTAGCCGATGCCAGCCGTATCGCCGTGCTTGCCGAACAGTTGCTCGATCTGCAACGACTTGGCGGGCAAAAGGCGCCGCTTATTCCACTAGATCTTGTTGGCCTCTGCCGGTCTGTCGTCGCTGATATGGCGCCGCTTGCAATCTCTCAAGGCTACGAACTTTCGTTCGAGCCGGACGAAGAGCCGATCCTCGCCCTTGCCGATGACGCCTCGCTGCAACGCGCCCTGATGAACGTCGTGCAAAACGCCATCGAACATGGCGGTAATCGCGGAACGATCACAATAAAACTGGGCGCCAACCGCGTGATCGACATATCCGACGAAGGCAACGGAATTCCCGAAGAGGACCGGGAAGCCGTGTTTGACGCATTTCACCGGTTGATACCGAAGGATCGCGGTACCGGGCTCGGTCTCAACCTCGTGCAGGAAATTGTCCGCTACCATGGAGGCGAGATCAGCATCAGTGATTCCCCATCCGGCGGCGCCTCCTTCCGCATCAGCCTTCCCTATTGCTGAAACGAATCCTGTCTTCGGAAACACGTAATGTCATTGCAATTCTCAGGCGCGATATGTTGCCCATCCCCCTGAATGCGAAACCTCCATCGCGTTTCGGTTATCCAGTCAAACGAAAGGCCTGTTGTAAAATACAACAGGCCTTTTTGTTTTCGTTACGACGGCTTGTGCCGCGTCAACTCGCTCAGCGCGGAAGGACGGTTGCGCCCATCAGCTCTTCGTCGATCGCACGTGCGGCCTGACGGCCTTCGCGGATTGCCCAGACCACCAGCGACTGGCCACGGCGAACGTCGCCTGCCGCCCACAGCTTGTCGACCGAGGTCTTGTAGTCCGTTTCGTTGGCGATCACGTTGGTGGAACCGCGACGATCGGTGTTGAGCGACAGCTTGCCATCCATTTCCTTCAGCACGCTATCGGTGAAAGGACCGGAGAAACCGATGGCGATGAAGGCAAGATCAGCCTTGATGATGAATTCCGTACCGGCAATGGGCTTGCGCCGGTCGTCCACCTGACAGCACTTCACACCCGTCAAAACGCCGTCTTCACCGACGAATTCAAGCGTGGCCACCTGGAACTCGCGAACGGCACCTTCTGCCTGCGAAGAAGAGGTGCGCATTTTCGTTGCCCAGAAGGGCCATACGGCGAGCTTGTCTTCCTTTTCCGGCGGCATCGGGCGGATATCGAGCTGTGTGACTTTAACCGCACCCTGACGGAAGGCCGTGCCGACGCAGTCAGACGCCGTATCGCCACCGCCGACGACGACGACATGCTTGCCGCCGGCGAGGATCGGATCGGCCGGCCACCCGATGCTGTCGATGTTTTCGCGGCCAACGCGGCGGTTCTGCTGCACGAGATAGGGCATGGCGTCGTAAACGCCATTGAAATCGGCGCCACCGATGCCAGCCGGGCGCGGGGTTTCCGAACCGCCGCAATAAAGAACCGCATCGTGATCAGCCAGAAGCGCTTCGACCGTTACATCCACGCCGACGTTGACGCCGCAATGGAAGGTAACACCTTCACCCTTGATCTGCTCGACACGGCGGTCGATGAAGTTCTTCTCCATCTTGAAATCCGGAATACCATAACGCAGCAAACCGCCGGGCTTCGATTCACGCTCGTAAACGTGGACCTCATGACCGGCACGGCCAAGCTGCTGCGCTGCCGCCATGCCGGAAGGACCGGAACCGATGATGGCGACCTTCTTGCCGGTGTGGATCGTCGCCGGCTTCGGCACGATAAAGCCCAGCTCGTAGGCCTTGTCGGCAATCGCCTGCTCGACGGTCTTGATGGCGACCGGTGCATCCTCGAGGTTCAGCGTGCAGGCTTCCTCGCAGGGTGCCGGACAGACGCGGCCGGTGAATTCCGGGAAGTTGTTGGTAGAATGGAGGTTGCGGATCGCCTCTTCCCAATTGTTGTTATAAACCAAATCGTTCCAGTCGGGGATCTGGTTGTGCACGGGACAGCCCGTCGGGCCGTGACAGTAGGGAATGCCGCAATCCATGCAGCGCGCCGCCTGCTTCTGCACCTCGGCATCCGACATCGGAATGGTGAATTCGCGGAAATGGCGGATACGGTCCGATGCGGGCTGATACTTGCCCACCTGCCGGTCGATCTCAAGAAAACCTGTAACCTTGCCCACGTTTATGTCCTCACATCAAAGCGGAGCGCCTGTCGGGCCCCAGTACCAGTAAGCGAAACCGAAAGCCGCCCCCAATACGATGAATTCAAATCCGGTCTCGCCGCTTGTCCAATAGATCACCATGGGAACGGCGACCGCGATCATCAGCGAGACCAGTTGGTGTAGTATCCTCACGCGGCGGATTATTCCGCCGCGACGCCCATGCGCATGCGCTCCATTTCCTCAAGCGCACGACGGTATTCGACCGGCATGACCTTTCGGAATTTCGGACGGAACTCGCTCCAGCGGTCGAGTATATCCTTGGCGCGTGCAGAGTTGGTGTAGTGGAAGTGATTGGAAATCAGCTGGTAGAGCCGCTCCTCGTCGTGACGTGTCATGTCCTCGGAGACGTCAACGCGTCCCTTGTGCATGAGGTCGCCACCGTGATGGTGCAGCTTCTCGAGCATGTCGTCCTCTTCCGGAACCGGCTCCAGCTCGACCATGGCCATGTTGCAGCGGGTGGCGAAATCGCCCTTCTCGTCGAGAACGTAAGCCACGCCACCGGACATGCCGGCTGCGAAGTTGCGGCCCGTCTCGCCGAGCACCACGACAATACCGCCCGTCATATATTCGCAACCGTGGTCGCCGACACCTTCGACAACCGCGACCGCGCCGGAGTTGCGCACTGCAAAGCGCTCACCCGCAACACCACGGAAATAGCACTCGCCGGTGATGGCGCCGTAAAGAACGGTGTTGCCGACAATGATCGAGTTTTCCGCGACGATACGGGTGTTTTCCGGCGGGCGCACGATGATGCGGCCACCCGAAAGACCCTTGCCGACATAGTCATTGCCGTCACCCACCAGATCGAAGGTGATGCCGCGAGCGAGAAACGCGCCGAAGGACTGACCGGCCGTGCCGCGCAGCGTCACGTGGATCGTATCGTCCTTCAGACCCTTATGGCCCCAGCGCTTGGCAAGCGCGCCTGACAGCATGGCACCGGCGGAACGGTCGACGTTCTTGATCGGCACTTCGAAAACGACAGGCTCGCGGTTTTCCAGCGACGGTAGCGACTTCTCGATCAGCTTGCGATCGAGAATATCGTCGATCGGGTGCTTCTGACGCTCGGTCCAGAAGGTTGCCTCCTTGGGAGCCTCTACCTTGTGGAAGATGCGGCTGAAATCCAGACCCTTGGCCTTCCAGTGCGCCAGCATCTCATCCTTTTCGAGGAGTTCGGAAGCGCCGATGATCTCGTCCAGCTTGGTAACGCCAAGCGAGGCGAGGATTTCGCGCACTTCTTCAGCCACGAAGAAGAAGTAGTTGATGACGTGTTCCGGCGTCCCCTTGAAGCGCTTGCGCAGAACAGGATCCTGCGTTGCGACGCCGACGGGGCAGGTGTTCAGATGGCACTTGCGCATCATGATGCAGCCCGCAGCAATCAGCGGCGCGGTGGCAAAGCCGAATTCATCCGCACCAAGCAGCGCGCCGATGATGACGTCGCGGCCGGTCTTCAGACCACCATCCACCTGCAGCGCTATGCGCGAACGAAGGCCGTTCAGCACCAGCGTCTGCTGGGTTTCGGCAAGGCCGATTTCCCAGGGCGAACCGGCATGCTTCAGCGACGTCAGCGGCGAAGCACCGGTGCCGCCATCGAAACCGGCGATGGTGATATGGTCGGCGCGCGCCTTGGCGACACCCGCCGCAACCGTGCCAACGCCCACTTCCGACACGAGCTTCACAGAAACATCTGCTTCCGGGTTGACGTTCTTCAGGTCGTAGATCAGCTGCGCCAGATCTTCGATGGAGTAGATATCGTGGTGTGGCGGCGGCGAAATGAGGCCGACGCCCGGAGTGGAGTGACGGGTCTTTGCAACCGTGGCATCCACCTTGTGGCCGGGCAGCTGGCCGCCTTCGCCGGGCTTGGCACCCTGCGCGACCTTGATCTGCAACATGTCGGCATTGACGAGATATTCCGTCGTCACACCAAAGCGGCCGGATGCGATCTGCTTGATGGCGGAACGCTCGGGGTTCGGCTTGCCGTTCAGAAGCGGCATGTAACGGTCGGATTCTTCGCCGCCTTCGCCGGTGTTGGACTTGCCACCGATGCGGTTCATCGCAATCGCAAGCGTCGTATGCGCCTCGCGGCTGATCGAGCCGAAGGACATGGCGCCCGTCGAGAACCGCTTGACGATATCGACCGCCGGTTCGACGTCGTCGATGGAAACCGGCTTGCGGCCGAGCGCTTCCGCCGATTTGACCTTGAACAGGCCGCGAATGGTGTTCATGCGCAGCGCCGTCTCATTCACCATGTCGGCAAATTCACGGTAGCGCTCCTGGCTGTTGCCGCGCACGGCGTGTTGCAGCGAGGCGACGGCATCCGGCGTCCAGGCGTGGCTTTCGCCGCGCATGCGATAGGCATACTCGCCGCCGATATCGAGCGTGTTGGCAAGGATCGGATCCTTGCCGAAAGCCGCCGTGTGGCGCGTTACGGTTTCTTCGGCAATCTCGGTCAGACCCACGCCCTCGATGGAGGTGGCGGTGCCGAAGAAATACTTCTCGACGAATTCCGACGACAGGCCGATGGCGTCGAAAATCTGCGCGCCGCAATAGGACTGGTAGGTGGAAATGCCCATTTTGGACATGACCTTGAGGATGCCCTTACCCACCGCCTTGATGTAGCGATAGACGACTTCGTCGTCCGACACTTCCTTCGGGAAGGCGCCGTGCTTGTGCATGTCGAGCAGCGTGTCGAAGGCGAGGTAGGGGTTGATGGCCTCCGCGCCATAGCCAGCGAGCAGACAGAAATGATGGATTTCGCGCGGTTCGCCGGTTTCAACGACGAGGCCGACCGAGGTGCGCAGACCCTTGCGGATCAGGTGGTGATGCACGGCAGCCGTCGCCAGCAGCGCGGGGATCGCAATCCGGTCCGGGCCGAGCTGACGGTCGGACAGAACGATGATGTTGTAACCACCACGAACAGCGGATTCAGCCCGCTCGCACAGGCGGTCGAGCATGTCAGGCATGCCTTCGGCGCCGCGCTCCACATCATAGGTGAAGTCGAGCGTCTTGGTATCGAAACGGTCTTCGGTGTGGCCGATGGAGCGGATCTTTTCCAGATCGCCATTGGTGAGGATCGGCTGGCGCACTTCCAGACGCTTGGCACGGGCCGCACCCTCGTGATCGAGAAGGTTCGGGCGTGGGCCAATGAACGAAACGAGGCTCATCACCAGTTCTTCGCGGATCGGATCGATCGGCGGGTTGGTGACCTGCGCGAAGTTCTGCTTGAAATAGGTGTAAAGCAGCTTGGACTTGTCCGACATGGCCGAAATCGGCGTATCGGTGCCCATCGAGCCGATGGCTTCCTGGCCCGTTGTTGCCATCGGCGACATCAGGAGCTTGGTATCTTCGCTGGTGTAACCGAAGGCCTGCTGGCGATCGAGCAACGACACGTCACGCCGCAGCGCCCGGGGCTCCACCGGCTTCAGATCCTCAAGAATGAGCTGGGTGCGGTCGAGCCAGGTGCGGTAGGGGTGCTTGGCAGCAAGCTCGTGCTTCACATCCTCGTCGGAAATGATCGAGCCCTTTTCCATGTCGATCAGCAGCATCTTGCCCGGCTGCAAGCGCCACTTCTTGATGATGCGTTCCTCCGGCACCGGCAGCGTGCCGGCTTCCGACGCCATGATGACGCGGTCGTCGTCGGTGACGAGATAGCGCGCCGGACGCAGACCGTTACGGTCGAGGGTTGCGCCGATCTGCTTGCCGTCGGTGAAGGCAACGGCGGCCGGGCCGTCCCACGGCTCCATAAGCGCGGCATGATATTCGTAGAAAGCCTTGCGTTCAGCCGACATGGACAGATTGCCCGACCAGGCTTCCGGGATCAGCATCATCACGGCATGGGCCATGGAGTAACCGCCGCGCACGAGGAATTCGAGCGCGTTGTCGAAGCAGGCGGTGTCCGACTGGCCTTCATAGGAAATCGGCCAGAGCTTGGAGATATCGTCACCGAACAGCGCCGACGAAACAGACGCCTGACGCGCCGCCATCCAGTTGACGTTGCCGCGCAGCGTGTTGATCTCGCCGTTATGGGCGACCATGCGATAGGGATGCGCGAGCTTCCAGGACGGGAAGGTGTTGGTGGAGAAACGCTGGTGCACCAGCGCAACCGCGGATTCGAAACGCGGGTCCGCCAGATCCTTGTAATAGGCTCCAACCTGATAGGCGAGGAACATGCCCTTGTAGACTATGGTGGAGGAGGACAGCGAGACTGGATAGAAATCCTGCGTTTCCTTACCGCCGCCCTCGTCGTAGATGCGGTTGGAGAGAACCTTGCGGATCAGGAACAGCTTGCGCTCGAAGTCATGATTGGTCGCGGCATCGCGGCCGGCGCCGATGAAAACCTGAACATGGTGCGGTTCGGTGCCGGCGATATCAGGTGCCTTGGAAAGGGAAGAATTATCGACTGGCACGTCGCGGAAGCCGAGGAACTGCTGTCCCTCCTCGCCGATCACGTCGACAATGACCTTCTTGTAGTGATCGATACGGGACGGATCGCGCGGCATGAAGATGTGGCCAACGGCATATTCGCCAGCTTTCGGCAGCGTCACACCCTGGCTCGCCATTTCCTCGCGGAAAAAGCGGTCGGGGATCTGCACGAGAATGCCCGCACCATCGCCCATCAGCGGATCAGCGCCGACAGCACCGCGATGCGTCAGGTTTTCGAGAATGAACAGGCCGTCCTTGACGATCTGGTGCGACTTCTGACCCTTCATATGGGCAACAAAGCCGACGCCGCAGGCATCGTGCTCATTGCGCGGATCGTAAAGACCCTGCTTTTCCGGCAGGCCGCCCGCGAAACGCCCCTTCGCAGAAACGGGTGCGGCCGCAGCCGCGGTGGGACAGTCTGTGGTCAGGGTTGCGGCGACGTTGTCTGCCTGCAGCTTGTTTGTCATTTTCGTCCCTCCTGCAAAATTACTTGCATGGTTTCATGCGAAGATCCGGCTCGACACGAATTTCGCTTTCCGAAAAATCCGCATTCAATCCGGCTCGATCAAATTTAGGACAGCAAAGCTGTCTCAATTCGAGAGAATTTTGGCAGAAACCCGCGGATTTAGCAAGGGTGCGAATCCAATTAGTCGCAGTGCCGATTTGCAGCGAAGTTTCGATACTGACCCATTGCGCGAAACTTTCTTGTCACAAAACGCTTCGGGCCGTTGCTTTCATTGCCGGATTTGCCAACCGCGAGGTTAGGTCCTAGAACTTTGCGGGTCATCGTCAACGCATTCCCAACACCAGCACAACAGCCATCGGAAAGCTTTCAGAGATGTTTTTTGCCTCAGACAATTGGGCCGGCGCCCACCCTGCCATCAACGAGCGCCTTTCGCGGGAATCCACCCGATTTGCGGCTGCCTATGGCACCAGCGCCCTCGACCTTTCCATAGAAAAGCGCTTCAATGAAATATTCGAACGCGAAGTGGCGGTGTTTTTCGTCGCCACAGGTACGGCGGCCAATTCTCTTTCGCTGGCAAGCATTGCCCGCCCCGGCGGCCTGACCTTCTGTCATTCCGAGGCCCATGTGATCGAGGATGAATGTGGAGCGCCGGATTTCTTCTCCGGCATGCGCATGGTTGCCGTCGAGGGACCGAACGGCAAAATGCTGCCGGAAAATCTGATCGAGCGCATTTCGCGCTATCCGCAGGACGCCGTTCATCACGGACGCGCCGCAGCGGTTACGATGACACAGGCAACCGAGGCCGGTACTGTCTATACGCTCGATGAAATCGACGCGATTGCCAAAATCGCCAAGGAGAACGGCCTGCCGCTGCATATGGACGGCGCGCGCTTTGCCAATGCGCTTGCCGC
The DNA here is from genome assembly GCF_053521785.1 of Agrobacterium sp. A3-95. Lineage (NCBI taxonomy): Bacteria > Pseudomonadati > Pseudomonadota > Alphaproteobacteria > Hyphomicrobiales > Rhizobiaceae > Agrobacterium > Agrobacterium sp. A3-95. The sequence continues at coordinate 188,994 of NZ_JBNWDR010000002.1, read as the reverse complement.
ACTCGGCACCACGCCCGCCGAAATGACCTGGAAACGCGGCGTTGATGTGCTCTCTTTCGGTGGCACGAAAAACGGCTGCTGGTGCGCGGAAGCGATCGTGTTTTTCGACCCCGCGCTCGCCAAAGACTTCGCTTTCCTGCGCAAGCGCACCGCCCAGCTTTTTTCGAAGTCGCGCTTCATCGCCGCACAATTCGAAGCCTATCTGCAGGACGATCTCTGGTTGGGTCTCGCAAGCCACGCCAATGCCATGGCCAATCGGCTGCGCGCCGGCTTCGCCTCGCTTAACAGTGCCCGTCTGGCATGGCCGACCACTGCAAACGAGGTTTTCGCCATTCTGCCGAAGGCTGCCGCTGAAGCGGCAACGGAGAAAGGCGCGAAGTTCTACGACTGGCTGGTGCCCCGCGATATGCCGGAAAAGGTTGGAAAGGACGAGGTGCTGATCCGCATGGTCACCAGCTTCGCAACGACCGAGACTGATGTCGACGACTTCCTGTCGATCTGCGCCGCCGTCTGACAAAACATTCGGGGGCGCCGTGTCGTAACGGCGCCCTCAAACCTCCTGCAGCCGGTAGCCGACACCGGTTTCCGTGAGGATATAGCGCGGCTGATCCGGAGTTTTTTCGATCTTCTGGCGAAGCTGGCGTACATAAACGCGCAAATATTGCACGTCGGTCAACTCGTCCCACACATGCTCCAGCAGGAAACGGTGCGTCAGCACCTTGCCCGCATGCTGGACCAGGACCCGCAGAATATCATATTCCTTGGGCGAGAGTTTCACCTCCCGGTCCTCCACCTTGACGATGCGTCTGACGAGATCGACCGAAAGATCGCCGGTATGAAACACCGGTCTCTCACCCTGGCTCTGAAGGCGATGGCGCAGAGCGACACGAATGCGGGCAACAAGCTCGTTCATGCCGAAAGGCTTGGTGATGTAATCGTCGGCACCCAGCTCCAGTGCCTTGACGATACCCGCCTCGTCAGTGCGGCTGGAAAGAATGATGACGGGTAGGGAAAGTCCCTCGCCCCGCCATTTCTCCAGAAGCTCGTGTCCCGACATATCCGGAAGACCGAGATCAAGGACCACGAGATCGGGCTTGTCCTCGTTCATCAACTCCATCGCGACGCGGGCATTCATCGCCTCGCTGACCGCATAGTCCTGCGTCGAGAGACCGACCCGCAAAAGTTTGCGGATCGGCGGTTCATCGTCGACGATCAGAATGCGAACGGCGGAATTGGTCATTGCCGATCTCCTTCAGCCCTAGTCATGGTTCAGCACCGGCACTTCGGCGGGAACGGGCAGGCTTATGGTAAATTGCGCGCCCGTGCGACCTGATCTGTTTTCAGCGCGAATAGATCCACCCATGGCCTCGATAAACCCCTTGCAGATGGATAGCCCGAGGCCGGTCCCGGCCTGCACATGATCCGCCTTGCGCACACGGTAGAAACTGTCGAACACCCGCTCGGTATCATCAGGGGGAATACCCGGCCCCTCGTCGGCAACGGACAGGAAGACATGCCTGCCCTGCCGCCATCCGCGAATCTGGATTACGGTTCGTTCGGGCGCGTATTTGGCGGCATTGTCGATCAGATTGAACAGAACCTGCTCAAAAAGCACCGGATCGACCTTCAGCATCGGCAGATCGGAGGGAATGTCCAGAACGATCTCGTGCCTGACAGCGATTTTCGCCGCGCGTGAAAGCGCTGTTCCGACCATATCGCCAACAAAATGCAATCCGTAATTCGGCTCCATCGCGCCCGAACCGATCCTCGTCATATCGAGCAGGTTGGAAATGAAGCGGTTCAGCCGTTCGGATTCCTCGACGATGGTTAGAAGCAGTTCGGTGCGCGCCTCGAGCGGAATGTCGTCGGCGAAATCCTTCAGCGTTCCGGCGGAACCCAGAATGGCGGCGAGCGGCGTTTTCAGGTCGTGGGAGATGGAGGTCAAAAGCGCGGTGCGCAGCCGGTCGGTTTCCGCCGCAAGCCTTGCCCGATCGACATCCGAAACCAGCTGGATGCGCTCGATGGCAAGTGCCGCCTGATCCGCCAGCGCATCGAAAAGCCGCTGCTGCTCAGGTGTGAAAAGCGGGCCAAGCCGGTCGTCGTCCAGCCCCACCACCCCGACGGCGCCGCTGCCGGTGCGCAGCGGCAGATAAAGGCGTTTGGCACCCGGGAGCGTATCGGCGCCCCGGCCTGCAGCCTTGTTATGTTCCCAGGCCCAGTGAGCGGCCGCAATGTCCGCATCCACGAGCGTGTCATCGGGCGGATAGCCCGCCTTGACGGTGATCGAATTGTTTTCGGGCAGAAGCAGGACGACCCTGACTTTCAGCATCGACGCCATCTGGAACGCGGTTGCCCACAATACGTCATCCAGCGTGCCGGTAACCGCGAGTTTTTTGGAAAAAAGGTACAAATCTTCCGTGGTTCGCGCACGCATCCGTGCAGCTGCGGCCTGCCGCTGCACCGCCGCAGTCAGATTTGAGGCGACAAGCGCCACACCGAGATAGAACAGCAGCGCCACAACGCTTTCGGGATCGCGGACAGTCAGGGTATAACGCGGTTCAAGAAAGAAAAAATTGAACGCAAAGGCACCAAGCAGGGAAGCATAAAGGCCAGGCCCCAGCCCTCCGCGCACGGCTGCCGCAAAAACCGCCATCAGGAACACCAGCGCCAGATTTTGAACATCAAGGGCTTGGTCAAGCACGATGCCGGCCACGATTGCCAGTCCGACAAAGAGGGTACTGTTGAGATAGGGCAGTATCGAAAACCGCGATTGAGCCGTTGCCGGTTTCACGGTCTGGACCGGCTTCTCCGCGTTTTTGTCGCCGGAAATGACATGCACGCTGATATCGCCGGCATGGTCTATCAAATCATGCGTCAGCGAACGCTGCAGAATTCTCTGCCACCACGACCTTCTGGGACGGCCGATGATGATGTGGGTGAAGTTATTGGCGTTGGCATAGGATATGATTTCATGCGTCAGGTCGAGCGCCGGCAGGGTTACTGTCTCGCCGCCCAACTGCTGCGCGAGCCGCATGGTGCCGGCCAGCCGATCCTTCTCTGCCTCCGACAATTGCTGAGAGCGAGGCGTGTCCAGATGCAGTGCCGTCCACGGCGCGCGCAGGCGATCGGCCTGCCTTCGGGCATAACGCACCAGACCGGGGCCGTTGCCGCCGTGGTCCAGACAGACCAGAACACGGTCTCCCGCAGCCCACGGCCCGGAGATGGCGTGCGACTGCATGTGGTTGAGCAATTGCTCGTCCACCCGCTGCGCTGTGCGCCGCAGCGCAAGCTCGCGCAGGGCCGTCAGATTGCCGCGCGAAAAATAGTTCTCGATGGCGCGCCGCGCGGTGCGGGGCATATAGACCTTGCCGTCCTGCAGGCGCTTGATCAGATCGTCGGGGGTGATATCGATGATCTCAACATCGTCAGCCCGGTCAATGATGCTGTCCGGCACCGTTTCGCGCACGCGGATACGGGTGATCTGCGCCACCACATCGTTCAGGCTTTCCACATGCTGAATGTTCAATGTCGTATAGACATCGATGCCCTGCGCGAGAATTTCCTGAACATCCATATAGCGCTTGGGATGCCGGCTGCCGGCCGCATTGGTGTGGGCCAGCTCATCGACCAGAACCAGCGCCGGTCGACGGGCGAGAATGGCGTCGAGATCCATCTCGTTCAGCGACTGGCCGCGATAATCAATGTTCCGGCGCGCAATGATCTCGAAACCCTGCACAAGTGTTTCGGTTTCCTTGCGGCCATGCGTTTCCACGACACCGATAATGGTATCGACACCATCTGCGAGTTTTGCCCGGCCAGACATCAGCATTTCATAGGTCTTGCCGACACCGGGAGCTGCGCCCAGAAAAATCTTCAGCCGCCCTCGCGCCTCGCGCCGGGCGTTTTCAAGCAGCGCATCCGGCGATGGTCTGCTCGGCATATCACGATTATCGTCAGGCATTTAACCCACCAGTGGACAAGCTATGGCTTCCAAAGAAGCCATAGCCATTTCAGTTCATGAGCCGGCTGCGTCAAGAGCCATGTTGAGAGCCAGCACATTTACAACGGGCTCGCCCATGAAGCCCAATTCAGGCGCCTCCACATGGGCGTCGACGACGGCGCGCAGTGACGCTTCGTTCATGCCCCTTGCCTTGGCGACACGCGAGACCTGAAAATAGGCGGCCTCAGGCGACACATGCGGGTCAAGACCGCTGCCCGATGCCGTCACCAGATCAATGGGAACCTCGGCTGCCGAATTTTCGGCTTTAGCAGCCTCGTAGTCCTGCTTCACCCGGCCGATAAGCTTTGCGCTCGTCGGTCCCAGGTTGGAGCCGGAAGACGACGCGGCATTGTAGCCGTCGCCGGCAGCCGACGGCCTGCCGTGGAAATATTTCTCGCCGGTGAAGGCCTGCCCGATCAATTGCGACCCGACAACAGTCCCATTCTTCTCGATCAGACTGCCATTTGCCTGGAAGGGAAAGATAGCCTGTGCGAGGCCCGTCATTCCAAGAGGATAGGCAAGGCCGGTGATTGCGGTGGTGGCAAGGATCAGCACCAGTGCGGGACGTAGCTGTTTCAACATTTCCATACTCCTCAGGCGAGACCAAGCGCCGTAATGGCGAGGTCGATGGCCTTGATGCCGATGAAGGGCACGATGATGCCGCCCAGACCATAGATGACCAGATTGCGCGACAGCAGCGCCCCGGCCCCGATCGGGCGGTATTTGACGCCCTTCAGCGAGAGCGGGATGAGCGCGATGATGATGAGCGCGTTGAAGATGATGGCAGACAGGATCGCACTTTGCGGTGTCGAAAGACCCATGACATTCAGCACGCCAAGCTGCGGATAGAAGGCCAGGAACATTGCCGGGATGATGGCGAAATATTTGGCGATGTCGTTGGCGATGGAGAATGTGGTGAGCGCGCCGCGCGTCATCAGCAATTGCTTGCCGATTTCGACGATTTCGATGAGCTTGGTCGGATCGCTGTCGAGATCGACCATGTTGCCAGCCTCGCGCGCTGCGACCGTGCCTGTGTTCATGGCGACACCCACATCGGCCTGCGCCAGTGCGGGCGCATCGTTCGTGCCGTCACCGCACATGGCGACGAGCTTGCCCTTGGCCTGTTCCTCGCGGATAAGCTCCAGCTTGTTTTCCGGGGTCGCCTGGGCGAGGAAATCGTCCACCCCTGCTTCCGCCGCGATGGCAGCGGCCGTCATGGGATTGTCGCCGGTGATCATCACCGTGCGGATGCCCATGCGGCGAAGTTCGGCGAAACGCTCGCGAATTCCGCCCTTGACGATATCCTTCAGCTGCACGACGCCGAGCAGCTTTCCGTCGCGCACGACGGCAAGCGGTGTGCCGCCTGTCTTGGCTATCTCTTCCGCGATCGTGCGGATGTCACGCGTTACATCCGTTTCGGTTTTAACGGCAAGCGCCGTATTGCCTTGCTGCGTAACACCGCCATCGACATAGGAAAGAACGGCATCGACAGCCCCCTTGCGAATGGAAGAGCCTTCGAAATCCACACCGCTCATGCGGGTCTGGGCGGTGAAGGGCACGAAAGTGGCGTGCAGTTTCTGCATGTCGCGGGCACGGATGCCGTATTTTTCCTTGGCGAGAACGACGATGGAACGGCCTTCCGGCGTTTCGTCGGCAAGCGATGCAAGCTGCGCCGCATCGGCCAGTTCCTGTTCGGAAACACCGGTGACGGGGCGGAATTCGGTTGCCTGGCGGTTGCCGAGCGTTATCGTGCCGGTCTTGTCGAGCAGCAGCGTGTCGACGTCGCCGGCGGCTTCCACCGCGCGGCCGGACATGGCAAGCACGTTGAAACGCACCAGCCTGTCCATGCCGGCAATGCCGATCGCCGACAAGAGAGCGCCGATGGTCGTCGGGATGAGCGTCACGAACAGCGCCACCAGCACGATGATCGGGATGGAGCCACCGGCATAGGCCGCAAAGCTCGGAATGGTCGCGGTGGCCAGAACGAAGATGAGCGTCATGCCCGCAAGCAGAATGTTGAGCGCGATTTCGTTCGGCGTCTTCTGGCGCTCGGCGCCTTCAACGAGCGAAATCATCCGGTCGAGGAAGGTGGAGCCGGCAGCAGCGGTGATGCGAACCCTTATCCAGTCCGACAGCACCTGCGTACCACCGGTGACAGCCGAGCGATCGCCGCCGGATTCGCGGATAACAGGGGCGGATTCGCCCGTTATTGCCGCTTCATTGACTGAGGCAACACCTTCAATGACTTCACCGTCGGACGGAATGATGTCGCCAGCCTCGACAAGAACGACATCGTTCACCTTGAGGCCAGCGCCGGCTACCATCGTGTATTGGCTACGATCATCACCGGTCAGAAGTTTCGCCTGGGTTTCCGTGCGGGTTTTCCGCAGCGAATCCGCCTGCGCCTTGCCGCGCCCTTCGGCTACGGCCTCGGCAAAATTGGCGAAGAGAACGGTGAACCAAAGCCACAGATTGATCTGGAAGGAAAAGCCGAGATTTGCATTGCCGATGATGAGATCGCGAACGAACAGCACGGTAGTCAGCACCGATACCGTTGCCACGACAAACATGACCGGATTGCGCGCAAGCGTGCGCGGATTGAGCTTTTTGAATGCGTCGGCAATTGCCGGAACGAGAATGCGAGAATCAAGGATGCTCGCTTGTTTGGACTGGCTCATGAAGAGACTCCAGCGTTTGAAACAGGGCGACCGATGAGGGTCGATCAGCCCGTGAGAACTTCGAGAGCGCAGACGGCGGCGAACAGAGCCGCCATCATTGCAAGAATGAGATTGGATGCGCACCAGCCGCCCGGGCCGGCGCTCCCGCGAACAGGAGCGCCAGTGCGGACAGGAAGGGTGCGGTTACGTCGGGGAGTATCCTTCGTCATGGCACCACCTCAAAATACCTGGCCGGCGGCCATGACCAGATGTTCCACGACCGGACCAAGCGCCAGGGCCGGCAGGAAGGTGAGGCCACCGACGACCACGATCGTGCCGACGAGCAGACCGACGAAGAGCGGGCCGTCCGTGGGGAAGGTGCCGGCTGATGCCGGAACGGTCTTTTTGGTAACCAGCGAGCCGGCAATCGCCAACGCCGGGATGATCACCAGAAAACGTCCCATCAACATGCCAAAACCAAGCGTGATGTTGTACCAGGTCGTGTTGCCCGTGAGGCCGCCGAAGGCAGAGCCGTTATTGGCAGCAGCCGAGGTATAGGCATAAAGAATCTCGGAGAACCCGTGCGGTCCGGCTGTGCCGACCGACGCGACCGCCGAGGGCAGGATGGTGGCGGTGGCTGTGAAAACCAGCATGGCGAGCGGCAGGCAGAGAATGGCCAGAACCGCCATCTTCATCTCCTTGGCCTCTATCTTCTTGCCGAGATACTCCGGCGTGCGCCCGACCATCAGCCCCGCCACGAAAATGGCGATGATGATGAAGAGAAGAATGCCATAGAAACCCGCGCCAACGCCGCCGACGATTACCTCACCCAGTTGCATGTTGATGAGCGGAATGAGACCACCGAGCGCCGTGAAGCTACCATGCATGGCGTTGACCGCACCGCAGGAGGCAGCGGTGGTGATGACCGCAAAGAGCGACGAGAGTACCACGCCGAAGCGAGCTTCCTTGCCTTCCATGTTGCTTCCGGCAAGGCCGAAGCTGTGCATCAGCGGATTTCCGGCTGCTTCCGCCCAATAGGTCACTGCAACACCGGCGATGAACAGAACACCCATGGCAGCAAGGATTGCCCAGCCCTGACGGGTGTTGCCGACCATACGGCCGAAGACGTTGGTGAAGGCAGCACCGATCGCGAAGATCGACACCATCTGGATCATGTTGGAGATGGCATCAGGGTTTTCGAACGGATGCGCGGAATTGGCATTGAAGAAACCGCCGCCATTGGTGCCGAGCATCTTGATCGCCAGCTGCGACGCTACCGGGCCGACTGCGATCGTCTGCCGCGCGCCTTCAAGCGTCTGGGCACCGACATAAGCGCCAAGCGTCTGCGGCACGCCGAGCCATACGTAAACCAGGGTCAGCACGATACAGGCAGGCAGCAGGATGTAGAGCGTCGAGCGCACCATATCCACCCAGAAATTGCCGATGGCCTTGCCGGAAGCGCGCGCGAAGGCGCGGATTAGCCCGATTGCAATCGCCATGCCCGTCGCGGCAGAAACAAAGTTCTGCACGGTGAAACCAGCCATCTGGGTCAGATAGGACATGGTGCTTTCGCCACCATAATTCTGCCAGTTGGTATTGGTGACGAAGCTGACTGCCGTGTTGAAAGACAGTTCCGGCCCGACTGCTGCCATTCCTTCCGGATTATATGGCAACATACCCTGAAAGCGCATCAGGGCGTAGAGCAGGGCAAAACCGAAGAGGTTGAAGAGGAGCATGGAAAACGCATAGGTCGTCCAGTGCTGTTCTTCGCGCTCACTTGTCCCGGCAAGGGCATAAAGGCCGCGCTCGACGGGTGCGAGAACCGGCGAAAGCAGGGTGCGTTCGCCATTGAAGACTCGCGCCATATAGAAGCCGAGAGGCTTCACCAGCGCGACAACGATCCCGCAGAAAAGCAGGATCTGAAACCATCCATTGAGGGTCATGGTATTGAACTTTCAATAGCCGCCGCTTCCCGATCAGAAGCGTTCGGGGCGAATGAGAGCATAGGTGAGGTAGGCGGCGATAAAGACGGTGACGGCACCGCTCAAAACATAATCGAATAACATCTCGACCTCCGCCTAAAGCCGGTCGCAGGCGCGCGTATAGGCAAAGCAGAGCGCGAAAAACACCGTGGCTGCACCGATCAGAATAACGTCCATCATCGATGGGACTCCTTTTTTAACCGAGGAGCCGGACAGGAAGAAAAGCGCCGTCATGTGGGACGTCGCTTTTCATTCTTTCTGGCTGGGAAGAAACACCATCCCTTCCCGCACAGAAGAATGCACCCGAACCGCATAAAGGTTCGAGACGGCCGCAGATGGAATAAAATAGGAATCCCATAGGAATTTCGATGCTCGCCAATGCGGGCCTTGCAGCCGCTGCTTAAGAGAGCGAGCCGTCTTTGAACGCGGAAACGATCTTTTCCGCCGGGCTGTTGGCGGCAATCAACGCCACAAGCAGTATACGCGCCTGTCCGGGGCGCAGCGTTGACGAATGGATGGCACCGGCCGCGACCAGATCGTGACCACCGCCGCCACCGCCGTAACTCGCCACCAGCAGTCCTTCCGGGACCCTGCTGGAGACGACGACGGGAACGCCTCGCTCGGCACAGCGCTTCACCGCCACAGCGATGCCCGGATTGGCGTTGCCGGAGCCAAGTGCGGCAAGCACGATCCCATCCGCACCGGCCTGCAGGCTTGCCTCGATATGGGCGGCATCACAACCGGGATAAATGGCAACGATATCAACCCGCAGATCGGCGAGGGGCGCAGCAAGCTCCAGCGCTGCGGCATGGGCCGCCGGCCGCGCAGAGCGGAACGCATCCGCCGCATCCGCGCTCAGCTTGTATAGCCCCCATGCCGGCAGACATCTGCCGCCGAAGGATAAAAGCACGCCGCGTTCGGCATTCGTCTGATCAAGCGCCGTTTCTATGGCCGCGGCCAGATTGGACGGCCCGTCCGCATTCGGATGGTCGGCCGTAAACTGTGCGCCGGTGAAGACAACCGGCTTGGTGATGGCATGCTGCAAATGCACGAGCAGCGAGGATTCTTCCATCGCATCGGTTCCATGCAGAACGACGACACCGGTGACAGCGGGATCATTGAGCTCCACGCCTACCGCATCGCTGATGCGCTGCATGTCGGCCAATGTCAGGCTGGAGGAATCCTTCGCCATCAGATCGACCGGCTTCAGCCTCGCGTTGATTTGCGGAACCAGTGCAAGCAAGTCTTCACCCGAAAGGCTTGGTGTGCTGGCGCCATCGGCGCCGCGCCTGCTTGCGATGGTACCACCGGTGGCGATGACCGCCACCAGTGGAGCTTCACCATGCCCGCTCAATGCGATGCTCCCGCACCTGCACGTTCGCCGGCCAGACGGTGGATACGGTCACGCAGCATATACCAGCCGATGACCAGCGCCGGGATGATGACCAGCAGCGAAGCGATGGTCCACGAGCCGACAGGGTAATCAAAAGCCATCAGCACCAGCACGCCGAACAGGAAGACGAGTGTGAGAATGCCAGTGTAAGGCGCACCGAACATGCGGAAATCCGGGCGAGCCAGTTCGCCGCGCCTGGAAAGCTGCCACAGCTTGAGCTGGCAGAGCACGATGACGGCCCATGCGCAGATGATGCCGAGCGCCGACAGGTTGAGTGCAATTTCGAAGGCCGCAGCTGGCACGACGGCGTTCAGCGCCACACCGAGAACGGTGACGGCGGCGGTCACCGCAATACCGCCATAGGGCACGCCAGCCTTGTTCATCTTTGCCAGCGCTGCCGGCGCCGATCCAGAGACCGCCATCGAATGAAGAATCCGGCCGGTAGAATAAAGTCCGGCATTGAGCGAAGACAACACGGCGGTTAGCACCACAAGGTTCATGATCACATCCGCACCCTGAACACCGATGGAACCGAAGAAGGTAACGAAGGGGCTCTCGCCAGCCTTATAGGCGGTATAAGGCAGAAGCAGCGTGAACAGCAATACCGAGCCGACATAAAACACCACGAGGCGCAGCACCACGGCGCGGATGGCGCGGGGCATGACTTTGCGAGGGTCTTCGGTTTCCCCTGCCGCCGTGCCGATCAGTTCGATCGAGGCGTAAGCGAACACTACCCCCTGAATGATGACGAAGGCAGGAAGAATGCCGTTCGGGAAGAAGCCGCCATTGTCGGTGATAATGCTGAAGCCTGTCACATGCCCTTCAATGGGCGTGCCAAAGATGACGAAATAGACGCCAACGACGAGGAAGATCGCAAGCGCCAGCACCTTGATCAGGCTGAACCAGAACTCAAGCTCGCCAAAAACCTTCACCGACAGCATGTTCATCGCCAGCACAACCAGAAGTGCCGTCAACGCAAACACCCATTGGTCGATGCCCGCCAGCCAGGGGACGTAGTGCTTGAAGAAGTTCATATAGAGCGCAACGGCGGTCACATCGGCCACCGAGGTCATTGCCCAGTTCAACCAATACATCCAGCCGGCAAAGAAAGCCATCTTCTCGCCATAGAACTCGCGGGCATAGGACACGAACGAGCCGGAACTCGGGCGATGCATGATAAGTTCGCCAAGTGCACGCAGCACCAGAAACGCAAAGAAGCCGCAAAGCGCATAAACAAACACCAGCGCCGGACCGGCCTGCGCCAGCCGTCCACCGGCGCCCAGGAACAGCCCGGTGCCAATTGCGCCACCAATCGCGATCATCTGGATCTGACGCGGTTTAAGTGCCTTGTGGTATCCGAGGTCTTCTTCCGTGAAGACCTCGCGTTCGGCAGGTGCCGTTTTTACAGATTTCATTGATATTTCTCCTCCCAATGAATTTGCTTTGCAGTCGGCGATACGCCGGAAATCAAAATTGGAACTGGCATGCTCGGCGCTGGATACAGCGCCAGCAAGCTCATGCATCGCTGTAAAGCTGCATGACAGATTTTTGCCCTCATAATTGCAGAGAATGCCGTTCGTCAAGGGGATCGAAGCATTATTGACCTTCGTACGGCGAAGGATTAAGGTCGAAAAATCTGTAAGACAGCTTTACAGATTTTGGTAACGCTTTGAGCTATTGGAGGAAAAAGTGGGCGTGACGCGCATGGAGCATGATTTGCTCGGAACGAAGGAAATTCCGGCAGATGTTTATTGGGGCGTGCACACGGCACGCGCGGTGGAGAACTTTCAGATCACCGGCGTAACGATCGGCCACAACCCCTATCTCGTCAGGGGACTTGCCTATGTGAAGGAGGCCGCCGCCCTCGCCAATCACGAGCTTGGCTTGCTTGACCAGGAGCGGATGGAAGCAATCGTCAGAGCCTGCCGCGAAATTCGTGAGGGTGCGCTTCACGAGCAGTTCGTTGTGGATGAAATTCAGGGCGGTGCTGGCACTTCCACCAACATGAACGCCAACGAGGTCATCGCCAACCGGGCACTTGAACTGCTCGGCCACGCGAAAGGCGATTATGCCCACCTTCACCCCAACGACCACGTCAATCTCAGCCAGTCCACCAACGATGCTTATCCGACGGCGGTCAATGTAGGAATGATCGAAGCGATCGACGATCTCGCGGCTTCGATGGGTGTGCTGAAAGACGCGTTCGATCGCAAGGCACAGGAGTTTTCCGGCTTCATCAAGCTGGGACGGACGCAATTGCAGGATGCCGTGCCGATGACGCTCGGTCAGGAGTTCCGCACTTTCGTGGTGATGCTGGGCGAGGATCAGGCCCGCCTCATCGAATCCGCAGCCCTGCTGCACGAGATCAATCTCGGCGCCACCGCCATCGGCACCGGGCTCAATGCACCGCGCGGTTATGCGGCGCTTGCCTGCCAGCATCTGGCGCGGTTGACCGGACGCCCGCTGGTGACGGCCGCCGACCTGATCGAAGCGACGCAGGACCCCGGCGCATTTGTGCATCTGTCCGGCGTGTTGAAACGTGTCGCCGTCAAACTGTCAAAAACCTGCAACGACCTTCGCCTGCTCTCTTCCGGCCCGCGCGCCGGCATCGGCGAAATCACCCTGCCCTCCGTTCAGGCGGGGTCCAGCATCATGCCGGGCAAGATCAATCCGGTCATTCCCGAAATGGTCAATCAGGTGGCTTATGCGGTAATCGGCAACGACATCACCATCACAATGGCCGCCGAAGCCGGGCAGCTACAGCTGAACGCCTTCGAGCCGATCATGGTGCGTGCCCTTTCCCAGAGCATCAGCCAGCTGAGCGCCGCTTGCCGGACTTTGGCGGCACGTTGTGTCGATGGCATCGTCGCCAATCCCGCCATCATGGCACAGCGTGTGGAGGAATCGATCGGTCTCGCAACCGCGCTTAACCCGCTGATCGGATACTATGCAGCAACTGACGTCGCAAGGGAGGCGCTGGCCAGCGGCCGCACCGTCCCGCAGGTGGTGCTGGAGCGCGGCTATCTGACGGAGGCGCAACTTCATCAGGCACTGAGCCCCCGCCACCTCGCCAACCTACCCGCGCTTACGGGTGTCGAGCCCGATCTTCTCCAATAATGGTCGTTACCACCTGCTTCACCTGACCCAGGTGAAGCTCCATCGCTTCGCGCGCATCGGGGGACGAACCCCGCCGGATCGCCTCGACGATCCGGCGGTGCTCCAAATTCGATGCAACGCGCCGGCCAGCCATCAGGTTGACCATCTCGGACTGTTGGGAAAGAGCCTCGCGCGCATCGGCCACAACCTTGGCAAACAGTGCATTGGACGAGGCTTCCGCAATGGCGCAATGAAATTGCCCGTCCAGCAGCACCCACGGATGCGGCCTTTCCTCAGCCTCCATCCTGTCGCAGAGTTCGAGCAGGGTCTCTAGTTGGGCATCCGTGCGCCGTAGCGCCGCCCAACCGGCCGCCGGCACCTCAATGAAGGGGCGTGCCTCGATCAGGTCACGGGCGGAATATGCTCCGTAACTCAATTCAGCAGGCGGTGTGGCGGTCATTACATAGGTGCCGCTACCCGTGCGCGTCTGCGTCAACCCCAGAGTCTGGAGAGATCGCAACGCCTCGCGCACGATCGGCCGGCTGACACCATATCTTTCCGCCAGATGGGCTTCGGAGGGCAGCCGGGTTCCGACCACGAGCTGACCAGAGGTGATGGCCGAACGGATATCTTCGAACACCACTTCTGCGGCATTCTTGCGATTGATCGGCTTTGCGTCCGCAAGCCAATCCGACAACCCGCCCATCCTTGAACCCTCCGGCACCCTTGGTCTGTCAACGACGCAGAAGCAAACGCTTATCTATTGAAGGACAGCGCCGCTCCCGCAGCTAAGCCGATCTTCCTAACACTATCTGCGCCGAAGGAACAACGATGGCGGGCACATTTGCAGAATTTAAGCGGGACAGTGGCTTTGCCGGCGCCACACCCTCGCGATCACGAGGGTGTGGCTGTCTCACAGGAAATTACGTCTTGATTTCCTGTGCTTCCTGTTTGTCATGCTCGCGCGGAATGCGGAACCACGCGACATAGAGTGCCGGAAGGAACAGCAGCGTGAGCGCCGTGCCAACCACGATGCCGCCCATCATGGCATAGGCCATCGGACCCCAGAATATCTCCCGAGATATGGGGATGAGGGCAAGTGTTGCCGCCGCAGCCGTCAGCATGATCGGTCGCATGCGATGCTCGGTCGCCTCGATGACGGCGCGCCAGGCCGAGACCCCCTCGCTTCTGAGATGTTCGATCTGAACGACGAGAATGACCGAGTTTCGGATCAGAATACCGATCAGTGCCAATATGCCGAGAATGGCGACGAAACCCATCGGCGCGTTGGAGAGCAGCAGCGCTGCCACCACGCCGATCAGCGCCGTCGGAGCAACGGCAAAGACAAGAAACAGCCGGCTGAAGCTCTGCAACTGAACCATAAGGATCGTTGCCATCGCAAACAGCATCAGAGGCACCACGGCTACGATTGGCGCCTGCGAATCCGCGCTGGATTCCACCGAGCCTCCTATTTCCACCTTGTACCCCACGGGGAGCGACTTTTCGAAAGCCTCGAGTTTCGGCTTCAACTGCTCCACGATCGTCGCCGGCTGCGTCGGGCCGATGATGGCAGCCTTGACCGTGACTGTCGGAATTCTGTCGCGACGCCAGATGGTCGGCTGTTCCAGCTCGTAGCGGAAATTGGCGATTGCCGACAGCGGCACGGCCTTGCCGTTCGTGGCCGGCAATTGCAGGTTCTGCAATGTTTCGATGGAGCCGCGCTCCGCCAGCTGCGCACGCGCCACCACATTGACGAGGTAGATATCATCCCTGACCTGCGTCACGGTGGAACCCTCGACAATGCTGTTCATTGCATTGGCGATGTCTTCCGAAGAGACGCCGAGCTGGCGGGCCTTGTCCTGCAAAACGTCGACCTTGACCACCCGCGTCGGCTCATTCCAGTCCATGACCATGTTGGACAGCAGCCGATGCTCGCCGACGATGCCCGCCAGCTGCTGGCCTAGTTCGCGGACATGCTGGATATCCGGGCCGCTCAAGCGATATTGCACCGGCTTTCCGACCGGAGGGCCGATGTCGAGCAATTTCACGAAGGCGTCGGTGCCGGTAAACGTCCGGTTCAGATAGTCCTGCAACTCAGCGCGCACCTTGTCGCGCACATCAAGCCCCTTGGTGACGATGATTGTCTGGCCGAAGGTGACATCAGGCGTCTGCACGTCAAAGGAGAGGATGAAACGTGGTGCGCCTTCACCGACATAGGTCGTCCAGTGGTCGATGTCAGGGTTTTTCGCCAGCGCTTCCTGCTCGAACTGTGCCATCTGCCGGTTGGTTTCGGCAATCGAGCTGTTCTGTGGCAGGTTCCAGTCTACGATCAGTTCCACACGGTCGGAGGCCGGGAAGAACTGCTGCTGCACGAGGCTCATGCCACCAACTGAAAGGGCAAACAACGCAACCGTGAGGATGATCGTTACCCAGCGAAAGCGCAGCGCCCGGGCTAGAAGCCAGGAAAAGCCAGAGGCAAAACGGCCCTTCTTCTCATGGTGCGATTTCATCGTCTTGGGCAACATCGCCACGCCAAGCAGTGGCGTGAACACAACCGCGACAATCCACGATACGATCAGCGAAACGGCGATCACCACGAACAGGGTGAATGTGAACTCACCCGCCGCGCTGTTGTTGAGGCCGACGGGAATGAAGCCGGCAACGGTGACCAGCGTACCGGTCAGCATCGGGAAGGCGGTCGAAGTATAAACATAGGTCGCCGCTTTTCTGAGATCATCGCCGACCTCGAGGCGTGCGACCATCATCTCGACAGCAATCATAGCATCGTCGACGAGAAGCCCGAGCGCGATGATAAGCGCGCCGAGAGAGATGCGTTGCAGCGAAATGCCGGTATATTCCATATAGACGAACGTGATCGCCAGCACGAGCGGTATGGAGACCGCAACCACCATGCCCGCCCGCAATCCGAGGCTGATGAAGCTGATGACGAGAACGATTGCAATTGCCTCGAACAGCGCCGAAGTGAAGCCGGAGACCGCCTCATCGACCACGGCCGGCTGATCGGACACGCGGTGCACATCGACGCCAACAGGCAGATCCGCCACGATACGCTTCATCTGTGCATCCAGCTCCTCGCCGAAATGTACGAGGTTCGCACCGGTTTTCATGCCTATGGCAAGACCGATGGCCGGTTGCCCGTTAAAGCGGAACAGCGAAGACGGCGGATCGACATAACCGCGCCGGATCGTCGCCACTTCCGTCAGCGGGAAGAACCGGTTGTTGACGCGCAGATTGATGGCGCGAAGGCTGTCTTCCGAGGTGAACTGGCCGCTGACACGCAGCGCAACACGTTCCGGCCCGGCATTGACGAAGCCGGACTGGGTGACAGCATTCTGGGCTTGCAGCGTCTTGATAATCGATTGCTGATCGATGCCCAGCGCTGCGATCTGCCGCGTGGAAAACTCCAGATAGATCGCCTCGTCTTGCGCGCCGATGACATCAACCTTGCCGATATTGTCGACAGTCAGAACCTTGGCACGCGCGTCCTCCACCAGATCGCGCAATTGCCGCTGGCTGAGACCGTCGCTGGTGAAGGCGTAGATATTGCCATAAACATCGCCGAAACGGTCGTTGAAGAACGGGCCGACAACGCCCGAGGGGAAGTCGCCCTTGATGTCGCCGATCATGTTGCGCACGCGCACCCAGGTGGGTTCGACATTCTTGGCTTTGGTTTCCGGCACGAGTTCCACGAAAATCGTCGTCTTGCCAGCGACTGTCTGGCTGCGCAGATAGTCGAGATTGTCGAGTTCCTCGAGCTTCTTCTCGATCCTGTCGGTCACCTGCCTGGCCACTTCCTCCGCGGAAGCGCCGGGCCATTGCGCGCTGATCACCATTGTCTTGATGGTGAAATTCGGATCTTCCTCACGTCCGAGGTTGAGATAGGAGAAAACACCGGCAAGAACGAAGACCAGCATGAAGTACCAGACGAGCGAACGGTGCTCGAGCGCCCAGTCGGAAAGATTGAATTTCTTCACTGATGGACCTCCTGATCGATCCTGATGGCTTGACCATCCTTAAGCTTGTGAACGCCGGCACTGGCGACACGTTCGCCGGGCTTGACGCCGCCGGTGATGCGCACACTGCCGCCTTCAGCGGGCTCGCCCTCTATTTTGACCGGGCGCGAGGTGACCGTGGCCGTATCGGTATTGACGATCCAGACACTCCAACCGTCTTCGGTTTTCAGCAGGGCCGACGAGGGGAGCATGATCTGCGATTCGGAGGCGGCAATTGCTGAGGCCGTGACGACCGAGCCGAGCCGGAATGTCGGCGGCGCATCCTGAAGGCTGATTTTCGTGCGGCGCGTGCGTGTTGCGGTTTCGGCTTCTGGGGCAATCTCACGCACCACGCCGGTGGTGCGTATCTTTGGGTCCAGTTGCAGGGCGATATCGAAGGTCGATCCGATATCAAGTCGCTGCGCCGCAAATTGCGGAACATCGACCACAACATCCCGCACTTCCGGGCGGGCAATGGTCACGACCGTCTGTCCGGCAGAGACGACCTGGCCAATTTCACCGGATGTCGCAGTCACCACGCCGTCAAATTCCGCGTGTAGCTGCGTATAGCCCAGTTGCTCCTCGGCCTTATCAAGATTTGCACGGGCTTTGGCGACGGCGGCATTGGCCGTTCGCGTGGCCTGCTCGGCCTCTTCAAGTGCTGCTTCCGTGCCGCTGCGGGCCTCGGCCAGCACGCGCTGACGCTGCTCGGTCGTCACCGCATTGGCCAGTTGCGCTTCGGCGTTGGACAGATCGGATTGGGCGCTCTTTACCGAAAGTTCCAGCGCGAGCGGATCGATCGAGGCCACCACATCGCCTTTCTTGACCAGATCGGCCACATCGACATTGCGGGCAATGATCCGGCCGAGAACACGAAAGCCGAGATCGGTCTGAATTCTCGATTCCACCGTGCCGGTCAGCCGCAGCGCATCGGCGCGCGTCTCCCCTACGACAACGGAGAGCACCGGGCGCGGCGCCTCAGCGGGCGCTTCCTGCTTTTCCTGGCAGGACGAGACCGCAATCGCCGGAAGCAGCAAAAACAAGCTTCTGTTTATCCTGAACATTATTGTGCCTGCCCCTTTTCATAGGCGACCTTTTCACCGGTGCGGAGAAATTTGGTCCCGCTGGTCACGACGAGATCGCCGGGAAGAAGTCCTTCCGCCACGACGAATTGACCCGTCTCATAGTCGGAGACCTCAACCCGGCGCATGGCGATTTCCGAGGACTGCGCATCGACCACCCAGACGGCGGGAAGGCCGTTCTGCGATGCCATTGCCGACCAGGGAAGCTCAATCGCCTCCACCTGCTTGAAGCGGAAATGACCCGATACCGGTGCTCCGAGCGGCATGGTCATATCGCCGTTCAGGCCAACCTTGACCCGGATCGTCCCATTGTCGGGATCGATCGTCGGGGAAATCTCCCGCACCGGTCCCTCGACAGCGCGGGCGGGATCCGACAGGAGGCTGACATTGACGAGATTGTCGATATCGCGCTCGAGGAACAGGGATTCGTAGACATCAAATACCGCATCGCGCGGCCCGTCATGCGCCAGCGTGAAAACGAGCTGAGCGGCCTGCGCCACCTGACCGACTTCGACATTGCGCGCGGTGATCACACCATCCGCATCGGCCCTGAGTTCGGTGTAGGAAAGCGCATCGCGCGCCGTATCCAGCTGGGCCTGCGCCGATCTGACGGCGCCTTGTGTGGTGAGCAGGGTTTCCTGCGCCTTGTCGACCGCGGAGCGCGAAGTCACCTGCGTCTTGAAAAGACTTTGCTGGCGATCGAATGCCAACTGCGCCTGCGTCATCTGCGCTTCGGCAGATTGCAGGTTGGCCACCGCAACGTCGATATCCGCCTTTTGCTCTTCCGGGTCGATGCGAGCAAGCAATTGCCCGGCCTTTACCGGGGTACCCACATCCACCAGCCGCTCGGTGATCTTGCCGCTCACCCGAAAGGAAAGGTCCGTCTGGACCCGTGCCCTTACTTCACCGGTGATGACGCTGCCACGGCCGACGGGCTTTTTCGCTGCCGCAACCACATCGACGACACGCAACGGCTTTTCAGCAGGCGGCTCTTCGTTGCTGCAGGACGACAGGGCGAAAATGCCGCCGACCGCCATTGCTAAAAGAATGCTTTTCATGGTGACCTCTTGATCTTCGCCTCACCCTATAATATTTGACTGACTGAATAGTCAATGAAATTCTTGTGTCGCCGATCGGGAACCGTCCGGACTTCAAACCGGGCTCCCCGAATGATCATTACGAATTGCCCGGCGCGTCCTCTCGGACGCATCGGGGGATGTGCCGACATATTGAACCACGCACCACGTCTTGTAAAAATCGATTCCGGTTTTTACGCCGGTGCTATAGGCAAACCACCTGTCATTTCCGCCGATTGCGACGGGTAAAAAGGCAAGTGCCGAAAGAATACGTAGGGATCCGGGGTTATGGCAAAAGCAAAACTGACACGCGCAGAACAGAAGATACAACGTCCGTTGGAAATTCTCGACGCCGCATTCGAGGAATTCACCAAGAGAGGATTTACGGCCACGCGGGTGGAGGACATTGCCGAGCGGGTGGGAGTGACGAAAGGCACGGTCTACGTCTATTTCGAAACCAAGGAGGCTCTTTTCGAGGCGATGATCAGGCATGCCTCGGCACCTTTTCAGGAGGCATTCAAGGCCTATGCACGCACGTCCGATGATCCCGTCGAGGAGCTTCGGATGCTTCTTGAATTCCTGTTCGACGCCCTTGTCGACAATAGAAAGATGCGGGAACTGTTTCGCTTCATCGTTGCGGAAGGAGCAAAATTCCCCGATCTCATCGACCAGCACCATGACGTGGTGATGGCGCCGGTATTCGAGCGGATCAATACGATCCTCGAAGATGGCGTGGCGAAAAAAAGGTTTAGAGCCAACCCCACCGAACTGGCCAAGGTCGTCATGTCACCCATAGTCGGAACATTGGTTTTCCGGTTGATTTTCGACGATCGGCGCAGTCTGGACAAGCAGGTCGTTCTGAAGATTCATCTCGAACTGATAATGCGCGGGCTGCTGGCATAAGGGGCACTCTCCTGCCAGTCGACGACCCCTGATGCTGCGATCTGATACATAGCAAGAAACCTTAAATGTCGGGCGCGATACAGCCACAATGCTGCGGTAAGGGTCTATTGCCTCGAGCATATTGCTCGTATTTGAACGAGTAATTGCCATCCTGTTGCCGAGACCCGCTCAACACTCCAACTTTTCAGCGATTTTAGTTGCCGAGTCGAGCTGTGCTCCTGCGCGAGAATGCCAGTGCCGATTAAATTCTAGTACCATTCAATCAATTTGAGGTCACCCTGCCCCTCTGTGCAAACAGCGCAGGTACAGTTAGACAGAACAGGTTCCAGCCGCGCAGAGTTGTGCGAGTTCCTCGCCGAGCAGATCGACTTAATTAACCGTTTCAGATTTCAGGAGCGAGCTTACAGCTCGAACATTTATGAACAAAACAGTGAATGCCCGGGCCGAGCAGAGCACGGAACCGTCGCGGCAACGCGTGTTGGCTCGAGATCGGGCTATTCCAGAATACGACCGCCAGCGCGGTGAACACTTTTTTCGAAATGCAGGTGACCAGAAGGATTGCTATCAACCATGACCGCGACGTTAACAGCCCAATTACCTGGCGGCGCGAGTGAAAAGGCCCTGCTTAAAATACTTTCGAATTATCGCAAACCCCGGACGGGCCGCAGCCTGTACGAACTTGCCGTGACGCTTGTTCCCTTTGTATTCCTTTGGGCAGCAGCGTCGGTATCGATTCATTTTGGTTACTGGCTTGGCCTGCTTCTGGTGATCCCCGCAGCCGGATTCCTGTTGAGGCTCTTCATACTGCAACACGATTGCGGACACGGCTCTTTTTTCGGGCGCCGTCGCTGGGATGACTGGACGGGTCGCGCAATCGGTATCCTGACGCTGACGCCCTACGACTATTGGCGCCGCGCGCATGCGGAACACCATGCGTCAGCTGGCAATCTCGATGAGCGAGGGGTTGGCGACATTACAACTCTGACCGTGACCGAATATCGTGCGCTCTCCCCGCGCGGAAAACTCGGTTATCGCTTGTACAGGCATCCGCTGGTGATGTTCGGCATCGGTCCTGCTTTCCTGTTTCTGTTCAAACAAAGGCTACCGTTTGGCATGATGCGGTCTGGAGCGTTGCCCTGGATTTCGACAATGGCAACAAATGCCGGTGTGGCCGTATTGGCCATTCTTCTTATCTGGGCGATAGGGCTCGTGCCTTTTCTGTTGGTTCATCTGCCAATAGTGCTGCTTGCCGGGTCAGCAGGTGTCTGGCTGTTTTATGTCCAGCACCAGTTTGAAGAAACCCACTGGTCCAAGCCTCCGGAATGGACTTTTCCCCATGCGGCGATGCATGGCGCCTCGTATTACGATCTGCCGGGTCCGCTGCGTTGGATCACCGGCAATATCGGCATGCACCATGTCCACCATTTGTCGAGCAAGGTACCTTTTTACAGGTTGCCAGAGATTCTGCACGACTACCCGGAGCTTGCGAAACTTGGTCGCATCAGCCTTCGCGACAGCCTGGGCTGCGTAAAGCTCATTCTGTGGGACGAATCCACAAAACGGCTGATTTCGCTACGTGAGGCAGAAAAGCAACCGCGATAGATGAGAGCTGGAGCGACGCAATACCCATTGAGCCGGTGCGTGAGATATCATTCCGCTAAATGCAGAACCGACCCCAACGAGACGTGGCCAACAGTGTAGGTTTGCATTGTTTCAGTAACGGCCGGCACTGTCGGCCAGAGGTTGAACTGTAGCAGCAGCCATTTTGTTGGATCGAATGCGGCTATGGCCGCGAGCGCGCCGGCCCTGATTGCTGAACGCGCGTCCGCGGTCGCGGTATCGCGCAGCTTGGCCAGATCACAATGGGGCGCTATGGACCGGACCTCCCGTGTGGCATATCGCGAGGCTGTAAGATCAGGTACGTGGTCGGCGTGCCAGACCAGCCACGTCTGCACCGACGGCCAGCCGAAGTCCCGTGTCAGAACCGCAAAACCTGGACCGGACAGGAAGCTGTCTATCCCTTCTGGCTCATCCCATAGATAGAACGGCGCGTAGAGGTTTTCAGCACTGGTGAAGCCGGCCTCCTGCTTTCTCGCCGAAAGATAGGCCTTGAAACGCAGGCGTGGAAAGCCATCGAGCAGCGGCCCCTTCTCCCTTATGCGCCGGTCTATGATCGCCATGTCGTAGCCGGCAGGCAGCGTGAAGCTGTATTGCATGGCGATCATGACGTGCTCTCCTCTTTTTTGACAGGTCCCATCCAGTGGACGGCAGTTCCACTCCTGACCGGCTGGACGCTGAGATAGCTGAAGGGACAGGACGGCGCGGCGCCATGCCAATGGGCTTCGCCGGGCGCAAACCACACCGCATCTCCGGCACGGACTTCACGCGGATCGTCACCCTTGCGTTGGACGAGACCGATGCCATCCAGCACGAAGAGAAGCTGGCCGCGCGGATGACTGTGCCAATGGGTCACGACCCCCGGCGGCACAAAAGCGCGCATTGCCGTCATCTCGCCATCGATCCGGCTCGATAACAGCATCTGGACGAGGAAGGATCCGCTGGAGATACCCTCAGGTGCAGCAACTATTCCGTCACCGGCTCGACGCACGCTCATGGTGGATGGACAGGCCGGTTGCATGTCGAAAAAATCAGTCATCGGCCACTCCCATCCGCTGGTGTGCCTGCTGAAACGCCTGATGCAAAGGACCAGTCATCAAACGTCGAGTTGACGATGGCGACCATCACATCCTCCGGCCTCACACCGGGCGACACCGCCAGATTTTCGACGAGCCTCGCATAGAAGCGCGCCTTGGTTTCCGGCGATCGCGTCTTACCCGTGGTGATATGAAAGAAAATGAAATCATCCGACCGAGGGCCGCCGCGATATGTTCGGTCGAAGATCAGTTCGCCCGGTTGGTGCTGGTGGATTGCAGCGAAGCGGTCGTTTTCCGGAACGTCAAAGCAGTCGACAAGCGCGCGGTCGAGACTGTCGGAAACCGCCTTGAGATAGTCGGCGGATTTGCCCGCAAGCAGAGATATTCGGGTGAAAGGCATGGATGCGCTCCGTTCAAGAGGATTGACAGCCACACTATGAAACGACATCATCATCCTGAAAATCAAATTATTCAGGACATTACGTCCTGATTTTAGGGACATTTAATTTGCGCCTTACCCATCTGGATCTGGACGCGCTCCGCAGTTTCGTGATTGGCATCGAGACCGGGTCGTTCGCGCAGGCCGCAGACAGACTGGGGCGTTCGACCTCTGCGGTCAGCGCACAACTCAAGAAGCTGGAGGACCAGGCCGAAACTGCTCTGGTGCGCAAATCCGGCCGGGGGCTGGCGCTGACCGAGAGCGGCGAAGTGCTGCTGTCCTATGCCAGCCGCATATTGAGCCTGAATGACGAGGCGATCAGCGCCGTTCGCGGGCCGGAACTCGCAGGCTGGATCCGCCTCGGGATTCAGGAGGATTTCGGAGAAACTGTGTTGCCGCAGGTGCTGGGCCGTTTCGCACGCGCCCATCCACGGGTTCGGATCGAAGGGCGCATCGCTCGCAATAGCGAATTGCGGGAGAAGGTCGAGTCCGGCCATCTTGACCTCGCCTTGGCCTGGAACGACGACACGGCTTCGCCAGCTGAAACGGTTGCATCCATGCCACTGTGCTGGCTGGGCGCGGAGGAAGCAGAAACTGTCTGGCAGACCGGCGAGAAAGAGCCGCTGCCACTTGCAGTCTTGGAAGCGCCGTGCCTTTTACGTAGCATTGCCTGCAACCACCTTGATCAACAGCGTATCGCTTGGCGCATTGCATTCGTCAGCCCGAGCCTCGGCGGGTTGTGGGCTGCGACAGCCGCAGGCCTTGGCATCGCACTTCGCACACCGTTCGGCCGGCCGCCTGCCGTACGGGTTCTCGATCCACTCACCAATGGTTTGCCACAACTCCCGTCGCTGGGGCTCAGCCTTCTTCGCTCCGGAAAAGACGAAAATCCAATCAGCGCCCATCTCGCCACGATCATCCGCCAAGCCTTGCAGGAAACGCTGCCGGAAGCATGGATAGCGCGACCGTAATCTCTGAAACAGCATAAGCTTCCGCCAAGATTATAGGTACGGCGAAGCTGCGGGGGAATCTTGGCCCCGGCTCAAGGCTTGCGCTCAATTCACTAAAATTCCGCATAATATCTTTAATTATCATAATAAACATGATTATCTGCGGTCATGGATTCAACAGACCGCAAAATCATCAGTCTTCTTGCAGAAGACGCCCGCCGCTCTCTGGCCGATATCGGAAATGTCGTGGAGCTTTCCGCTTCGGCCGTGAACGAGCGCATCCGACGCCTGACGGCCAGCGGGGCGATCCGTCGCATCACCGTTGATGCCGATCCATCCGCATTCGATTTGCCCGTGATCGCCTTCGTGTGGATCGCGTTGGCGCCGGATGCGGACGAGGCCGCGTTTCGTGTCTATGCGGCGTCGCAGTCCGCTATTGCGGAATGTCACCATGTGACCGGGCAGTGGTCCTACCTCGTCAAAGTTCACGTCGGGTCGCTGGCGGAGATCGAAACCTTTCTGGCGACAATGAAACAGAACGGGTTCCTTGCCCGTACCGAAACGATCATCGCACTGTCTTCTGTCGTGCCGGGACCATTTATGCCGAAGGAAAGCGTGGACTGATGGAACTGATGCTCGTTTTGAAAAGCATTGTGCTGGGCCTTGCGGTCGCAGCCCCGCTCGGCCCCATCGGCGCCCTCTGCATCAACCGGACCCTTGAGCGCGGGTTCTGGGCGGGAGTGGCAGGTGGCCTTGGGACTGCTCTAGCGGATGCTGTGTATGCCAGCCTCGCAGCGCTCGGCTTTTCCGCTTTCGCGGCGACCCTTGCGACAATCGATACGCCGCTCAAAATCGTTGGCGGCCTTTTCATGCTGTGGCTCGGCTGGAAAAGCCTGAGGCCCAAACCTCTGGCAGAAGCGGCCAAGGTTGGAGCGCGCGA
The DNA here is from genome assembly GCF_053521785.1 of Agrobacterium sp. A3-95. Classification (NCBI taxonomy): domain Bacteria; kingdom Pseudomonadati; phylum Pseudomonadota; class Alphaproteobacteria; order Hyphomicrobiales; family Rhizobiaceae; genus Agrobacterium; species Agrobacterium sp. A3-95. The sequence goes on along the minus strand of NZ_JBNWDR010000002.1, from coordinate 163,809 downwards.
TCTGCTCGGCACCATCACCGCGACCTTTTTCCTGACGATCACCAACCCCATGACGATTCTGTCCTTTGCAGCAATTTTCGCGGGTCTCGGCCTTGCTGACGCATCGGGAGCGACGAGCGCGTTTTTTGTGGTCGCGGGCGTTTTTCTAGGCTCTTTATTGTGGTGGTTCATGTTGAGCGGCGGCGTTGCATTTGCCCGGCAGCGCCTTCCCACCACCTTTGCCCGCTGGGTTTCCCGCCTGTCCGGAGTGATCCTTGTCTTATTCGGGATTTTTTCCCTAGGTTCACTTGCCTGGGGCATGATGGCTCATTGAAATGCAACGGTTTTATCTGCGGCTCCAACTTCTGGGAAAATCGGCGCTCCCTCCACGGCCGCATTGAGATCGGCGTCGTCGACGATGAAGGGCGCATTGCCGCCAAGTTCCAGTCCCAGTTTCTTGATGGTCGGCGCGCATTGCCGGTAGAGATGTCCTCCCGTGCTCGCCGAAGAGCATGGGATCATTAAGATGCATATTTCCGACCCTCAACAGAAAACCTGCGCCGACGCGGGATCGAAGGCCAGATGCACGAGATCACCACGGTTGAGGCCCGAAATTGCCTCATGGCCAAATGGCAGACGCACGGCAAAGGGCTCTCCCGAACCTGTATGGGCGACGACATGGACGTTGTTGCCAAGGAAGGTGATATCGCTGACGGTGGCCTGAAAACCGGCGTAAGAGCCGGGCCTGTTGCGGCTGAGCTGTAAACGCTCCGGACGCAGCATCAGCGCCGCCTTTTTTCCCGGCGCAGCTTCGCCATGAACCGGAATTTGGTCAAAGACGATATTCTGCCCGAGCGAAACCGTCGCCTTGCCGCCCGAGGCGGCGAGGAGATCGCAGGCGATGAAGTCGCTGTCACCGATGAATTCGGCCACGAAGCGGGTGGTGGGATGAGCGTAAAGCTCCGGCCCCGTACCGATCTGGTCAATCACGCCTTTTGAAAACACCGCGATCCGGTCGGAGAGACGCAAGGCCTCTTCCTGATCGTGGGTGACGTAAAGGATCGTTACTTCCGTCTGCTGGTGGATGCGACGGATTTCGAACTGGATTTCTTCCCTGAGCTTCTTGTCGAGCGCCGAGAGCGGCTCGTCCATCAGAAGAACAGGCGGATCATAAGCGAGCGCCCTTGCCAAGGCCACGCGCTGCTGCTGGCCGCCCGACATCTGCGCAGGCTTTCTGTCCTCGAAACCTTCGAGACGAACGAGCCTCAGCATCTCCTTCACCTTCGCATCGATTTCCGCCTTGCTCTTTCGGCGCACTTTCAGCGGAAAGGCGATATTCTCGCCAACGGACAGATGCGGAAACAGCGTGTAACGCTGGAAGACCATGCCGATATTGCGCTTGTGCGACGGCGTGGAGAGCAGGCTTTGGCCGTTCAGCAGGATGTCGCCCGCCGTCGGCTGTTCGAAACCGGCCAGAATGTAGAGCGTCGTGCTCTTGCCCGAACCGGATGGTCCGAGAAACGTCATGAACTCGCCCGGCTGCACCTCGAGATTGACGTCCTGAACGGCGACGACCGGTCCGTATTGCTTGGCGATGCCGCGAATTTGCAGGAGCGGTTTGGTCATGTTTTCAGTCCTTTTCGCACAGCCGCGACAAGCAGCATGAGAATGATGGTCACCGCGATGAGAAGCGTCGATGCAGCGGCGATCACCGGCGTCAGATCCTGCCGCAGCGTCGCCCAGATTTTCACCGGCAGCGTCTGCAACGTTGGACTTGCCATGAAGATCGCCAGCACCACCTCATCCCAGGAAGTGAGGAAAGAAAAGATCGCGGCTGAGAACAGGCCATGGCTGATGGCCGGCAAGGTGATGCGGATTTTGGCCTGCAGCGGGCTCGCGCCGCATAGCACTGCAGCGTCTTCGATCGATTTGTCGAAACCCTCGAGCGCGCTGGTCAACGCCAGAATGGAGAAAGGCAGCGCCACGACAAGATGGGCAATGACAAAGCCCGTGGTGGTGCCCGCAAGGCCGAGCTTCAGGAAAAAAGCATAAAGCGCCACCGCCAGCACCACGACAGGCAGGATCATCGGCGTCATGAACAAAGCCCGCAGACCCTCGCGCCCGATGAAACGCCCCCGCACCAGGCCGAAGGAGGCGACGAGGCCGATCAGCACCGACAGGACTGTGACCATCACGGCGATACGCAGGCTTGTCCAGGCAGCATCCAGCCACCTCGGATCGGCAAAGAAATCCGCATACCATTTCAGCGTCCAGCCGGGCGGCGGAAAGATCAGCCATTGCGACGAGCCGAAGGACAAAGCGGCGATGAAGACAATCGGCAGGATAAGGAATGCCGCTGTCAGCACTGTGATGAAAAGGAGCAGCCACTTCCATGCGCCAAGGCTGTTGTAGTTCAAAAGCATGTCAGCGCCCCCCTGCCCCGGCCGCGCCGAAGAATTTCAGCTGGATTGCGTAAAGCGTCAGCGTCACCACCAGAAGCACCAGCGCCGCTGCGCCGCCCATGCCCCAGTTGACGAGAGACTGCACGAATTGCGCGATAAGCTCGGCCAGCATCATGTTCGCCGTGCCGCCCAGCAGCGCCGGGGTGACGAAATAGCCAAGCGACATGACGAACACCATCAGCGCGCCGGAGATCATACCCGGAGCGGCAAGTGGAATGAGAACGCGGGTCAGCGCCTGAAAGCGGGTTGCCCCGCACAGCGCCGCCGCCTGGAGAATGGCCGGATCGATCTTGCGGATGACGCCATAGAGCGGAATGATGATGAATGGCAGCATGATATAGGTCATGCCGATCGTGACGCCGGTCAGGTTGTTGACCAGTGCAAGCGGCTTGTCGATGATGCCAAGGCCCATCAGCGTCTTGTTGACGACACCCGTCCGCTGCAACAGCACCATCCAGGCATAGGTGCGTGCCAGAAGGTTGGTCCACATGGACAGAAGCAAAATTGCGAAAACGACGGAGGCAAGCCGCGACGGCATGATGGCAAGCGCCCACGCGACAGGAAAACCGATGACCAGCGTTACGAGCGTGACCAGCGCCGAGACCGCGAATGTATTGAAGAAAATCTTCAGGTAGGTGGAGCTGCCCAGCAATGCGGCGTAATTGCCAAAGCCCGGCACCGGCTCGGTAACGCTGCGCGACAGCAGGATGATAACCGGCACGACGAAGAACAGTGCAAGCAGAACGAATGCCGGCAGGGTGGCGGCAAAATTGCCGGGCCGGAAGGGCATCCGCACCTTCGTCTTCGGGCTTTCTGTTTCATCGGTAAGCGAGACCATGCCCAAACCTCCCCGGAGGTGAAAATTTGCGCGGGCGCTTTTGGCTGCCCGCGCCGTTGCCTTACTTGGCCTGCCAGGCGTACCAGCGCTCACCGATCTCGTCACGATGTTGCGCCCAGTAGTTCATGTCGGCATTGACCTGGCTCGCTGTCTGCTGGTCAGGCAGGGTCTTTGCCGTTTCCGGATCCATCAGCTTTGCGGATTCGACATTGACCGGGGCATAACCTGTGGCAGACGCCATATCCGCCTGCGCCTGCGCGGAGGTCGCAAGAGCAATGAACTTCATCGCCGCGTCCTTGTTCTTCGTTCCCTTGGGAACGACGAGGGAATCCGCTGCCGTGATGTTCTGCTCCCAGGAGGTCTCCACCTTCACACCGCTCTTCTCAAGCGCTGTCATGCGGCCGTTCCAGACGCTGCCGAAAGGTGCCTCCGCAGAAGCGATCAACTGCTGCGATTGCGCACCGCCAGACCACCAGATGATATCGGATTTGATCGTGTCCAGCTTCTTGAAGGCGCGATCGAGATCAAGCGGGTATAGCTTGTCGGCGGCAACACCATCGGCCAGCAGCGCTGCTTCGATCACACCCGGTGCGGACCACTTGTAAAAGGTGCGCTTGCCGGGGAACTTTGCCGTATCGAAAAGGTCGGCCCAGCTCTTGGGGCAGGCGGCTACAGCATCGACATTGCAGCCGATGACGAAGGAATAATAGAAGCTTCCGACGGAGTAATCAGTGACGAAACGAGGGTCGAGCTTCGTTTTGTCGATGACGGCGAAATCAAGCTTCTCCAGCAGGCCCTTCGGCCCGGCCTGCGCGGCGTAGTCGCCCTCCACGTCGACCACATCCCATGTCACGCCGTTCGCCTCGACCATGGCTTTCAGCTTGCCATAGTCCGTAGGGCCATCCTGAAGCACGTTGATGCCGGTCGCCACCATGAATTTTTCGGCCCAGGCCGCCTTCTGGGCGTCCTGCGTGGTTCCTCCCCAGCTGGAAAAAACCAGATCATTCGCCTGTGCGGATGCGCCCAGGGCGAAAATTGCTGCGCATGTCATCAATACCAGTTTCGATCTCATGTTCCCTTACTCCGTTTTAGAGCTTGTTGTTGGCATGCACTTCGCGGCCGGCAGATTCACTTCAGCGGTGAAAAAGGCGCCGGCTTCATGATCTTGTTTTCGGCGACTTCAATGAGGTCGCGGATTTTCGGCAAGAAGGATAACCAGCGCGGATCGGCCATCAGCTTTGCGCGCCGCTCCTCGCGGTCATCCAGGCTGGAAAAGGCCCAGATGTGGACAATTTCATTGATCGGCCCGATCTCGGAAAAGAAGTAACCCACCAGCTCGCCCAGATGGCTTTTCTGGATTTCGATGCCTTCCTCCTCGACAACCCGAAGGTAGGCCGGAATGGCGCCGTTCTTCAGCCGGTAGGTGCGGATTTCGTAAAACATCGCGTCACCGCATCACGAATGGATCGGGGATCGGGTCATCGGAGGTTCTAAGCCATATGGTCTTCGTGCGCGTGTAATCGAGCGCTGCCGCAAGCCCGCCTTCGCGACCATCACCGGAAAGACCGAAACCGCCGAAAGGCGCAATCGGTGAGACGGCGCGATAGGTGTTCACCCAGACCACACCGGCGCGGATCGCCTTCATCAGCCGATGGGCGCGCGTCAGGTTCTGCGTGAAGACGCCCGAGGCGAGGCCATAGACCGTGTCATTGGCCAAAGCGATCGCTTCCGCCTCGGTTTCGAAGGAAACAACCGAAAGAACCGGGCCGAAGAACTCCCTTTCCATGGACGGCGAACGAATGCCGTCACAATCGAGAATGGTCGGAGGGTAGAAATAACCAGCGCCATCCACCGCCACACCGCCCGTCACCACCTTCGCACCGGCTTTTTCGGAAGCAGAGACCAGAGAGACAATATGCTTGCGCTGCCGCTCGGTCGCGAGCGGCCCCACTTCCGTTGCCATGTCCAGCGGCGAGCCGACGCGGATCGCCTCAGCCTTCGCCTTCAAAATCCCGAGGAAGCGATCCTTCACGCTTCTCTCGACGATCAGCCGTGATCCGGCAACACAGCTCTGACCGGTCGCCGCGAAAATTCCCGCGACCTGCGCATTGGCGGCGCTTTCGAGATCGGCGTCGGCAAAGACGAGGATTGGCGATTTGCCGCCGAGTTCGAGCGACGTGGAGGCAAGATTTTCGGCCGAATTGCGAACGATTTGACGCGCCGTTTCCGGCCCGCCGGTAAAGGCGATATGGGCCACCTTCGGGTGCGTGGTGAGTGCCGTGCCGCAGGACGCACCGAAACCAGTGACTATATTGACGACGCCGGCAGGAAAACCAGCCTCCTGCACTAGCCGGGCGAACTCCAGAAGCGGCGCCGGTCCGTCTTCCGAGGCCTTGATGACGATTGTGCAGCCGGCAGCGAGCGCCGGGCCGATTTTAACGGCTGCCAGAAAAAGCTGGCTGTTCCACGGGACGATCGCGGCCACCACACCCACGGGTTCGCGCCGCAGCCAGACATCCATGTCCGGCTTGTCGATCGGCAGGTAGGCACCCTCGATCTTGTCAGCCAAGCCCGCATAATAGCGATAATAGTCCGCGACATAGGCAATCTGCGCCGAGGTCTCGCGGATGATCTTGCCGGTGTCACGGGTTTCGAGCTCGGCAAGCGTCTTTGCATTTTCGGCAACCAGATCGGCAAGCCGATAGAGCAGCTTGCCGCGTTGCGTCGCCGTCAGTTTCGACCAGGCGGCATCGTCATAAAGCGCCCGATGCGCAGCCTCTACGGCGCGGCTAATATCCGCTTCGCGGCTTTCCGGCATTTCTGCCCAAGGTTCACCGGTTGCCGGGTCGAGGCTGGAAAAGCTCGCCTCACCATCCTCGAAGCGCCCGTCGATGTAACATTGGAAACGGCGCATCATCTTACTCCTTGAAAGTCGGCATGACATCGGAAAGGAAGCGTTCCAGCGAGGCCTTCTTGCGCTCGAAGCTCATGCCGGTATCGATCCAGAAGGAATATTCGTCGTAGCCCATGGCCTCGTAGGCCTTAAGCCGGGTAATGACTTCATCGGCATCGCCGACAACGTTGTTCTTGCGCATGACATCACCGGAAAGCATGGCGTTTGCGACAATCTCCTCCGGCGCAATACGCTCGATCAGCCCTTGATGAACGGGCTTTTCGTTTTTGAACCATGCAAAGAAGTAGTTGTAATAGACGCTCATCTCATGGGCCGCCTGGGCAATGTCGGCTTCACCGGAACCGACATAGGTGTGGCGCAGCAGCATGATTTTCGGCCGCTGTTTATCCGGATTTTTCGCGCAGGCATCGTTGAAGCGGCCCATCAGGGTTTCCACCTCGTCATCGCCTTGCCAGAGCGGCGTCACCTGAACATTGCAATCATTGGCTACAGCGAATTCATGTGAATTCGGATCACGCGCCGCCACCCAAATGGGCGGAAAAGGCTGCTGCAGTGGTTTGGGAGCCGATGTGGTGGCCGGGAACTTGAAGAATTCGCCGTCGTGGGTGTAGTCACCCGCCCAAACCCCTTTGACAGCCGGAATAAGCTCGCGCATCCGCTGGCCGGCGCCCCAGGCATCGAGGCCTGGAAGCAGCCGCTCATATTCGAACGAATAGGCGCCACGCGCGATGCCGATATCAAGACGGCCGTCACAGATCAGATCCGCCATCGCCGCTTCTCCGGCAAGCTTGATCGGGTGCCAGAAAGGCGCGATCACCGTTCCCGTACCCAGGCGTGCCGTCTTCGTACGCCGCGCCAGATCGGCGATCGTTACAAAGGGGTTGGGCGCTATGGTGAAATCCATGCCGTGATGTTCGCCGGTCCAGATGGCATGCATGCCACCACGATCGGCGATCTCGCATAGTGTCACGAACTCCTCGTAGAGTGTCTTGTGGTCCTGGGAGGCGTCCAGCCGCTCCATGTGAACGAAGAGGGAGAATTTCATGGTTTTGGCCCCTTCATGGAGATGGGATGAACCTTGCCGGCGGTCTCGTTCCCGACATAAACACCGAAATTGCCGATCGAGCTTTCCAGCACGAAACGATTGACGATATCCGCCGTAGCGCCAGAGTCGAATTTTGCCGAAGCCAGCGCGCCGGGCAACAGAAAACGGCCCTCGCGCGGCGCTTGATCGCCATCGGCAAGCGCGTGATAGACGACGTGTTGGCGCCCATCCGTCTTGTTCTCATAAACCGAGTAGAGAAATCCCGTTTTGACGGAGAGACCCGTCAGGTCTTCGAGACGTGATGTCAGCGCCGCGGCCGGATCGCCGCTTGCCACGACACAGCCGGGAAGCGACAGCACGTCGTCGCCAACGAGGTAAATCTCGCCGCGCCGTTCCAGAACGGCGCCCACGACGATATCGCCCTCTGCCGCTGCCGATACCGCCTTTGCAGCCAGCATCGGCGTGAAATAGCCGCCGCGCGCATAACCGAGACCGTTCAGGCCGCTATTGTCGAAAGCCTCGATACGGCCGAGCAGAATGACATGATCGCCGGCCTCGATAACCTCCTGCATCGAACATTCGAACCAGGCCGCGACGTCTGCAAAGACCGGGGAGCCCTTCGGCGCATCCAACCAGCTGGCGGTGGCGAAACGGTCTTCGACCGGCCGGGCGAAGGTGTTGGAGAGGTCCTTCTGGCTTTCCGACAGAATATTGACCGCGAAGTTTTTGGTGCCGGTCATCGTCATGAAATTGCGCGAGCTGCGGGCAAGGCAGATCAGCAGCAACGGCGGATCGAGCGAAACCGAGGTGAAGGAGTTGGCGGTAAAACCGATGGGCTTTCCTGCATCGTCCCGGGTGGTCACGATTGTTACTCCCGTAACGAAAGCGCCGAATGCATCGCGCAAAGCGCGCGGATCAAGGGTTGCAACAGTCATTGCGGCTCCTCCTCTAAAGCCAGCCATTCGGCCATCATCGCATTGACAGTTTCAGGTGCGGTCAGGTTGACCATATGCCGGTGCGCCTCAACGACGCGGGCGTAACCGCGCGGTGTGATCGCCGCCATCTGCTCGGCCATCAACGGCGTCGAATTGGGGTCGTCCGAACCCGTCAGGAAAAGAGCCGGGCAGATGACCGAGGGCCACCGATCCGCATAGGTCTCGTCGCCGTCCGCAAATGCGGTATAGGCAACCGCGTAACCTTCGGGATCGACCATTTCCAGCCAACCTCGAGTCAACTCCCGCGCCTGCTGGCTCTTTGGATCGTCGCCGAACCAGCGTAACAAAGGGCCTTCCTTGTCCACGCCGGTGGTCCGGATGGCAGCCGCGCGTGCAAGAACCGCAGCCTTCGCGACCGGATCACGGCGGTAAACGCCGTTCAGATAACCGACGCGCGCAATTCGATCTCCAAAGGTTGCAGCGGCACCGCCGGAAATCAGCGCACCCATGGAATGCCCGGCCACATTGGCACGCGCGATCCGCATATCGTCAAGAAACCGGCCGAACCAGCCGACAAAATCCTTGAGCGTGCTGCCCGCTGGCAGGCGTTCACTGCCTCCATGCCCCGGCATATCTACCGCGATGACACGGTGCGTCTTCGAAAAGATTTCGATCTGCGGCTTCCAGGCTTCCAGCCGCATTCCCACACCGTGGATGAGGATCAGGTCTTCACCCGCGCCTGCCTCGAAATAGGCCGCCCCGCCCTCGGTCACCTTGCGAGGGAGCGCGGCAGCACCTGCCTTTGCAGCATTGACCCGTGACGTGGTGGCGGCCTCCTGCATTTGCATCACCCTCAAACGCCCGCCGGGTTGGCGACATCCTGACCGAGATCCTTCAGATCCTGATACCGGTCGCCGATGCGGTGATGAGGCCTGCCGCCGACTGAAGCACCGAGCGCGACGACGATCTCGTCGGCAGCCGGAGCATCGGGAACGGAGGTCTGGATAGTCAGGTAGTGCGAACGGCGGCCTTCATCGTTCTTGTCCATTAAGGGGATCATGATCGGCGCATTGCCGGGACCACGCGTATTGCAGAAGGCCAGATAGGACTTGGCACCCACAGCCTGACGATAGTGATTGCCGAAACGCAGCGTGTGAATGAGCGCGGAGGCATGTTCGATCTCACCATCCAGCCCGACGACGGCCGCCTTGCCATAGGCCTCCACCGCTTCGCCGGAACCCACGGCATCAAGGATCATCTTCGTCAGCAGTTCGCCCAGCACCGGCGCCCCGGCGTGGATTTCCGGTTTGAGGTCATCCACGAAGCCTTTTCCAGCCCAGGGATTTTTCACGACCGCGATGGCGGTGAACAGCTTCAAAGGTGTCGCTGCGGCCTTGCCTCCTTCAATCAACGTTGTTTCGACCTGCAACAGGGTCTTACGGATCTGGATGGGCATTGGCGTTCTCTCCGATAAATATGATGTCTTATGGTATGCCATAATATGTAAGTGTCAAGTGGCGGAAATCTGTGGCTTGAAGTTGCGAAAAATGACAGTTCTTACAGGATGTTATGGCTCAAGGCCCTTCCATGCGGCCGTCAAAGGCCAGTTCGTAAAGGCGCGTCATTTCCGCTGCCGTCGGAACCCGTGGGTTATTTGCCGGTGTGCCGGAGGCGAGGCCTTGTCGCACCATTTCCGGCAAAAGATCGAGATAGCGGGTTTTGTCGATACCGAATTCCTGCGGGGTCGGCACCTTCAGCCGCCTGTTCAGGCCGATGAAAGCCTCCACCATCTTTGCGCCTGCAATCTGGTCACTGTCCGTCGAACTGGCGCAACCAAGTGCGCGGGCAGCGGCGGCATATTGCGGTAGAGCGGAATTCAACGAAAATTGTGTGACCAACGGCAGTACCATCGCATTCGACATGCCGTGCGGAACGTGGAAAAAGGCACCGACCGGCCGGCTGAGGCCGTGGATCAACGCTGTGGATGTGTTGGAAACGGCAAGACCCGCATGCGTCGCCCCGAGCATCATCGCTTCGCGTGCTTCCCGGTTTTGCGGGTCGTTCGCGACTTTTTCGAGATTTGCCCCGATCAGTTTCAGCGCGGACAGCGCCAACGCCTCGGAATGGGCATTACCGTTGCGGTTGACCAGCGCTTCCAACGCATGGGTCAGCGCATCTATGCCGGTATCGACCGTGACGCGGTAAGGGCAGGTCAGCGTCAGCTCGTAATCGATGATGGCCGCCACGGGCAAAGCGGCAGTGCCGAGGATGAGCATTTTTTCGCTGGCAGCCGTGTCCGTCACGACGGCGGCGCGTGTTACTTCCGATCCGGTTCCTGCGGTTGTGGGTATGGCAATTACCGGCATGACGGCAAAATCCACGATCCTTGGAACTTTCAGCGCCCGCAGCTCTTCGCCACTGGTTGCAACGATGGCACCTGCTTTCGCCGTATCCATGGCGCTACCGCCGCCGAGTGCGACGAGACCATCATGGCCTCCCCCGGAAACGCGTTTCACCAGTGTGGCGATGGATATATCCGTTGGATCTTCTACGACATCCGCAAAAATGGCGGCATCGATACCCTCGCCGCCAAGCGCCTGCAAAAGCGCATCCGCATGGCCGAGTTTCTGCATGACTGGATCGCAGACGAGCAGAGGGCGCTTCACCCCCAGAGATTTCAACAGTGACGGCAATCGGAAACGGCTGCCACCGCCGATGAGCATTTCGCGAGGCATCAGGACACGGTTTATCATTGCGGTTCTCCGCCACTATCATTCTGCGTTGTTCGGAACGGCCTAAGGCACACGATCTGAAGCGGGATTTCGCCATCCCGCTCCGGTCGCCGTGGCCTCAATGCGCCAGGATTTTCGACAGGAACGAGCGTGCGCGATCCGTCTTCGGATTGGTGAAGAAGCTGTCCCCCTCGCCGATCTCGACGATCTCGCCGCCATCCATGAAGACGATGCGGTCAGCCACCTTGCGGGCAAACCCCATTTCATGCGTCACCACCATCATCGTCATGCCTTCCTGCGCAAGCGAGACCATGACGTCGAGCACCTCGTTGATCATTTCCGGATCAAGCGCCGATGTAGGCTCGTCAAAAAGCATGGCGACCGGATCCATCGCCAGCGCGCGGGCGATTGCGACGCGCTGCTGCTGACCGCCGGAAAGTTGACCGGGATATTTCTTCGCATGCGCGGTAAGCCCCACCCGCTCCAGAAGGGCGTTGGCTTTGACCAGCGCCTCCGCAGGGGAGCGGCCGAGAACCTTCTCCTGCCCGATGCACAGATTTTCGAGGATCGTCATATGCGGGAAGAGTTCGAAATGCTGGAACACCATGCCTACTTTGGAGCGCAGCTTAGGCATATCGGTCTTGGGGTTGGTCACCTCAACCCCGTTGACTGTGATGATGCCGTTGCCGATCGTCTCCAGCGCATTGACGCATTTGATCAGCGTCGACTTGCCCGAACCGGACGGACCGCAGATCACGACGACTTCGCCCTTGGCTACATTCAGGCTGCAATTGGTCAGAACCTGAAAGGTCGGACCGTACCATTTGTTGACGGATTGAAGTTCGATCATGCTGGTTGCTTGAGACATCGGACTTCTCCCTAGTGTACGTCAGCCGACATTGGGCCGTAGGCCTTGCCCAATCGTTTCTCGATACGGCGCTGGATGAGTTCCCAGGCGGTCGTCATGGCGAGGTAATAAAGGGCCGCAACCATGAAAAGCTCCAGAACGAGGAACTTTTCCTGGATAAGAACCTGCGTGCGGCGCAGCAGCTCCTCCATGGAAATGATGGAGGCGATCGACGTTGTCTTCAGCACGCCATTGACGGAATTGCCAAGCGGCGGAATGATGATGCGGAAGGCCTGCGGCGCAACTATGTAGCGCATCACCTGCGCCTCGGTCATGCCGATGGCGCGCGCCGCATTGATCTGGCCTTTGGGAACCGCGGCAATACCTGCCCGGACGATTTCCGACAGATAAGCGGCCTCGCAGAGCGATAGGCCGATCAGGGTGGACTGCAGAACCGTCAGCTTGATGCCGAGCTGCGGCAGGCCGGTATAGATGATGATGAGCTGCACCAGCAGCGGCGTGCCACGAAATATCCAGGTGTAGAAATAGGCCGGTCCGGAGAGGAACCGGTATTTCGACATGCGCATCACCGCAATGACGAAGCCCAGCGCAAGACCCGCCGTCATGGCAAAAACCGTGAGGCCGAGCGTCACCATCGCCCCCTCGAAAAGATAATAATTCGTCAGATATTCGAAGAAACCTTCCCAGTTCCAACCCTTCACGTCTTTCTCCAATTCATGCGGGAATGGTCGCGGCGAGAACTCTCCCGCCGCGCTGACAGTTCAGATGGAGGAGATTTCAGCCTTCTGGACCAAGAACGGCGAGATCGCCGGGCGCGATGCTCACGCCATAACCACCCATCAGCTTTTCAAGCGAACCATCGGCCTTCATTTCCTTGAGAGCAGCAGAGACGGCACTGGCGACGTCCTTGCTTCCAAAGGAAAGCGAACCGGGCGTAGGGTACATGCCGGAAAGTGCATGCGTGAACTCGCCGCGATCCTGGTATTGCTTGGCGACAGGATCGATGGAGACCGCGGCCTGAACCTGACCTGCCCGCAGCGCCTGATAGACGGTCGCGTAATTGTCGAACAGGTTTATGGTCATCGGCGCAAGACCGCGTTTCTTGAAGTCCTCGTTCAATTCCTTGATCTTGCGCTCGGCATAGCCACCGATATCGGTGCTGACAGCCTTGCCGGCCAGATCGTCCACCTTGGTGATGGGCTCGGATGCACCGACGGCCGTTGAAATGCTGATGGCGAGACTCTCATAGGGGATCATGAACAGGATCTTGCGCCGCTCCGCCGTCACGAACAGGCCAGCATTGATCATGTCCCAGCGGCCGCCCTGCAGGCCCGGCACCATGGTGGCATATTCCGTGCTGATATATTCGGGCTTCAAGCAGAGGCGCTTGGCGATTTCATAACCCAACTCGATACGAAGGCCTTTGAGCACGCCCTGTTGGTCGGCATAGGCCATGGGCGGCAATGTCGGGCTGGTCGCCATCACGAGATGGCCGGGCTTGATGAGGTGATCGTTGGATATTTTCGGCGTGCAGTCCTGTGCAACGGCCGCACCGGCAAGAAGACTGATGACAAAGCCCGCCAGAGAGGTTTTGGCGCGCACGGCTATGCATTTCCGGGAAATCGGATTCCAGTTCATATTAAGCTCCGCTCTTTATATTATTTATTATGGCATACCATCACACCAAACGGATTGCCCTGTCAATAAGCGGTCATTTGTTTTTCTAAATTATTGTAAAACAACCATAAAATCGAAAAACCAAGAGCTTGCGGCCGCCAGCTGGGCAACCGCAAAACAAGCAGAACGGAGCGCCAAAAACCGTCAGTCAGCCGTTTTTTGCGCGGTGAGAACGGCTTCGGCGATAGCGCATGCGCTGGTGACATGATCGAGAGCGGCTTTGTAAGCGGCGTCCCCGTCACCTTTCCGGATCGCATCGACGATCTTTTTCATCTGGGCCGGACCTTCGGTATCGCGGCTTTTCGTCTTGATCGTCATGGAGCGAAGATGGTTGATTCGCACCGTCAGCAAATTGACGACGCCCCAGGCGACATGCCGGTCGATCTTGCTGAACAGCGTATGATAAAAAGACGAGGTATGCGCGAGAACACCGGGCATATCCTTGGCAACGTAACTTTCGCGAATATGCTCGAGCGAAGCCTCAAGCGCCTCGACAATGGCGGGATCGCGACGCTCCGCACAAAGGCGAGCCGCCATTCCCTCCAGCGCACCGCGGATTTCGTAAATCTGCTTGGCCTCGGCGAGATCGAGCAGCGCAACCATCGGCCCCTTGTTCGGCAAATTCGCCACCAGCCCCTCGGACTCCAGATGCCGCAGGACTTCGCGCACGATGGTGCGGGAAACGCCCAGCTGGGCGCAGAGATCGCGCTCCACAAGGCGGTCTCCCGGACGGAAGTAACCGTTCACGATGGCGTCGCGCACCTTGTCGAGCGCAAGCTCCCTCAGCGTCTTGGTCGGACGCTCAACGCGAATGGCAGTTCCCTGCAAAGCACCGGTCATGGTATCACCTCGTTTGGCACATCCCGCTTCCGCCCGCCGGGCGTGAAAACAGGTTCTGGCTCTTTATATTATGGCGTACCAACTTATTTAGCCGCGCACCATGTTTATGGCAACAGCGCGCGACCAGCTTGTCGCAATGCCGCGTCACCCCATCCGTTCCGATGCATAGCTGCCCGGGCTTGGCGGGAAGACCACGGTCCGGTTACCGTTGATGAAAGTACGGTGGTGGATATGGGCGTGGATGGCGCGTGCCAGAACCTGCGCCTCGACATCCCGGCCGAGCGAAACATAATCCTCCGCGCTCTGGGCATGGGTAATACGCACAATATCCTGCTCGATAATCGGACCTTCGTCGAGATCGGCGGTGACATAGTGGGCCGTCGCGCCGATCAGCTTCACGCCGCGCTGATAGGCCTGCTTGTAAGGGTTGGCGCCCTTGAAGGACGGCAGGAAAGAATGGTGGATGTTGATGATCTTCCCCGACATCGTCTCGCACATCCGGTCGGAAAGCACCTGCATATAACGCGCAAGCACGATCAGTTCGGTTCCGGTGCTTTCGGCAATATCCATGATCCGGGCTTCAGCCTGTGGCTTGTTTTCCTTCGTCACCGGAATGTGGTGGAAGGGAATATCATGATTGACCACCACTTTCTGGTAATCGAAATGGTTGGAGACGACACCGACAATATCGATCGGCAAGGCCCCGATGCGCCAACGGTAAAGCAGATCGTTCAGGCAATGGCCGAAGCGCGACACCATCAGCAGGACCTTCATCCGCTCGGACTGGTCATGAAGCGCCACTTCCATGCCGAATTTCTGCGAGATCGGCATCAGTCCAGCCATCAAGTCGTCACGCTTTGCTCCCTCTTCGGAAATGAAGCCCACTCGCATGAAGAAACGGCCAGTGCCGAGATCATCAAACTGCGAACTATCGACGATGTTGCAGCCTTTTTCAGCGAGAAAGCCTGAAAGGGCAGCGACGATGCCTCGGGTGGACTTGCAGGTTACGGTCAGGACGAAGTTCGTCATCCGGCACTCTCTCTGTCATCGATATTGGAAAAACCCCGCGCTGTCTGATGAGCGCGGGGAAAAGCCGCGAGGGCGGCGGGGAAACCCGAACTCAAACGTCGAGCGTTGTCTGGTGCTCCCAGGCAGTGAATTGCGCGCAATAAGCGTTCCACTCGCCCTGCTTGAGCTTGAGATAGGCCTTTGAGAACTCCATGCCCAATGCCTGCTGCAGTTCCTCGTCCTTCTCGTATTCGCGCAGCGCATCGAGAAGATTGAGCGGCAGTTTCGGCGCATTCGTCACGGTATGACCTTCGCGATACATGTCTATATCGTGATGCGGACCGGGATCGGCCTGTGAGCGGACACCCGACAGACCGGCCGCAATGATGATGGCCTGGAGCAGATAGGGGTTCACGGCTCCATCCGGCAGACGCAGTTCGAAACGCCCCGGCCCTGGCACGCGAACCATGTGGGTGCGGTTGTTCCCGGTCCAGGTCACCGTGTTCGGCGCCCAGGTCGCGCCCGAGATGGTCCGCGGCGCGTTGATGCGCTTGTAGGAATTAACCGTCGGATTGGTGACGGCCGCAAGAGCGGAGGCGTGTTTCATGATGCCGCCCAGAAACGTCTTGCCCTTTGCGGAGAGCCCGAAAGGCATTGCCTTGTCGGCAAAAGCGTTGACCTCGCCGTCCAGGTCCCAGACCGAAATATGGGCGTGGCAGCCGTTGCCGGTCAGCCCCTTGAAAGGCTTCGGCATGAATGTCGCGCGCAGCCCGTGCTTTTCGGCAACCGACTTGACCATGAACTTGAAGAAGGAATGTTTATCCGCCGTCTGGAGCGCATCGTCATATTCCCAGTTCATCTCGAACTGGCCGTTCGCGTCCTCATGGTCGTTCTGGTAGGGTTTCCAGCCCAACTCCAACATGTAGTCGCATATTTCCGCGATCACATCGTAACGACGCATCACTGCCTGCTGGTCGTAGCAGGGCTTTTCCGCCGTGTCGTACTCATCGGAGATTTTCGCGCCGTCCGGCGAAATCAGGAAAAATTCCGGTTCCACGCCGGTTTTGACCCGCAGCCCTTGCCCGGCCGCTTCCGCGATGAGCTTTTTCAAAACGACGCGCGGCGCCTGTTCCACAGGCTGGTCTTCCATGACGCAATCGGCAGCAACCCATGCCACATCCTTTTTCCAGGGAAGCTGGATGACCGAGGAGGCGTCCGGCACGGCGAAGAGATCGGGATGGGCGGGCGTCAGATCGAACCATGTGGCGAAACCGGCAAATCCGGCGCCGCCCTTCTGCATATCGGCAATCGCTTCTGCAGGAACCAGCTTGGCGCGCTGGCCACCAAAGAGATCGGTATAACTGATCATGAAATATTTGATGCCTTTTTCGGCAGCAAACTTGGAGAGGTCCAGTGTCACGTCATTCCCCTTTTTTTGAATATCAGACACTTCATCGAAAAAGACGGCCACATCCTCCCAAATGCGCCCGTCCATTGTGTTTTTTAAAAGCTGCCTTTACCCGGGAACCAGTTTGTTCCCGCCAGCGGAACCTGCGCCATTGCCGCAGCCTCCATGGTCAGAGCCACCAGATCTTCCGGCTCCAGATTGTGGAGATGGTTTTTGCCGCAGGCGCGTGCGATGGTCTGGGCTTCGAGCGTCATGACCTTTAGATAGTTGGCGAGGCGGCGACCGGCGGCGATTGGGTCAAGACGTGCGGCAAGTTCCGGGTCCTGCGTGGTGATGCCTGCGGG
Organism: Agrobacterium sp. A3-95; assembly: GCF_053521785.1. Classification (NCBI taxonomy): domain Bacteria; kingdom Pseudomonadati; phylum Pseudomonadota; class Alphaproteobacteria; order Hyphomicrobiales; family Rhizobiaceae; genus Agrobacterium; species Agrobacterium sp. A3-95. Next base: position 146,759 of record NZ_JBNWDR010000002.1, on the reverse strand, counting down.
GTCTTTGCCCTCGTGCCAGTCATCATAAGCGCCGGCCGTGGTGCCTAGCTTCTGGTATTCATCTTCCCATTTCGGGTCGTTATCGCCCAGCGCCACCAGCGCCGCCGTTCCGATGGCAACCGCATCGGCACCAAGCGCCAGAGCCTTGGCGACATCCGCACCCGAGCGAATGCCACCGGACACGACCAATTGCACCTTGCGATGCATGCCGAGATCCTGAAGCGCCTGTACTGCGGGGCGAATACAGGCAAGCGTGGGCATGCCGACATTTTCGATGAAGACGTCCTGCGTGGCCGCCGTGCCGCCCTGCATGCCATCAAGCACCACCACATCGGCACCGGCCTTCACGGCAAGTGCGGTGTCGTAATAGGGGCGCGCACCACCAACCTTGATGTAGATCGGTTTTTCCCAATCGGTGATTTCGCGCAGTTCAAGGATCTTGATTTCCAGATCGTCCGGGCCGGTCCAATCAGGATGACGGCAGGCGGAACGTTGGTCGATGCCCTTCGGCAAATTGCGCATATTGGCGACGCGATCGGAAATCTTCTGGCCAAGCAGCATGCCGCCGCCGCCCGGTTTCGCGCCTTGGCCGACGACCACCTCGATGGCGTCCGCACGGCGCAAATCCTTGGGGTTCATGCCATAACGCGACGGCAGATACTGATAGACCAGCGTCTGGCTGTGGCCGCGTTCCTCATCCGTCATGCCGCCATCGCCCGTCGTGGTGGACGTGCCGGCAATGGTCGCGCCACGGCCGAGCGCTTCCTTGGCGTTGCCGGAAAGCGCGCCGAAGCTCATGCCGGCAATGGTGATCGGCGTTTTCAGCGTGATCGGCTTCTTGGCAAAGCGCGTGCCAAGGGTGACGGTCGTATCGCACTTCTCGCGATAGCCTTCGAGCGGATAACGCGAGATGGACGCGCCGAGAAACAGCAGGTCGTCGAAATGCGGCACCTTGCGCTTCGTGCCTGCGCCGCGAATATCATAGATGCCGGTCGCAGCCGCACGGCGGATTTCCGCCAGCGTGTGATCATCGAAAGTCGCGGACTTGCGCGGTGGGGTGAAGGGGTTGTGATAGCTCATCGGAAAATCCCTCGCCTCAATACGCGTCGGCGTTGTCGATGTTGAAATTGTAGAGTGTGCGGGCCGAACCGTAGCGTTTGAACTCGCTTGGGCTGACATCGGAGACGCCGGCTTTTTCAAGAAGTTCGGCAAGCTTCTCCAGATGTTCGGGCCGCATTTCCTTCTCGATGCAATCGGCACCAAGGCTTTTGACCGAGCCGCGCACAAAAAGCTTCGCTTCATAAAGGGAGTCACCCAACGCATCGCCCGCATCGCCGCAGACAACGAGGTGGCCGGACTGACCCATGAAAGCGGACATGTGGCCGATATTGCCCTTCACGACGATGTCGATGCCCTTCATGGAAATGCCGCAGCGGGAAGCGGCATTGCCCTTGATGACCAGAAGCCCGCCGCGACCGGTGGCACCTGCGTACTGCGAGGCGTCGCCCTCGATGACGACGGTGCCCGACATCATGTTTTCGGCAACGCCCGGCCCGGCCGAGCCGTAAACGGTGACGGTGCCGCCATCATTCATGCCAGCGCAATAATAACCGACCGAGCCGCGAACATCGACGATGACGGGGCTGTCGATGCCAACAGCGACGGCATGGTGGCCGCGCGGATTGACAACTTCGAATTCGGTGTCGTTTGCGCCCGAGGAAAGCCCATGGAGCGCACTGTTGAGTTCACGCAAAGGCGTGTGGGAGAGATCGAAAACTGGCATGGATATGACTTTCGCAATATGCGCCGATGACGGTTTCACGCGGCCTTTTCATGGTCCCAGAAATAGACGGTCGCCGGCTCCGGCTCCCAGACGCGGGCATTTTCGATGCCGGGCAGATTGACCAGCGCGCGGTATTCGGAGCCGAAAGCGACATATTGATCGGTCTCGGCCATCACCGCTGGCTTGCAGGCGATGGGATCGCGCACCACGCCGAAACCGGATTTGGTGCCGACGACGAAGGTAAAGAACCCGTCGAGATCATCGAGCGCGCCGGTCAGCGCTTCGCCCAGATCCTTGCCCTTGGCCATTTCAGCCGTGAGATACGCGGCGGCCACTTCCGAGTCGTTCTGGGTTTCGAAGGTCATGCCCTCGCGTACCAGTTCCCGACGCAGATTATTGTGGTTGGAGAGCGAACCGTTATGCACCAGGCACTGGTCGGCACCGGTGGAGAAGGGGTGTGCGCCAAGCGTCGTCACAGCCGATTCCGTTGCCATGCGGGTGTGGCCGATGCCATGGCTGCCCGCCATGGAGCGCACGCCAAAACGGGCGACGACATCTTTCGGCAGGCCGGTTTCCTTGTAGATTTCCACGCTGTCGCCGGAGCCCATCACCCGCACATTGGGACGAATGGCGGCGAGGACCGAGCGAATTTCCGTGAGCTTTGCCGATGGAATATCCAGGACCGCGTGGGTGCTTTTCACCGCAACCGAAGCTTCAACGCCATTTTCCTTCAGCGCTTCGGCAAGGCCCGAAAAATCGGCGACGGGATCGGCCGACTGGATGGTCACTTTTGCCCTGCCATCGGCAGCGCTTCCATAGATCGCAATGCCGGCGGAATCCGGTCCACGATCCGTCATGGTCACGAGCATGTCTGAAAGCAGCTCACCCAGCTGCGGTTCAAGGCTTTTGTCTTTCAGGAATAGTCCAACAATGCCGCACATCGACAGGCACCTCCATTCGTTTCTGAATGAAGAGCTAGCATATGGAATTCCATCTCGTCAACTATCAGGAATATTTTTTTCTTCTAAGGCAACTTTTCAATCATTTGTCAGCCGCCTTTGCGGATAGGAAATGATCGACAGATAGCGAGCGGGAAGCTTCACCAGTTCCTCCGGGCCGTGCGGCGCATCAGCATCAAAAAACAGGCTGTCACCCGCCTGCATGGTGAAAAGCTGCTCGCCGTGGCGATAAACCACCTCTCCCTCCAGCATGTAGAGGAACTCCATGCCCTCATGCTGGAAGGTAGGAAATACATCCGAGTCCGTCGTCAGCGTGATGAGATAGGGCTCGACGGTGACGCCGCTGGTATTGTTGTCGATATGGCCAAGCAGGCTGTACTGATGGCCGGCGCGGGTGCCTCTACGCTCGATGTTCACCCCTTGGCCAGCCTTGACGAAGGTGGCGCTGCGCGGCTCCTCGAAGCCACGGAAGAACGCCGTGATCGGCACGCCGAGCGCCTTTGAAAGCGTCTGCAGCGTGGTGAGGGACGGGGAAATATTACCGTTTTCGATCTTTGAGAGCATTCCCACCGATACGCCGGTGGCCGATGCGAGATCGGTGACCGTGATGCCCAGCTTCTTGCGATAGGCACGCACCTCATGGCCGATCGCCATTTCGAGATTATTGACCCTCGGCTCGCGAACCGCATGCGGGTCCTGCGACAAAAGCGCAGGCTCGGTCTTTGTGCTGTCCTTTGCCATGTGATCCTCCGGCATAAAGCGTTTTTCCTTCTTTAAAGGAAAACTATTTTAATTCAGAGGAAATTTTTACATCGCAGCAGCGGTAAAGCCTGCGGAAGGTCAGTACGTCACCCTGCCATCGGAGAGATCAAAGACGGCACCAGTATAGAGGCATTTCAGTGGACTACGGACACGCACTGTCCATCGTAGTCTTACGCAGATATTGAAGCTCACGCCTAAGACGCCGCCAAGCGGTGCCAAGAATTACCCGGCACCGCTGGATTTCGAAAGGCCCCTCGACCAGTCAATGGCAAGAGCCGTTCCTGCGGAGTTCAGGCGTCGACCAGCTCGCGAACATCATCAACGAGAAAATGCACGATCACATAGCGCGTCGTGTATTTCTGACCGCTATCGGACACGCTCTCGACGCTGCCGCCGTCGGAGGGATGCCATTTCTGATAGTGAGGATTGTTGGCGATCAGCGTAATCGCCTTGCCCGAAAACCTGCCGGTCAGCCGATAGCGAGCCTCTGCAAGATGCCAAATCTTTTCAAAATCCTGCTGGCTGATGCGGGCTTTCAAAGCCTTCTTGGATATCGTTTCTTCGGGCGAACTGTCGTCGTGTGCCCCCGATGGAATATGCAGGTCAACCTCTTCCGCGCCGTCCAGCAGAAAGGCAAATTCGTCTGGCCACATCCGTCTCACGTATCGCTCCTCCCAAAGCTTATCGTCCTACAACACAATTATGATAGCGCCTCTGCCGTAAGAGGCAATGGCGGATATGAGAGAGCACTTGCCGGCATCCCAATTTTTCGGGAGCGTGGCCATGTGGGCCTCCAACATGTGCTGAAGATCGCGGGTGGGACGCAACGAAATGGAAGCCAACGGCTATCTCAACCAGTCTGCCGCCGCTGACGCAAAGCGGCACCGGCTTCGCTAGCGGACTGCAGCATCAAAGCGACAAACGAATGAATCAGGCTATCTCGGAAAAATCTTACGGCTCAGCGTAAATTATGGCGGAGAGGGTGGGACTCTTCCCCAATTACAGCAAATCCAAGGGTTTCCGCCAACATACTGACGGAAAAGCCCGATTACGATACTTCGAGCGATACATTGCGCGATACATTTTGGCAAGTCGACGTTTTCGGGCGTCATGCGACCCGATTTGATCTCGTTGTCGAGACAATCGTGGAGCCTGTCCGGCTCAGACCGGTGGCACTGTTCTTTGGCTCAAGGCGGCCTTGACCTGCGGCGGGTGCCACCTCCCCTTTGCCTGCCTGCGACGCACCTGTTGCGCGTACGTATCGGCATCCAGCGGGCGCTTTGCCTTGTGCCGCGTTGCGTTGCAGAACCGACAGGCAGCGACGATGTTGGGCGCGACGTCTTTGCCGCCATCTCTTCTCGCCTCAACATGCTCGGCAGTACACCGAAACCGTTTTGCCTCACCCGGCGAAAGTCCATAGTGCACGATGAATTCCTCCGGACTGGATTCCCACATCGGCATCCGGCAATAGAAACAGCGCCAGCCTTGTTGCCGGGCGGCCTTTATTCTCAGCTTCTTGAGTGTATTTTGTGATGGCATGAGTCCACGTCCTTTGCTTCATTGCTGAAGCGGACGTGCAATGGCCGTGAAAGCGGCCACCCCTCAGTTGGGAGGAAAATCCTCGCACAAGACGACGTAAATCTACGTCACTCCGCAGTCTTTGAACGGTACGAGCGCCTATTGGACGTTTCGCTGACAAGTTCGTGTAAAACTCCAGGCGAGCAACTTGTCTCGCCTCCATTCATCGTCAGCTTAGCAAAAGTTCCATGGTGATCAAGTTCGGGATGCTAGCCTTCCCGATCGGGAGGATTTCCCGGACGGAATGCGATTCCTTCCTCTTCGGTAAGTTTTCATGGATTCTTAGCGATTCTTCCTGTACGGTAAGCTCCACATGGGGAGAGCGTATCATGATCCGTTCAGCCGCGGAGTTCGGCGCACTTGTTCGAGAACACAGGAAAAAGCAGGGCTGGACGCAGACCCAGCTTGCGGAACGCTGCGGGACCGGTGAACGCTTCATCGTCGACCTGGAGAACGGCAAGCCCAGCTGCCAACTCGAGAAATCCCTCATCGCGGCCCGAACGGTCGGTATCGATCTCGGCGACCTGAAAACCGCAGCGCCACCTCCTGCCACGGAAGCCGATGACGATCTCGGCTACCTGCCCCGTTTCTCCTGATCAGGCGTCGCCGTGACCACGATCTTCTACGAGACCATGCCCGTCGCTAATCTCATCGACCGCGATGGGATTTCGCTCGCCTATGAGCAAAGCTGGGAGCAACGCGCCTCGGCATTCCCAATCTCGCTGACCATGCCCTTGCGGTCCGGCACCTACGGTGCTGAGCAGGTCATGCCCTGGCTTGCCAATCTTCTTCCGGAAACACACCTCTCCGAGATCGGCCAGCAGCTGAAGGTCTCGCCTCAGGACATCGTCGGTCTTCTTATGCGCCTTGGCCGCGATACCGCCGGAGCCTTTTCGATCGGGGAACCACGCCGAGACGGAAATAATTTCCGCGTCGTGCCGGACGAGGCGGTGCTTGAGCGGATTTTAAATGAACTGCCTGAGCGACCCTTCCTGGTCGGAGAACAGGGCGTGTCGATGTCGCTCGCAGGTGTGCAGGATAAACTCCCTGTCTACCTTGCTGAAGATGGAAAGATCGCTATCCCAGTCGACGGCACGCCATCCACGCATATTCTGAAACCTGACATCAGACGCCTGACCTGCAGTGTTCAGAATGAAGCCTTCTGCATGACCCTCGCCAGGTTGTGTGAACTGGAGACCGCCGAGGTGACGACCGGTCGGGCCGGCAGCCGAGACTACCTGCTGGTCAAGCGCTACGACCGCATCGCCGATGCCCAAGGGACAATCCGCCGCGTCCATCAGGAGGATTTCTGCCAGTTGCTCGGCCTGTTCCCGGCAGAAAAATATGAGCGCACCGGCCTTGGTCAGCGGGGCGGCGCGTCGCTGGTTCGCATGTTTGACGCGCTGGCGCGCTACGTGTCGCCCGCCGAAAGACTGAAGCTGTTGGACGCCGTCATGTTCAACATTCTGATCTACAACTCCGATTCCCACGCCAAGAACTATTCGGTTCTCGTCGGTGCCGCCGGAACAGCCAAACTCGCGCCGCTCTACGACCTGATGTGCGCGGCAGTCTACAACCAGGTTGACCAGTCGCTCCCACAACAGATCGCGATCAAGAGCAATGCCAACGAACTTCACGGCAATGACTGGCGGCAGTTCGCATCGGCCGTCGGCCTCAGCCCTGCTGTCGTGACAAAACGGATACGGGAGCTCTCCGACAGGGTTGCCTCAAAGCTCGAAGAGGCCTTGGGGGAGACAGAGCGCTATCCCTCGTATCATCGAGATTTTGGGGAGAACCTCCTGTTTGTCATTCGCAAGAGGTGCCAGCGGATCGGACGACAGGCTGGCGGGTAGCCGGTATCGCCCTGCCCCGTGCTTTGACGTCGGTTGGAGACAAGGCGGAGGTGGAGCGATTTTGTTGGCTCCAAAAACCCATTTCGCCCGCGTGCTGGGGTGGAGCCGGATTTTCCGAAGCAGCGGGGAAAAAACAGGTTGCCTGCTCGTTGTCGACGACAAGGTCTCGCGATCGATGGCGAACATGACATTTGAGACGTGCTGCCTGGTTAGCGGAGGCGTCAACACCATATCCGAGAACCCCGACAACAACCATGCAGTGCATTAGAAATTCCTGTATTGAGAATAATTTCAGAAAAAATGCACACCGGATTCATTGAATAATTTCCGTCTCAAAATGGGAATAAATTTGGAAACCCTCAGGTTTACTATTGTTTTTCAATGTGTTGACAATGTCGGTTGTAACGGCTTTCGAAATTTCATGTCATCATTATCTCACGGTCGCTACTGAAGACCGGATGAAACATGGAGATAGGAAGACATGGCAAAATACACGCAAAAGAAGATCGCAGCCAGGCTGGCGGCGGAGGCCGCGACCGGCGCTGACGAGATCAGCCCGGAGCAGGAAGGTGAACTGAAAGTTCTCGGGGAAGGCATCCTGTCGCTCTGACGCCGAACGACCGAGCAGTCCCTCGAACTCGGCGGCTACCTCGCGCGCGCAAAATCCATTCTTCCGGAAAGGGCGTTTGGCGCATGGGTCAAAGCCATCTGCAAGTTCACGCCGAAGACGGCGCGCAACTATATCGCCGTTTATGAGCACCTGTCCGAATACAAGGATCGGCTCGTGACCGCTGCCGTCGCACCGACCACTCTGTTCGTGCTGGCCTACGCCGAACAGCCGGACGTCGAGCGGGTCATCTCGGCAATCGAAGCTGGCGAGCACCTCACCGTCGCCCAGGTGAAAACCATGGTCGGTGCGATGCCCGCGAAGAAGGCGACGAATGAAGCGGTCGTCGACGTCGGCGGAATGGCCGGTCTGCGCAAGATAGCCGAGCTGAAAGTCGAGGAGGACTCGGTGAAGTTCCTTCAGCTGAGAACCGGCATCCTGAAACGCGTCGAGAAGGCCATGGAACCGCTGGCGCAGAACCGTGCCGTGTTCAAGGGTCCGCTGCAGAAATTGATCATGGACGACTGCAAGCACGCGCATGATCTGATCAACAGCATCGCGGCCCCCTTGCAGCCGGCGATGGTTGCGAGCGTCAACTGGCGGCCGGCCAGGCTGACGGAAGGCACGACCTGGCGCAAGGTGCAGGAGCTTTTTTCCGCCATGGGTGGAGATAACGGCTGGCCGGGCAGGGAAGACTTTGTCGCCTGGCTTCAGACCGAGGTCATTCCTCTGCTTCGCTTCGTCGTCCACGGTGAGGCCTTGCAAGGCGACGCTGACGGGGAGGACCGTGCGGATGCCGCCACTCCGCTCGATAAGGAGGCTGACGATGGGCTGCTCGCATTCGAAGACATGCCCTCCAAGGTACAGGCAACCGTCGAGAATGCCCTCGAGGTCGTGTCACCCGAGCGCCGGAATGAGATCAGGAGCCAGATCGTTTTTGATCTCAAGCCCATGAAACGCCAGTACAAGACGCTGGCAGCTTGAAGATGACGTCCAGGAGCCCCGCCACCGTGCGGGGCTTTTTTTGTCCGCTGGCTGCCGTGTGCCCCGTTAACCATACCGGGGCTCTTTGTTCCGGATGCGTTCTGACCGGCTTGCCGGACCCGATTCTCCGGGCTATGTCGACAGGGTCAGCAGAAATCGAATATCTGCAGACACTTAGCGGCCCCCGCCGGTGCTACCAACACCAACGAGGGCCTGACCCGCAACCTTCTCTCGAAAGGCCTTGGGCTATGTCGACCCATATCTGCTTCGCTTCCGAACGGGAAGCTTCTCCGTCTCCTGATCCTGTTGATGACCGCGCTACGCCGCAGCGCCGGTTGGCATGCTGTGCGCTCGCGCACGTCTCCGGTCTGGCGCTTGCCTGATCTCATTCAACTGATCGTCCCTGACTTCGGACACGGCTTCGTTTGAAGTCAGCCGGCCACCGGATGCGGAAATCATTTCCGTGTCGGACGCCGTGCGCCTGAAGTTTACCGGCCGATCGCTACCGTCAGCAGGAGCAATACCATGACGACCATTCTTTCCGGTGCGCCTGGCGCGCCAGCCTATCCGCACGTCGTCGATCTCGACGCCCTCCGGCCGCGCTTCGACGTCCTCATCGACGAGCTTTCGTCGCAGCCCTTCTCTACCGGCGCTCTTTCCATGGCGCTTGCCGGCGGTGTCTCTGACGCGGCCGCGATCCTGCGTGCCATTCCCATCCAGGAAGGGCGGCTGCTCGAGCGCGGCATCGGTATCATCGCCGACCTGAACCCGGACCTCGTGGTGCTGACGCAAAATCTGCGGCTACCGGTCACCAAGACGGCGCTCGAGCTGGTCGAGAAAAACGATCCGAAACATTTTCGATCCCTGACGCTCGATGCCGACACCGGCGGGCGCAAAACCTATACGCCAGACCTGATCCTCGTGAACCGGAAGACGAAGCTCGCTCATGTGATCGATGTCAAGCGCAGCCTCGGCTCGTACGAAGTCTCCCGCATCAACGACCTGAAATCCCGCATGCTCGCGGCGGCCCTCGTTGTTCCCGATCTTCTGTACCGCGACCATCATCGGCTGGTGGCCGAAGAAGTTCGCGTCGTCATCCTGAACGCGGAAAACCAGCGCGCCGACATTGCCGGTGGCGTCTGGCCGCTCAGCGATCTCGATCATCTTGTCGAGGTCGGCGGGGCGGGGAAGGCGATCGGTATGCTGCGTGAACGCTTCCATGGCCGGATCGACGAGAACTGGAAACTGGCTCGGAATGCCTTTGCCGGGTCTAAGGAGCCGGGTCGCCGAGGTGCCCCGGCGGACATTGCAGACGCCAACGGAAACGAGACGTGCGACTCTGGCTCGATCACCGAGGTCCATCAGCCAGCTGGACGCGGGCAAATCCGGGTCGGGTTTGCCCGCGTCCCACAGGCCGGCACGGGCTAACCGGTCCACCGACGTTCCATTCCGCCTTCCGTTCCATTCGTTCGCGCCGACCGTGCTGTTCGGCGACAGGAGACGTCTGTCATGAGCCGACACCCTTCCAACGTGATCCCTTTCCCAAACAACCTTGCGCACGATGTACCTTCGATGCCGAAGCCATCCAGCCAGCAGAAGCGACTGGCGAAGTTGCAAGAGGCGACGAACTGCGGAGTGACTTCCAGGTCACAAGCCATTCCTCAGGCCATGGCCATGTGCGGGGCAACGCCCACAGCCTTGCCCGATCCAGCCATCGTCGCTCAGGTTGTGATTGGCTTTGCCCGGCGCAAAGGCATCGCTATGAGCAGCGTCCCGAAAATCTTCCGTGAGCAACTCTTCACGCTGTGCGCGGCCGGCGATCCGATGGCGCGGATGCTGCGCAATTGGCTCGAGGGCAATCGCAAGCTGCTGGCGGTCGATGGGATGCCTACACCTCACGGTATTCATGGAACAGAGGAGGGCGCGTGATGGAAACGCTGACCGATCACATCAAACGCTATCTACTTGGTCGCATCCGTCGGCTGGCCATCCTCGATCTGTACGAGCGCGCGTCAGTCGTCGGATTGCTGGAGGCGGACTTCATCGTTGCCGGCGATGAGACGTCCGGCACGGTCTGGCGTGTCCCGGAGCAATCCTTGCGTCTGCTTGACGCCGACCCTGCCAGGGCGCGCGCAGAACTCATGCGTCGTCTCGGGAAAGCGCCACACAAGACGACGGCGATTGACGTGCTGATCCAGGACTTTCCCGGAGAACCGCCCCATGAAAACGTTCTGCCACGAAGGCCAGGACCGATCGTGCGGCCGCGGGCCGCCTGAAATCGGGACCGGTCGTTGCCGCGAAGGTTCCGGAGAAGACGCCATCGGCGTCCAGAGAATTCCTGGCGTTGCTTCGGGAACACGTTGCTCCGCCGACCGTCGCCCATGTTGCCGTCGCCTTGCTGGTTGCCCGTGCCGTCGGCTCAAGCGTTTCTGATCTTTCGGCGCTCTCAGCCGTCCTTCGGAAAGCGGGAGCCTTCGTGCTGATCAAAGCGCCGGTTGGCCGTTTCGAGCGCCGATTCGGTCTAATACTTGAAGATGGCTTGATCTTGCCATACTGGACGAAACTCGAAGACGTTCATCGCAGCAGTCCGCTGTATGATGGCTATGGAGACCGTCGCCGGGGCAAGACCCGTAAGACGATTAAGACACTCGCCGGCACCGATGTGCCGAAGGCGGTCGAACGGTCGTTGAGCCGGTTCCTGGTGGATGTCCTGCTGGAGCGGTCAGCGCCCGTGGTTCTTGCCGATGAGACAAAGACCGCGCTTCCGCCCTTTGCGTCGATGACGGCCGATCTCGTTCTTGAGACCGGTGGTCTCGATCATGAACTGATGGCGGAACTCCTGCAGACGTGCTGCGGCATCGCGCCGAAGCAGTCGCTGCGACGGATGGAAAAGATGGCGCTTGATCTTGAGGGTCTTTCGATCGACGCGCTGGCGCTGGCAATTCGCCCCGGGCGCGGTCTCGAACACATCCTGTCGATCCTCGAAGTCCTCGGCGAACGGGCGCGCTCCGCCGACAAGTCGGGCGATGATGACGACGATGGCCGCGGCTCCGGGCGCGGCAGCGATCGGTCGGGACGGCCGAAGGTCAAGAGCCGGTTTTTGATCAAGGACGGCGACGACTCGCCAAAATCCGTGGATGGGATCGACGTCGTTCAGCCTGAGATGCCTGCGGAGACATCTGTGGAGGAGGGCAGTGGCAGCGTATCCGTTGATCCGGCCAATCCGGAACACAGCCGGCTGCGTCAACTGCGGGTCGAGACGCTTTCGGGTTATGGCGATGCTCGCGACTGGGCGCTCGACCTCAAGACAGACCTTCAGCTCTGGCGCGACGGTGGACTGGCTTGGAGCGAGATGAGTACGAAACTGATGCTGTCGGGACCGCCCGGCACCGGCAAGACGACCTATGCCCGCGCGCTCTGCAACAGTTTGCAGATTCCGCTACTGGTGACGTCGGTAGCTTCCTGGCTTGAGCCTGGTTATCTCGGTGACGTCCTGAAGCGCATGTCCAGTGCCTTCGAGCTGGCACGGGAAAATGCTCCGGTCATCCTGTTCATCGACGAAATCGACAACATCGGAAGCCGTTCGGCAGGTAGACGGGAGCAGCATGATGACTACTGGCGCTCGTTGATCAACCGGCTGCTTGAGCTTCTTGACGGGACTTCTAAGACCGATGGCGTGATCGTCGTTGCGGCGACAAACCTCCCCGAAAAGATCGATCCGGCACTGCTGCGATCCGGACGGCTCGAAAAGCATGTCGCCATTCCCATGCCGGATACGGAGGCGCTGGCCGGCATTGACGTCGGGGTCATGACGGGCGAGGAGATCACGCGCCTGCTCATCGCATCCCCTGGTCCACCGACCTGACGAAAACCGACGGGGGGCTCCGAAACCGCGATTCCTGCCGGCGCCACTGCGATTCACCGTTCCCGAATGCCGATTCCGAAGTCGCGGAAATCGATTCTGATCTGCGATAGTTCGATTCCTACATCCGCCCGAGTGCCGTCGCGCCGAGTTCCCGTTGCTTGTCATCGACAGCCCGTCGGAGGTGGCGGAGGCGGCAGGAACACGATGACGATGTGTGCCGGAGAGGTGGTTGGAGGCTTCAGGGTACGTTGCCGAGAGTTGTGATGCTGTCCACCCACGAAGGCGGCATCTCACTGTGGCGGCAATGCACTTCACGCCGGATCAATTCTGCTGCAAATCAATTCCCATCAGATCAAAGCGCCATGCCTTGGTCTACGTTCTGGGCAACTCGAAACACATCATCTCAATTTACCTTTCCGCGATTCCTGTTCCAATTTTGTCGTTACCGAAGTCGCGGTCGGCGATTCCGGCAGACCGCGTTTGCAGGCGGAGGCCGCTCGGCTGGCGACTGGAGACGATCCAGCCTCCCTGTCCGAAATGTCAAACATGCAGCCGCGCTTGTTCCTTGCGTGGCCGGCACCGAGGCTGAGGCTCCACAACAAGGAGACAGGCAATGCCCCGGAAATCGAAGAAACAACGCAACGCAGAGCAGGCGGTCCGCCAGCAGAATGTCAGGGATGAGGCCAAGGCCCGACGTCGGCCGTCTCGTGACGATCTGGCGAGGGTGCTGCTTTGGCAGATGATCACGGCCGCTCAGGGACGGAAAGATGCGCGACTTGCACTGGACAAGCTGTCCGAAGCCATTGTCGGCGAGCTCGAACGCCAGGGCTTCGATGTCCGGGAAAGCGAGGATGTCTTCGAAGACCTGGCCGATCGGTACTCGGATGGCCTGTTTCCGTTTCGGCCCAAATGGCATCTCAAGCCTCGGCCTTTGGGCTCTCAACCGTGATGTTGATGGCGCGGGTGCGGCGATGTCAGCTCGCACTTCCTCTGAAGGCTTGCAGCATCGTTCTGCAAACGGCGTTCCATACTTCCCAACGTCTTCCCCCCATTACTCCTGATCACGGCGTTTGCAGAAGAATCGAGATAATGGGTCACTGGTGGACGGGTTTCCTTCGGCGAGAAGTTATTTCTTGCTGGAGCTTCAACCAAAAGTTATCAAGTTCGGGGACATTTTGAGGGGGAATTATGAGCAGCGATGTAGAAGCCGCGCGTCAGTTGGATCGCCACATCCGCTCGCCACGGCAAGTATGGCTCACCGGCGCTGGTATTAGCTACAGTGCCGGATTGCCTCTTATGTATCCTTTGACTGACCGCGTTTTTTATCTTCTCGAGAAAAATCCAGAGGATTCAGAAGCGTTTGAATTGGTCAAGGCGGTTCGAGATGATCTGCCCGGCAACTTACATATAGAACATGTTCTCAGTCATTTCGGTGATCTGGTGGCGCTTGCAGAACGCGCAAAAGATGCCTCGGCATTCGTCGATGGTCATCGGGTGCATAAAACGAAACTACAGGCAGCGCATCATACGATTCTACGACACATTAGGGACATCTTGCGTTGGGGATACATTCCTGCATCCGGAACGTTAGCCGAGCAGGAAGGCAAGCCTGGCAAACCAATCGTCAAAATCGAGCACCACCGTCGGTTTGTTCGAGCGCTATACAGGGTCAATCGGGCGGGTCTCGATGAGCGCCGAGAAGCGATCCAATTCATAACAACGAATTACGATACGCTTATTGAAGATGCGCTAGCGCTCGAGCTTGTTCCCTACGTTGACGGGTTTTCAGGCGGCGCAATTGCAGGTTGGGATGAGCAGTCTCTCCAATTGGTGGCGGGCGTGTCTATCATCAAAGCCGTAATCACGAAGCTCCACGGTTCGATCGACTGGTACAGAAGTGGTCAGGAGAGCGGACGCGTATTCAGGGTTCGCCATGATGACGCTTACCCAGATCGGTCCGATGCCAACGGCAATGTGGTCATCTATCCGCAGTCCACGAAATATATGGCGTCGCGCGAAGACCCGTTTGGCTTCCTGTTTCAACGTTTTCGAGGTCTTCTGTCTGCGGAGCGGCAGCAGGTCCTTTTCGTCTGCGGTTATTCGTTCGGCGACGATCACATTGATGCAATCATTGAGCACCAGTTGCTTCATGTTGACAGCAAAACAACCCTTGTAGCGCTCTCCAAAAGCCGCACTCCCAAACTGAAAGCCTGGGGAGAAAGCAATGCGGGCGAGAGGGTATTCGTTCTCGCAGAAGACGGCCTCTATCGAGGGAGTGCGGGACCCTTCTTCCCGCCCACAGCCACCATAAAGCGGGATTGGTGGAGCTTTGAGGGCACCACTTCACTGCTGGAGAATGGCTTGCCTACCGATATTGCAGAGGCGATGGAATGAGCGACTTTGATCTTGATCCGAATCTGCAGATCGGCACCGTTTTTGAAACCTCGGGTACGACGTTGAAGATATCTCTTCGGCGTAGCCTGACTGAACTCGTTCAGACCCACGGCGGGACCGTATATTCTGTCGGGCAGATCGGTAGTCTTATCAAACTGCATATGGGGCGAACCGTCCTCTTCGCAATGGTGCGGCTCCTGCGATTGCAGACTGAGGAGGAGGCTGCAGCGCAAGGTGCAGCCGAAGCCATGGATCGCCGAGTGCTCGAGGCCGACCTCTTTGGAGAAGCGCGCTGGCAAAGGGCCGAAGAGATTCTGTCATTTGATAGGGGTGTCCGCAATTCGCCACTTCCGTTGCAAGCAGCTTACCTGGTTACTTCGTCGGAGACACGCCGTCTTTACACAGCCATCGAAAAGCAAGGTGGCGGCGGTCCAAATCGTTTTATCAGCTTTGGTGGCTACGTCGGAGCTGAAGGCGTTGCGTGCCATGCCGACATGGATAAACTCTTTGGGCAGCATTTTGCAGTGCTCGGTTCCACCGGATCGGGTAAATCAACTGCAGTGGCTGCCATTCTTCATGCCGTGTTGGCGCATCAAGCGGTTCAAGACGGTCCGGTTTCAAAGCCGCGGGTGGTCATTATTGACCCGCATGGGGAATATGGTTCGGCATTCGGAGACAAGGCAATTGTATTCCGTGCATATGATGATGCTGGCGGGAGCGCGGCAGGCAGCCGACAAATAAAATTGCCCTATTGGTTGATGTCCAGCGATGAGTTCCGCCGACTGGTCGTAGGAAAGGGGGAGTTCGAAGCGACATCTCAAGCCAATGTTGTCTACAAGGCGTTGGCACATGCTCGAATGCACAGGGCTGGGCTGGTAGTCGATGCGAATGATGCGGCGAGAAAGGCAGCAGGAGGACACCCTGATCTTCCGCGTGCTGCTCCGGATCAAAATCCAACGGCAATTGCAACATTCGACCGAGATTGGCCTCTTCCTTTTGATTTGGACGAATTCACAAGACACATTGAAGTCTGCCAAAATAACCGTTGGTCAAAGGGAGGTTGGGAGCCGGTTACTGATAGTGAGTATCAGCAAAAGTTTGCATCCATCCTCGACAAGTTGTCTGTACTGAGGCTTGACGCACGCATTCATTTTCTGATGCGCAATCATGTGGCTGGCGATCCGAGCCTCGCCGACATCCTTGCACAATTCGTAGGGGCTGATGCAGAAAGACCCGACGCTCCTATTCGCATCATAGATATTTCTGGCCTTCCGACCGAGGTTGCTGGACCATTGACGGCTGCGATAGCTAGGTTGCTATTCTCCTACAAGCTTGCGCAGACACGAGAAGAACGCGAGAAGGACCCCATTCTTGTCGTATGCGAAGAAGCTCACCGATATGTCCCTGACCGCGGCGAGGCCCAGTATGCCGCTGCCCAGGATGCAATACGCAGGATTGCCCGTGAGGGGCGGAAATACGGCATAGGCTTGATGCTCGTGTCTCAGCGTCCATCTGACGTTGAGAGCACAGTGCTTTCGCAGTGCAATTCTTGGGTAGTCTTGCGTTTGACCAACGGCCGAGACCAAGAGCATGTGGGCCGCTTTTTACCTGACACGATGGCCGGTCTCATCAAGCTGCTTCCGTCCTTGCCGCGACGTGAGGCCCTATTCGTGGGAGAGGCCGCAGCTCTTCCCGCAAGGATCAAATTAACCCACTTGCCACCGGACAAGCGGCCCAATTCCAACGACATATCTTTTGCTGCGGGTTGGGCAGAGGGATTTCCGGACGCGGAAGCGTTGGGTGTAGTTGCTACTCGGATGTCGTCACGATCATAGCCATGCAGAGGAAATTATTTCCGCTTCAGGAAGTTATTGCCACATGTGCTTCTCGAATAGCGCACGCGTGATCAGAGATAACTGTTAAAGCCAGCCCCCCGGCGCGCTGGCGGTGCCGGGAGCGCAGTTCGTCAAGCACATCAAGCACACTAACTAAACGTGGTCGAACACATCCTCGAGCTTTGTCGCATGGACGTATTTCGCCGGATTGTTGTCTCGCACCAAAGCCTGGAAATGCGCTTCGCCACAAGCGATCTTCGCGGCCTCCTGGTCACGGAGATCGTCGGTGAACAAGCTGGCCTTTGTTTCAACAACGAAATACAGGCGCTCTCGGCCGTCGACCTCTAGCAGTACAGCCCAATCGGGGTTGTAGGTGCCGAGAGGTGTCGGAATTTTGAACCAGCCTGGAAGCTTCGCATAGACCTTCACGGCGTCGTTCTTTTCCATCTGCTCGGCGAAAGTCCGCTCCACGCCCGCAGAGTCGTGAATGACATGCTCGTAAACCGACTTCTGGGTGTTGGTCAGCATGTTCTTCAGGTAGCCGGTCAGCTCTTCTCGCTCGAACAGTTCCTGGGCGTAGAAGTCTTGGTCACCGATCCGCTGGTACTTGATGCCATCCACAAGCGCCAAGCGCTTCGTGCGATTGATGATGTCCGCCGCCAATTCGATGAACGCCTGCGGATTCCTCTTGAAGTCCGATAGCCGCCCGCTCTCGATCAGGATCGTAACGAGACTGCGCCGCGTTAGCTGTGTCCGATCCTGAAGATCGGTCAACAGGTCGGGAAGGACGATGTCGCCCTCTTCAATGGCGATCGGACCAGAGGTTGACGTCTCCTTGGCGAGAACCCCGCCTTGGCCGATCGCGAGATCGGCCTTCCGTACCGTCACGCGAGCCTTCGCGATCGGCGGCCCATTGGCGATATGCCGCGCGCAATCGGCAATGAGTTTCTCATTGTCGAATTGAACCCGATAGGTCGTCGTATGTTTGATCCGGTCCCACAGCGCACGAAACTCCTCGCTGTGAAAGACCTCCTTGCGGATCGCCACCGGCTTGCGCTCGTCGGCGTTCTTGACTTCAAGGCGGCCTGCGACCTTTCGCAAGATTCCCGTGACGGCCGGGAGGTATGGTTCAAGGCCGGCCGGCAGTGCAAGGGTCCCGGTTTTGATGGCTGTCTTGAGGCTATCCTGCACTTTGCCGTGGCGGTCGATAAAGTCCAAGGCACGCAGGTGGCGATAGATGTCCGAAGAACGTTCATACCCCAGGACGTCAGGAACGCCCGCATCGTATTCTGCGCCTTCCTCTTCCATCCCCGGTCCCTGCTGCGGCGGGGTTTCGGCAACCATCGGAATATTCGCGAACAGATGCTCCTCGACAATCCCGAAGCGGATGCCTGTGTCGGCCTCTATCTCCTTTTGAAGATTTTCGGCAAAGGACTCGTAGCTCTCGGTGGCGATCACCGTCAGAGTGTTCACCTCAAAGCCCCGTAGTCGCTCGCCCTGCTGGTTAACGCAGAGCCGAAGTCCGCGTCCGATCGTCTGCCGGCGCTCCCGCTCGGTGCCCATCTCGCGCAGCGCGCAAATCTGGAAGACATTGGGGTTGTCCCAGCCTTCCTTCAGCGCCGAGTGCGAAAAGATGAATTTGAGCTTGGTGTCGAAGCTGAGCAGCTTCTCCTTTTCCCTCATGATCAGGTTATAGGCGCGTTCAGCACTATCCCGATTGGCCTGGTTGTTTTCGGCCGTATCCGTCCACCGCTTGTTCTTGTCGATGGAGAAATAGCCGTCATGCACCTCCTGAGCGTCGGAGCTGACGTCCACCTCCTTGAACAGGCTCACGAACTCCGGAAGCTTGGCCGCCCGGCGGTATTCCTCTTCGAAGATCGTCGCATATTTGCCCTTCACCGCATTTCCGTTGTCGTCGTAGGAGCGGTAGTGCTCGACCGTATCGATGAAGAAAAGGCTGAGCACCTTGATCCCGAGGGGCGCAAGGCGTTTTTCCTTCTCCAGATGTTCCTGAATGGTGCGTCGGATCATCAGCCGCTTGATTGCGTTGGCATCGACGTCACCGATGGCTTGCCCCGGTTCCAGGAAGTCCTCGGAACCCGCAGTTCTGACCTCGAGAAAGGACGAGCTGCCCGCGAGGCGTATTTCTCCAATGCGGCAGTCCTTGTAGATGGCGCGGCCGGTTTCCTCTTCCAGGTTGTCGCCATCATGAACGGTGATCTCCTCGCGTTGAACGCGACCGCTCCTTTGAACGTCGACTTCAACCCGGGCGTAAATCGTTCCCTTCACATTGCGCGCGGACAAGAACCGCAGATAGGCCTTGTTGTGACCTCCCTCGACCTCTAGCGAAGCGACCTCGATCTGCTTCACCAGCTTGCGGTCATAGGCGTCGACGGCATCCAGCCGATAGACCATGTGATGCTTGTTCACGTGGGTCGCGGAATAGCGCAACGTGCAGAGCGGGTTCATGGCGTCGAGAGCCTGCTTGCCGCGGCCCTGAAGGCCACCGTCAACGCTCTGGGGCTCATCCACGATGATGATCGGGCGCGTGGCCCGGATCAGGTCGATCGGCGCTTCGCCGCCAGTCTTCTCGCTGTCCTTGTAGAGGTTGTTCACCTCCTGCTTGTTGATCGCCCCAACCGTGACCACCATGATCTGAATGGTCGGACTGGTCGCGAAATTGCGCACCTGGCCGAGCTTGGACGAGTCGTAGAGGAAATAGTCGTAAGGCTGGCCCGAATAGAGCGCCTTGAAGTGATCCTCGGTGATCTGTAGCGTCTTGTTGACGCCTTCCTTGATGGCGACAGACGGGACTACGATCACGAATTTCGTAAAGCCGAACCGCTTGTTGAGTTCGAAGACCGAGCGGAGATAGACATAGGTCTTGCCTGTGCCGGTTTCCATTTCCACGGTGAAATCGCCAGAGGTCAACGAGCCCGATGGTGGCAGGCCGTTTCGCAACTGGATGTCCTTGAGGTTGGACATGATTTCGTCGTCGAGCAGAGTCAGCCGGTTGCCGATGCCGAGCGCATTTTCCACGAGGCCCAACTCGCCCTGCACGCCGCCAACTGAGCGTCGCGTCACGGTAAACTCGGTGCGGTTTGTCTCCTGACCGCGAAACAGCTGGCAAACAGCCTCAATCGCAGCCTTTTGATAGTCGAGGTCGGATTCAAAATGAAGCTTCATCCCGCCCTCCCTTAAAGACTGCGAACGTCGAGAATGCCGTTCTGGTTGAGGATCGCCGCCATATTGGTTTTGGCAACGTCGTCAGCAAAGCCGGAGTCCTTGAACACGGTCCGGGTATCAACGGCCGGGGCAAGGTCTTTCCACCATGCGACAATGCCCGCCGAAAGGCTTTCAACGACATCCTTCGTCAATCCGTCTGCAAGGCAAACCATCAGTGCGCCCCCGCCGATAGCGTGAACGGATTTGCCGGCTATCTGCTGCGTCTCGATAGAGACGCAGAGATCGAGACCGAGTTTGAGCAGGAGTTCATACAAGATATCCTGCTCGGTGCGACCAGGGACAATGTGCTCGGCATTGGCAAGCAACGTCCCTTCGACGTCGGACGAGATTGGCTCCCATGCACGGATGTTCGACCGGGAGAGTTTGAAGACGCGAAAACCGAGGTCGCCTTCAAATGAGGTATCATCTTTGAATTTCTGTCCCGCCCGACGCAGGCGCTCCTTTGTGAGTTCGGCAATAGTTCGCGGCTTTTCAAGCTTGTCACAGTAGTTTGCTGAGGCCTTCTGATCCTTTTTCGACGGGGCAAGCGGCTCGGGCAATTGAACTAATATGAATCGACGCCGTCCACCGTCTCGAACGTTTAGCGACCAAACGGACTGGCCAGTCGTACCGCTGCCTGCGAAGAAGTCCAGAACTATAGCAGTAGGATCGCCAACCGTGGCATAGTCAATAAGCCGCGCAATTTCTTCAAAATCCTTTGGATTATTGAAGACCTGCGCCCCCATGAGATTTCGCAACGCTTTTACAGAGACCTGGGACTGCTTATAGAAATACGATCCTCGGACTTGGGTAGCGAACTCCTCTTCTCCTTCATCATCGTTGTCGTCTTCTAATTCCTCAATCTCGGGCGTGTCATCTTCCTCAGGGATTGGTCGGATATGCGCCTTTCTAAATGGTGGCTCTGTATGGTCTTCCCGGAATTCAACAAGGCCAAGTTTGATTTGACGACTCATTTCCGCGTAATTTGCATAGCGCCAGCCCGCTTCAGGTACCGCACATGCTTCTCCTGTCGCGGGGTGAGGAACATCGTACCGAGGTCCGCCACCACCGGGCCATGAGATGTCTCGGTCTCTCCATGGGCCATTCTTATCGACCCTTTTGTAGCGGCTCCATTTCTTAGCAGGATGTGTCTTCGGAAGTGCCGCGAACCAAGCTTGGAGGTCACGCTCTATGGCCCGGTCGTCGCCTCCGTGTTCCGCACGCAATTCTAAATACTTCTCCCAGATTTCGCGGGCTCCAGGCTTCTCTTCTCGCCACTTAATCTTCAATTCTTGTAGATAACCGAGAGAATTCGCATAGACCAAAATATACTCGTGGCCGTTTGACACGAGCTTGGCGTCGTTCTTCCTTCCCTTCTCCCACACGAAGCATGAGACAAAGTTCTCCGCGCCAAATATCTCATCACAAAGCAGTCGGAGGTTGGAAATTTCTTGGTTGTCAATGCTGATGAGAATAACGCCATCACGTCGTAGGAGCGTCTTAGCTGCCTTGAGGCGCGGCAGGATCATGTTCAGCCAATCAGTATGAAAGCGACCTGAAGTCTCAGTGTTGGACGTCGCCTTTTTGCCACCGCTATCGACCTGCCCGGTTAGCTCAAGATAGTTTTTAATGCTGTCGCGGAAGTCGTCCGGATAAACGAAATCTTTGCCGGTGTTGTACGGTGGATCAATGTAGATGAGCTTCACTTTTCCAGCGTAGCTCTTTTGCAAGAGCTTCAACGCTTCCAAGTTGTCGCCCTCGATCATCAGATTCTGGGTGGCATTCCAGTCAACGCTCTCCCCGGGGCTAGGCAAAAGGGTGCCGACGGAAGGCGTCAGAGCGATCTGACGCGCCTTCCGCTTTCCGTGCCAGTTCAAACCGTACTTCTCATCCCGGTCATCGACCGCATCGCCGAGAAGTTGCTTGAGGACGTCGAAATCGATTTTGCCCTCACGGAAGACATCAGGGAAAAGCGACTGCAATGCGCTTAGATTGTCCGAGACAACATCGGCGCTCTTCGTCTCAGGGTCGTTCAGTTCAAGCTTCTTCATCGCACATCCATTTCAGTCATTGCCAAACAGCCGCCTTACGCCGCCAGTTGTCCCAACATTTCCTTGTTGACGTAGTCCTTGAACGCGGCGGCGCTGGTGAAGCAGCGGAAGCCGGCGGCACTCGCAAGGGCAATGGTCTCGTCGTTTTCGTTCAGTAGCACGGCGACCGGTTCTGACAACTCCTCCTGGAGTCCGTTTGGCCAGACGAGGTCGAAAACAGCGATCTGGTCGCCTGTCTCCGGGTTCGAATGGTCATAGGCGATGACACCGTCGGTGAAACCTTGCTCGACGGCCCAATCATTGATCGCCTGCAGGTCTGCCTCCTCATCGGCGCTGGATATGCCACCGGCCGCAGCCGTCGTGGAAATCGTTGATACCCGCGCAGGTTCGGCAATCCATCTGTCATCGCCATGCAGCAGCGAGGCGAACCGCTTGTTCGCCTCGGCCGCCAGCAGTTCCTTTCGGGCCTCAAGGAAGTCGGCATAACGGTCAATCTTCCACAAGGACTCGTCCATCGGAATCCACTGGGATGCCAAAGCGCCCGGGTGCTTGGACTCGATCTTCGGGAAATAGACCTCAGGCAGCGTGTCGCGGATGCTGAGATTGGTATCCTTGGTCAGAAAGCAGAAATTGGCAATCGCGTTCACTTGCGAACGCGGGACCTTTTGTTTGTAGAGTTGCGCCTTCGGAAAGATGTGGTGGACTTCAAGCGCATTCATTTTGCCCAGCAGCCCGGATTTCAATTCGATACCCGTTCCCCAGTCCTTGGACGCTCCCATCCGTGTCAGCATGTAAAGCACGGGGTAGAAGCGGGCACCGAGGCTCCATCCAGTGAAATGGCCCTTCTCGACCCGCAATCCACCATGCCACAGCCGCAACTGCTCCAGGAGTTTGTCGAGGCCGCCGTCGGGGCCTTCCAGCGCCTCGAGGTCTTTATCCAGGAAGGATTCAGTCGAGCCTGAGTAACGGCCCCACATTCCAGCCTGCGCGAACCAAAACAGAAGCTTGTCCCGCTCGACCTCATCCAGCGCACCGCCCTTTTGATCCAGATAGCGCACGATCACGGGAACAGCGAAGCGACCGAAGAAAACCCGAGCGTGATCCAATCCAAGCCTGCCGGAAATGAGATTGAGGCAGGCGTCAATGCGCTTGGTGGCCCGCTTGAGGCCGTCCTGAATGTCGGTGGCGGACTGATTGTGCAGATAGAGGAATTTGGCCTCACCGGTTAGCACGGTGTTGATCGATCGCAGGAGCCAATCGAGATTGAAGTCGTAACCCGCTCGGTTCCAAGCCTTCAGCTTGCCCTTCATCTCCGTGCGGGCCTCAGGCCACTCCGCGCAGATTTTGGCCAGCGCCAGATCGCCCTTGGAAAGCTTGGTGCCGCCACTGTTCACCTTGTTGAATATATCGACGACCACGTCGAGGGTCTTGTCCGTCCCCGTGACCTCTTCTTCATGAAGGTTGATTTCCAGGATGCCCAGCAGCCGGCTTAGGCGGCCATAGTACTCTCCGGGTGGTGTCGGCCCGAGCGAGGCCATGATCTTTCCAACGCCATCATGGCCTGACTTCATCAGAGCCGACACGTCGATCCAGAGAGGGTCTCCAGACATTTTCAACGGCTGGAAGAACTCGAACGTCTCCGAGGCAAGGTTGAAATACAGGCCCGTAAAGGCCTTGGCGTTGCCGTCGAAGAACGCAGGTGGCTTGCCGCGGACGACACCGTAGAGGGAGGTGACCCGCTGCTGGCCATCCAGCAATAGCTTCACGATCCCGGAGGCGAGCTGGCCGTCGCCGCGATGATTTGCGGTAACGGCTTCCGTTGCCCAGACCAGCAGCCCGCCGACGGGGTGGCGTCGGTAGAGCGAGGTAAACAGGCCACGCACCTGTTCGGTGTTCCAGACATATCCTCGCTGGAATTCCGGCAAGGCCATATGCCCACTATCGATATGGTCCAGAATGGTCGAAATCTTCATGGCTGCTCGCCCCCCATTGCCTGCTTTGCTTGTTCCATTTCGCGTTCGATCGCCTTTATCTTTTGGTTCAGGTCGACGCGCTGACTGATCTGTTTCGCCTTTGCCGCCTGCGACCGCAAAAGGGAGTTTTCTTTGTCCAGTCTCTCGTAGTCCTCAATTGCCGCTCGGCGGCGCATGATCTGGTGCTCGTCCTTCGTCACCGAGAAGGAGCCGACCAGGTTGGCCGCATTCATCGCCTCAACCCGTGCCAGCCATCCGTCGTACAGTGCGTACAAGTCCCGTTGCGATTGCTTCGAAAGCTCGAGGCTATCCAGGAAGGCCTTCTCACTCGGGGTCGGCGTCGTCGGTTCGGTTAGGCGTGTGGCTGCATTTCTATCCACGACGACCTTGGCAGCCTCGTTTTGGGCGCGCCGCTTATGAGCCATGGACACATCGATCCCTTGATCATCCGCCGTGATCAAAATGACAGGATAGGGGATCGCGCGATGGATGAGTTCTATTAGCCGTCTACTTTTCGCTCCAGCTCGGAAGGCACAGCCAATGACAGCGATTTCAACATACTCACGTACATCGTCCGCGAAGGTCGGAACGCCGACAGTTCCGGGCTTGCAGGCCGCGAACCACAGCAGTTCATCAATGCCATCTTGAATAGCGCGCTTGTCGGTCGACGTCGGTGCGCCCTGTTCAACAAGCATTTTCTTCGGCACGCGAATGTCAACGCGCGCATTCGCGGGTAACCCGAGAGCGTCAACGACAGCACTGATGCAGGCCGCTGCATTCATTCCGCGCTTGTCTCCGGAAGGATCACGAGGAATGCGACGACCTCGAAATCGTTGATGCCGGCGAACTCCCCCTTCAATGCATGCGTACCACCTGGAGAGAACAGGCTAGCGACCGCACGCTCCTCGCTCTTTCCCGCAATCGAGGCGACGGCCCGAGCCAGGAGCTTTTGATAGGGCTCCATGTCCCGCCCGAAGCGGGTGGATTTGTCGAACCGGCCGCAGGCCTGGGCATCAGGCAGATCGCGTCCGATGGAAACCTTCTTGAGGCGGTCCAGAACCTGCTTCGCACGGGTGTATGGCAAAAGCGCCTCTCCCTCGTCGCTGACATGAACAACGAAGTGCGGCTTGAGCGGATAGCCCGGTTCCGCCAACCGCTCCGCAGCCTCGCCGACCGCGCGCAGGCAGAAAATGGCCCCAGGCGAGATTACGTTTTCGGCACTGACAAACTCGTCCTCAGGCGGTGAAACCACAGCGTAGGTACCAAGTGGCAATGCCTCGAGCCGCTCACGGTGATCGCGCAGATAACCTGCGAGGTCGATGCGAAAATCATTGAGCGTGAGGTCGGCAATGGAAACGCCGCTGGACAGGTCTTCGAGGTCAATCACCGAGTCCTGCATCTTCTGCAACTGAGCACGGCGGTATTCCAGGTCGTTCATCTGATTACCGGCCTGGAACTCGATGACGTTTTCCTCACCGGTTGCGGACACATCAAGGAGGACCATGCGTCCACTCACTCTCGATTCCAGGTCGAGGTACTCGTCGAGCTCGATGTTCGGCCAGAAATTCACGAGCTGAATACGTTGGTTCGTCGAGCCGATACGGTCAACGCGGCCAAAGCGCTGAATGATGCGCACAGGATTCCAATGGATGTCGTAATTGACGAGGAAATCGCAGTCCTGGAGGTTCTGGCCTTCCGAAATGCAGTCTGTGCCGATCAGAAGATCGATCTCTCCCTCACCAGCCATTTCTGGAGGCCGTTCCTTAGATCGGGGCGAGAAGGCACTGAGGATGGAGCTCATGTCCGAGCGAAGGCTCTGAAGCGTAGTCTTGTTTGCGCCAGTGCCGGTTACCACGGCGGTATGGATTCCAAGCGTCGCATGTGCCCACTCGCCGAGCTCACGGTAAAGGTAGTCAGCGGTGTCCGCAAAGGCGGTGAACAGCAATATCTTCCTGTTCTCGCCGTTGATAGGTGCCTGAACTTTGCGGGTGATCAGTACTTTCAGCTCCGATAGCTTTGCGTCGCGATCTGCGGACACAGAGCGTGCAGCCGACAGCAGCGTAGCCAGGCGGTTCCTATCTTCAATCAGGTCCTGCTGCCAGCGTACCCGATCGACGTCCTGCAAGAGAACCTTGACCTTGCGGCCGACGAGGAGCGTCTCAAAGGCAGGGTCGTCGATGTCCACATCGTCGATCGCAAGCTCATCAATGGATTCATCATGAGCCTCGATTTTGGCAAGCAACGCGTTCACGTCATCGAGCTGACGCTTGATCGTGAGAGCAAAGGAGGCCACCGAGCTTTCCATCCGCTTGAGCAGATTGACGCGCATCAGGTGGATAAGGCTTTCCTCACGGTCTGCCTGACGAAAATAGCTTTCGCCTCCACGAATCTTGGTGCTGTATTTCGCGTCGTAGGCCTCTTGCTTGTCCGGCACCACGTAACGCAGCGGCGCATAGGCTCCGAGCGTAAGCCGCCTGATCTCGTTGTTGATCTCGCGGATCGGACGGAACTCGCCTGCCAGATCGACATCTGCCTTAACGTTGATCGGCTGCAAGCGATCAGGAAAGTGGCCTGTCTCTGCCGTGCCGTAATAGCGCTGCACGTGTTTCCGGGATCGGGCAATGGTCAACATGTCCAGCAGCTTGAAGTAGTCAAAACCCAGCATGTCCATCAGGCGCGATGTGCGACGCTCACCCTCGGGCAGGTCGAGCCACCTATTGAACTGACCCTGAGCCTTGCGGATGGTTGCTTCAATGCTCGGGATACCGTGATCGATCAGGGCGATATCGCTACCTTCGGTCATGAAGGCGATCTGGTTCTTCAGGTCCGCTAGCCTGTTGTTTACCGGCGTTGCAGACAGCATCAGGACCTTGGTCTTCACACCCGCCTTGATCACGCGCTTCATTAAGTGATCGTAGCGGGTGTCGCGGTCCTTATGGGTCGCCTTGTTGCGGAAATTATGGGACTCGTCGATCACCACGAGGTCGTAGTTCCCCCAGTTTACGTGCGAGAGATCGATATCACCCGAGGTGCCGCCATCCCGTGACAAATCGGTGTGATTGAGAACATCGTAATTGAAGCGATCGCTCGCAAGGCTATTTCGTCGATCGTTGGCTTTGTAGAGGGTCCAGTTATCGCGTAGCCGCTTGGGGCAGAGCACCAGGACGCGATCATTGCGGAGCTCGTAATACTTGATCACCGCGAGCGCTTCGAATGTCTTACCCAGGCCGACGCTATCGGCAATGATACATCCTCCGATGCGCTCTAGCTTGTCGATTGCCCCGACGACGCCATCTCGTTGGAATTTGAAGAGCTTCTTCCAGACGGTAGTGTTCCGGATGCCAGTAGCGGATTTTACGATGCGCTCCTCATCAAGCTCATCCCCCAAATCCTTGAACATTTCGAACAGAAACTTGAAGTAGATTAGGGATGGCGCGCGTTGAGATGCTGCGTCGGCAAGAACGCGTTCCAGATCATCGGCATCGGGCCTGCGCGGAACGGTATCCCAGGCGTTTTGGAACCATGATGAGAAGGCTGCAGTTTCCTCATCCGTGGATGTTGCCTGCACCAATCCCAATCGGCTTCCCGGTGTTATACCCAACCCCTCAGTTGTCAGCGAACATGCGCCGATCGCGGCCCTGCTCAGGCTAGCGTTACGGACGATGGCCATGGATTGGGGTAGCCTATCAGCGTAGCGGACCTGAACATGGCGTCCAAGCCAATCAAGGGTGGATTTGGCGTGCCATCGACCCTGGAGCTTGTTCCGATAGCCAATGTCAGAATGACCACCGAACAACAAGGGGGTTAGGGGGGCTCGGTCCTCTAGCAGTAATCTTACCGAGTCTGCCCTCTTTAAGAGTTCGCGGACTTCAGCGAAGGCATGTAGCGACAGGCTGGGGGACATGATGTCGACCGCCGAGCCTGCCTTCAGCCACTCCTCCAGCTTGTCGAGAACTCGCTCGCGGCCAGTATTCTTGATTAAGTCCATAGTCAGTCCCGGCCGGCTAGAGCTGTTGGAGACGGCAAAAGCCCCCAGATATTTCGATCAGCTCATTTCATTCATTATCCTCCTGATTGTAAATCCGATTCTTCAACTTTTTGATGTTACGCCCCTACTCCGAGCTACAGGGGCGCGAGGGAAGATAGAGAAGGTCATGGGTGGTTTTCAGGGACCGAGGAGGTCAAGCCTGTTTAGCCCGACGTCCCCGAGTTCTCTTCGCCATCGCCAACCTGTCGAAATCCAGGCCCTGGTAAGATGTCAGATCGATGTCGGGCAGCGGCATGTAAGCGATCTGGCGGGCCTTTGTTTCGGTCAAGGTTTGGAAGCCATACAGCTCGTGCTCATCGGCACCCAGCTCGTGACCCGCCTGAAGCTTGCGATCACGCGCTTCGATACCTTTGTCACCGGAGGTCGAAATGAACGCTGCCCGCAGCGAGTGAAACTTCTCCTGTGCAACATCCTTGATGCCAGCCTCTTCCATGAGACGTGACATGTAGGACGACGCACTCTTGCTGGGGTCGTCCAGTCTCATCAGTTCACGGAAAATGAACGCGTCGCCCTGCTCTTTCGCCCATTGCGGAAAACCGATTTCGACCAGGAAATTGTGCAGCACGAAGAAGCTGACACTGGCGTCCGTTTTGTAAGGCACTCGCCGCCAGACGCCGTCGCGGTAGACGATGCCCCCGGTCTGCGCGACCCAGACGCCGTCGAACTTTTCGCGGAAATCGATCCCCTGGAGATGAACCAGCAGGCCGAGCCGTCGTCCTGTCAAAAGACCGAGCAGTGGCAGCATTGCCGTATCCATCATGCCCTGCTCGACACCTGTTTTGAGCAGTAGACCAATCTTCTTGACCGACAGCGGCTCTGTGCGAAGAGGGTCGCGAGCGGAATCCGGGTAGACAAGTTTCGCACCGGCGACTGGATTGGCATAGTCATAGGTGGTCGTTCTGGAGCCGAAAACCGTCTTCACGACGGCTACATATCCCTCCTGCAAAGTTTTGAGTGCAAGTGTTTCGAGATGGAAATCCTGATTTTCGGCAATGATCTGCCACGGCGTCAGGCTCTCATCCCGGTCTTTCTGCCGTGCTGGCCAGAATTTCAGAAGCTCGATGAATGCCTGCAGGTCCGTCGGCGTGTATGTGTCGATCGGATGGTCGCCGATCAGCTCGACGAACAGATTGAGACGGAATTCCGCGATGTCGAGGTCCGTGCTTTTCCCAGACTTGCCCGATTGACGGAGCGTCAGATACTCGGTTGCAATCTGGCTGAACAGCGGTTTCGTAGACGGCTTGCGTTCGACGGTTCGGCGATCCTCCTTGAATGCAGGCGTTTCCGAACGCGAAATCGGCCCTTTCTTCGATCGCTTGATCGAAGGCGCAACTGGCATCGCGGTCGGAGCGGATGGCATGGGCATCTGGGTCGATGAATAGAGCTGCTCGGGAATCGAGACAGGCCCGGCCATTTCGTCATATTTGGCGATATGCCGTGCGACGAGCATGTCTGCGTTGTCGGCAATCATCTCATCATGAGGCTGCCCGGACTGCTTCGCCGAAACCTCCCGACCGATGCGCACAAGCCCGCGCATCATCTCGAGACCTTTGCCTCTTCCGGCGTCGGGGCGCGAGCAGGCTCGCGCAAGTCGAATAGTCCGCCTTTGAGAATCAGCGTCGCGAATTCGAACGGCCAGTCGTCGGCAGGGATGTCCTCGTCGGCGAGACCGCTCACGATGTGCGCCAGATCGGGTCCTTCGTAGCCAGCCATTCTCTCTTCAATCTCCCTGAACACGGTCCGTGCCAACGCAGCGAGCGCGTCGGCAAGTTCCCTGGCTTCCTGATGCGGCAGAGCACCGAGGCTGATGCGTATCGGTCGCGAGCCTGCGCCGCCGCCGATGCGTTTCGGCAATCTGATCTGAAAAAGGTAGATGCCGCCGCTTCTGACCAGATAGAGCCCGGAAGATCGCGTTTTAAGCTTGCGATTCCGTTTCTTCGCGGAAATCATTTCCGCGTCCGGCGATACATCGGACTGTACATGGAGCGATACAATGCGCGATACATTCATGACTGGAGTGCCTCTGGTTAGGGCAGTCGGTCAGGAATTGGCTAGGAAACTCATGGGCTTGCGGGTAATTGGGGAAGAGTGACCCAAGTTCTGGCGGAGAGGGTGGGATTCGAACCCACGATACCCTTGCAGGTATGCCGCATTTCGAGTGCGGTGCATTCGACCACTCTGCCACCTCTCCGCATGCGCGAACGCTTGCGTTGCGCGCTCCTCATAAACATCAATGGCGGGACTGACAAGGGAAATTTCGTGTTTGTGTCACAAATTATTCGTCCCGGACAAGGCTGTATAAATGCTTCGGCTTCTGGCCGTTTTGTGGATATTTTTCACGTGGCGCCACACGGCTTCACTCCTGCACGTCACATTCGGGCGGTGGCGTCACAGCTGGTGATAGCGACGTAAGATTTCCACGATCCGATCGTCCTGTTCCTGATCCGGCAGAAGGGCGGGTTGCCGGCTGGCGCCGACGGATGGGTCCTGAAGGTAAAGCGAGCGCTTGACCATGGCGGGCGCAAAACCGAGCGCATAGAGATCGGTGCGAAAATCCGTATAGATCGCCTGCTGGCGTTCGGCCTCGGCGATATCGCTGGCGTTGAAAGCATTGAGAATGCCGGCAAGTACATCCGGGAGCGCGTTGCCGAGGCCGGAGATGCAGCCGGCGGCACCGTTCTGCAACGACCAGAGAACGAGATGATCCGGGCCGGAATAGACTTCGAAACCGGGCATCTCCTTTGCTACCTGTAGATAGGCTTCCAGCGTCTGCTGCGCACCGCCCGAATCCTTGATGCCGGCAATGTTGCCATGGGCGGCAAGTTTGCGGGCGGTTTCCGGCTCTATGTGGTTCTGGGTTCGGGCGGGAATATCGTAAAGATAGACCGGTGTTTCGACGGCGTCGGCTACAGTCGAGAAATGGCGGATCAGCCCATCCTGGGTGCAGGCGATGAAGAAGGGTGTGATGACGGCAATACCGTCTACGCCGATGCGGTCGAAGGCTTTGGCGAGTTGCAGCGTTTCGAAAGTGGCGGGCATGCCGGCGTTGACGATGACCTTCGCACGGCCCGCAACTTCGTCCACCACCTCTTCCGTCAGCCGGATTTTTTCTTCATGCGTCAGTGCGGTGAAATCGCCGTTAGTTCCGGCGCACATGATGTTGTTGCCGGCCGCCACCTGACGGCGCACCTGCGCACGGGTCGCTTCGTAATTGATGGTTTCGTCCTCGTTGAAACAGGTCACGAGCGCGACGAAGGCTTGTTTGGTCATGAAAGAACTCCGCTTGGATTTCCAATAGTGTGATCGGCATCGATCCGACGCACAGACTGCATATCGGGGTCGGGATCGAGGCTGGCGGAAAGAAGTGCGCGCGTATAGCCCTCGCGCGGCGCTTCGAAAACCTGCCGGACAGTCCCGAATTCCACAACCTCTCCCCGCTGCATGACCATGACGTGATCGGCAAAATCGCGGACCACCGGCAGGTCATGCGCGATGAAGATGAAGGAGAGGCCCATTTCACGGCGCAGCTTGTCAAGAAGTGCAACAACCTGCGCCTGGACAGACACGTCGAGCGCCGAGACCGCTTCATCGCAGATGATGAGCTTCGGCTCCAGCGCCAGCGCGCGGGCAATCGCGATCCTCTGCCGCTGCCCACCGGAAAACTGATGCGGATAACGGCGCATATGTTCCGGCGAGAGGCCGACCTGATGCAGCAATTCAGCGACCCGTTCGCGCCATTTCGCTTTGGGTAGTATGTCCGGATGGATCACCCAGGCTTCGGAAACCAGCTGGAACACAGTCATGCGGGGGTTCAGCGACTGGGTTGGATCCTGAAACACCATCTGTAAATCACGCCTGAGGGCAAAGAGTTCGGCAGGCGAAAGCTTGAAGAGATCACGCCCCTTCCACTCGGCGCTGCCGGCATCCGGCTCGTCGAGCCGGAGCAGAATGCGCGCGAGTGTCGATTTGCCGGAACCGCTTTCGCCAACGACAGCTATGGTTTCCCCCGCCATAAGGTCGAAGGAAACGCCCTTCAGTGCCTCGAAAGCCCCATAACGTTTGCGCACATCGCGCACACGGAGCAGCGGTCCGCCGGTCGCATTCGGCTCGTGCATTTCGCCCCTGCCGGGGGCGGCGCTGATGAGCTTGCGGGTATAGGGATGCTTTGGGTTGCGATAGACCTCGCGAACCGTGCCTGCCTCCACCAGCACGCCCTTTTCCATCACGACCACGCGGTCGGCGATTTCGGCGACGACGCCAAGATCATGGGTGATGATGAGAACGGCCATACCGGTTTCCCGCTGCAATTCCTTGAGCAGGGCAAGAACTTCAGCCTGAACCGTCACATCGAGTGCCGTGGTCGGCTCGTCGGCGATCAGGAGATCGGGCCGGAGCGCAAGCGCCATGGCGATCATCACACGCTGGCGCTGGCCGCCAGAAAATTCATGCGGATATTTCTTCAAGGCTCCGTCCGGATCAGGAATTCCAACGCGCGCGACAAGCCGCCTCGCCTCCGCTTCGGCTTTCACCCTGTCCATTCCATGGGTGGTCATCGCCTCGCGGATCTGCCAGCCGACGGTATAGACCGGATTGAGATGGCTGAGCGGGTCCTGAAAGATCATGGCGATGCGCCGGCCATTGATCTCGCGGCGGGCCTCAGCCGGCATTGTCAGAAGGTCTTTGCCATCAAGAAATATCTGGCCGCCGCTGATACGTCCGGGCGGCATGTCGATGAGGTTCATGATGGCCGAGGACGATACCGATTTGCCCGAGCCGCTTTCACCGAGGATCGCAAGCGTTTCACCACGGTCGATATGATAGGAAACATCCTTCACCGCATGCACGACACCGCCTGCGGTGTGAAACTCCACGGAAAGGTTGCGCACATCGAGAAGATGGTCAGCCATGTTTGCGGCCTTTCATTTCCAGCCTCCAGCGCTGCACGGGGTCGAGCGCAATGCGCAGCCAGTTGGACAGCAGGTTGAGCGACAGAGTGGTGAGTATGATGGCAAGGCCCGGCCAGAAGGACAGCCACCAGGCATTGGTGAGGTACTGCCGCCCCTGCGAGATCATCAGGCCCCAGGTGATTTCCGGCGGCTGAATGCCGATACCAAGGAAAGACAGCGCGCTTTCCGCCAGCATCACATAGGCGAAATCGAGCGTCGCAAGCGTTGTCAGTGTCGGCAGGACCACGGGTAGAATATGGCGGAACAGGATACGTTTGCCCGATGCGCCCATCACGCGCGCCGCCTGTACGAACATGCGTTCACGCACCTCCAGCACTTCGGCCCTTGTGGTGCGGATGTAAACGGGGATGCGGGTTATCGCCAGAACCAGCATTAGGTTGAGGATGGATGAGCCGAGCAGATAAAGCACGATGACCGCGATCAACAGTGACGGAAACGACATGATCACGTCCGCGAGCCTCATGATGATCTGGCCAACACGGTTGGAGGAAAAACCGGCGATCAGGCCAAGCACGGTGCCGGTGACGGCGGAAAGGAAAACGGCACCGGCGGCGATCATCAGTGTATTTTGCGTGGCGGCGACGATGCGCGCCAGCAGCGGGCGACCGAGCGCATCCGCCCCCAGCCAGAAATACCATTCGCGTTGCCATTCGAACGGGGCAAGGTTGCGTCCACGCAGGTTCTGCTTCGTCGCCAGCTCGCCAAGCCACGCCGGGCCGACAAAGGCGAGAATGATGACGACGACGAGGAAGATCGCGGCGCAGAGGGCGAATTTATCCGCCCACAACATGCGCAGCATGCGCGTTGCAAAGGATGGCTCATCAATGATTTCTGTATCGGCGTTTGAAAGGCTCATGGCTGAACGTCTCCTCAGTGCCGGATACGTGGATCGAGCAACGCATAGGCGATATCGATCAGAAGATTCATCAGGAAGATCGCAAGCGCGGTCACAAGTATTGCTGCCAGCACGACGTTGAAATCGCGCTGAAGAATGGAATCGATCATCAGCTTGCCAACCCCGGGGAAACCAAAGATGGTTTCGACGATGACTGCGCCGTTGAGAAGGCTTGCCGCCTGATCGCCGATGACGGTGATGACCGGGAGCATGGCGTTTCGCAAGGCGTGGATGAAGATGATCGGACCCGATTTCACACCCTTGGCGCGCGCCGTTTTGACATAGGCAGAGGACAACGCACCGATCATCGAGCCGCGCACCACCTGAACGATGATGCCGAAGGGGCGCACGAACAGAACCGAGATCGGCAATATCCAGTGCAGCACCGAGCCGGTGCCGGAGGTGGGCAGCCAGGCGAGATTGACGGAAAACACCACGATCGCCACGATCGCGAGCCAGAAATCCGGCACGGAAGCGCCGATGAGCGAAATGGTGGAGGCCATGCGATCGAAGAAGCCACCGGAGCGGAAAGCGGCAAGCGAACCGACGACGATTGCTGCTGTGGTGACGAGCGACATGGTGATGACCGCAAGCCACAGCGTCCAGACGAAAGCCTCCAGCACCACATCCAGCGCAGGGCGGGCTTTCCTGAGCGATTCACCCAGATCCCCCGTCATCACGTCGCCCGCGTAGCGCAGGAACTGCACCATCAGCGGATCGTTCAGCCCATGCAGCGCACGAAACTGCTGCTTCAATTCCTCCGAAGCCTCCACCGGCAAAAATAGTGCGGCCGGGTCGCCCGTCAGGCGGGAGAGGAAGAAAACCATTACGATGAGGCCGACCAGGGAGATCAGGCTCGCAACGGAACGTTTTCGGATGAAGCTCAGCATGGTTACCTCCGGTGTTCAGCACGACGGCGAAGCTAAAGCTCCGCCGCCGCTCTTTGGCAGATGAGATACCGGCTTACTTGATGCCGATTTCCGAAAGCTGCAGCATCGAATTGGTGGCGATGGTGGGCTTGAAGTCCAGCCGTTCGGAGACGCGTGAGAAGCCAACCATGTGGAACAGCAGCACATCCGCCACGACATCGTCATGCAGGTAGGCGATGAGCTCGGACCAGAGCTTGGCGCGTTCATCGCCGACGGCTGCGGATGCTCTTTCGATCAAGTCATCCACCTTGGGGTCCGAGAAGCCGGATTGCGTGCCCTTGGTGGCATATTTGAAGAACATGGTGAAGGACGGATCACCCTTGGAATTGTCGTGCATGGCAGCGACGATCTGCGGTCCCCGGCCTTCCTTGAAGGGCTTGGAATAATAGCTTTCGTGCTCGGCCACTTCCACGAATTTGAGGTCGATCTTGAAGCCGACTTCCTGCAATTGCTGCTGGATCGCCTCCATGATCTCGGTGACATTAGGGAAGTTCGCAGTGCGCGCGATGATGGTGATCGGCGTATCCACCTTCACACCAGCAGCTTTTGCCTCCTCCAGCAACTTCTTCGCGCCATCAGGGTCGTAGGGGAAAACCTTGACATCAGGGTTCCAGCCGAGCGTGGTCGGCGGAACGAGTGCGGTGGCCAGCACAGCACCTTCGGGAACCAGCGTGCCGAGGAAAGCCTGCCGGTCGATGGCGAGGTTGAGTGCACGGCGCACCCGCACGTCATTCAGCGGCGCGATGTTGTGGTCGAGGCGCATGTAGACCGTCTCGCTGTCGAGATAGGAAAAGTCGGTCTTCGGGTTTGTCGCGTCGAGCTGCGAAATGGAGGGTGAAAGATCGGCTTCGCCGGTCTGCACCATGGCGGCGCGAACCGAGGGATCAGCGCGGAAAAGATAGGTCGCTTCCGTCACCTGCGGCTTGGCGCCCCAATAGTCGTCACGTGCAGTCAAAACAATCTGCTGGCCCGGTGTCCAGTTGGTCAGCTTGTAAGGTCCGGTGCCAACAGGCTCGCGGATAAACTCCATCTTGGTTTCTTCGGGCACGATGGTGACGAGCGACATCAGGAGCGGCAGAATGGGCTGGGCTGGCTCTGTCTTGAAGTCGATCGTATGGTCATCGACAATCGTGGGGGTGACGGTCATACCGCCGAAGTAACGACGGGATTCGCATGCATTCTTGTCGCTCATGATGCGTTCGAAGCTATGCTTGACATCCTTGGCATCGAAACCCGTGCCGTCGGAAAACTTCACGCCTTCACGCAGGTGGAAACGCCAGCTGCCATCCGCGTTCTGCTCCCATTTTTCAGCGAGGCGCGGCTGCACGCCGTTCTTGCCGCGCACATCAAGCTCGGTCAGCGTCTCGCTGACATTTTCCATGATGATACGACCAATATTGGAGCGGGTCGCCATGCAAGGCTCCAGCAGGTCAGCCTCTTCCGCCAGCACGATCTTGATCGGCCCCGACGCCGCAAGCGCCGGCGAAACCGCGGCGCTAAGGCAACCCATAACAAGGGCGCCCGCAATCAATGACTTCTTCATTCCGTTCTCCTCCCAGATCAGAAATTCAGCAACATGGCGGCGTGCCGCAAGAGGCATTCAAAAGCCCCGTCTCCTGCATTGAGGAGCATGGCGTGCGGATGATCGTCTCCTCCACCCGTTATCAAAGCATCGACGCTATAACATTTTTTGTCAAATTATTTTTCAGAAGGATTTTTTATTGAGGCCTAGTACAGAAGTTTTATCGTTATAAAACATACATTTATTTTAAGTCACCAAAAATTTTAGGACCTCTTTTTGTCTTAAATAAACTTGACAACTTTTTGAATATGTCATTTTCATCAGACCAAGAGGAGACCACGATGACCCCTGATGACATTGCTCACGCCATGACCGGAGCCATCCATGCTGTTTCGGAAAACCGGCACGAAGCTTTCCTGCCATCGCCGATGATCCAGAACCATGCGAGCTTTCTGCACCTTCTGCAGGACGGCACCCTGCTGTGCGCCTGGTTTGGCGGAACGCTGGAGGGAAAATCGGATATTTCGATCTTCGCGTCCGCGCTCACACCCGGCGCGAGCCGGTGGGGAGCGCCGCAGCGCCTGAGCAACGATCCCGCCCATTCCGAACAGAACCCGGTTAGTTTCACCGCACCTGATGGCACTCTCTGGCTGTTTCACACCGCCCAGCCCTCCGGTAATCAGGACGAATGCCGCATCCGCATGGCGCGGGTCGTACGCGATCCGGCAACGCCGGAAAAGCTGTCCGCCGAAGATGGCCGTTTTCTCGATCTTCCGAAAGGCTGCTTCATCCGTGCGCCGCTTCGCATCCGCGATGACGGCGCATGGCTTCTGCCGATCTTCCGCTGCGTCCAACGCCCCGGCCAGAAATGGAACGGCAGCCACGATACCGCAGCACTCGGCATATCGAAAGATAACGGCCTCACATGGCAATTGCAGGAGCTGGCGGGCTCGACCGGCTGCGTTCATATGAGCCCGGTTGCGGGCGCGAATGGGCGCTACTTCGCTTTTTTTCGCCGCCGTCAGGCCGATTTCGTTTACCGCACGGAAAGCACAGATGGCGGTCGCTCATGGACAGAACCGCTGCCGACCGACGTACCGAACAATAATTCCTCCATCGCCGCGATCAGGCTCGCACACGGCAGGCTGGCGATGATCTGCAACCCCGTCAACGCCGCGCAATCCAGCGACCGTCGCGCCTCGCTTTATGAT
Organism: Agrobacterium sp. A3-95; assembly: GCF_053521785.1. Classification (NCBI taxonomy): domain Bacteria; kingdom Pseudomonadati; phylum Pseudomonadota; class Alphaproteobacteria; order Hyphomicrobiales; family Rhizobiaceae; genus Agrobacterium; species Agrobacterium sp. A3-95. The sequence goes on along the minus strand of NZ_JBNWDR010000002.1, from coordinate 109,318 downwards.
GAACTGGGCGAGGAAGACGACAGACCGGATGCCGATCCGAGCGGTGGATGTGTGCCCATATGGGGCGTGCCGCGCGCGCCGGTTTCCATCTGCCTGTCCGATGACGACGGCCGCAGCTTTCCTACCCGGATTTTGATCGAGGACGGGCCGGGCACCTGTCTGTCCAACGATTCGACCGACGGCCGCAATCTGGAAATGTCCTATCCATGGCTTCTGGAGGCAGCGGACGGTACCCTGCACGCAAGCTACACCTATCATCGCCGCGCAATCAAATATGTCCGGTTGGCGCCCGGCTGGGCAGACGCCAAGGACGGGAGAATCGGATGAGCAACATCATTGGTATCACCATGGGTGACCCCTGCGGCGTCGGCCCGGAAATCACCGTCCGCGCGCTTGCGGAAATGTCCGCCCCGGATAGGGAAGCAACGCGGATTTATGGCAACCTTGCCACGCTGGAAGCGGCGCGGGGTGCGCTTGGCATCGACATCGATCTTACTCGGAATGTGGTCGATCTGCCGGTGGAGGGTGCGCCGCTGCCATGGGGCACGCTGTCGCCGGTTGCCGGAGACGCCGCTTTCCGTTTCATTGAAAAAGCGGTGCGGGATGCCGAAGCGGGCGCAATCGGCTGCATCGTCACTGCTCCGATTAACAAGGAGGCCCTCAATCTTGCGGGCCACCATTATGACGGCCACACCGGCATGCTGCGCAGCCTAACCGGTTCTTCAGCCGCCTACATGTTGCTTGCCTCCGAGCGGCTGAAGGTCATTCACGTCTCGACCCACGTGTCCCTGCAGGAAGCCATTCGCCGGGCAACGACGGAGCGGGTGCTGGCGACCATCCGCGCTGGCAATGCTCATTTAAAGCGCATCGGTTACGAGCGGCCGCGCATCGCGGTTGCCGGTATCAATCCGCATTGCGGCGAAAACGGTCTGTTTGGCACCGAGGATGATGACCAGATTGCGCCAGCGGTTGCCGCCGCGCGCGCTGAAGGCATCGAGGTACACGGGCCGATCTCCGCCGATACCGTGTTCCACCGCGCCTATTCGGGCACTTTCGATCTGGTTGTCGCGCAATATCACGATCAGGGCCATATCCCGATCAAGCTCGTCGCCTTCGATACCGCCGTCAATGTCTCGGTCGATCTGCCGATTGATCGCACTTCGGTCGATCATGGAACGGCCTTCGACATCGCCGGCAAAGGCATCGCCAATCACGGCAACATGAATGAGGCCATAGCCTATGCGCGCAAGCTCGTGGCGGGCAAGGGCGCAAGAGGATGAACACCATGTCCACAGCCTCCATTCTCATCCATCAGCCGCGCAGGCTTGCCGTTGGCGCCGGCACCATTTCCCAGGTCGGCGCCTGGGCCGGCAAAACCGCTTCGACCCTGGTGATCGCCACGCCGCTGACAGCGAAATTTGCCGACCGGCTGCAATTGCAGGGTCCTTTCACTGTCTTCGACGCCATTCCCGGCGAACCGGACACAGGGACGCTCGATGCAGCACTGGCCGCAGCGCGCGCCGCCAAACCCGATCTCGTCATCGGCCTCGGCGGTGGCTCGGTGATGGATGTGGCGAAGCTCGTCGCCGCACTCTGGAATTCCAGCCAGACGCTTGAGGATGTGGCAGGACCGAACAGAGTCGCAGGGCGCGACACCAGGCTCGTCCAGATTGCCACCACCGCCGGAACCGGCTCGGAAGCCGGGATTCGCTCGCTCATCACCGATCCCGTCAAGGGCAGCAAGGTCGCGGTCGAAAGCCCTCATCTGATTGCCGATTTCGCGGTGCTCGATCCGGAACTCACGTATTCCGTGCCATCAGCTGTGACAGCGGCGACGGGGGTGGATGCCATGGCGCATTGCGTGGAGGCTTTCACCAATCGCAAGGCCCATCCGATGATCGACGGTTTTGCCCGCATGGGCTTTTCGCTGGTGGGCAAATATCTGGCGCGCGCCGTTCGCGACGGCGCGGATACCGAAGCCCGCGAAGGAATGATGCTCGCCTCCTACTATGGCGGCATCTGCCTTGGCCCGGTCAATACCGCGGCGGGTCACGCCATCGCCTATCCGCTCGGCACGCTTCTCAACCTGCCGCACGGGTTGGCAAACGCTATCGTCTTCCCGCATGTTCTGGCTTTCAACCAGCACGCGGTTTCGGCAAAGACGGCGGAGGTGGCCGGAGCGCTTGGGCTTCGCGAGCATCTTTCATCCGATGATCTTTGCAAGGCAGCGACAGATTTCTGCGCGGGCCTCGGCATTGAAATGTCCCTTGCGCGGCACGGGGCAAGCGAAACCGACCTTCCCCGTTATGCGCAAGACGCTCACGCAATCCGCCGGCTGATGGACAACAATCCCGTCGATATGAGCCTTGATGACGTGCTCGGCATTTACCGCCGCGCTTTCTAATCGAAAGTCCGGTGCGCTATCGCGCGCACCGGCTCGCCGTCACTTCCCTCAATCCGTATGCGAAGACTCGAAGAGGCGGTCACGTGATCCCGTCAGATGGTCGTGCATCAGCCGCCGCGCGGCCTCGGCATCTCCTTCGGCAATCGCCACCGCAATCGCCTCGTGCTCGGCAAACACGCGGGTAAGGCCGGATGCCTCGCGCTTCACCGACATGCCGTGAAACTTCATTCCCACCGCAATGTGGTCCTTGAGAGCCTCCATCGCAGTCGAGAAATAGCTATTCCGTGCCGCCCGCGCGATGGCAAGGTGGAACTGATAATCGGCATCCTCACGGTGGGACTGGCGATTGGTGGCGTCCCGCATCAGCTCGAGCGCCTTTTTGATTGCGACGAGCCTCTCGCCATCATGCCGCAAGGCCGCCGCCGCCGCAGCTGCCGGCTCCAGAGTCAGCCTGAATTCATAACAGTTCAGCAGGTCAGCGACATTTTCGAGCTGGCCGAAGCCCAGCGGCTCGCGCAGGCCGAATGCCCGCACATAGCTGCCGGAACCCCTTCGCGAATAGATGAACCCCTGTTCGCGCAGCCGCCGAAGCGCCTCGCGGACCACCGGTCGCGACACTTCGAATTCCATGGCGAGTTCATGTTCGGTCGGAAGCCGTTCATCCGGCTTGTAGGCGCCGGATTTGATCGCCCGGTGCATTCTCTCGAAAATAATGTCCGGAAGTGCCTTGCGCGCCGTTTCTTTCATCAGCCCCATCTGGTCAGCTTTCTCCAGCGTCATTTTCGCCAAGCATCATTTTCGCAATCCGTTTCAACGTGTCAGCTTGCCCAAAACCACCTGACTTCGCAATGATACATTGGTCGCCGGACCAGCCGACACCAAGACCGGGGAGGCACTCGCCGGCAAGGCGCAGACGCGATACCCCCATGGCAAGCAGCACCGCTTCGGCCGTGGCGCCGCCGGACAAAAGCAACGTGTCGGTCCCGGTAGTGAAAAGCGGCACGACGCCATACGCCAGCTGGTCTGAAACCTCGAGCGGGGAAAGATTTTCCGCCCCTTGCGTCGCGTAAACGAGCGTCAGGCTGGAACGAGCATGCGCGTGAAAGGGCACGACGCCATTGGGTGCATCGGTGACCGATACCAACCCCGTTCCTTTAAGGATTTCAATTTGTTCAACGGTGATCGGGTCGCGCGAACCTATGACGAAAAGCCCCTTACCCACGGGAATAGATGCCGCTTCGGGCACTGCCTGCGCTGTCATCATTTCGGCCAGCGCCTCGGCCAGCCCTCGCGCGCCCACCAGAAGATCAACCCCGTTTGCGCGCCCGGCAAGCAAAGCCTCCCTGATGTCCGCATGCGATAGGGTGTCGGGGATTGCGCAGCGGCTGGCGTGACCGCCCAGTCTTTCATGAACCGAAATCGTGCCGTCAACGCCAAAGCCGGACACGGAACCGTCTACGACGATGCGTCCAAAATCTGGAATGGCTGGCGCTACAAGCGCATGCCGATAGGAAACAGCATCCATTTCCGCGGCGATATGTCCTTTCAGGCGGGAATCGATCTTCTTGAACAGAATTGTATCGGCCGGAACCAGTGCCATCAGTTCCTGCGTGCGGCGGCGGGCTTCATCCGCCTTACCATCCCGACAACCCAGATTGACGCTGAGGACGGCCGGCGCATCGGCCACCGCTGCAGGGACGCCCTCAAGACCAATCGCAACTTCAGTCGAAAGCCCGCGCCCGGCGAAGGGGGCGGCCGCATCAAGCGCGCCGGTCAGGTCATCGGAAAAAATCAACAGCACGGGCGAAACCTTAAGAAAAGTTGTAATGTTTTCCTTCGATAAATTTATTTATAATCAATAGATAAATGGATGTGAATAACAAAAATGACACGACAGCTCGATTAGCCGCACCGACACATGTCGTCGTCATCGGCGAAAGATGGCAGGGAGAGGTTGATCGCTAGACGAAGCGGAAAGGCAGGCCTGAGATGAGCGCTTTGACAAAGCGCTTTTTCTGAAAGCGGCCGTTCAGCGAAACGCGCGGCAACAGCATCGGCTTTTCAAGGCTATGGGCCCCAAGAACACCGGCCTGCGTGGTAACAGCTACGGGAAATCCCGCATCAAACACCGCTTTCGCTTCGCGTTCTCCCACGGCCTTTATCCAGCCATAGGGATAGGAAAAGGACCTCGGCCGACGGCCGACATAGGTCTCCACCCGTCTTGTCGATTCCTCGATTTCGTAGGCCAGACGCGCCGCATCGATCTTGCGCATGTTCACATGCATCATGGTATGCGCGCCGAGATGGACCAGGGGATCGCTCGACAGCGCCTTGAGTTCGGCCGCATCCATAACGAGTTTTTCCACGATCGCGATCGGATCGATACCATGTTGCCCCGCGACACGGTCGATCCTCTCCACCGCCTCGTCCTCCGCGAATATCTGGACGAAGTTTTCCAGACGCGCAAAGGCTTCCGCTTTTTGTGGAAGGCTGCCGGATTTAATCTCCTCCGGCCCTGTCCCGAAATCGAATTCAAAGGACGTGGCTTTCTGCGTCAGCGCGGCAGTGGTTTCCCACCACACGCTACGCGTCCGCTCCACAAAACCCGGCGTGATGAAAATCGTATAGGGAACAGCATATTTCTGGAAAATCGGTGCAGCATATTCGGCATTGTTGCGATAGCCGTCATCAAGCGTGAAAGCGCAGAACGACCGTTTCTCGGAATTATCGGCGAGTAGGCCCGGCAGATCGTGTAGATGAACGGGAATGAGACCACATTCGAGCGCCGCCTCTATCGCCTCTTCCAGAAATTGTGGCGTGATCGACAAGTGTGCATTCGGCGCAAAAGCTGAGGCTTCCTCGTCAGGACGAACATGGTGCAGCGTGAAGATCACGCCACGCCCGGCAAGAGCCGGAAAAGCCGCACGAACCGCCGGCAGGGAAGCTATCTCCAGCCCCGCCCTTATGACCCCATATTTCAGAGAGCGTTTTACCGACCGCAAGAACACCATTACCGATTACCGCAACTTCAAACCGGGCAGAACCCGTTTTTTGATGACTCTCCAGACCGTGAGCGGCAGGTCGATAAGGCCCGGCAAAGGATCGTTCGCCGCAAATGCCGCCCAGCTGCGGATTGTGCGCAGAGAGGCGACATAGTCCCCAATTCCCGCCTGTCCCCGTCGATTTAACGTCAATGCGGCAATGGCATCACGGACAAGATAGGACCATGACACACCTTGCCGCGCATCGAGCATCTGGCCGGTCGGCATGTCGTTGGCAACCTGCCACAGCAGCGCGCCGAGATCGATGCCGGCCGCTGAACACAGGCCAAACCACGACCATGGGCGCGGATTGACATCGAGAAGTTTCAGCGATCCATCCCTGCCATCCCGCTTGAACTCCACCTCGACCAACCCGCTGTGACCGGCCGATTTCAATATTTTCCTTGCCGCATCGATCGCTTGAGGGTTGTCGACAACCTCGACACAGGTGCTGGTGTAACCAAAATCGACGGGATACTGACGCAGGCGCCGGGCGGTGAATTCTGCAACAGGCTCGCCATCGCGCCAGAGCGCCGCATAGGAAAACTGGCTTTCTCCCCCGCCGGGAATGAGCTCCTGCACGACGACATTGCCCGCGCCGATCTCGCCGCTCGCAGCGGCAAAAGCGGCTTTCAGCGCCTGCCTGTCATCGGCGCGGATAACCTTCGCCCGGGAAATCGCGGTATCGCCGCCGCCCATATTCGGCTTCAGGATAACGGGAAACGTCACGTCCAGCGCATCGGCGTCATCGGACGAGACCATGGCATAGGTCCTGGGGAAGCTGACACCGAGTTCCGCCGCGCGTTTGTAGAGCAGCGGTTTCTCGCACAACCATTGAAGGGAGGACCAATCAGGCAGGACGATTTTGTAAAGGGCGGAAAGCTCATCGCGATGTTGTGAAACGAGCTGAACCTCGCCATCCCCTGATGGCACCAGAAGACACCCTTTCAGATGATGCTTCTCTGCCATATCGCGTAAAAACGCCATCGCCCCTGCATCATGAGGACCGGACCAGCGGATCGTGTTCTTCACGAAACGCGACCAGCCCGGCAGCGGTGAATCATGGGTGATATAGTGCACGGGCACATCAAGGGCGCCAAGGCTGCGGGCAAGGGCAAGCGTGCCGTGAGCGCCACCAACAATAACAACACCTGGAATGGTCACAGCCTGATCCCCGCCCTATTCCATACCTTGATCGCAAAAATTGATAAATAAATTGGATATTTCTAAAGTATTGCGCGTTCGGAGATCGAATTGGCGGAGCCGAAGAGCCTCATGCTCTTTCGGCTGCCTGCGAACGGTTGGAAGTTTGCTTCGAAGGCAAGCGCCTTACGCCTCTTTGCGCACAGGGCGCGGCTCGCCTTTGTCATCCACCGCTACCATGATGAAGACGGCCTCCGTAACCTTTTCCCGGGAATCCTGATAGTGCCTGCGGGTCCAGGCCTCGATCTTGAGCGTGACGGAGGTGCGCCCAACCTTTTCGATCCTGGTATAGACACACAATGTATCGCCGATCTTGACCGGTTTCTTGAAGACGATTTCATGAACCGCCACTGTGACGGTACGCCCGCCTGCCACATCATTGGCGCGGACGAAGGCGGCAAGGTCCATCTGCGACATCACCCAACCGCCGAAAATGTCGCCGGCCGGATTGGCGTCAGCCGGCATGGCAAGCGTTCTGAGCGTGAGTTCCATATCGGCGGGCGGTTGCTGTTCCATATCAAATTCCTTTCAAGAACCTCCCGCCGCCGGATTTAAACAACCGCGCCCCCTCAGCCAATAGCCGATTTTTCGCGGCAGCCCTTCCAAAACAGCAAGGAATCACGAAGCCATCGTAAGCTTCGGTTAACCATGATGCGGCACGATTCCAAAAAACCGCGAGGGCGTGCGAATGGCCTATGACTGGAGTGGAAACAATAAGATACAGCAGCGCTACGACCGTATCATTCTCGCGGTTGCCAGCGTCATTGCCATCAGCCTGGCGACCGGCACCTTTGTTCTGCGCTCGCAGATGGAGCCGGACGGCACCATAAGCCTTGCCAAACAGCAACGGCTGGACCTCGAAAAATGGCATTTGCGGCTTTGATCCGCACGATAATGTCAACAGCAGCATAACCCGGCGGCTTATTTTGGAGCGATATCCGGCTTTACGGTATTTTCCTTCATGGGGGCATGGTCCAGATGGGCCAAAGCCGGGGTAAGAACCGACAAAAATGTCTCTGATCTGCCGATATAGATAATCGCTACGCCGTCGATCCCATTCAAAACCTCCGCCAGCGTATCCTGTGTCTGTTTTTCCAGCCCTTCCAGCAAATCGTCGATGACGATGAATTTCGGCTTCAACAACAGGGCATTGGCGATCCTGATGCTGGCCTGTTCATCCGAATCCAGCTTCTTGTCCCAGCGAATGTGTTCATCAAGCCGGGGCGCCATTTCACCGAGACCGCAAGCGGTCAGCGCCGCGACATAGTCTGCCTCCGCAAACCGCTGGGGCGCGCGCGGATAGGCCAGAATTTCGCGCAGCGTACCTGTTGGCAAATAGCCGTGCTGGGCAATGAAAAGCGTGTCGGACTGTTCGGGCATTTCGATCCTGCCCTGCCCCCATGGCCACAGGCCGGCCATGGCGGCAAACAGCAGCCGCCGGTTCACGCCCTGTTCGCCATTGATCATCAGACGATCACCCCGCCCGATTTCAACCTCGGCCTCACGCAGCCGGAAACCACGCTCCAGATCCTGCCCGCCCGCATCACGGCAGATAGTCACCGACCGAAGGCGGATTTTTTCGTTGTCGGCACTCCGTTGAAGATCGATTGCGAGGCCGTGCTGTTCAACGCTGTCCATCTGGATCAGAGCGTTGCGGAACACAGAAACACGCTGCAACGTCGCCTTCCAGCTGGCAATCGGCCCGAAATTGTCGATATACCAGCGAAGTGCGGTATTGACCTGGTTGAAGGCGCCGACGGCCATCATCAGCCCGCCGAAGGTGAGGTTGCCGGAAAAATAAACTGGTGCTGCGATAAGAATGGGCGCCACAACCGCCAACCAGCCGTAGCCCGACGACACCCAGGTCAGATGCGTCATTGCTAAAGCGAGCCCGCGGATTACGCCGAGCACGGCATCGATATCGACGCCGATCCGCCGCCGCTCGTTTTTTTCACCACGCGCAAGCGCAATCGCCGCCAGATTTTCGCTGGCCCGCATCAGGGAAAAGCGTAGTTCGGCCTCTTTTGAATAACGTTCAGCATTCAGGCCGACCAGACGATAGCCGACAAGGTTGCTGAGCAGGGACGCCGAGCCCGCATAAAGGATCGCCGCCCAGACCATGTATCCGGGAATCGCAACCGGATCGCCGTTGATCGTGATGGAAAAGCCTGCCGACAATGTCCACAGAACGCCGATGAAGCTGATGAGCAGGATCGTCGCATTCACAAGGCCGATGGAAAGCGCCGTGCTGCTTTCCGCAAGGTTGCGGACATCGTCGTGCAAACGCTGGTCCGGATTGATCGCAATCGTGCCGAAACCGGCAAGGCGGGCGGCGCGCCCCGGTTTCAGCCACTGGTCCACCATATCCTTGGCAAGACCCTCGCGCATGTTCAGCGCCGTCATCTGGTTAAGCCAAGTCTGAATGACATTAAGAAGCAACAACAGCCCGGCAATGATCGCGAAGACTTCGAGCTGGTGGAGGAAGGCGTCAAGATCGCGCCGCTCCAGCGCATTGTAAAACGGCGCGTTCCACTCATTGAGCCTGATCTGCCCGTAAGCGGTGAGCAATATCACCGTGAGCAGGGCAATCGACAGCAATATCAGCCGGTTGCGAACCGGCGACGTCCAGAAGGCATTGCCCATCATGCGCAGTTGCGAACGAAAATCGAGATCGAAGCCCGAAAGGTTCGCCGCACTCTTGCGCTGATCGTCGGTCACCGTTGTTGCCATTCATTCCATTCCGAAACGTCAGTCGGCAAAGAAAGCGGTTTGCGATCCTGCACCTTGCGATGCCCAGCAATAACACGCCGTTCGACCTTGTCCACAACCGCGGAGAAATCCTCAGGGAGACAATTAAAAAGCCGCGGCAATTCTTCGCGCCGGCAAACATCGGCGCCTCCGCCAACAATGCGGTTGCCTCCGGAAATGATCCTTGCTTTCTTTTCCTGCATTGCACAAAATCCAAATAATTTCAGAGGGGCGGACAAACCGCATAAACCGGAAAACCGGGCAAGGCAGATTAATGGCGATCAAAGCGAGCATCTATCATCTGACGCATTATAAATACGACAATCCGGTTCGCCTTGGACCGCAAATCATAAGATTGAAGCCCGCCTCGCACTCCAGAACCCATGTTATCAGCCATTCTCTCAAGGTTTCGCCGTCAAATCATTTCGTGAACCTTCAACAGGACCCATACGGCAATTATCTCGCCCGTTTCGTTTTTCCCGAGCCGGCGACGGAATTCAAGATCGAGGTCGATCTTGTCGCCGATATGACGGTTTACAATCCGTTCGATTTCTTCGTTGAGGAAGAGGCGACCAAGTGGCCGTTCGATTATCCGCAAGAGCTGCGGGAAGATCTGTCCATCTACATGAAACCGGAACCGACCGGCCCCCTGCTTTCCGCCTTCATGGCCACCGTGGACCACACACCCGGACAGCCAACGGTGGATATGGTCGTCGGCCTCAACGCCCGTCTGCAGCAGGAAATCGGTTACGTCATCCGCATGGAGCCGGGTGTTCAGACGCCGGAAGAAACGCTGGCTTCCGGCAAGGGTTCATGCCGCGACACCAGCTGGCTGTTCGTCCAGATCTTGAGACATCTTGGCCTTGCCGCACGTTTCGTGTCGGGATACCTCATTCAGCTGACACCGGATCTCAAGGCATTGGATGGCCCGTCAGGGACAGAGGTCGATTTCACCGATCTGCATGCCTGGGCCGAGGTCTATATGCCGGGCGCCGGCTGGGTCGGTCTCGACCCCACTTCGGGGCTTTTGACCGGCGAGAGCCATATTCCGCTGGCGGCAACGCCGCATTTCCGCAATGCCGCACCGATTTCCGGCGGTTATTTCGGCGAGGCCAATACGGAATTCGCTTTCGACATGCAGGTTCGGCGCGTTGCCGAGACCCCGCGCATCACCAAACCCTTCTCCGATGAGAGCTGGGAGAGCCTCAATGCACTCGGCGAAAAGGTCGATCAGGTTCTGAACGCCCATGACGTCAGGCTGACCATGGGCGGCGAGCCGACCTTCGTTTCCATCGACGATTTCGAATCCGAGGAATGGAATACCGGCGCGGTTGGACCGACGAAACGCGAAAAAGCGGACGTGTTGATCCGCCGCCTGCGCGAACGTTTCGCGCCCGGCGGCTTCCTGCACTACGGGCAGGGAAAATGGTATCCGGGCGAAAGCCTGCCGCGTTGGACATTTTCGCTCTACTGGCGAAAGGACGGTCTGCCGATCTGGCAGAACCCTGCGCTGATTGCCGAAGAAGGCGCAAATACCGGTGTTGCGGCCGACGACGCGCAAAAGCTACTGAGCGGTATCGCCACTCATCTCGGTGTGGAGCCGGATCTTGTGCTTCCGGCCTATGAGGATCCGGCCGAATGGATCATCAAGGAAGGTAGTCTTCCCGAAAATGTCGATCCGTCCAACTCGAAACTGAAAGACCCGGAAGAACGCAATCGCCTTGCCCGCGTGTTCGAACGCGGGCTGACGACACCGACGGGTTATATTCTTCCGGTGCAGGCGTGGAACGCCAAGCCCACCACAGACAAACGCTGGGTCAGCGAGAAATGGAAAACACGGCGCGGCAAGATTTTCCTCGTTCCGGGTGATAGCCCGGTAGGCTACCGCCTGCCGCTTGGCACCCTGCCCCATGTGCCGCCATCCGCTTATCCTTATATCCATGAAGCTGACCCTTGGATCCCGCGAGGGCCGCTTCCCGCGAAATTCCAGCCCTCCGGACGCACCATGCCGGAAGCGTCTTTCCATGCGGATGAGGCATCCGGCCAGGAACGCATCGAGCAGACGCTTGGTGAAATCGGCGGCGCGGTGCGCACAGCCATGTCGGTGGAACCGCGCGATGGACGGCTCTGCGTCTTCATGCCGCCTGTCGAACGCATCGAGGATTATCTGGAACTGGTCGCAGCGGCAGAAGCGGCAGCGGCCGAGCTCGGGCTGCCCGTCCATATCGAAGGTTATGCTCCACCGCATGACGAGCGTATCAATGTCATCCGTGTCGCGCCCGATCCCGGCGTCATCGAGGTCAACATCCACCCGGCCGCAAGCTGGAAGGATTGTGTCGACATCACCACGGCGGTCTATGAAGAGGCGCGACAGACGCGTCTGGGCGCTGACAAATTCATGATCGATGGTCGTCACACCGGCACCGGTGGTGGCAACCATGTGGTCGTGGGCGGGGCCAACCCGAATGACAGCCCTTTCCTGCGCCGTCCCGACCTTCTGAAAAGCCTTGTCTTGCACTGGCAGCGGCACCCGTCGCTTTCCTACCTGTTCTCCGGCCTGTTCATCGGACCGACGAGTCAGGCGCCCCGCATCGACGAAGCCCGCCACGACAGTCTTTACGAACTGGAGATCGCGCTGGCGCAGGTGCCTGCCCCTGGCCAGGGTGCGCCGCCGCTGCCATGGCTGGTCGACCGCCTGTTCCGCAACCTCCTGACGGATGTGACGGGCAACACCCACCGCGCCGAAATCTGCATTGACAAGCTGTTTTCTCCGGATGGGCCGACCGGCCGCCTTGGCCTTGTGGAGTTCCGCGGCTTCGAAATGCCGCCGAATGCCCGCATGTCGCTCGCCCAGCAATTGCTGGTGCGCGCCCTCATCGCCCGTTTCTGGAAAAACCCCGCCGCCGGCAAATTCGTGCGCTGGGGCACGGCACTTGCAGACCGATTCATGCTGCCGCACTACATCTGGGCGGACTTTATGGACGTGCTCGGAGACCTGAGGGAAAATGGCTTCGACCTGAAGCCGGAATGGTTCACAGCCCAGCAGGAGTTCCGTTTCCCCTTCTTCGGTGAGGTGGAATACGAAGGCGCGAAGCTGGAATTGCGCCAGGCTCTGGAGCCCTGGCATGTTATGGGCGAACAGGGTGCCATCGGGGGAACCGTGCGTTTTGTCGACAGCTCCGTCGAGCGTATGCAGGTCCGCCTCGAAACCTCCAACCCTGCGCGCTATACCGTGGCGTGCAACGGTCGCGCCGTTCCGCTAACTCCGACGGAAAACCGAAGCGTTGCGGTGGCCGGTGTTCGTTTCAAGGCGTGGCAGCCCTCTTCCGGCCTGCATCCCGTTCTGCCGGTCAATTCGCCCTTGACCTTTGACATTTATGATACATGGTCGGGACGATCGATCGGCGGATGCATCTACCATGTTGCTCATCCGGGCGGTCGCAATTACGAGACCTTTCCCGTCAACGGCAACGAGGCCGAGGCACGCCGCCTTGCCCGTTTCGAACCATGGGGACATACGGCCGGGCAATATCCGTTGATGGCGGAAACCGTGTCGCCAGAATTTCCGCTGACGCTCGATCTGCGCCGGCCATACGGAGTATAAATTGTCCAAAGCCCCGGCCACGGAACGCAAGACGGAAACGAGCGCGCAATCGCGCGGGCTTGACTACTCCACCTTGCCCGGCGTGGCCGATGAGATGCTCGATACCAACGGCAAGGTCAGACCGGTCTGGAAAACCCTGCTCGGTGCCCTGTCGCGCATGTCGGAACGCGAACTGCATGAGCGCTTTGCCCGCACCGACCGCTATCTGCGCGATGCGGGCGTGTTTTACCGCGATTACAGCAAGGGCAGCAGCGAAAGAAACTGGCCGATCTCCCATATCCCGGTGCTGATCGACGACAAGGAATGGACGGTTCTTTCCGAAGGGCTTAAACAGCGCGCCAATCTTCTGGAAGCCATGGTCGCCGATTTTTACGGCGAAAACCGGCTGGTGAAGGAAGGTTACGTACCGCCGGCACTGATCGCCTCCAATCCGGAATATCTGCGGCCGATGGTCGGCGTAAAACCGGCAAGCGGCCATTATCTGCATTTCTGCTCGTTCGAGATTGGACGCGGACCTGATGGCAACTGGTGGGTACTGGCCGACAGGACACAGGCGCCTTCCGGCGCAGGGTTTGCGCTGGAAAACCGGGTGGCGACCACGCGCGCGCTTTCCGACATCTATGCCGAAACCCATGTTCACCGTCTCGCTTCATTTTTCGGCGCTTTCCGCGACACCTTGCAGTCGCACAGAAAACATCCGGATGACCGCATCGCGGTGCTGACGCCCGGCCCCGCCAACGAAACCTATTTCGAACACGCCTATATCGCCCGCTATCTCGGCTTCATGCTGCTAGAGGGTGAGGATCTGACCGTGGTCAACGGCCGCGTGATGGTAAGGACCGTGGCCGGACTGAAACCGATCGGCGTGCTTTGGCGGCGCCTCGATGCCTCCTATTCCGATCCGCTGGAACTGAACCAGCAATCCCACATCGGCACGCCCGGCATGGTCCAGGCGCTGCGCAATGAAGCACTGACAATCGTCAACGCGCTCGGCACCGGCATTCTCGAAACACGGGCCCTGCTGTCCTTCATGCCGCGCGTCTGTCGCCACCTGCTTGGCGAAGACCTGAAACTGCCGTCCATCGCGACCTGGTGGTGCGGACAGGAATCCGAGCGCCGCCACGTTGCCGGCAATATCGAGGGCATGGTCATCGGCCCGGCCTATTCCCGGCTGCCCTTCTTCGAAGACAACGGTCAGTCCGTGCTCGGCTCGTCCTTGCGTGAAACGGCGAAGGAATCGATCAGCGACTGGCTCGCTTCCGATGGCCACAGGCTTGTCGGCCAAGAGGTGGTGACGCTTTCCACCACGCCGGCCTATATCGACAACAAGCTCGTGCCGCGCCCGATGAGCCTTCGCGTTTTTGCCGCCCGCACCCAGGATGGCTGGCAGATCATGCCGGGCGGCTTTGCGCGGATCGGCAGCAGCAACGATGTATCGGCCATCGCCATGCAATCAGGCGGCAGTGCCGCGGATGTCTGGATCGTCAGCGACAAGCCGGTGGAACGCACTACGCTTTTACCGGCGGAAGAAAGCTTCACCCGAAATATGCCGGGCAGCCTGCCGAGCCGTGCGGCGGACAATCTCTTCTGGCTCGGCCGCTATATCGAACGTTCGGAAGGCGCATTGCGCATCTTGCGCGCCTGGCACGGACGTTATGCCGAATCCGCCGACCCACGTCAGCCCTTGCTTGCGCATGTGACGCGTTATCTCGAAGCGCTGGATGTGGAAATGAACGATGCCGTGCCGGAAAGCCTGCTGAACAACATCAACAGCGCGCTTTATTCCGCCAGCAACATCCGAGACCGTTTTTCGCCGGACGGATGGCTTGCGCTGAATGACCTTGCCAAGACTGCCCGTCGGTTCCACGCAAAGGTTTCGCCGGGCGACGACGCGACCCATGCCATGACGATCCTCCTTCGCAAACTTGCAGGCTTCGCCGGTCTCGTGCACGAAAACATGTATCGTTTCACCGGCTGGCGTTTCCTGTCGATCGGCCGCTATCTCGAACGTGGCCTGCATATGACAAGGCTTCTCGGCCACATGACCGGACCGGATGCGCCAGATGGATCCTATGACATGCTGCTCGAAATCGGTGATAGCGTCATGACCCATCGCCGCCGCTACAATGTCAGCACGGCGGGTCTGACCGTCACCGATCTTCTGGCGCTCGATCCGCTCAACCCACGGTCCATCCTGTTTCAGCTGAACGAGATTCGTACCGAGGTGGAGCAGCTGCCGAACGCCTTTACGAACGGCCAGATGTCGCCCTTTTACCGCGAGGCAATGCGGCTGCATTCCGGCCTTGCCGTCATGACGCCGGAAAACATGAACGGCGCGATCTACCGCCAGCTCGAAACGGACATGGAACATCTCTCCGATGTTCTGGCCCAGACATATCTCGGATAACCCGATGCTTTATGACCTTTCCCTGCATATGGGTTACACCTACGACACGCCGGCCCATGGCGCGCGTCACATCATCCGCGTGCTGCCCCTGTCGATCCCGGGCCGTCAGCGCTTCATCGCCGGCACCATAGATGTTTCGCCGGTGCCGGAAGAACGGGCGGTCTTTGAAGATTTCTTTCATCAATCGGCCACCTCAGTGCATCTGCGCGCGCCGCACGAAAAGCTGGATATCCGCATGCAGGCGCGTGTGATGGTGGAGGCACCTGCGCTGACGGCAGATTTTTCACCCGAGCTTTCACGCCTGCCGCAAGACCTTGCCGACGTCTGGTCGGTTGACTTCCAGTCACCGCATCACTTCATCGGCGCCAGCCCGAGACTGGGGACGGATACGGCGATATCGGCCTATGCGCGGGAATTGCTGAAGCCCGGAATGACCATTCGCGAAATCGCACTCTCGATGTGCAAACGCATACACAAGGACTTCACCTATGACGGTGAAGCGACGACTGTCGATACGACACCGTCGGAAGCCTTCAAGCTGAAACGCGGCGTATGCCAAGACTTTTCGCATATCATGATCATGGCGCTGCGCAGCCTCGGCATTCCCGCCGGTTACGTCAGCGGCTTCCTGCGCACCATCCCCCCGCCGGGCAAGGAACGTCTGGAAGGTGCCGATGCGATGCATGCCTGGGTTCGCGTATGGTGCGGTGAGGCCGCCGGTTATCTGGAGCTCGACCCCACAAACGATATCGTTGCCGGCAGCGACCATATCGTCGTTGGCTATGGCCGGGACTATTCCGATGTCGCGCCGGTGATCGGCGTATTGAAGAGCTACGGCAACCAGCAGATCAAACAGGCCGTCGACGTCATTCCCGTCCAGTAATGATACATTACGTGTTATTATGAGCATACTCGAATTAATACTTGAAAAACTGCACCAATTTGAACGACGTATAAAATTTAACCGTCTACATTAGTGGATTCTACATCGTTTGCGGGTTTCCTGCGCTCAGTCTAATGTTCTAATTAGTGAGCCCGTTATGATCTCCTCCGCATATCAAAAAATGACGCGCCGTTTCCTTGCCGATACGGGCGGCAATTTTGGCATGATGACGGCAATATTGCTGCCGGTGCTGCTTGGTTTTGCCGGAGCCGGCATGGAGCTGGCGAATGTGATGCAGGTGAAAGCGGACCTGCAGAACACGGCGGATTCGGCGGCTCTCGCGGCGGCGACCGAGGCCCGCTTGAAAGAAGGCGCTCTGACGGACGAACAAATCAAGGAAATCGCCAAGGCCTTCATCGCCAGCCAGATGGAAAAGACCCTGACCGAGGAGGAGAAGAAGGCGCTCGAGAAAAACTCTCCAGTCAATATTGGCACAACGGACGATGCGCGCGGCAAGACCTACACCATCCAGACCACGATAAACTACCAGATGCAGCTTAATCCGCTCTTTGGGTTCTTCGGGGCGAAAACACTCGACCTTGCCGCGACAGGCACCGCGGTAAGCACTGTCAACAAGGGCGCGCCGATCTCCATGTATCTGGTGCTCGACCGCTCGGGTTCGATGTCCTTCAAGACCGATACGCTCAACACCAAGAAAACGTCTTGCCAGAACTACACGGTCGATAACTGGGGGAGTTATCCCAATCTCAAAAATACATCGCCCTGCTACGTCAACAAGGCTACTTCGCTAAAAACCGCGGTCGGCTATCTCGTCGCGACGTTGAACAAGGCCGATCCCACTTATACCGCCAACGGCGGTTCCGAACTGGTTCGAACAGGAGCCTCGGTCTATACGCATGAGACCTACGCGGCCCAGCCTATCACCTGGGGTACTAGCAGCGTTGCCACCTATGTCGACAAACAGATCCCGGAGTTTCCGTCTGGCGGTACGGATGCCCGCAGCAGTCTGAATGCCGCATACAACGCCCTTAAAAAAGCGAATACCGTTGAAGCGAAAGAACACAAGGACAAGAAAAGCGAATCCTTCGAGCGATACATCGTTCTCATGACGGATGGCGAAATGACGGGGAACAGCTCCTCCTGGAGTTCCAGCATCGACCAGACTGTGCGCAATACCTGCGATACGGCCAAGAAAGACGGTATCAAGATTTTCAGCGTCGCGTTCATGGCGCCGGACAAGGGCAAGTCGCTGCTGCAACATTGTGCGTCCAGTCTCGACAATTATTACGCGCCTGAAAACATGGAGCAGATCGTTACCGCCTTCGGGGAAATTGCCCGCAAGGCTGCCGGCAGTTTGGCAACGCTGACCAATTAACGGAAAATCAAGCCAGCATCCCCCGGAAACGACCCCGCTTCCGGGGAGCGATGTTCCCGGGGCGACCTTGCCGGGTTGCATGGCTGGCACGGCGTGCGCGGCAGGTGACAGCGCCGGCGACACATGGCATAGGAGAGCCGCTCCCATTCACAGGCCCCTGTCATGATCCGCATCGAAAATATCAGCAAGTCGAACAGTCACCGCATTCTCTACATCGAGGCCTCCGCTGCGCTCAATCGCGGCGAGAAGATCGGCCTTGTCGGCCCCAACGGTTCTGGCAAGACCACACTGTTCCGAATGATGACCGGCGAGGAACAGCCCGACGAGGGACAGGTCGTCGTCGAAAAGGGCATGACAGTCGGTTATTTCAACCAGGACGTCGGCGAAATGTCTGGCCGTTCCGCCGTGGCCGAAGTCATGGAAGGCGCCGGCCCGGTCAGCGAAGTCGCGGCCGAACTCCGGCAGCTGGAAGCCGCCATGTCCGATCCCGACCGGATGGACGAAATGGATGCCATCATCGAGCGTTACGGCGAAGTGCAGGCGCGGTATGAAGAACTGGACGGCTACGCGCTGGAGGGCCGCGCGCGCGAGGTTCTGGACGGGTTGAGCTTCAGTCAGGAAATGATGGATGGCGATGTCGCCAAACTTTCCGGCGGCTGGAAGATGCGCGTAGCGCTCGCCCGCATCCTTCTGATGCGCCCGGACGTGATGCTGCTCGACGAACCATCGAACCATCTCGATCTCGAAAGCCTGATCTGGCTCGAAGATTTTCTGAAGAACTACGACGGCGCGCTTTTGATGACCTCGCACGACCGCGAATTCATGAACCGCATCGTTACCAAGATCATCGAAATTGACGCTGGCAACCTCACCACCTATTCCGGCGACTACGGCTTTTACGAACAGCAGCGTGCGCAGAACGAAAAGCAGCAGCAGGCGCAGTTCGAACGCCAGCAGGCGATGCTCGCCAAGGAAATCAAGTTCATCGAGCGCTTCAAGGCGCGTGCCTCGCATGCCTCACAGGTGCAGAGCCGCGTCAAGAAACTCGAAAAGATTGACCGCGTCGAGCCGCCCAAGCGGCGCCAGACGGTCGCTTTCGAATTTGCGCCGGCGCCGAGATCCGGCGAGGATGTCGTCGCGCTGAAGAAAGTGAACAAGGCCTATGGCAGCCGCACGATCTATGGCGAACTTGACTTCATGGTGCGGCGCAAGGAACGCTGGTGCATCATGGGTGTCAATGGTGCCGGAAAATCCACCTTGCTGAAACTCGTGACTGGCACGACCACGCCGGATTCCGGCAATGTCACTCTCGGCGCCAGCGTCAAGCTCGGTTATTTCGCCCAGCACGCCATGGATGTTCTGGACGGCGACAGCACCATTCTGGAATGGCTGGAGGAACGTTTCCCGAAAGCCGGGCAGGCACCGCTGCGCGCCCTTGCCGGCTGCTTCGGGTTTTCCGGTGACGATGTGGAGAAGCGCTGCCGCGTTTTGTCCGGCGGTGAGAAGGCCCGTCTGGTCATGGCTGCCATGCTGTTCGACCCGCCGAATTTCCTCGTGCTGGACGAGCCGACGAACCATCTCGACCTCGACACCAAGGAAATGCTGATCAAGGCCCTGTCGGAATATGAAGGCACGATGCTTTTCGTTTCACATGACCGCCATTTCCTGGCCGCCCTTTCCAACCGGGTGCTGGAACTGACGCCTGACGGTATCCACCAATTTGGCGGCGGATATACGGAATATGTCGAAAGCACCGGACAGGAAGCGCCGGGCCTGCGCAGCTGAGGCAGCTTGACGGACGTATGAGACGCAGAATTCCCGGGACAGGTTTCATCTTTTAACGTTTGCAGAGCGGATCGGTGGACTAACAAATGCAACTTAAAGACTGCTACAATTTCCACGATTTTCGCCGAATGGCAAAACAGCGTCTTCCCGGACCGATCTTCAACTACATCGACGGTGCTGCCGACGATGAGGTGACGTACCGGAGAAACACGGCCGCCTTCGAGAATTGCGATCTCGTTCCCGACGTGCTGCGGGGCGTGGCCGATGTGGACATGTCTGTCACCGTCATGGGGCAGAAGCTGGCGATGCCGGTCTATTGTTCCCCGACGGCGCTTCAGCGTCTCTTCCACCATCAGGGGGAGCGGGCGGTTGCGGCCGCAGCCGGAAAATTCGGCACGATGTTCGGCGTTTCTTCACTCGGCACCACCAGCCTCGAGGAAGCGCGCCGGATCAGCGGCGGCCCACAGGTCTATCAGTTTTATTTCCACAAGGACCGTGGTCTCAACCGCGATATGATGGCGCGCGCCAAGACTGCGGGTGTGCAGACGATGATGCTGACGGTGGACAGCATCACGGGTGGGAACCGTGAGCGCGACAAGCGCACCGGTTTTGCCATTCCGTTCAAGCTCAATCTTTCCGGCATTGCGCAATTCGCCATCAAGCCGGCCTGGGGGATCAATTATCTGACGCATGAGCGCTTCAGCCTGCCCCAGCTCGACGGCCACATCAAAATGGACGGCGGCGCGCTCTCCATCAGTCGCTATTTCACCGAAATGCTCGACCCATCCATGACGTGGGACGACGTCGCACAGATGGTGCGTGAATGGGGCGGCCCTTTTTGTCTGAAGGGTGTCATGTCCGTGGAGGACGCCAGACGCGCCGTCGATATCGGTTGCAGCGGCATCGTGCTTTCCAATCACGGCGGTCGCCAGCTCGATGGTTCGCGTAGCGCCTTCGACCAACTGGCCGAGATTGTCGACGCAGTCGGTGACCGTATCGATGTCATGATGGATGGCGGGGTTCAGCGCGGAACGCACGTCCTCAAAGCCCTGTCTCTGGGGGCGAAGGCCGTCGGGCTTGGCCGCTATTACCTTTTCCCGCTTGCCGCCGCCGGACAGCCGGGTGT
Source organism: Agrobacterium sp. A3-95 (assembly GCF_053521785.1). Classification (NCBI taxonomy): domain Bacteria; kingdom Pseudomonadati; phylum Pseudomonadota; class Alphaproteobacteria; order Hyphomicrobiales; family Rhizobiaceae; genus Agrobacterium; species Agrobacterium sp. A3-95. The sequence goes on along the minus strand of NZ_JBNWDR010000002.1, from coordinate 88,721 downwards.
CGAGCGGGCGCTCGAGCTGATGCGCATCGAAATCGAGCGCGGCATGAAGCTGATGGGCTGCACCACCGTCGACCAACTGACACGCCGGAACCTGCGGTTTCGTAACTAGAGCGGTGTCAGCGCGAGAAAATCGAGGCCTGTCGAGCTTATCGACAATATAGTCGGATAATCACCCGTACCGAATGACCCCTTTGAAACCACCACAGCGGTTTCGAGAGGTTTTCACGCTATCGGCGCTGCGCAGTGGTGACCTTGGCAAGACCGATCGAATATGATTATGGTTGCATGATGCAACCATAATGGATTTTGGCATGTCCGAAAGACCCTTTCCCATAAACGATATCCGCTCCACCTCGCGTCGGCTCGTGCGCGAACTCGGCTTCATGGGTGGAGACTTTGCCGGCACCGATCTGCCGCCCTCCGCCGTGCACGCCCTGATCGAGATCGAGGCATGCCCACGCATTACCGCACGCGATCTGGGAAAGATGCTTCGGCTTGAAAAGTCGAGCATCAGCCGCATGCTTCGCAAACTGGTTCTTTCGGGCGATGTTCTGGAAGAAACGGACGAAGAGGATAGTCGTATCAAGCGGTTGCGCCTCGCCGGGCGAGGACAGAAGCGGGTCGAAGCCATCCACACTTTTGCCAACCGACAGGTATCAAACGCACTGTCGCGGCTCGCGCCTGCGGATGGCCAAAAAATCTTTGACGGGCTTCGCCTTTATGCCGACGCGCTGGGGGACCGGGCCGACGCCGCGGCTTCCCCGATCGAAATCGTCAGGGGCTACAGGCCCGGCCTTATTGCCCGTATCACGCAAATGCATGCGCTTTATTATGGCCGGACATCAGGCTTCGGCCAGCGCTTCGAATCCGTTGTTGCCGAAGGTCTCGCCTCCTTTTGCAACCGCCTCAAAAGCCCGCAAAATGCGATCTGGGTGGCAATGCGTGGAGACGATGTCATCGGCTCCATCGCAATCGACGGTGAAGATCTGGGACCGGGAACCGCGCATCTGCGCTGGTTCATCGTCGATGATGGCGTGCGTGGCGGCGGCGTCGGGCGAAGGCTATTGGCAACCGCCCTTGCGTTCACGGACGAAAAAGCGTTCGCCGAAACCCATCTATGGACTTTCAACGGACTTTTGGCGGCACGGCATCTTTACGAGGCCCAGGGTTTTACGTGTGTAGAAGAACGTCCCGGCAGCCAGTGGGGAAGCGAGGTTCTGGAACAGCGCTTTGTCAGGCCGCTTCCTGTGGTTGGCGGCGCTGGACGTGAAGCGAACTAAACCCCGTGGCGGCCGATCAAGCCGCCTTGAGAGCCCCCCGATGAGCAAGTGCGCCTGAACCCAGCTCGAACTGGCCGAGCAACCGGTTCAGCGCATCGACCTCGCCTGCAAGATTGTGGCTTGCGGCGGTCATTTCTTCCACCATCGCGGCATTTTTCTGCGTGTCCTGATCCATCTGGTTCACGGCGGTATTGATCTGCTGAAGGCCGGACGACTGCTCTTGCGCGGATTCGACGATCGCGGCGACGTGCTGGTTGATCTCCTGCACTTCGGCGACAATCGCGTCGAGTGCCTTGCCGGTGTCGCCGACAAGATGCACACCCTCTTCGACCTGCTGGTTCGATTTTGTGATCAGCGACTTGATTTCCTTCGCCGCGCCGGCAGAACGCTGCGCAAGTTCGCGCACCTCCTGCGCCACCACGGCAAAACCCTTACCCGCCTCGCCGGCTCGCGCGGCTTCCACGCCGGCATTGAGCGCTAGCAAGTTGGTCTGGAATGCAATCTCGTCGATCACACCGATGATACTGGAAATCTCGTTCGAGGATTTTTCGATCCGCTCCATCGCGATCACGGCCTGACGCACGACTTCGCCCGATCGTTCCGCACCGATGCGCGTGCGGGAAACCAGACGGCCCGCCTCATGCGCACGGTTCGCGGCATCTTTCACGGTTATTGTGATCTCTTCAAGAGCTGCGGCGGTTTCCTCCACGGCAGCAGCCTGCTGTTCCGTCCGCCTTGCCAGATCATCGGAGGCTGCCTTGATTTCATTAGCGCCGGCATCAATACCGGCGGCATTATCCGATACCCGCAGAAGCGCGTTCTGCAACTTCCCGGCAGAACCGTTAAAATCGTTACGCACGGCATCGAACCGCTCGACAAAGGGATCGTTGATACGACAGGACACGTCGCCATCTGCGAGCCTGGCCAACGCCTGAGCCAGACTGTCAACTGCGAAACGGATGCCGCTCGCCTCATCGGCCGCCTTGTGTTCGCGGGCCACCCGCTCCTGTTCGCCAAGAGTTCGGTTGGCTTCCGCTTCCTGCTCCAGCAAGGCTTTTTCACGATTGTTTTCGCGCAAAACGTCAAGCGAGCGGGCAAGATCGCCGATCTCGTCCCTGGTCTCGATATCCTTCAATGTCAGCTGGAGATTTCCCCGAGCGATCTGGGCGGTCTCATCGATGACATTCGTGATGCGGTTGATGAACCGCCGTGCAATAAACCAGCCGGCCATCGCCAGCAGCACCGCCGCCGTTACGATCGTCAGGACGGCGTCACGCATCATTGCATGCAGCTGCGCAAAGACCGTGTCTTCCGGAACCGAGACGATTGCGTACCATTTCATGTCGCCCGTGAGCATGACCGGCAAGGCGACGGCAAGGGAAACCGTGCCGTCCTGTGCCGTCATTTCCAGCTCTTTTCCGGGATTGGCGATCAGTTTATCCCAGCCTGCGGTTTGTGCGCCGCCATCTGCGAGGTTCTTACCCATTATCGTCGCATCGGGATGGCTGATGATCTTGCCGCCGCCACTCACAAGGCTCATGAAGCCCGTTCCCATCGGCCGGACGGCTGACAACGCCTTGTTCGTTTCCTCCAGCGACAGATCGAGGCCAGCGACGCCCAGAGTTTTACCGTCGACGATGACAGGTTTCGCGACCGAGGTAATCAGAACCTCCTTGCCATCGATTGCGTAAGAATAGGGTTCGATGACGACTGTTTTCTTCAATGTGAAGGGCAACTGATAATAATCGCCTGGACCCGCGGTGGTATAATCCGTCAATGCGGTGTTGCTTATTTTGCCTCCGCTCCGCACCCAATAGGGTACATAACGACCAGTCGCATCATATCCCTCCTTGTTGACGAAGTCCGCATCCTTGCCATCGAAGGCATTGGGCTCCCATCCGGTCCAGAGACCAAGCAAATCGGGATTGTTCGCCAGCATGTGCCGGATAAGCTGATCGGCCTTGCTCCGATCGGCATCGCCCGACTGCTTCATCGATTCCAGAACCGAGCCGAGGCTATTGACGATGTGAATCATGCCGCCGATATTTTTCTCGGTCGTCAAGGCTTCGGCTTGCGCGATCTGCTGCATACGCTCCATACTGTTGGCCCTTGTATCCTCAAAGGACCGATAAAACAGCACGGCCGAAGCCGCGATCGTTGCAACGACGCCGCATGCGGCGACTGCGAAGATATTACGGCCCGTTGTCGATTTAAACAGCATGTCACATCCCCACAAAAAATCCCGGCCGCGACGGCTGAGGTCGCTGCGCGCAAGCCCAAAATGTCAGCAACCAGACCAGACGATAATATTAGAAAACTATGCTTAAAAATTACTTTAATTCATATTTTTAGCGCAATTAAGAAAACAGAAATAAATTATAAAACCGTAATATTACAGTACAAACAAAATATTACGCGATATCCGAACCTTCCGAAACGCCAGCATATATTGCAAGCTACGAGCAAGCTCATGCGGCACGCATCATTGCGTGCCGCTGATCAGGAAAACCGGGAGCCTTTAGTCCTGCAAACGCAGATCACTCCAGAAGCCGCGCAACTGGTCGGTCAATTGTGTGTAGAGGCCGTAGCGCCGCCTATAATGCGGGAGTTGCCCCGCATCCGGCCGGTAGGCACTGGCCACGCGGGTCATCGCTGCGACCGCCGCTTCATAGCCGGGATAGAGACCGACCGCCACGGCCGCGCCGATGGCCGCACCAAGCGCGCCGGTCTCGCGGGCCTCCGCGACACGCAGCGGGATTTCAAGAACGTCCGCCATGATCTGCGGCCAATGCTGGCTGCGGGAACCGCCGCCGGACATGACGGCACTGTCGACCGGCAGCCCCGCTTCCCTGAGAACGCCGATATGGCGGCGGTGTTCGAAACACACACCCTCGAACAGGGCTCTCAGCATGTGGCCTTCGCCATGCCATCCCGCCAGACCATTAAACCCGCCCCGAAATTCCGCGCCCAGTCGCGAGCCGAAGATGAACGGGTGGAAGAACGGATCGTCGGCGCGTTGCGAAACGGAACCGACCAGATCGTTGCAGCGCTCGAAGGCATGGTCACCATGGTCACCGCGAACACGGTGCACGTACCATTCAAGATTGGCCGCAGAGGTGGCGCTGGACTCGATATTGACATAGCGGCCACGTCCAAAGGTCGTGACCATGAAGACATCGGGGCTGATGACCGGTTTATCCGCGAAAACCTGATTAATGCTCCAGGTGCCGGCGATGATAGAAGCCTCCCCGGCGTTGATGACGCCCGACCCCATGGCGCTGGAGACGACATCGAAAAAACCACCGATAACGGGTGAGCCCTCGGAAAGCCCCGTCAGAGCCGAAGCCTCAGCTGTCACATGGCCGACGATATCCGCCGATTCTACGAGGCGCGGAAAAAAGGCGACGGCATCCTCAAGCCCGTAGAGCGACAGGAGTTCCCGGTCGAGCTTCGCTTCGGGGAAGGCAAGCAACCCCGCACCACTGAGATCGGAAATATCATTGGCAAGACAACCGGTCAGGCGGAAGTTCAGGAAATCCTTGCAGAACAGCACCGTTCCGATCTGGGCATATGTATCGGGCGCATGCCTTTTCACCCAGGCCAGCAGGGTAGGCGTTTGCGCGGGCCAAGGCCGTTGCAGACAACGGTTCTGTAGTTGCGCGCCGCTTTTCCGGTCAAGCTCTACCGCCACATCGGCGGCTCGGCTGTCAAGCGACTGGATACCGATCAGGGGCTGCTGATCCTTGTCCAGCAGGTAGAGACCGTTGCCGTGGCCAGCGCAACCGACGGCAAGGATGCTCCGGGGATCGACGGACGATTTTGCCAGAAGCTGGCGGATCGCCTCGCATCCGTTGCGCCACAACTCCTCCAGATCGCGCTCGACGTAACCGGGCTGCGGAAATGTCGAATGGCCGTCGATGGCGTGTTGCGCGACCTGCCGGCCGGCCGTGTCGAACAGCACCGCCTTGATAACCGTGTTGCCGACATCCAGACCCAATATATGATTTTTATCAGCCACGATTATAGATGTCCCATGCTTCTTCGCTGCCCGCACCCTGATGGATGATAGCCATCAAGGCCGCAACGACGGCCTTGGGGTTGTCATGCTGGTAGATATTGCGTCCATAGACCATCCCGTTCGCACCTTCGGCCACCAGTGCCGCTGATTTCGCCAGCACGTTGCGCAAGTCCTCACGCCCCCCGCCCCGCACCAGAACCGGGCACCGCGCTGCCTCGATGACCTTGTGAAAATCCAGCGGATTGCTGGTGGGATCGGCCTTGATGATATCGGCTCCCATTTCCGAAGCAAGACGCACCAGGGTGACGATCTTTTCAGCATCGCCATCCACCTGGTAACCGCCGCGCACGTCATTGGGCAACATCACCAGCGGTTCGATCATCAGCGGCATGCCGTAACGATGGCAATCGGCGCGCACGCGGCTGATATTCTCGACGCATTGGCGAAACAGTTCCGGCTCGTCCGGCAACATGAACAGGTTCACGACGACGCAGGCGGCGTCCATCTCCAGCGCGCCGATGATCGGATCGTGATAGTTCTGGAGCTGCGACCACATGGTTCTGTGGCGCGTTGAATTATAGGGGTTGCCCATGTCGATACGCATGACGAGCGCCGGCTTGTCGCGCTGCGGTCTTTGCTGCAACAGGTCCGCCTGTCCGTAGGTCATCTGGATGGCATCGGGAGCTGCTTCGACCAGCCTGTCCACAGTTTGAGCCATATCCTCCAGCCCGACGAGGAAGCTCGGCTCGTTGCAAACCCCGTGATCAATGGCAACGTCCAAGCATCCACCATTGCGGAACAGCCGGTTCATACGCGCCTTTTTCGAAATCCGCATCATCATGCATTCTCCTTGCATCTGTGTTTAAGCATTGCCGTCGTGACCCCGTAAAAGGTCTCCAATTCATCAACGAGCCGCCGCCGTTCGTCCGCCGCCTGCTGTGGCGCCCATCCCAGCTCGCGCGCTGCGACGCCAAGGATCGCATCGATCAGATCGGCATCGATGACGCCGGTAATGGCAAGCGTCGTGCGGCGCAGGATGAGATCCGTCAGATGGCGGACATGTTCGCAGCGGATCAGCCAGACCACCTCTGCCGCCGTGATCGGCGGTTTTTCGCAAAGCGGACTGTCATCCGGGCGGCCCCGACAAAAACCCATCAACTCGAAGGCACGTGAACCGTAGGCCGATGCCAGATACTCAGCCCGGTCCCGGTCGATCGAAAATTCCTCCGACAGCAGGGCCGGCAGGCGCCCGGCACCGCTGGGGAAGTTCCTGCCGCCGCCGATCGGGCGGTTCATTGTGCCAGTCAGCCGCTTGCGTCCGAGAAAGGCCAGAGCCTCGTCGGTCACCTGTTCGCCAAAGGCTCTGAACGTCGTCCACTTGCCGCCGATCATGCAGAGCTGCGGCGGATCGCCCTCCACGCGGTGGATGAAATGGCTGCGGGATATTCTTCCGGTAAAGGCCGCGTCGCTGCGCGGCAGCGGGCGTATGCCGCTGAAACTGTAGACGATGTCGGAATGGTCGATGGAAATATGCGGAAAGACCTGACGGACCGCATCGAGAATATAATCACGCTCTTCCGGTTCGCATCGCACCCGTTCGGGACGATCCACCTTGATATCTGTCGAACCAGCGAGAACCCGGCCAAGATAGGGAAAGAGGATACAGACACGGTTGTCGGCATTCTCGAAAAAAATCATATGGCCGTTCAAGGCCTTAAAGAGCGCCTCGTTGGCGAGGATCAGATGCGATCCCTTGGTGCCGGAAACGGTCGGTTTCGCCCTCCCCGCAACCTGTGTGGTCGTTAGCGCTCCAATCGTCTCATCGATCCAGGCGCCCGTCGCATTGACGATGATGCGTGGCCGGACGGGCAAGGTTTCGTCCGTGCCCTCCACCTTAAGACGATAGTCGTCGCCCGCACGGAGAAACTCGGCATAGTTCAGCGCAATGCTTTGCGGCGCATCGACCCGGGTGTCGATCAGAAGCTCCAGCGCAAGCCGTTCGGGCTGGCTGATCCACGCATCGTAATAGGTGGCCGAATATCTGATGCCTGGCGTCAGGCCCGGCCAGCGTTGCAACGTCTTGCGTGCGTTACGGAAGGTGTGTCGGGGAAGGATGCGATTTTTGCGGGTGACGAAATCATAGAGCATGAGGCCCGCCTTGATGGCCAGTGCCCCCCGGCTGGCGGGTTTTCCGCCGGAACCCACAAAGGTCGCAGCCGCATTGAACAGGCCGCTGAAGGTTGAAAATATCGGGATCGTCGTCGGCAGCGGATGAACCATATGCGGTGCCAGCGTCAGAAGCGCATCACGCTCCCGCAGCGATTCCGCCACAAGGCCGAATTCACCATTTTCGAGATACCGCAGGCCGCCGTGGATCATGCGCGAGGGTGCAGCACTGCAACCGGACGAGAAGTCGTTGCGCTCTACCAGAAGCACCCGCAGTCCCTGTAAAGCGAGATCGCGATAGGCGGCGATACCATTGATACCGCCGCCGATGACGACGGCGTCGAAATCACCGTCTTGCCGGATGCGGCGTAGAGCGTCCTCGCGAAAACTGGGCATAGGAATACCGTTCGCTGGCTAACAACCAGCGTCCCAATGTTGTTAAACGTTTAAAGCGACGAGAGAGAGGGGTGGCGAAAATTATGCGATATTCGCCTGAAGCCCCGTCTCAGCTACATGATTTACGCATCGAGCCCCACGAGATGCTCGGCAACGCCGGCGCTGATAAGAGCCAGTTCATTTTCCGCGAGGCGCAGGCGGGCCGCAGCAGCGTTTTCAACCGCCTGAGCCGGATCGCGCGCCCCGCACAGCGAGAATGTTATGCCGGGCTGGGCAATCGTCCAGGCAATCACGACCTGCGCAATCGACGCGCCATGCGCTTTGGCCACCGGCTCCAGACCCCGCGTCAGCCGCGCGATCTTCTCGCGGTTTGCCTGGCTGAAACGCGGGTTGCCCTTGCGCTGATCATCCCCTGCAAAATCCCGTTCAGGTCCGACCTTGCCGGACAGAAGACCGAGCGCCAGCGACGAGTAGCTCAGGACCGAAACAGCACTCGTGCGGCAAAGCGGCAGAAGTGTCGTCTCGATGTCCCGCCGCACCATTGAATATTCTTCCTGGATGGCATCCAGCGCGCCGGTGGCGATATAGGCTACCAAATCCTCCGGCGAGACGTTGCTCGCGCCGATCGAACGGATCTTGCCCTCATCCTTCAGGCGCACAAGCGTTTCCACCGTCTCGGCAATCGGCGTCGTCGCATCCTGCCAGTGGGTGACATAGTGGTCGATATAGTCGGTTCCGAGCCGCTTCAGGCTCTCTTCGACCTCATGCCGGATCGAAGCGGCGCCGAGATAACGGTGAACGGGCTTGCCATCCTGGTGGAAGAAATAGGCGCCCTCGTTCACATGCCAGACCAGCCCGCATTTGGTGACCAGCACCACCTTGTCGCGCCGGCCGGCAATCGCCTTGCCGACGATGGTTTCCGCAAGACCCATGCCATAGGCTGGCGCGGTATCTATCAGGGAAATGCCGGCGTCAATGGAGGCGTGGATAGCGGCGATGGATTGCCGCTCGTCGGTGCCGCCCCACATCCAGCCGCCGATGGCCCAGGTGCCCAGCCCCACGGCTGATGCGCTGATACCGCTGCCGCCAATCGTCCGGGTCAATATTGAATTGTCCGTCACGAAGTTTCCCCCTCTTCCTGATCCAGTAAATAGCCGGCGATCGCCTCGTCCACGACGAGCGAGGTCAGATAGCGGCCGGCAAGCGTGGCTGCCACCGGTCCGGCCTTGATGGCCCCGGCCGCCACGCCGATGATGTTCGGGCACCGGGCAAGCTGCCCAGGGTCCAGCGCCACCACGCGCGAGTTGAGATCGATCCGCGCCAGCTGCCCATCCGCCATGGTGAGATGGGCAAGGAATTCCCCGGCAATGCCCGCATCCACCAGCGCCTGCCCGCCACGGGCCGCATCCGGCAGCAGATCGTAATAACCGGAACCGGGCGCCTCCACGGAACCGATGCCAACCAGTGCCACCTGCGCCTGTCGCGCTAAGTCGAACACTTCGCGGATCGAAGCGACATTCATCAGGAGATCACGCTGTTCTTCATCCTCGGCAAATAGCGGCGCATGAATGAGCGACGCGCTGCCGCCGAGCTTCTCCGCCAGTTGCGTGGCCAGATGATTGACATCCGTATAGTGCTTGCCCTGGACACCGCCGGTCAGCGGCACTACCCGCACATCGAAACGGCGCTCGGCCTCCAGATTATCGACGACGGCACTCACCGCCTTGCCGCCGGTAATCGCAATCACGTCGCCGTCGCGGATAGTCTCCAGCAAGTGGTTGGCGGCCACGCGTCCGACCATCTGCAGCGCGGTTTCCGGATTGTCGGACACCGTCGGTGTCACCACCGACTGTCTGAGGCCGAAGCGGCGTGTGATCTCGTTTTCGAGGTCCACCAGCCTCTGATAGGGACTGGCGATAGTGATCTTTACCATGCCTGCCTTGCGGCCCGCCGCTATCATGCGGTTCACCTTGGTGTGGGAAAGATTGAGCCGCTCGGCAATTTCCGACTGCTTCACGCCCTCGATGAAATGCAGCACCAGGACGGAGTACATCTGCCTCTGTTGATCGAAATCGTCCTTGGTATCCAGCATGATCGTATATCTCCAATTACCACAGGCGCTCAGCGGCGACGCTTGACAAGATAGTGGTCGAACAGGACCGCCGTCAGCAATATGCTTCCCCTGATGATGTCCTGCCAGTAGACAGACACATTGAGCAAGGCAAGCGAACTGGAAACGACCGACAGAAGGATCGCCCCGAGGATTGCGCCGAGAATGGTGCCCGAGCCGCCCGAAAGGCTGGCGCCACCGATGACCGCGGCTGCAATCACGTTAAGTTCCATGCCGACTCCGAAGCTCGGCTGTGCTGACCCGAAGCGGGCCATGTAGATCACGCCTGCGACACCGCACAGCATCGAACAAAGTGTGGTGGTGGCAAACACCACCCGGCCGACGCGGATGCCGGAATAAGCCGCCGCTTTCGGATTGCTGCCGGTATAGAACACCTTACGGAATGCCGTCGTACGCCGCAGCAAGAGATCGAAGCAGACGACCACCACCGCGAATATGATCAGCACCAGCGGAATGCCGCCAAGCGCGCCCTGGCCGATGAATTTGAATTCCGGCGGCAGCGAGTAGAGACCGAGCGGCCGGCCGCCCGTTGCGAGCAGGCAGACGCCGCGCGCAATCACCATGACGCCGAGCGATACGATGAAGTGATGCAGGCCGATGACCGTTGTCAGAAATCCCATGGCCATGCCGACCAACGTGGTGAGGCAGATTGCCAGCCCGGCCGCGACCCAGGGATCGACACCGTTGAGGAATAGCCAGCCAGCCGCAACCATCGCAAGCGCCGTGACGGAACCGACGGATAGATCAATGCCGCCCGAGATTAACAGGATCGTCATGCCGACCACGACGATGCTTTCGATGGCGAAAACCATCGCCATGGCCCGCAGATTGTCGACCGTCAGGAAATACGGGGATATGAAAGACATCACCGCGAAAAGGGCGAGGATGATGACGATAAGTCCGGTTTCCCGTGCCTTGAGCGCCGGTTCCCACCAGCCTGTGCGGCGAACCGCCACTTCTGCAATGCCCGAAGGTGTTTCCGATGTTGCCATTTTCCCGCTCCCTCAGGCCCCTGCCGGGCTCTCTGCAATATTGATCGATGCAAGCTGCATGATCTTTTCTTCCGTCATGTCCTCACCCTCAACCTCGCCGGCAATGCGCCCCTCGCGCACGACCAGTACGCGGTCGCTGACACCGATGAGTTCCGGCAATTCAGAGGATATGACGATCACGCCCACACCCTCGCGTGCCAGTTCCCGGATCTGGCGGTGGATTTCGGCCTTTGCGCCCACATCCACCCCGCGTGTCGGCTCGTCGAGAAAGACGACCTGTGGCTCCACCGACAGCATCTTTGCCAGTGCCACCTTCTGCTGGTTGCCGCCGCTCAAGGTAGAGACAGCGTCACCGACGCTGTTTGCCCGCAATTTCAGCCGGCGTCCCAACTCGTCGGCGCGCTTCATTTCCTTGCGCCGTTCGATAAAGCCCATGCCGTTTGATATCCTGCCGACATCAAGCGCCGAGACATTCGCGGCAATGGACATGTTGAGAAACAGCCCGTCGCCCTTGCGGTCCTCCGACAGATAGACCAGCCCCTCGCGGATGCTGTCGCGATAGTCCTTGAGCCTCAGCGGCCGGCCGCGCAACGTGACCTCGCCTTTTGGTTTTCCCTCCAGCCGGCAGACCGCCCGCACAATTTCGCTTCGCCCTGCGCCGATCAGGCCGGCGAGCCCGAGGATTTCGCCCCGGCGCAGATCGAAATCGACATCGAAAACGCGCTTTCCCTCGTTCAGTCCCCGAACAGAGAGAATGACGTCACTCGATTTCTCTTCTTCTGCAAGTTTCGGTGGGTAGAGCTTGTCGAGCACCCGTCCCACCATGCTGTTGACGACTTCCTCCGGGGAAATCTCCGAGATATTCTCCGTCCTGATGTGGCAACCGTCGCGCATCACCGTAATGCGGTCGCAATGCTCAAAAATCTCCGCCATCCGGTGCGAGATATAGATGATCGCAATCCCGCGTTCCGCCAACCGGTGCATGATCCGGAAAAGGGTCTGGGCCTCGGTTTCGGTCAAAGCCGCCGTCGGCTCATCAAGGATCAGGATACGGCAGTCCAGCGTCAGCGCCTTTGCAATCTCGACGATCTGCTGTTGCGAAATCGACAGATCACCGGCACGGCTGGCAGGATCGATATCGCCGATTTCCTTGAGGATGGTTGCCGCCCGCTTGCCAAGATCGCGATAATTCATGAACCAGGATTTGCTCTGGCCGGTCTCCGACATGAACATGTTTTCGGCAACCGAAATTTCCGGGCAAAGCGCAATCTCCTGATGCACGAAACCGATACCGAGCCGGTTCGCCGCATTGGGCGAGGATATCTTGACCGGTTTGCCGTCCAGCAGGATTTCGCCGCCATCAGGCTGCAAAATGCCATCGATAATATGCATCAGCGTCGATTTACCGGCGCCGTTTTCACCCGCGAGCGCATGGATTTCTCCCCGCCGCAGCTCAAAGGCAGCAGTGCGCAACGCCCGCACGGGCCCGAACGCCTTGTGAATATTCGTCATGTTGAGGATGACCTCGCCCATAACGCCCCTCCCGAACGTGGCTCCCCTTTGCCGGCAAGGCGTAAACCTCGCCGGTTTCAGGGCGGCGCGTCAGCGCCCTTTCATATAGTCATTGAGATCGAAGGAAGCGGCGTTCGCCTTGGTAATCACGGCGAAACCATTGTCCATCGAAGGCACCTGCATCGGGTTGAAGCCTGATACCTTGTAGTCGTTGAAGGGGTCGATCAGATCCGAATGGGCACCCAGAAAGGTATTCATGAAACCCATGAAGCCCTGAACGCCCTGATTGGGATTGATGGACATGTAGATGTTGCCCTGCTTGATGTGCTCCAGCGTCGCCGGGGTAATATCCGCATGCAGGATCAGGACCTTCTTCTTGGCCTCGAGAACAGCGGTCGTTGCGCCTTCAGCCGAGCCGGCTTCAGGAATCCACAATGCGCCGAGATTGGGGTTGGCCTGCAACAGGGCACCCACCGCCTGATAGGCGACGTTTGCATCCTGGTTGGTCGCCTGGCGGCCGACGAGCTTCATTTCCGGATAAGTGCGCCCCATGTAATCGATCAGTGCAGTGACGCGCAGATCATGGTTGCTTTGGCCCGGATTTTCGAGAACGGCATATTCGCCCTTCTTGCCCAGCTTCTTGACGATCTCGTCAGCCGCAAATTTCGCCTCGGCAACATTGTCCGAGGTGATATAGGCGGTGCGTTTCGACTTGGGCGAATCCGCCGCAAAAGTCGTCACCGAAACACCGGAGTCGATCGCCTTGTTGATCGGTTCAATAAAGGGATCGGCCTGCATCGGATGCAGCAATATGCCTTTCGGCTTCTTCACCAGCTCCTGCTCGAAGGACGCGATCTGCTTGGTGATGTCGTATTCGGGCGTGCCGGTAAAAACGGCCTCGCAGCCCAAGGCCTTCGCGGCCTGCTTGAAACCCTCAAAGACCGGCACCCAATAGGGGTGGCTGGAAACCATGACGTTCATCACATAGGTCTCGCCCGGTTCACAGGCGAATTTGCCCGCAGCAGCGGCCTGAGAGCCGGCGCCTGCGGAAATCGCCACGGCTAAAACACCCGCGGCAACGGTCGATTTCAGAAAAGCCAACATATTCCCCTCCCAAGGACAATGACCAATCCGCAATAAATTTTAAGTCGTGTAATTTATTGCACGACGTTTGAGATATCGGGAAACCGGGCAAGCGTCAATCCGGTTTGCATTTTATTTTTTTGAGTGAAATTTATTGCGGAGCGCATGGATAGTTTGGAGGCTGCTACAGGATAGCCCGTCGCTCGAGCGAACTCCGCGGATCGAATAGGCAGTCAATCAGCGTGCCTATACCAATCAGCTGGCGGCAGTCGGATGTCTTAAGACCAAGGGATGGCAAGGCGCGATGCACTCAGGACGCCAAATGGCGGGTAGCGCGCAAACGCTTCGGTTCATCACGCCCTTCTCCATGTCCATGCCGCATGGAAGGCCGCTAAGTCCTCCTGCCGATCCTCTTTGCCCTAGTTGGAGTGGTATTTATGACGGTGTCGCAGCGTGTTCCTGTGATGGGACCGTTGACGCGTACTCCATAGGGGACAGGTTCGATTGACACTGGGGCCACTATGCAAAAAGGCCCTGCGATTTCTCGCAAGGCCTTGATATTTAAGAATTCGGATGGTGGGCGTGACAGGGATTGAACCTGTGACCCCTACGATGTCAACCATGTTGAAACCTCCGGACACCCTTGTAGCGCAGGGAACGGGATTTGACAAATCTGGTGCATGTTCTCTTTCTGATCACGCATATCATGGGCGTAGTTTGGGCGGGCAACACGCGCCCACGGACGATCTGATAAGGCTGCTCGACGAGTATCAGCCGCGTGTCAGAGAGGCAGCGATGTGGCTGTATCTCAATCGCTCGACTGTGTCAGGTAACGTCCTGGTCGCGCTGCGCCGAAAGTTCAGCCTCACTATCATCGAGGCAACAGACGCTGCCAACGCGGCACACAGGCTGACGTATCGATGAATGACAGGCCGGAACTTCCCGGCAAGAATGACTTCGCTATGGCCTTCAAAGCTATCGCGCTGGCCCGTGGATTGTCAGGCGATGCGAAGACCGTAGGCGCGGTTCTGCTTGCACATTTCAATGCCAAGACCGGACAGTGCGACCCCGGAACGGACCGCATTGCGGCCAAGGCTGGCATCAGCACTCGTAACGTTGTGAAGGCCACCAATGCCCTCCACCAGAGCGGACTGGTTGTAAAGACGCGTCACGGTGGGAACGGTTTTCGCAGCAGCTATCAGCCCAACTGGACCAAACTGAGAGAGATTGTTGACGCGTTTGCGAGGGACGATGGGACCGCTGAGATAGTGAACAAACGTGCACATACTCAGTGCACAAACGTTCACTTAGACAGTGAACAAACGTTCACCCTAACTAATATAAGAAACTCACTAAAGGAACTAACTGATAGCGACGGAGCAAGTGGAAGGGCCGAGCCTCTTTCATCGCCAAGACCCGTCAGACCTGTGTCAGCGGATAGGGTTCAAGGGCTTCTGAGAGACAGTCTGCGGAAAGCCCATCGCCCGAAGCCTCAACTACCTTCGGTTGTAGCAGCACAGGAAGCGGCGAGGCATCGGCTTGAGGATGCGATTGCGGCACTGGGCGACACCATGCGTGGCTTCATCGACGAGCGCATGACAGCCGAGATCCAGCAAGAGGCCATCGTTGCGGAAGTGAAACGCCAAGGCGGCGGCATCGCCGTGGTGGTTGAGCGCGTGTCCCAGATGCCGAAGGGAGGGGGGGCATGAAAAGTCTGGAAACCCGCTTCCTCCCGCACCCGCGTCCCCCTCATTCGGAGATTTTTAATTCTCGGCGCGAGTTTTTTGCCGGTCAACCCGTTTCTGCCCCCCAATTCCACACCTCACCGAAAACAAATGCTAGTATTTTCAATAGCTTAAACCGAAGGAGTGCGTGATTTGGGCCGAATTATTCCCGGTTTAGAGCCATTAAATTTCCGCGACCTCTTCGGCAAAGAAATCGCTCAAAAGCCCGATGCGCCAACGGTTTCACTAGACCGCTGCGCGGAATGCGGCTTGGGCTTCCAGCGCGTCCATCGAATGGGTCGGCCCGTGAGGTTTTGCGGCGAAGAATGCCGCCGCGCTCATGCCGCCGGCCAGCGGCGGGAGTGGAACGCTGCCTCGCCGCCAATCCCAGTCACGGCGTGCCGTCGCTGCGCTCAGACCCTCGAAATTCGTGCCGCTGGCCCCGGTCGAGCGCGGCAGTACTGCTCGCGCCGCTGTTTACTCTCCGCTGAAAATCAACCCTATCAAGCCGGAGATTTGTTTGATCTGGCCAACCCGAAACCCAATGAAAACAAGGAAAATGCGATGAATATTCCACTCACTGACGAGGTTCGTGCTCAGCAGTCAAAAGCTGTAGCAAGAGCCGTGGCAAACCTGTTCTCGAAGCTAGATTTTGAGCCTGAAATCGTTTTTGAGGGCGCCGTGCGCGGCGCGGCCGCCGCGATGATGGCGGCCGGTGTTTCTGCGCCTGATGTCGGTCGATTGCTGGAAAACAGCGGAAGATTTATTTCCACGCTTGACCAAGGGAACGACCTGTGACAGCTTTTGTATCGTTACTTGCTTCGCCGTCTTTCCGGCACGTCAAAGCGACACCTGGTATGCAGCGTTACTCTGCCAGGCTGGATCAGCGAAGCATAAGCAGCGCGCATGAGTTACTCTGCGCGGACAGGTACGCCAGGCGCTACCTCCAAGTTTTCCCCAATCTAATCGCTCGACGTGTGTCTGCGCTATTGCGCGATCTCGTGGGCCATTTGGAGGCTCATATGCCTAAATTCGCTTGCGCTGCGGCTCTGCTTTTCCTGTCCGCTTTCCTGATTTTCTCTTTTTTCGGCTCGCCCGCCGAAGCAATGATGGTAGGTGCGTATGCGCCGGATATTCACCACACTGTCACGGCCATGGTCGGCCTTGCGCCTTTGGCCGCGCCGCGCTGCATTTCGAACCGAGTTCTTGCGAGCGGCGGCCCAGCGAGTGTGCTGGCCGAACTGACAACGGCATTCGAAGCCTTCAAAACGAAAAATGATGGCCGTATCGATGGTTTGCAGGCGAACATGCAGAAGGCCCTCGACGATCTCAGCGCCAGCATCGCTGGACAAGGCATGAATGTTTCTCTCGGAATGCCGGAGGATCCTGAATATTCCAAGCTGTTTGCATCGTTCGTCCGCAAAGGTCAGGGCGAAAACGAGATCCAGAACGCCAACGCTTCCGGCCATCGAGCCTCCGTCAATGCGGCAATGTCTGCCGGATCGGCGGGCGACGGCGGGTATCTGGCACCGACAGAGTGGGATCGCAGCGTCAATAAGGCGCTGATAAACGTCAGCCCAATGCGGCGCATTGCCGATGTTGTTCCGACAAGCGTTCGCGCCTATTCGACGGTCTGGAATACATCCGCATGGGGTTCTGGCTGGGTGGGCGAGACTGCGGCCCGGCCACAGACATCGACGACAGAACTGAAACCCCTGATCTTCGACAATGGCGAAATCTACGCCAACCCTGCTATCACCCAGCAACTTCTGGATGACGCTCAATTTAACGTGGAAGAGTGGGTCGCGAACGAAGTAGCGGACACCTTCGCCAAGCAGGAGGGTATTGCCTTCATTTCCGGCGATGGCGTCAACAAGCCGCGTGGATTGCTCACCTACATCGAGGGTGGCGCATCGGCTGACAGGCACCCGGGCGGAAATCTCACAGTGGTGAATAGCGGATCGGCTGCGGCAATCTCTCCCGACGCGCTTATCAGCTTCACTTACAGCCTGCCTGCTCCTTACCGTAACGGCGCGTCATGGCTGATGAACAGCAGCACTGCGGCGCAAATCGCCCTGCTGAAAGATGGTCAGGGCAACTATCTCTGGCGCCCTGGTATCATCATCGGCCAGCCAGCAACCCTGCTCGGTTCCGCCGTCGAGATCGATGAAAACATGCCAAACATCGCGGCCAACGCCTTGCCGATCGCATTCGGCAACTTCAAGGCGGGCTATCTCGTCAATGACCGTATCGGCCAGCGTGTTCTGCGCGACCCCTACACCGCCAAGCCTTACGTGCTGTTCTACATCACGAAGCGGGTAGGCGGCGGCGTCAAGGATCCTAACGCAATCCGCCTGATGAAGATTGCAGCCAACCCGTAATTTCGGCGCGCTCCTATGAGGCCGACGCTCGGCCGATAACGGAAACCACCTCCCTGCGCCGAAATCTCGAAGGGTCAAGGTGGGAAAGCGCGGCGGCTCCTGATCCCCCAGGGGCCGCCATTACTCTAACGAATGGATCTGAAAATGACAGAATTATCAAGAGTATTAGCGGGAGGGATTGCCGCTAACATGTATCTGGGAACAGAGATCGTGTTTCGCCTGGTAGATGTCCTTGTCGCAAAAAACGTTCTGACGGCCAACGAGGGCGCATCAACTATTCGCGCAATTGCCGAAGGCATCAGGAAGGATGCAGGAGACGACAAAAAGGCACAGAGCGCAGTCCATGCTATGGCGTCCGTCCTTGAAAAACAGGCCGCTGCGTTCGTCCGATGACAACATTACAATCTCATCTTGTTAGGAGAATAAAATGAATGCTCCTCGCGGTTCGGAAGTCTGGAGAGATTACGTCGCTGACGGCATCCCCTCATCGGGCTTCAACCATCCTAAAAAAGCAGATGCGCGCGCTTGGGCCGGTTGGGTGGAAACTCTTGTCACATCGGGCGTCCTGTCTTCCGGTCCATGGTTTGCAACAAGGGCAGCGATGACGCTGGTCTATGCAGCGAATACCATTGCCATCGTCTACAACGATGAAACGGCTTCCAACAACGGCCTCTACATCAAGACTGGTGCGTCAGGGTCTGGATCGTGGACGCAGTTGACGTCGTTCCTTCCAGGCTACCAATTTGTAACGGCCTCTCCGACTGACGCCAGCACGGCGAACGCAATTATTGCATCGACATCTCCGCGTCTGCCGGCTGGGGACGGAGTCGCATTGGTAACCCTCGCCATACCGACCACGAATATCACGTCGCCTGTCACAGTTTCCTTCGATGGCGGAGCTGCGCTCACCATCAAGACGCGGACCGGCGAAGATCCGGATGCGGGTGAGATGCAGCAGAATGACGTGGTTGCTGGCTTCGTGTCGGGAGCGACATTCCGTCTGATTTCTGACTTGAACTCGCTTCGCAATTTTCAGTCCGCCAAGGCATGGGCGAACAACGAGGAAGATGCGCCGCTTCCAGCGAGCCTCGGCGGCGATGGCGCGACGACTTTCTCTGCGAAGCACTGGGCTGCGAAAAGTAAAGAGGATGCAGACAGGTCCGATGTCGAGGCCGATCGGTCGGAAGCGGCGCGCGCCGGCTCCGAGTCTGCGCGGGATCAGGCTGCCGGCTACGTCAACGATATCGTGTCGGAAAAGGAAGTGCCGATCACAGCCACCCGCAACGGGATGGAGTCTATTGAATTTCCTGCCGGTATGAACTCGCTGGAAACTCGTGGCTATGCAGTGATGGGTGACGGAGGTCACGCACAGTATGTGCGTGTAGCAGTAGAGCCTTCTCACGGTCTCAGGGTGCGTTCTGTCGACCGGTTTGTGCCGAATGGAACTGTTGATGCCGTGAACGGTGGATGGTGGGAAATTTCGGAGGCCGTTCCATCAGTGCAGCAAGCGGGTTCTCCGCATGACGGAATTAATTCGGATACCGCAGGGCTTGCGAAGATTGCTGCGCTTCCTCGCAAGGATGTCGTCTTCAAAATCCCTCCTGGCGATACCGTTCTCGACCAGAATATTTTCGTACAAGACAGATCGCTTTCCATTGAGGGAGACGGAAGTGGCGTCTCCCGTATTCGGTGCACCGGAGAAGGTGGCTTCAAATTTCTGTCCACTGATACGCTCGAAACGGTCTCTTCCGCGCATCGGGTTAATGTCAGAGGGGTGTCTATCGTTTGCGAAGAGGTACATTCTGCTGCTGGTGAAGGCCGCACGGGATTTGAGGCGGAGTGGTCTTACACCGGCTCTGGAACAATTGAACGTATCGTACTGGACGATGTTGTCGTTAGAGGCGGAGGCCCCGGAAAATGGTGGAAAAAGGGCGTCAGGCTGGTGGATGCCGCTCAGGTCCGGGCAAGCAATCTCAATATTTACAATCAGGACGGCCATCAGGCTTCTTTGGCTGTGGCAGGTTTGGAGATCGTCCGCGACAAAGCCACGAACATTACAGGGTTTGAGCTGAATAACTTCAGATCGTCCCGAACGCAGAACGCCATCCTGATTTCACAGAAGGATGCGTGGATAGGAGATGGCACTGTAGAGGGCTTTACGCTTACAAATGGCGAAGCTGTAAATTGTGCTTATGCAATCCGCGAAGATGTCGAGAGCGGCACGGGAAAATACTTCGATAGCATCAGTATTTCTAACTTCCACTGGAATGCGTCGCGTGCGGGCATTAAAGCCGGTAGAGTTCGTGGACTGAGGTTAGCGCTCAACCACTTCTTCCATCAGAATTTTGGGGATGTTACTCCTGCGCCACTGGAAGCGGCCATCAATATACTTCTGCAGCTCGATGGCTTCTCCTCGATAGCGAACGCATTTACGCGCTACAACACCATCACAACGGCGGCGCCGTGTTTCCTGTTTCCTGATGCAGCAGCGTTGAACTGGGCTAGGATCGAGGGTGGGCAGTTTGCCAACTGGAGAAACCTGGTTGAAAGCCATGGCGCGCTAACCGCCTTGCGCGACAAACTTTTCATTGGACCCGCCACGCTGATCAGCACTCCGCTGCTTGCCGGCTGCGGCTTTCGGGGTAATCAGACGACTATCGGTGGGAACGACAATAAGGCAAATGGCGAAACAATAACGTTTCCGCACAGGTTCGTGGGTGCCCCAATCGTCTCTTGCTGGCATCGAGCAGCAAATGAACCCGTTGTTGTGAAGCCGTACGATATCACTGAGACTGGGTTCAAGGTCTACACCAATTTCACCTCTGGAACTATCCAAGTCGGATGGTCGGCGACCGGCAGCTAGAGCACCCTTTTTCTCACCTATTCCTTTTCCTTGAGGCTGCAAAAATGACTGAATACACCAAAGGCGAAACCCGCGCCCTCGATGTCATCCGCGCCCATATCCGCGAGAACAGGCGCTGCGAGCTTTCCTACATCGAGGTGGCGCAGCTGGCCGGCGTCGGCAAGTCAACGGCGATGTCAGCGGTCTTGAAGGCGGAGGGTGCTGGCGATCTGATCGTCAGGCGAAGGCTTGGAGATCCGCATGTGTTGCGGTTGCCGCAACTGGGGAAAATACCCGGTTGATTGCTGGGGAAATTCCCCACCAGTTTGAGGGTTCGCAAACTTTGCGAACCCTTTTTCAGTGTTAGCGATCTTAATGATGAAGAATTAATAGCTATTCTTGAGTGCTTGGAACACAGTTGCCGCGCTGGCGATAAAGGCCCACAAAGCAAATAGGCCGGAAAAAATCGAGAGCAAGCGGGTTGCGCCGACAGGATTCGTCTTCTTTCGATCGGTAGGAAACTGATCTGTCTTGTAGACCATCAGCGGATTGGCCCATTCGTTATAAATCAAGGTCGCAGCCTGAAAGTTAAGCCAAGCTGCTAATCCAGCGATCAATATGAAGACTATACCTGCGACGTTCCACTGTGCCCCGAGCATTAGTCCCTGCATGAGTTGCGGTTTGCCTGCGTCTTTAATCGTGTTGATTGCGTAAATAGCCCCGCCATGGACTACCAAGCCTGACGCCAGCAGCCATTTGCCATATTCTATGTTGGCCTTGAACGTCGCCTCGCGAGCAGCTTTATAAAACTCGTACTTTTCACGGGCATAGTACTGGTAACGCTCGCGGCGCTTTTCGTCTGTCCAATGCTCAACCAACAAGGATTCGTCAGGATCTTCCATTCTTATGCCTACGGCGCTTTCGTGTTTCGTTTCTCAACAAAAATGCTTGCAAAATGTAGCCTAGGGCTTTGCAGGCCGGACGGATTATTGAAGAATGGTTCCTGTCCGGACAGGTGAGGGAGGATCGGTTGCCGCCGTCCTCCCTCTTCCGGGGTCGCCAGTGTACGGGGAGCAGATCTTTGTTGCGGTTCTAAACGCATCTGCTCTCCGGCACGCGAACATTATGACTCTGGAATCGCTGTGCTTGTCATCAGCTAGGATAACAATCCACAGGCGTTTTGCGATACACGCGCTGTTTCACACAGCAAATGTTCCCATTGCGTTCGATCAGATCGCCAAGTTGGCGATCTGATGACGTTATGATCTGCCATTCAGAATGGCGTCGATCATGTTTTCATCCGGAAGACGGGTGAAAGCGTCGTCCAGTTTGATGCGGTCCCATATAGTGCGGCCATCAACGCGCTTAGGCTTAGGCATGCGGCCATCCTTCACCATCTGGTCGAATTTCGTTATGCCGACGCCGATGTACCTGGCGGCTTCATCGCGTGACATTCCTCGAGGTGGGTAAAAGATTGTCATAGGGATGGTCGGGAGTAATCGATCCCCGCTTCTTTTGTTTCCGTTTTGGGCACGACCGTTATCGTCACATCACCAATCTTTATTTCTATACGGCAGCCAGTGGCGTTAGCCACCTCGGCGGCGCGCATCAGGTCTTGTTTTCGCACAAGGGCTGCTGTCGCCACTACCTCAGATCCTCTTTCAACTTAGCCAGGCGCGCGCTCTGGCTTCGCGTCGGTTTTCCTACTCGGCGTCATCTGCTTTTTTGCTCTTAACTTTTTTCGCTTTGGGCGCATCAGGAATTTTTGTCGGATCCCGCTGGGAAATATCGACCGTTGCGTAAAAGCCGTTATTGCCGACAGCTTGAGCCCAAGGGTCGCCCTTGGCGCGCTCTTCGGCGTTCTCCGTCACATCGCGGATGATAGCCTGCACCTCATCTTCCGTGCTGGGCACATCGGACGGCAGAACCTGCTTCAGATCCTCCGTTTCGCTGTGGTACTCGATGGATGCCAGTGTTTTGCTGGCGAATCCTTTCAAGTTCTCCGGTGCCTGCTGTTCGCTGATGATCATTTGGCAAAGCGATTCGAGAAAAATCAGGTTTTGTTTTCGGGCAACTTCGCTGTGTTCGTTGAGAAGCGCCAACGCGTTCTTGGTCGTCACTAGCCCCGCGATTTGTTGGATGAACTCACGAATCATCTTTTGGTAGCGGTCAATTTCGGCGTTCAGTTTCTCCCTGTCGCCTAGATTGCTGTCGAGGGTAAAGCTCAGGCGCGCAACGATCTCTGCATTCATTGAACGTCCGGCCTTATCGGCCTCCTGAGCGATGCGGTCGCGCATCCCTTCTGGGAAACGCAGATTGAATTGGTCAGATCCTCGGCCAGTCGATTGTTTCATATCGCACCTCTATAGGACCACTGTGATATTATTCGCTTGACGTCAATAGGACTACCGTCCTACTAATATCACCGTAGTCCTATCGGAGTCGCAAATATGAAGACTGGCCGCGAGAGCGATCAATTCCCCTTACGTTTGCCGGATGGCATGCGTGACAAAATTCGGTGTGAGGCCGACAGCAATAATCGGTCGATGAATGCTGAGATTGTTTTCCAGTTGAGCCGCGCATACGCGCAACCTGAAACGCAAAAAGCCCACGCTACGGCCTGAGAACCAGCGTGGGCTTTTCCTAACCTTATGGAAAGGTCACATAATGCGTACGAAGATTAATCAGAAAATGGCCGGTGGCGCAAGTGCCGCCGATCACCTTTGGGAGATCGTTACAGCTAGCGAATTTCTTGAGGGCGATGTCTACAATGCGGCCACTTCGGCAACGATCTTGGAAAACTCTGTCGAACAGATGTTTCGAAACAGTGACGCTGCGAAGTTTACTAAAGATGAGCGGCTTGCCGGTTACCACCTTATCTCTGGTGACGAGCGCCGCTATCTGACTTTTCAGGTCGACGACACAGCTAAACGCTGTCGCGCACTTGAAGAACTTGCCAACAGTCTGTCTTCGCAGCTTTTCGAATTTCGCGACAGGATGAGGGAGGCGGGAGATATCAATGACACTCAGTCCAGCGCCGAATGATCCGTTGCGGCTGGCTGAAGCCGCCAAGTTAGCTTTCCCCGATGGATCGATAACGGAAAACAGCCTGCGCCGGGAGATCCGGCGCGGCAATCTCGCGCGTGAGATCATTGCGGGGAAAATCTACGTCACGCTCAACGACATTGCAGACATGAGGGCAAGATGCCGCGAAAATCCAAGGGGCCACGCCTCTACCTCCGCCGCCGTAAGGGCAGGCCGTCAATCTGGGTCATCCTCGACAGCGGACAGCCTGAAATCAGCACAGGCTGCGGCGAACTTAATCGCACAGGCGCTGAAAAATCCCTCGCAGATTACCTAGCGGCCAAACACAAGCCGGAATGGCGCACTGGCGAACCTCACGAAGTCTCAATCGCGGATGTGCTGGGTTATTACGGAACTGAGAAGGCCGTCACTCACGCGCATCCTGAGCTTGTCGGATACCACATGACCCCGCTGCTCGAATTCTTCGGGGAGAGCATGTGCGACTGGCTGGACGCATCGTCCTGCCGCCAATATGTAGCTGGCCGTGCAGCTGGAAAGATAGGCAGGCGCAAGGTGCAGCCGACGACTGCGCGCCGCGAGCTGGAAACGCTTCAAGCGGCGCTGCGCTTCTGCCGTAAAGAGAAGAAACTTTCGGTTGATATCGATCTGACGTTTCCAGAGAAGGCGGAGGCGCGCCAACGCTGGCTGACACGCTCAGAGGTCGCCGGATTGATCGGCGGGGCGCTCGGCTTCACTGTGATCGCCTGCGACGTAAAAACGCGCCAGCCGGTCAAATGGGGGCGAATGTTTCGCCCTTCCTATCACGTCGCGCGTTTTATCCTGATCGGCCTCTACACGGCGACGAGGCACGAAGCCATCCTTGCCATGCGCTGGAAAGCAACCACAAAGGGCGGCTGGTTCGATCTCGCCGGCGGCGTCATGTATCGGCGCGGCCAAGGCCAGAAAGAAACCAACAAGCGCAGGCCAGCGGTTCCCATCGCGGAAAACCTCGCACCTCATCTTGAGCGTTGGTGCCGCCTCACAGTGAACGGCCCTGTCGAGTATCACGGGCGATTGATCCAGAAAGAGCGCAAGGGCTTCGAGCGGGCGCGCATTCTGGCTGGTCTCGACGACGATGTTACGCCCCACGTCCTCAAGCACACATACATCACCTGGGCGATGCAACGCGGCATTCCGATCTGGGAAGTCGCAGGCTTCACCGGCACGTCAGAGAAAACGATTCGTGACGTGTATGGACACCACCACCCCGACGCCATGCCGAACGCCAAGAGGCGATTTCGTGGGCACAGTTTGGGCAATCGATAGGAAAGGAAGTGCGGGTTATGTCGTCAACCTCGCAAACGCCTGATAAATCAGGTAATCGGATGGTGGGCGTGACAGGGATTGAACCTGTGACCCCTACGATGTCAACGTAGTGCTCTCCCGCTGAGCTACACGCCCTCCGTGGCGGCGGATAGACCACAAAACCGGTTCATGCGTCAACTGCTTTTTTTCGGTTTTGTGAAGGTTTTTTGAGACCCCTTACGCCACAAGGAGTTTGTTGACCTCATCCACCAGATCGCGAAGATGGAACGGCTTGGAAAGCACCTTGGCATCCTTTGGAGCCTTCGAATCGGCGTTCAGCGCGACGGCCGCAAAGCCGGTGATGAACATGACTTTCAGGTCGGGGTCGAGTTCAGTCGCGCGCCGGGCCAACTCGATGCCATCCATTTCGGGCATGACGATATCTGTCAGCAACAGCGAGAAAGGCTCTTCGCGAAGCCGGTCGTAAGCGCTTGCGCCATTGTCGAAGGAAGAAACCTTGTAACCGGCTTTTTCCAGCGCCTTGACGAGAAAGCGGCGCATATCGTTATCGTCTTCAGCGAGAAGAATTTTCTGATTCATCATAAGTGACCGTAACTGCTCAATGTTTGAGATACCCTAGCCCGATTATAGGATTTTCACGGTAAATATCATGTGAACACAAGAATCGGTATAGCGCTGCATGGTCGATAGTATGGACTTGCCGCACCGTAACTGGCAACATGAACATCCTGATAGTTTACGACATGGTAAATGGCACTGAATGGACTGGATAACGGGTGAATACGAGCTGTTCGAAGTAACGGAACCTGCCGTTCAAACCCTGCCATTCGTCTATAATTCACCCCATAGCGGTCGCTGTTACCCCATCTCCTTTCTGGAATCGGCGCGGCTTGATTCGCACGAGATCCGGCGCTCGGAAGATCATTTCGTTGACGAGCTGTTCGCCGCTGCGCCCGACATCGGTGCGCCGCTGCTGAAAGCCAATTTTCCCCGCGCGTATCTCGACGTCAATCGCGAGCCCTACGAGCTTGATCCGCGCATGTTCGAAGGCACTCTGCCTCCCTACGCCAATATCGGCTCCATGCGGGTTGCCGGCGGCCTGGGAACGGTACCCCGTATCGTCGCCGAGAATATGGACATCTATGCCCACCGCCTGCCGGTCGACGAGGCGCTGTCACGGATCGAGACGATTTACAAACCCTACCACGCCTGCCTGCGCCGGCTGCTGTCACGCACCCACGCCAATTTCGGCATGGCGGTACTGATCGATTGCCATTCGATGCCGGGCAATATCCGCGTTGCCGGCTCAAACCTGCGGCCGGATGTCATTATAGGCGATCGCTACGGCACCAGTGCTTCCCAGGAGGTCTCCCGCGCCGCCCTGCATTTTCTTGAAGAACTGGGTTTCGTTGCGGTCTGCAACAAGCCCTATGCCGGCGGCTTCATCACGGAACATTACGGGCGACCGATCCGCTCTCTTCACGCGCTCCAGATCGAGGTCAATCGGGCGCTGTACGTCGATGAAAAAACGCTTTCGAAGAAAGCAGATTTTCCCGCCATTCAGGCATCGCTTGAAATCTTCATGCGCCAGCTCGGCGCTTTTGTTTCGGAATACGCGATCGAAACCTCGCTCGCCGCCGAATAACACATCAAATTCCAGGATATTTCAGACCTCTGTTCCAGACAGCCTGGCCACGCGCCGGGCAAAAAAAACCGCGCCTTGGCGCGGTCAAGTCTAGGGAGGAAACACCCAAGGAGGGTATTTACAGTCAAAGACTGCAGGGTCACGCTACGCATTATATGCACAATTGTCAATCATTTTATTTTATGCACTTTTTTTAGGCTTATGATGAAAATTTGGAATCGGCCTTGCTTGCATCCGTACGTGTGGACGGCGGGTGCAATTCCGGTCTATGCATTTCGCCATACAATTCAGGCCCAATAATTCAGGCAATGAGGTTTCGCATGCTGCCCGACCGGGATTTCTTCTTCAAACTTGCCGAAGCCGCCAGCGCTGAAACGCTTCCCCGCTTCCGCACAGGCATTGCCGTCACCAACAAGGAGGACGGCGGCTATGATCCGGTGACGGAAGGCGATCAGGCAGCAGAAAGCGCCATTCGCGCCCTCATCGAGGCACGTTTCCCGCAACACGGCATTCTGGGTGAAGAACACGGCAATGTCGGTCTCGATCGCGAACATATCTGGGTTATCGATCCGATTGACGGCACACGCGCCTTCATTTCCGGCGTGCCGGTCTGGGGCACGCTGATCGGCTTCCAGTCGGCCGGTCGCGCTTCGATGGGCATAATGGATCAGCCCTTCACGAAAGAGCGTTATTTCGCCGACGGCGAGGCCGCATGGTATTTCGGGCCGGATGGTGAACGCAAGATCCGCACGCGCGAATGCGCTTCGCTGTCGGATGCTGTGCTGTTCACCACGACACCCCATATCTTCACGGCGGAAGAAAAGCCCCTTTACGACAAGGTACAGGATCAGGTTCGCCTTTTCCGTTATGGCGTGGATTGTTACGCCTATTGCCTGCTTGCCGCCGGCCATGTCGATCTGGTGATCGAATCGGGCCTGAAGCCCTATGATGTCGGCGCGCTCATTCCGGTGATCGAACAGGCAGGTGGCATCATCACCACCTGGGATGGGGGTCGTCCGGAAAATGGCGGCCGCATTCTGGCAGCCGGTTCCAAAGCCGTGCACGAACAGGCGCTCGCCATTCTTTCAAAACTGTAGATGGTACGACTGACGGGGATGGCGCAAACCGCGCCATCCCCGTCATCGCCGCGTCATTCCGGCGCGAAAAAGGCGTCAATGGCCGCCAGCGCCTGTTTGCGGAAAACGTCGCGCTCATGCAGCAATTCATGGCGAGCACCGGTTATGGGAAGAAGCTGCGCCGCGCGGAAGTTGCGCGAGAGTTCCTCCTGCGCCTTATAGGGCGTGATCGTATCCAGCATCGGCGCAAGAATGAGGGTGGGAATGGTTATGTCCGTTAGATGGTCCTGACGGGTCACCCGACCCATCGTTTTCAGCGCTTCATAAACCCATCGCGCTGTCGGTGCGCCGATGAAGAGTTCCGGAAATTGCCGATGCAGCGCAAGATTTCTGGCGAAACGTCTGGCGTCAGAGGTCAGCGGGTTGCCATCGAAATCCCGTTCGCGCTGATCCCTGCCGAGCTGAAGCTTTCCAAGACCCAACAGGCTTAAAGCGGTCGCGACCAGCCGGATGACGGACGAAGGAACGGATTGCTGGCTGTCCAGCTCGATAAAGGGCGAACAAAGCGCCAGACGGTCGATCCTGTTCGACAGGCCGGGTGCTGCGGCCAGTGCTGCAAGTGCGCCGGTTGAATGCGCGATCATGAAGAATGGCAGCCGGGTATCCGGCAGCACCACCTGTTCGAGAAACAAACTTATATCGCGCTTGTAGTCGGAAAAACGTCGTACATGCCCGGCGCCTGGCTTCTTCAGCAGCCGTTCGGAACCGCCCTGCCCGCGCGTATCGAAGGTCGCGACCCAGAATCCCATGGCCGTCAGATCGCTGACGGTCTCGAAATATTTCTCGATACATTCGTTGCGACCATGCAGCAGAACCACGGTTCCGCGCGCAATGTGTCGGCTGGCGCGGAAGATCGCGTATCGAAGCTGTTTGCCGCCGTGGCCGGTGAAATAACCGACGGTATGGTTGCCGGGAACCGGGTTGTCTTCGCTCTCGCGTAATGTGGCTTCGATCATCGGTCTTTTCCGGCTTCTCTGCCTTTTCGGGATAGGTCGGCGGCGGCGGAAGGTCAAAGAAAAAATTGCCGGAACCGTCGGTTAAAGCAGTCGCGGTTCCGGCGAATAGGACAGAAGAAGAAGGGACGTTATTGCTTCTGCCACGGAGCATGTCTCCGATGACGGATATTTATGGCTCTCAAACTGAACGATGCTGGAACCGGATGTTCAGCGATGGTTCATCTTGTTGTCGCCCTTTCCGCTTTAAAGCGCCCCCTTGACGGAGCGCCAAGCCATTCCCATCTCATTCATGCGGCCGCCAGAACGGGGCCGCGCCATATGTCCGGCCGTCGCCAGAAAGGGACGCCGGATCAACCGCAAACAGTCGCTTCATAAGGAGGACACCATGCGTCACGTCGATTTTTCCCCCCTCTATCGCTCCACCGTCGGTTTCGACCGTCTTTTTTCGATGCTCGACGGCCTCGGCCAGCCCGAACAGGCCCAGTCCTATCCGCCCTATAACATCGAGCGGACGGGTGAAAACGCCTATCGTATAACCATGGCGGTTGCAGGTTTCGATGAAACGGAACTCAGCATAGAATCCCGTGCCAATACGCTGACGGTGAAAGCCGAGAAGGCTGCAGATGAGAAGTCGTCTGAAGGCGAGTTCCTGTATCGCGGCATTGCCACGCGCGCTTTCGAACGCCGCTTCCAGATGGCTGATCATGTCGAAGTCCAGACCGCTTCCCTGAAGAATGGTCTGCTTCACATCGATCTCGTCCGCAATATTCCGGAAGCCATGAAACCGCGCCGTATCGCGATCTCCTCCGACAGCGCAGATGCGCCGAAGACGATCGAGGCACAGATCACGCCGGCCCAGGTCAACTAAGCCGATCCGGATATCAAACGAACGGCCCCGTTAAGGGGCCGTTTTTGTTTGCCGAAAATTCAGCCCTCAGCGGGTGGATACTGCCGCGCCTTCCGCAGCGACAGTTTCCGTTATCGCTGCTTTTTCATGGGCCTTGCGGGCATAACGCTGGGCCAGCACTGCGCAGACCATCAGCTGAATCTGATGGAAGAGCATGATTGGCAATACGATTGCGCCGATGCTCTGGCCGGCGAAGATCGCTCCTGCCATGGGCACGCCGCTGGCAAGGCTCTTCTTCGACCCGCAGAAGGTGATGGTGATTTCATCCGCCTTGTCGAAACCGAGCGCCCGGCTGCCGAACATCGTCACGCAGAGAACAAGCGCCAGAAGAACGATATTGATGCCGATGACAACGCCGATATCGCGCACGGAAAACGTCTGCCATATGCCTTCGATAACTGCTTCGGAGAAGGCAAGATAGACCACCATCAGGATGGAACCGCGATCGACCGGCGACAGCAATTTCTTGCGTGCCCTGATCCAGTCACCGATCCACGGCTGCAGCACCTGGCCGGCGATGAAGGGCAAGAGCAGTTGCAGGAAGATTTGCAGGAACGCATCCAGCGAAAATCCACCACCATGGCCACCGACCGTGAACAGCAGCCCGACCAGCAGCGGCGTCAGCACCATGCCGAAAATATTCGAGGCGGAGGCTGAACAGATCGCGGCAGGCACGTTTCCGCCTGCCATGGATGTGAAGGCGATGGACGATTGCACCGTCGACGGCAGGACGCAGAGAAACAGCACACCCATATAAAGCGGTGCCGGCAGAATGCTCTCGGGAATGAAACCGATCGCCACGCCCAGCAATGGGAAAAGGCCGAAGGTGACGAGAAGGATCGCCATGTGCAGGCGCCAGTGCAAGATACCCGCAATCACCACATCCCGCGACAGCCGCGCGCCGTGGAGAAAAAACAGCAATGCGATTGCAAGTTTCGTGGCAAGCCCGAAATACACCGCTGGCTGTCCGCTGATCGGCAAAAGGGAAGCCAGGATCACGGTGGCCACCAGCATCATGGTGAAACGGTCAGGCAGGAAGCGGGTCATGGGAGGTCTTTCCGACATCGGTTTTTCTTGAAATATCCCATACTATCGCTCATCATGAATTCGGATGCAAAGACTAACAGTTATCACGATATGAGATAAATGCTGAACCTTCAACATCTTGCCAGCTTCGTGATGCTTCAGCAAACCGGCAGCTTCACGCTGGCTGCGGAGCGGCTGGGCATCGGCCAATCCACCGTCAGCCAGCATATTCAGCGGCTTGAGGCGGCACTTGGCCGTCGGTTGATTGCGCGCAGCACCCATCAGGTGAAGCTGACGGGCGAAGGCGAGGCGCTGCTCGGTTATGCCCGCAATATGCTGGAGATCGACAGCAGGGTTTCATCGCTGTTCAGCGAAAATCGCCTGCGCGGGCGCTTAAGGCTCGGCGTTTCCGAGGATTTCGTCGCCAGCCGGCTCACCGCCATTCTGGAAGAATTCATCCGCCTCTATCCCTTGGTCGATCTGGAGCTGACGGTGTCGCTGAGCGGCGTGCTTTACCAGATGCAGGATAATGGCGAGTTGGACGTCGTGCTCGCGAAACGTCGACTCGGTGATAAGCTCGGCCACTTCCTGTACCGCGAACCTCTGGTATGGCTCGCGCGTGACCCGGAGCGAATGCTGAGCCAACCGGACGCCCTGCCGTTGATCGCCTTTCCGCCGCCAAGCATTACTCGAAAGGCGGCACAGGAAGCGCTGGATCGGGCAGGTCTCGCGTGGCGGATCGTCTGCACCTGTGGCAGCCTTAGCGGACTGACCGCTGCCGCAAGGGCGGGCATGGGGATCCTCGTGCAACCGCGCAGCATGGCGCCAGCCGGCCTCAGGGAGATTGCGGCTGATGTGCTGCCGGCGCTCGAAGACGTGGAATTCGTGCTTCAGCCAAGTAAGGGCGCGGACACAAAACTGGTGCGCGCCCTTTCCGATCTGGTATCCAGCAAGAGCATCGCACCGGGCAGTTTTGCGTAAAAAAGACGCTTGCTTGCGTCAATCTTCCCGTTTCGAGAGGCAGCGGCCAACACTATCACGCCACCCCGCGATGGCGCTCTTACGCTCCGTCTCATCCATATCTGGCAGAAAACGGCGATCCCGTTTCCAATGGGCGGCAAAGGCCTCCCGGTCCGGCCAGATGCCGGCGCGCGATGCTGCGAGCCATGCCGCACCGAGAATGGTGGTTTCCAGGAATACCGGCCGGTCGACTGGTGCAGCGAGAATGTCCGCCAGCCGCTGCATGGTCCAATCCGAGGCAACCATGCCGCCATCGACCCGGAGCACCGTCTTGCCATTGTCGCCCGCCCAGTCGTTGCGCATGGCGTCCAGAAGATCGAAGGTCTGATAGGCGACACTTTCGAGAGCCGCACGGGCAAACTCCGCAGGGC
The DNA here is from genome assembly GCF_053521785.1 of Agrobacterium sp. A3-95. NCBI lineage: Bacteria > Pseudomonadati > Pseudomonadota > Alphaproteobacteria > Hyphomicrobiales > Rhizobiaceae > Agrobacterium > Agrobacterium sp. A3-95. The sequence goes on along the minus strand of NZ_JBNWDR010000002.1, from coordinate 56,785 downwards.
CGGTGCCACGCGTCAGGCCGAAAATCGCGCCCCGCGCTTCGGCATCCCAATAGGGCGCGCCAAGGCCGGTGAAGGCCGGCACGAGATAAACCCGCTGCTTGGGATCAGCCTTTTCGGCAAGCGCGCTGACTTCAGACGCGACCGATATGAAACCGAGCTCATCGCGCAGCCATTGCACGGCAGCGCCGGCAATAAAGATCGAGCCTTCAAGCGCATAGGTCGTCACGCCATCGAGGCGATAGGCAATGGTCGTCAGCAGCCGGTTTGTCGAGGCGACCCGGTCGGTGCCGGTATTGAGAAGCGCAAAGCAGCCGGTGCCATAGGTCGATTTCATCATGCCGGGTTCGAAGCAAGCGTTACCGATAACGGCAGCCTGCTGATCACCGGCGACGCCGAGGATCGGAATTTCCGCGCCCAGAAGCGCCTTGTCCGTTACGCCGAAATCGGCGGCGCAATCAAGCACCTCCGGCAGCATGGCGCGGGGAATGTCGAGGATGGACAGCAATTCGTCATCCCAGGCATTGTCCTCTATATTGTAGATCAGCGTTCGCGAGGCATTGGTAGCGTCGGTCACATGGCGGCGACCGCCGGTGAGGCGATAGATCAGGAAACTGTCGACCGTGCCGAAGCAGATTTCGCCCTTCACGGCTTTTTCGCGAAGGCCACTGACGCTGTCGAGAAGCCATTTCAGCTTCGTGCCGGAAAAGTAGGGGTCGAGCAGCAGACCGGTCTTTTTCGAAAAGAGCGGCTCCAGCCCTCTTCGTTTCAGATCCTCGCAAATTGGTGCAGCACGGCGATCCTGCCAGACAACAGCCCGATGCAAGGCCTCACCCGTATTACGGTCCCACAGCACAGTCGTTTCGCGCTGGTTGGTGATGCCGATCGCCTCGATATCGGAAGCGGCGATGCCGGCATCGGCAAGCGCCAGCCGGATTGTTTCAAGCACGCTTTTCCAGATATCCTCGGCATCGTGTTCGACCCAGCCGGAGGCCGGGAAATGCTGCGGAAATTCTCGCTGGCCGACACCGATGACCCGCATGTCGCGATCAAAGACCATCGACCTTGTCGATGTCGTCCCCTGATCGATCGCCAGAATATAACCGCCCATTATGTCACTCCCTTTCAAACGCAATGACGGGGCGGCAAAGCCGCCCCGGTTTAAGATTTCACGCAGAAATTACTTCTGCCAGCTTTTGACCAGCTCGTCGTAATTGACGGTGACCGGCTTTTCCTTTTCGTTGGCAATCTTCAGCTGCGGTGCCAGATTGCCCTTCGAAACGGCGTCCTTGTTCCAGTAGTCGATATCGTGTTCTTCCGCCAGTTTTGGGCCGATATCGCCCTGCACACCGGCGCGCTCGATACGGGCCATGACTTTTTCCTGCTCGGCGCAGAGCGAGTCCATTGCGGCTTGAGCGGTTTTGGCACCCGAAGATGCATCGCCAATTGCCTGCCACCAGAGCTGTGCCAGCTTCGGATAGTCAGGCACGTTGGTGCCGGTTGGCGACCATTGCACGCGAGCGGGCGAGCGATAGAACTCGATCAGACCACCAAGCTTGGCGGCCCGGTCCGTGAAGCTCTTGTGATGGATGGTGGTATCGCGAATGAAGGTCAGACCAACATGGCTCTTCTTCACATCCACGGTCTTGGAAGTTACGAACTGCGCGTAAAGCCATGCGGCCTTGGCGCGATCGTCAGGAGTGGATTTCATCAGCGTCCACGAACCCACGTCCTGATAACCGAGCTTCATGCCGTCCTTCCAGTAGACGCCATGCGGGGAAGGTGCGACGCGCCATTTCGGCGAACCGTCCTCGTTCACGACAGGCAGGCCGGGCTTGGCCATATCGGCAGTGAAGGCCGTGTACCAGAAGATCTGCTGGGCAATGTTACCCTGCGCCGGCACCGGACCGGATTCGGAGAAGGTCATGCCCTGCGCTTCTGGCGGCGCAAATTTCTTCAGCCATTCGAGATATTTCTCGATGGAATAGACCGACGCCGGACCGTTGGTATCGCCGCCGCGTGCCACGCACGAGCCGACCGGCTGCGACTTGTCGTTGACCTTGATGCCCCATTCATCGACAGGCAGGCCGTTTGGCAGGCCCTTGTCGCCGTTGCCGGCCATGGAAAGCCAGGCATCGGTGAAGCGCCAGCCAAGCGACGGGTCCTTCTTGCCATAGTCCATATGGCCGAAGACCTTCTTGCCGCCGACATCACGGCCGGTGAAGAATTCGGCAATATCCTCATAGGCCGACCAGTTTACGGGCACACCAAGGTCGTAGCCGTATTTGGCCTTGAAATCGGCCTTGTTCTTGTCGTCGTTGAACCAGTCGTAGCGGAACCAGTACAGGTTCGCGAATTGCTGGTCGGGAAGCTGGTAGAGCTTCTTGTCCGGTGCCGTCGTAAAGGCGCTGCCGATGAAGTCCTTGAGATCTAGGCCGGGATTGGTCACGTCCTTGCCCTCATTGGCCATGAAATCCGTGAGGTTGCGCACCTGCTGGTAACGCCAATGCGTGCCGATGAGGTCGCTGTCATTCACCCACCCGTCATAGAGATTCTGGCCGGTCTGCATCTGGGTCTGAATCTTTTCGACGACGTCACCTTCCTGGATGATGTCGTGCGTGACCTTGATGCCGGTAATAGCGGTAAACGCCGGTGCCAGGACCTTCGATTCATATTCATGTGTTGTCAGGGATTCGGAAACGACCTTGATGTCCATGCCAGCAAAAGGTTTCGCGGCATCGATAAACCATTGCAGTTCCTTTTCCTGATCTGCACGCGAAAGCGACGACATATCGCCGATTTCCTTGTCCAGAAATTGCTTTGCCTCCTCCATTCCGGCGAAAGCGGAACCTGTCATTGCCAGCAGCATGGCTGCCGTCGTCGTCATCAGATGCCGTCGCATATCAGTCCTCCCAAGGGTTGCGATTGCACGAAGTCTGCCGGGTGCGGTTTTCCTCCGCCGCACCGTTCTTCCTGCTCTAGACGAAACGGAAAACGCCAATTGCGTAAACCGCCGACAGAGCGAGAGCCCACCACAGGTTCGGGCCGATCAGCCCGAGCCATGCAAGATGAATGAAAGCGCTGCCGAGCAGCGAAATGAACAACCTGTCGCCACGCGTTGTCTCGAAACGCAGCAGGCCGAAGCGGGGGTTGCCGCCGGGCGAGAGCTGTTCCCAGAACCACATCCCAACCAGCAACACGGCGATGGCACCGAAAAACGCGGCCGTCTGCCAGGTCCATGCCATCCAGGTGAAATCGGGCATCTTCGTCATGTCAAACCCTCCCCAGCGCAAAGCCCTTGGCGATGTAATTGCGAACAAACCAGATCACCAGCGCACCGGGTATGAGCGTCAGCACGCCGGCAGCGGCAAGCAGGCCCCAGTCCATGCCGGCGGCAGAAACGGTTCTCGTCATGGTCGCGGCGATCGGCTTGGCGTCGGTCGTCGTTAGCGTGCGGGCGATCAGAAGCTCGACCCACGAGAACATGAAGCTGAAGAAACAGGCGACACCGATGCCGGAGGCAATGAGCGGCATGAAAATCTTCACGAAGAATTTCGGGAAGGAATAGCCGTCAATATAGGCGGTCTCGTCGATTTCCTTCGGCACACCCGACATGAAACCTTCGAGAATCCACACCGCCAGCGGCACGTTGAACAGGCAATGCGCCAGCGCCACGGCAATATGCGTGTCGATCAGCCCGAAAGCGGAATAGAGCTGGAAGAAGGGCAGCGCGAAGACGGCGGGTGGCGCCATGCGGTTGGTCAAAAGCCAGAAGAACAGGTGCTTGTCGCCGAGGAAGCGGTAACGCGAGAAGGCATAGGCCGCCGGGAGTGCCGCCGAGACCGAGATCACCATATTCATGACGACGTAGATGATCGAGTTGATGTAACCCGAATACCAGGATGAATCCGTGAAGATCGTCCGGTAATTCTGCAACGTCGGCTGGTGCGGATAAAGCGTCATCGACGAGACGATTTCCGTGTTCGTCTTGAAGCTCATATTGATAAGCCAGTAGATCGGCACGAGCAGCAGGATGATGTAGATCGTCGGCACCAGCCAAGAAAAGCGCGATGGCCCATGGCGGCGGCGCGATCGTGAATTCGCAGCAAGGCCTGATATTCTCGCCGAACTGGCTCTTACCGGTGGATTGCCGATACCGTTGAGTTCCACGCTTGTGGTGACATCAGAGGCGCTCATGTCTCAAGTCTCCGCGTCGTGGCTGGTCATCACGGTGTAGAACACCCAGGACAACAGCAGGATGATGAGGAAGTAGATCAGCGACATGGCCGCCGCGGGACCCAGATCGAACTGGCCGAGCGCTACCTTGACGAGATCGATGGACAGGAAGGTGGTGGAATTTCCGGGGCCGCCGCCGGTGACGACGAAAGGCTCGGTATAGATCATAAAGCTGTCCATGAAGCGCAGCAGGAATGCGATCAGCAGCACCCGCTTCATCTTCGGCAACTGAATGAACCGGAAAACCGCAAAACGCGATGCGCCATCGATCCTTGCTGCCTGATAATAGGCATCCGGAATGGAGACGAGGCTGGCGTAGCACAGGAGGACGACGAGGCTTGTCCAGTGCCACACATCCATGATGACGACGGTGATCCATGCGTCGACGGGATCGTTGACGTAGTTGTAATCAAGCCCAAGCTGATTGGCGTAATAACCCAGCAACCCGATATCGCTGCGGCCGAACACCTGCCAGATCGTGCCTACCACATTCCATGGCACCAAAAGCGGCAGCGCCATGGTGACGAGGCAGACCGGCACGCCGATGCCGGATTTGGGCATCTTGAGCGCGATGAATATGCCGAGCGGAATTTCAATCGCCAATATGATGCCGGAAAATACCAGATTGCGTCCGAGCGCGTTCCAGAAACGGTCGGAGCCAAGAATTTCCTGAAACCATTGGGTTCCCGCCCAGAAGAATTGATTGTTGCCGAAGGTATCCTGCACCGAATAGTTCACGACCGTCATCAGCGGGATGACGGCGGAAAAGGCGACCAGCACCAGAACCGGCAGCACCATGAACCACGCTTTGTTGTTCCAGGTCTTTTCCATGGTCAGGCCCCCATCTTCACACGCCAGGAATCGGCAAAGACACCGATAGCGGCCGGATCGAAGCGAACACCCGCTTCTGCCGGAATGTCCTCCTCCTCCGGAACGACAATCGCAAGCTTTTGGCCGGCGAACCGGGCGCGAACGATCTTTTGCCGGCCGATATCCTCGACCTTGTCGACGGTGATGGGCATGCCACCCCGCTCCAGCCGAACGAATTCCGGGCGGATGCCGATTTCGATCCGCTTCGATCCATCCACCACCGGCACGCCGGCAAGCGGAACGCCAAGGCCGCCGACAACCGCCGTTGCGCCATCGATGCTGGCAGGCATCACATTCATGCCGGGCGAACCGATGAAGTAACCGACGAACGTATGTCCCGGGCGTTCGAAAAGCTCGGCGGGTGTGCCGATCTGGACGATCTGTCCGTCATACATGACCACCACCTTGTCGGCGAAAGTCAGCGCTTCGGTCTGGTCGTGCGTGACGTAGACCATGGTGAAACCGGACTGGCGGTGGAGGCGCTTCAACTGCGAGCGCAGCACCCATTTCATATGCGGATCGATCACCGTCAGCGGCTCGTCGAAGAGGATGGCATTGACGTCGGATCGCACCAACCCGCGCGCCAGCGAAATTTTCTGCTTCTGGTCCGCCGTAAGTCCGCGCGCGTGCCGTTTGGCCATGCCGGAAAGATCGGTCATCTCGAGAATTTCCCGCACACGGCGGTCGACTTCGGCTTCCGGCACTTGCCGGTTGCGCAGCGGAAAAGCCAGATTGTCATAGACTGTCATCGTGTCGTAAACGACCGGGAACTGGAATACCTGGGCGATGTTGCGATCTTCGGTGGAAAGATCGGTGACATCCGTTCCGTCAAAGGCGATGCGGCCTTCCGAGGGGCGCAGCAAGCCGGAAATGATGTTGAGCAACGTGGTCTTGCCGCAGCCGGAAGGGCCAAGCAGCGCATAGGCACCGCCATCCTCCCATTCGTGATGAACTTCCTTCAGGGCATAATCACCTGCCGCCTGCGCCTTGGCGTTGTAAGCGTGGCGAATATGATCGAGCGTGATGCGTGCCATGATCGATCTCCCCTTAAGCCGCTTCGCCGATGGCGTGGCCGTGCGTATCGAAAGCCATCAGGTGCCGCGTATCGAGAAACAGTTCGATCTCCGTGTCCGGCTCGATGTCGTGAATGCCCTGCGCCAGCATCACCCAACGCTGGCCTGAAAATTCCACATGTACGAAGCTTTCCGATCCGGCGATCTCCGAGATCAGTGTCCGCGCCCGGATGGATTGCGCCGCCTGTCCCTTTTGCTGGGGGAAAAGATGATGTGGCTGGAAGGCAATGGTCACTGGACCGTCAGGCATGGCAGCAAGATGCGCCGGCACCGGCACAACCGCATGGTCGGCGCGCGTGAAGGCGCCGCCCGTCTTGATGACCTCGATGGTGTTGAGTGGCGGATCGGCAAATATTTTCGCGGTTACGATATCCACCGGACGCCTGTAAACTTCGATCGTGCGGCTGAATTGCGTTACCTTGCCCTCGTTCAGCGTCGCGGTATTGCCACCAAGCAGCAGAGCTTCGGAGGGTTCCGTCGTGGCGTAAACAAAGATCGCACCGGATTCGGCAAAGATGCGCGGCAATTCCTCACGCAACTCCTCACGCAGCTTGTAGTCGAGATTTGCGAGCGGCTCGTCGAGGAGCACCAGATTGGCGTTTTTGACGATGGCGCGGGCAAGTGCCGTGCGTTGTTGCTGGCCACCGGAGAGGTTGAGAGGCGTACGATCGAGATAGGGCGTCAGCCTCAGAAGCTCGGCGGCCTTCCTCACCTCCCTGTCGATCGTTGCCTTGTCCTTGCCGGCAACGCGCATCGGCGAGGCGATGTTTTCATAAACGCTGAGCGCCGGATAATTGATGAACTGCTGATAGACCATGGCGACGTTGCGCTTCTGAACCGGCCAGCCCGTCACGTCCTCCCCATTAAAGAGAATCGTACCGCCACTTGGCTTGTCCAGCCCGGCCATCAGCCGCATGAGTGTCGTCTTGCCCGAAAGTGTCGGTCCAAGCAGGACGTTCAGGCTTCCGCGCTGCAACGTCAGATCGGTCGGGTGAATATGATATTCACCGCCGGCCATCTTCGAGACGTTTCGCAATTCAAGCATGGTGATCCAAAGCCTCCTCCGCTTTTTGATTCGGATCGTCAGATTGCCTTCAAGCGTCCACCTGCAATGTCATCGATATAATCCTCCAGCCCGCGCACCTCTTCTTGGGTAAAGAAAAGCCCCTGCTTGGTGCGGCGCCACAGAATATCCTCCGCCGTCAGCGCCCATTCCCGGGCCATCAGCCAGCGCACCTCGGCCTCATAAAGCGTGCCGCCGAAATGCCGTCCCAGCCCTGCCATGTCCCCGGCATTGCCAATAATCGACGCGGCGTCCGTTCCGTAGCAGCGGATGAGCCGCTTCGCATGCCGCTCATCGAGGAAAGGATAACGCGACCGCAGGGCCGTGACCTCTCCCGCATAAGCCTCGGCACCGAAATTTCCGCCCGGCAAATGTGAACCTGCCGTCCACGGCGAGCCCTTTTCACCCAGCGCATCACCGATTTTTTCAAGAGCATGTTCGGCAAGCCGCCGATAGGTGGTGAGCTTGCCACCGAAGATATTGAGAAGCGGTGCTTCGCCTTCAGCTCCTTCGGTTTTCAGCACATAATCGCGGGTTGCCTCCTGCGCCTTCGATGCGCCGTCGTCAAAGAGCGGCCGCACGCCGGAATAGGTCCAGACGATATCGGCCGACGTCACCGGTTCAGCGAAATATTCGCTCGCCGCGTTGCAAAGATAGCTGATCTCCTCGTCGCTGATCTTAACAGCCCGGGGGTCCGCGGTATAGTCGCGATCCGTCGTGCCGATCAGGGTAAAATCCTGCTCATAAGGGATGGCGAAGATGATGCGCCCGTCCGGGTTCTGGAAAAAATAGGCGCGCGGATCGGAAAACTTCTTGCGCACGATGATGTGGCTGCCCTGCACGAGGCGGACGTTGTGGACATTGTTTTTACCGAACGTCGCAGCCAGAACCTTGTCCACCCAGGGGCCTGCCGCATTTACCAGCATGCGCGCCCGGTAGGTCGCGGTTTCTCCGGCACCATTTTTCGTTTCGACCCGCCAGAAGGCGCCTTCGCGGCGTGCCGAAACGACCTGCGTGCGGTTGAGGATCAAGGCGCCGCGATCGGCGGCATCGCGGGCGTTCAGCACCACAAGACGGGCATCGTCCACCCAGCCGTCAGAATATTCGAAAGCCCGGGCAAAAATCGGCTTCAGCGGTTTCCCTGCGGGATCACGGCGCAGATCGAGCGAGCGGGTGGCGGGCAAAAGCTTGCGGCCGCCGAGATGGTCATAAAGAAAAAGCCCGAGACGCACGAGCCAGGCCGGGCGCACGCCGCCCTTCTGGAATGGCAGAACAAAGCGCATAGGCCAGATGATGTGCGGCGCCATGGCCCACAACACCTCGCGCTCCATCAGCGCTTCTCGCACCAGACGAAATTCGTAATGTTCGAGATAACGCAAACCGCCATGAATGAGCTTTGTGGCGGCCGAAGAGGTGCCGGAGGCAAAATCGTTCATTTCCGCAAGCGCAACGGAATAACCCCTGCCGACAGCGTCACGCGCGATGCCGCAGCCGTTGATGCCGCCGCCGATCACGAAAACATCGTGGATTGCCTCGTCAGACATGGACCCTCCCGCGCTTTCATCGACGCTCTCCTCATCGATATATTGAAAGCAAGGACATCTAATTTGAAGACAAAACGAATGTCAAACGAAATTCCGGGGCGGTTCGTATCAAGGCTCCCCAACCTCGGTTTCAATCAACCTGACGTCATGATCGGCACAGATGGATCGGATCGAATCGACCGGACAATGATCGGTAATGAAGGTGTGCACCTGTGAAAGATGGCCGATGCGCACCGGCGCCGTCCGCTCGAACTTCAGTGAATCCGATACAAGAATGACGTGGCGAGCGTTGGACATGATCGCCTGGGCAACCTTGACCTCGCGAAAGTCGAAATCCAGCAAAGCGCCGTCCTCATCGATCGCAGAAACGCCGATGACGGCGAAATCGACCTTGAACTGGCGGATAAAATCCACTGCGGCCTCACCGACGATGCCGCCATCGGAACCGCGCACGACGCCGCCAGCGATCACCACCTCAATGCCCGGAAAAACCCGTAACCTATTGGCAACATTAATATTGTTGGTGATGACCATCAGCTCGTGATGATCCGCCAGCGCTTCGCCCACCGCCTCGGTCGTCGTACCTATATTGATGAAAAGCGAGGAATTGTTGGGGATGAGGGCAGCGGCAGCGGCGCCGATCGCCTGCTTTTCGGAGGAGGCGATCGCACGGCGTGCCTCGTATTTGACGTTTTCGTTGCCGCTCGGAAAAAGTGCGCCGCCATGGATGCGCGTCAGCACCCGCGTATCGCAGAGATCGTTGAGGTCCTTGCGGATCGTCTGTGGCGTTACCGAAAACCGCGTGGCCAACTCGTCCACCAGCACACGCCCGCTTGCTTTCGCCAGCGCAACGATTTCATCCTGACGCGGTGTGAGCATCATTTCAGCCTCCCTCCTCTTTCAATTTTTTCGTTTTATTGAAGAGCGAACGAAAAACCAATGTCAAGGGACGGTTTTGTGGCGCCGATCAGGTCCACTTGCGGAGGTATGCGAAAAACGTATCCGCACGGACCAGCAAGATTATTAGCCGGCTTTCTGAATTGACATCGGGACCGGCTCCGGCAGGCCGATCTCGGAAAACGCGGAGATTGCCGCACCAAACGCATCACCGATGCCGATCAATATAGGCTCGTTCACGCCCATTCGCTCAACCGCCGCAGCCAGTTGCACGAGCGAACCGCACCAGCGCTGCTCATTTTCGCGGCTGACGGAAATCATGATGGCGACGGGCGTCGAGGCCGGCATTCCATGCGCCAGAAGGGCTTCCTCGATGCTGGTAGCGGTTCGCCCGCCCATGTAAAAAACCGTGGTCACAGAAGGGTTCGACAGCGACTGCCAGTCTATATTCTCCGGCAGCTTGCCCTGTCTGGAGTGCCCGGTGACGAAGCGGACCGACTGGGCGTGATCGCGGTGGGTGAGGGAAACGCCGAGCCGCGAAGCCATGGCGCTTGCCGCGGTGATGCCGGGTACGATTTCGACCGGGATATTTTCAGCCTCCAGCGCCGCGATCTCCTCGCCGGCGCGTCCGAAAATCATCGGATCGCCGGATTTCAGCCGCACGACCCTTTTGCCGGCCTTGGCAAGGCGGATCATCATGTCGTTAATATCTTCCTGCTTGCAGCTTTCCCGGCCGCCGCGCTTGCCAACCAGCATGCGCTTCGCCTCCCGCCGCGCCAGTTCCAGCACCTCGGATGAAACGAGATCGTCGAACAGAATGACATCCGCCGCCTGCAGGGCGCGTACCGCTTTCAGCGTCAGCAGCTCGGCATCGCCCGGTCCGGCACCGACCAGCGTCACAAGGCCACGTCCCGATCCTCTCCGACCGGCCTGCGTGCCGATGTCTGTCAGCAGCCTTCCTTCGCTGCCCTCATCCAGCCTTTCGGTAAACGCCCGGTCGACAAATTTCTCCCAGAATGATCGCCGCGCCGTGCCGGGCGCGAGGCGTATATTGACCCGCTCTCGGATGGTCTGGGCAAGCGCCCCCCAATCCTTGAGAGCGAGCGGCAGCAAAGTCTCGATGCGCCGGCGAATGGCCTGCGCCAGAATGGGTGCGGCGCCATCGGTGGAGATCGACACCACCACCGGCGAACGATTGACGATGGAGCCAAACTGGAACTGGCAGAATTCCGGCTTGTCGATGACATTGACAGGCACGCCGGCTGAGCGCGCGGCATTGTAAAATCTTCCCGCCTCTTCGTCGGTCTCACAATCCGCCAGCGCCAGTTCCGCGCCTTTGAAACTATCTGGACCCCAGGAACGGTCATGCCATGTCAGCATCTGGCTTGTCGAGACGAGCGCCGCAAAGCATTCCGAAAGCTCGCTTTCCTCGCAATAGAGGTGAAGTTCCGCCCCGCAGGCAAGCAGCAGTTCCGCTTTCCATGCGGCCCCATCCGATCCGCCCGCCAGCACCACGCGCTTGCCCTCAAGCCCCCAGAAGACCGGCAACTTGGCGAGCTTCTCCATGCGGTTCGGTTCATTCCGCTGCGGTTTTAAGGCATCCATCGATGATCCCCCTGATCTCGGCGCGGCAGGAGCCGCAATTGGTTCCGGCATTCAACGCAGCACCTATGGCTTCAACGCTGTGGCAGCCATTGCGGATCGAGACCGTGATCTGGTTGACCCCGACATTGAAGCAGGAGCAGACCGTCGCCCCCGGATCGGCGCGACCGGCACTGGGACGCCCGGCGACCAGCGCAAAACGCATGCGCAAATCCTCATGGCGTTCGTTCAGCTGTGAAATCGCCCAGTTGCGGGCAACGGCCACCGGCTCTCTGGCGACGAACAGCGCTGCCAGCAAGGTATTAACGTCGAAGAAAGCAAGCCGCAGATCGCCCGTCTGCCGGTCGCTGTAACCCAGAGGCTCAACCCTGATATCGATGCCGAAAACCCGTCGCGCCCAGAGCGTCCAGTCCTGCGGCTGTTCCTCGAAGGCAAGCTCTATGCGGTAGCCGCCATCCGCCTTCGCAACTGCCCAATAGGCGCAGTCCGGCGCATCAGGCCGGGTGCGGGCAATCGCAAATCCATAGGCTTTCGCTACAAAACGTCGTGCACTCACGCCGACATTCTTCGAAGCGGGTTGGCCGGAATGCGGGTCCGTGACCGCTGGCACGAGCATATCGATGCGGGCCTGCGAGGCGAACTGGTCGTTCCAGTGCATCGGCGCAAACACAGCTCCCCGTGCCTGCCTCGTGCTGACCAGAGCCCGCAGCAGGACCTTGCCGTGCGGGTTTTCAATCTCCACCAGATCGGCGCTTTCGATTCCCAGCAACTGTGCATCGCGCGGGTGAAGTTCGGCAAAGGGTTCAGCGATATGGGCAGTGAGCCGCGCGCTTTTGCCGGTGCGGGTCATGGTGTGCCATTGGTCGCGGATGCGGCCGGTGTTCAGCGTCAGCGGGTAGTCCGCCGATGTCCTGCGGGTCTCCGGCAGTGCCGTGGCGATGAAACGGGCCTTGCCATCCGCATGGAAAAAGCGGCCATCCGCGAAAAAGCGGGTATTGGCGGCTTCACCGGGTCCGGCTTTTGGCCATTGAAACGGTGTCATCGTATCGTAGGAATCACGGTCGATCCCGCCGATATCGAAATCGCGGCTTCCGGCGTTCTCGAAGCCGGAGAGAGCGGCATGCTCGGCGAAAACCTCAGAAGGTTGCCGGAAGCCGAAGGCGGCGTCAAAACCCATACGCCGTCCAACTTCGGCGAATTGCCACCAGTCGGCCTTTGCTTCGCCGGGCGCGTCAAGAAAACCGCGCTGGCGGGAAATACGTCGTTCGGAATTGGTGACCGTGCCGTCCTTTTCCCCCCAGCCGAGCGATGGCAACAGCACATGGGCGTGGCGGGCGGTATCGGTATTGGCGATGAGATCGGACACCACGACAAAGGGACAGGCCTTGATAGCCTCTTCGACGGCACCGGCATCCGGCATGGAAACGACGGGGTTGGTGGCCATGATCCACAGCGCCTTGATGCGGCCATCGGCAACCGCCCGGAACATATCCACGGCCTTGAGGCCAGGCTTCTGCGCAATCGCCGGCGAGGCCCAGAAGCGCTGCACGCGGTCGCGGTCTTCAGCGCTCTCGATGGCCATATGGGCCGCCAGCATATTGGCAAGCCCGCCCACCTCGCGTCCGCCCATGGCGTTGGGCTGGCCGGTCAGCGAAAACGGCCCCATGCCCGGCCGGCCGATGCGGCCTGTGGCGAGATGGCAATTGATGATGGCGTTGACCTTGTCGGTGCCGCTTTGCGACTGGTTGACACCCTGACTGTAGCAGGTGACGGTTTTTTGCGTGCGTTCGAACAATTCGTAAAAGGAAATCAATTCCACGATTGTCAGACCGGTCTTGTCGGCAATCTCCGGCAGGCTGTGCCCGGTCGCTGCCTGCATCGCGGCATCGAGGCCTACAGTGTGGTTTCCAACATAAGCATTATCGAACGCGGAACTGCCGGAAAGATGGGCCAGAAGACCGGTAAACAGCGCCACATCTCCATCCGGGCGGATGGCGAGGTGCATATCGGCAATATCGGCGCTCATCGTCCGGCGCGGATCGATGACCACCACCTTCATGTCCGGCCGCGCCGCCTTTGCGGCAGCAAGCCGTTGATAGAGGACGGGATGACACCAGGCGAGATTGGATCCGGTGAGGATTACCAGATCGGCAAGCTCCATATCCTCATAGGTGCCGGGCACCGTATCGGCCCCGAAGGCGCGGCGATGGCCGGCGACCGAAGACGACATGCAAAGCCGTGAATTCGTATCGATATTGGCCGATCCGATGAAACCCTTCATCAGCTTGTTGGCGAGGTAATAATCCTCCGTCAGCAATTGGCCGGAAACGTAAAAGGCAACCGAATCCGGGCCGTGCTCGGAAATGGCCTCGGAAAATCTTGAAGCAACGAGTTGAAGCGCTTCGTCCCATGCCACCCGCTTTCCGTGGATTTCGGGATGGAGCAGCCGTCCGTCGAGGTCGATGGTCTCGGCCAGAGCCGAACCCTTGGAACACAGCCGGCCGAAATTGGCGGGGTGGTCCGGATCGCCTTTGACGGAAACGATGCCGTCATCGGCAACGGTGGCGATGACACCGCAGCCGACACCGCAATAGGGACAGGTGGTTTTCGTTTCAACGGGCATGGGTTTGCCCCCTGAGCAAGTGGCGTTCACCCCTCTCTGCCCTGCCGGACATCTGCCCCTCAAAAGGGTAGATCAATTGCGGCACCGGCTCTATTTCACAGCTTGCGTCTCCGACAACAGAGATGAAGCGAGAAGCGTGCCACTTGTCGATCTTGCCCCTCGAGGGGGAGATGTCCGGCAGGACAGAGGGGGGTATCGTCGCCAACATCTGATATCACTCCGCCGCAATCATCAAAGTTTCGAGCGCAATCGAAAGCCGCCCGTCGAGATTGCGGAGAGGAATGGTCCTCACCTCACCCTCATCCGCCCCCAACGCCTTGCCGGTCTCCAGCGAAATGACCCAATTGTGCAAAGGACATGTCACCGAAGCCCCGTGCACGATGCCCTGAGACAGCGGGCCGCCTTTGTGCGGGCAATGATCCTCGATGGCGAAGACCTGATTTTCAGCCGTGCGAAACACGGCGATCTTGCCCATAGGCGTTTTCACGCAGCGCGCGCCGCGCAGCGGGATGTCGGAAATGTCGCCAATATCGATCCAGTTGCTGTCCATCGTTCTCACTCCGCTGCCTCGTTGAAACCGATTGCCGCCATCGGCCTGAATTCGTGCTTGTCGTGGCCGGACACACGTTCCGACCAAGGATCGACCTGCGCGAATTTCTGGCTGAAGACGAAGCGGTCAAAATAGGCCCGGCGCTTGTCGGCATCGTCCATGATCTGGCGGCGGACTTCGTCGTAACCGATGCGCTTGGCCCATTTATAGATGCGCTCGAGGTAGCGCGCCTGCTCGCGGTACATCTGGGTCAACGCCACGATATGCTCCAGCGCCTCATCCTCGGTAGGGACGAGGCCCAGCACTTCCGTACCCTTGATGTCGAGACCAGCGGCACCGGCGAAGTGGATTTCGAAACCGGAATCGACGCAGATGACGCCGATATCCTTGCATGTCGCCTCAGCGCAGTTTCGCGGACAGCCGGAAACGGCAAGCTTCAGCTTGGCGGGCGTCCATGAGCCCCACATGAATTTTTCGATACGGATGCCGAGGCCGGTGGAATCCTGCGTGCCGAAGCGGCACCATTGTTCTCCAACGCAGGTCTTCACGGTGCGAAGCCCCTTGGCATAGGCCTGGCCGGAAATGAAACCGGCCTTGCCGAGATCGGCCCAGACCGCCGGCAAATCCTCCTTCTCGATGCCGAGAAGATCGATGCGTTGCCCGCCTGTCACCTTCACCATCGGGATTTCGAACTTGTCGACCACATCCGCAATCGCCCGCAGTTCGGAGGAAGATGTGACGCCGCCCCACATGCGCGGAACGACGGAATAGGTGCCGTCCTTCTGGATATTGGCATGGACGCGCTCATTGATATAACGCGACTGGTAGTCGTCGGCATATTCGTCGGGAAAATCGCAAACGAGATAGTAGTTGAGCGCCGGTCTGCACTTGGCGCAGCCGCAGGAGGTCTTCCATTCCAGTTCCTGCATCACGGCGGGAATGGTCTTCAGGCTCTTGGCCTTGATGAGACGGCGCACATCATCGTGGCCGAGATCTGTGCATTTGCACATGGGCTGCACGGCAGCGGGATTGTAGCTGTCGCCAAGCGTCAGCGCCATCAGCTGTTCGACAAGGCCGGTGCAATTGCCGCAGGAGGCGGATGCCTTGGTATGGGCGCGCACATCATCCAGCGAGGTCAGCCCCTTCGAGGTGATGACCGAGGTGATCTTGCCCTTGCAGACGCCGTTGCAGCCGCAGATTTCCGCATCATCCGGCAAGGCTGCAACGGCCGCCATAGGGTCCAGCGGGGACCCTCCCTGATAGGCCTGGCCGAAGATCAGGGTTTCGCGCATGGCGGAAATGTCGGTCGATTTCTTCATCAGGTCGAAGAACCACGAACCATCCGCCGTCTCGCCGTAAAGAACCGCGCCGATGATGCGATTTTCCTTGAGGATCAGGCGCTTGTAGACACCGGCGGTGGCATCGCGCAGCACGATTTCCTCGCGGTCGTCGCCCTCGGCAAAATCGCCGGCGGAAAACAGGTTGATGCCGGTGACCTTCAGTTTGGTATTGGTGACAGACCCATGATACTCGGCTGAACCGCCGCAAAGCCGGTCCGCCAGCACCCGCGCAGATTCATAAAGCGGCGCGACCAGCCCGTAGCACATGCCGCGATGCTCGGCGCATTCGCCAAGCGCATATATCGAGGCATCCGACGTCATCATGCCATCATCCACGACGATGCCGCGATTGACGGCGATGCCGGCTTCCTTGGCGAGACCCGAGGCGGGACGGATGCCGACCGCCATCACCACCATGTCGCCTTTAACGACGCGACCGTCTTCCAACTCGATGCCTTCGACCTTCTCCGCGCCGAGAATGCATTTGGTATTGGCCTTGGTGATGATGTCGATGCCGCGCTCGTTTAGCGCCTTTTCCAGAAGATAGGCCGCTGCCGGATCGAGCTGCCGCTCCATGATCGTCGGCATCAGATGGATGACGGTGACGTCCATTCCCTGGCGCTTCAGCCCATAAGCTGCTTCCAGACCCAGAAGGCCGGCGCCGATGACGATGGCGCGACCCTTGCCTTCGGCGATTTCAAGCATCTTCGTGACATCGTCGAGATCGCGATAGGCGAGAACGCCCGGCAATTGATGGCCAGGGACGGGAATGATGAAGGGCAGGGAACCGGTGGCGATCACCAGCCTGTCGTAGGAAACGGTGATGCCGTTTTCGCTGGTTACGGTCTTGTTGTCGCGGTCGATGCCGGTGACCTTGGCGCCCTTGTGCAGCGTCACATTGTTGGCCGCGTACCATTCGTCATTGTGGATGACGATATCTTCATAGCTCTTTTCGCCTGAGAGTACTGGCGAGAGCATGATGCGGTCGTAATTGACGCGCGGCTCGGCGTTGAAAATGGTGACGTCGTAGAGGCCGGGGGCGGTTTCGAAAAGGTTTTCCAGCATGCGCCCCGGCGCCATGCCATTGCCGATGATGACGAGTTTTTGCGCCATAGTGGTTACTCCGCAGCTTCGACGAAGCGGTGACGTTCGTAAAGGAACTTCAGCACGGCCTCGCGGCATTTGAGGTAGGTCTTGTCGGATGCAAGCTCGATGCGGTTGCGCGGGCGCGGCAGCGGCACGTCAAGCACTTCGCCGATATGGGCGGCGGGACCGTTGGTCATCATTACGATACGGTCGGACAGCAGCACCGCCTCATCCACATCGTGGGTGATCATGACCATGGTGTTGCCAAGCCGGGCGTGGATTTCCATCACGGCGTCCTGAAGGTGGGCGCGAGTCAGCGCATCCAGTGCGCCGAAAGGCTCGTCCAGCAGCAGGATTTTCGGCTCCATGGCGAGCGCCCGGGCGATGCCGACGCGCTGTTTCATGCCACCGGAAATTTCAGACGGTTTCTTGTCCTTGGCATGGGCCATCTGCACGAGATCCAGATTGCGCATGACCCAGTCGTGGCGTTCCGCTTTGGTCTTGGTACTGCTGAAGACCTTCGCGACGGCCAGGTTGACGTTTTCATAAACCGAAAGCCAGGGGAGCAGGCTGTGGTTCTGGAAGACGACGGCGCGTTCCGGGCCAGGTTCGTTGACCTCGCGGTTTTCCAGAAGCACGACGCCTGCTGAGACTTTGGTCAGCCCGGCGATGAGGTTGAGCATGGTGGACTTGCCGCAGCCGGAATGCCCGATGACTGAGACGAATTCGCCCTTGCCGATGGTCAGGTTGATGCCTTTCAGCACCTCGGCGCGCGAACCGCCCTTGTCGAAATATTTGTCGATATGATCGAGTTTCAGATAAGCGTTCATAATGGTCGCCCTTTTAGTTGGCCGCAGCGCCGCGGGTGATGACCTTGCCGAGCGCCGCTACCAGCTTGTCGAGCATGAAGCCGACAACGCCGATGTAAGCGAGTGCCACGATGATGTCGGGCAGGCGCGAGGAGTTCCACGCATCCCAGATGAAGAAGCCGATACCGACCCCGCCGGTCAGCATTTCCGCCGCCACGATGGCGAGCCAGGAGAGGCCGATGCCTATGCGCAGGCCGGTGAAGATGTAGGGGGCGGCCGACGGCAGCATGATCTTGAAGAAGAATTCGATCTGGTTGAGCCGCAGCACCTTCGCAACGTTGCGATAATCCTGCGGAATGTTGCGCACGCCGACCGCCGTATTGATGATGACGGGCCAGATGGAGGTGATGAAGATCACGAAAATGGCCGACGGATTGCTGTCCTGAAAGGCGGCAAGTGAAAGCGGCAGCCAGGCGAGCGGCGGCACGGTGCGCAGGACCTGAAAAATCGGGTCGAGGCCGCGCATTGCCCAGACCGACTGGCCGATGACCGCACCGAGAATGATGCCGGCGATAGCCGCAAGGCCGAAACCGTATGCCACGCGCTCCAGCGAGACCAGCACGCGCAAGCCGAGGCCGATATCCTGCGAACCATTATGGAAGAACGGCGATACGATGAGATCGTAGCTTTCCTCGAATACCTGGCTTGGCGGCGGCAGGGACGAGCCGGGGGCGGAACAGAGCATTTGCCAGACGCCCAGCAGAACGGCGAGGACGACAAATGGCGGTATGATATTGCGGGCCGCCGCAGCACCCAGTTTACGCAGATTGAACCGCGAGGGATGTTTGGGCGGAAGGGTCACGACGTTTGCCTTTTGTACCACCGGTTGCTGCGGCTGTTCCTTGAAATTTCGAGCCAATGCGGACATGGCGTTTCCTTTGGATTTCGGTTGCGGTCAGGGTCTCGCCCCTCATCCGGCCTTTGGTGTCCATCATTAAATGGCAACCCGGCGGAGGAGGGGCGACACCCGTGTCTCCTCCTCAGGAGGCTGCCTTGATGGAAAGACTTTCGAGATAGGCCGACGGGTTTTCCGGGTCGAAGACCTTGCCGTCAAAGAAGGTTTCCTTGCCGCGCGACGTGGAGGCGGGAATATCGGCAACACCGAGATCCTTTGCAGCGTCGCGCCAGATGTCCTCACGGTTGACCTTGGCAACCAGCGCCTTCACGTCCGTATCGGGTGCAAATTTACCCCAGCGGATGTTTTCCGTGATGAACCAGCTGTCGTGGCTGCGGAAGGGATAGGACGCGTGATCCTGCCAGAACTTCATCTGCAGACCGGTATTTTCCAGCACGCGGCCGTTGCCGTAATTGATATTGCCCTTGAGGCGGCCAAGAACGTCCTTCGGTGGCACGTTGAACCATTGGCGCTTGCCGAGGATCGTGGACATCTCCTCCTTGTTCGCCATCTCATCGCACCATTGCTGGGCCTCCATCACGGCCATCAGCAATGCCTTGGTGGCGTTGGGGTTCTTTTCCACCCAGTCGGCGCGCATGCCGAGCGCCTTCTCGGGATGCCCTTTCCAGAGTTCCCCGGTGGTACAGGCAGTGAAGCCGATGCCCTGATTGACGAGTTGCTCGTTCCAGGGTTCGCCCACACAGAAGACGTCCATATTGCCGACCTTCATGTTGGCGACCATTTGCGGCGGCGGAACGACGATGGTGGAGACGTCCTTGTCCGGGTCGATGCCGCCGGCGGCCAGCCAATAGCGGATCCACAGATCATGCGTGCCGCCGGGAAATGTCATGGCAGCCTTTATTTCCTTGCCTTCTGCCTTCTTCTTCTCGAAAGCTGCCTTCAGCTTGGACGCGTCGAGCTGAACGCCGGTTTCAGCATATTCCTTGGCGACGGAAATACCCTGGCTGTCGAGATTGAGGCGGGCGATAAGCGCCATCGGCACAGGCACGTTGTTCTGCGTCACCTTGCCGGTATGCATGAGATAGGGCATCGGGGTCAGGATATGCGCGCCATCAATGCCGTTCGATGCGCCGCCGAGCACGAGATTGTCACGTGTCGCACCCCAGGATGCCTGTTTGAGAACCTCGACATCCGGCATGCCATGCTTGGCGAACAGTCCCTTTTCCGCCGCGATGATAAGCGGGGCGGCGTCGGTCAGCGCGATGAAGCCGATTTTCGCGCCCTTCACTTCCGGCTCAGCCGTGGCTGCGAAAGCGCCTGACGGAAAAGCGGTGCGCACGGCGGTAACAAGGGCTGCGGTGGCTGTCGTCTTCAGTATGGTGCGGCGGCTGACATCGCCCGAGAATATCTTTTTCATTCGCATCTTCCCCTTATTGGACCACCGCACGGGTGGCGCGTTCGCTTGCGAAAAAACCTGAAAATAAAAAAAACGCCGCTCGGTGTTTGCGCCTTCGGAACGGGAGGTGTTCCGGGCAGCAAAACCTTGCGACGTCTATGTCTGTGAAAGCGCTTATGCCGCGCCCTGCTCGCCCCGATCGCCGTTGACCAGTGCAAAGACGAAGACGCAAGAGGCGTGCCAGTTTTACTTGTGGAAGCTATCGCCTTGGAAAAAAACGGAATTTCCGAGATTGGATCGGACGATTAAATTTTAATCAGTAGAAATTTTGTCTATGGTTTGCGCAGATGGATAAATTCCGAGCTTGAAATTTGCGCAGCTTGCCCGGCCGACGGCTGTCAGACCTCGCCTTGGGAGATGGAAAACGGGGCAGAACTGCGCACGGAAAAGCCATTCACATAGCCAGCAATGTCTGCGGGATCGAAAACAAAACCGTCCACGAACCGGTCACCCGCCTCCTGCCCTTCGACTCGAATATCGGCATCATCTGGCGCATTGGCATCGCCCAGTGCCGCCCGATAAATATCTGGACGGTAAGCGGACAGGGTGGCCTCCACACCACCTTGCGAAAACTCCGTCTGCCCCCAGCGGATCATCTGGCTGTAAATCCACAATGCCTGGCTCTGGCGCGGATAATTGGCATGGCCGCCGTGGAAGAGGAAATATTTGTCGATGACCCGGCGGTTGCCATGGCTGTCGATGTTGAATTCACCGGCAAGCACATGGCGGATGATGCTTTGCGGCGCACCGATATAACGCGGATCGGCAAGTGTCCTGCTCAGATCATCGTGATTTTCCGCAAGGTCGCACCAACGTGCGGCGGCATCGAGCGCCGTCAACAGCCGGCTGACCGTTTCCTGCTGGTTTTCGGCCCATTCAGGCCGCATCCCGATCACTTTTTCCGGCGCAGACG
This sequence comes from Agrobacterium sp. A3-95, assembly GCF_053521785.1. Classification (NCBI taxonomy): domain Bacteria; kingdom Pseudomonadati; phylum Pseudomonadota; class Alphaproteobacteria; order Hyphomicrobiales; family Rhizobiaceae; genus Agrobacterium; species Agrobacterium sp. A3-95. Next base: position 35,810 of record NZ_JBNWDR010000002.1, on the reverse strand, counting down.
GCCACAAATCCTGCTTGGCAGCGACGATCCTGCCCACACCGCGCTCGGCAGCAACGATGTTCCACGGCGCACCGACACAGAAACCATCGATGGCGCCCGCCGCCAATGCATCCGACGTCAATGGCGGTGGTACGACCACCAGTTTGACGTCGTGATCGGGATGAATGCCACCAGCGGCGAGCCAATAGCGAAATTCGTAATTGTGCGAGGAAAACGGGTAGGTCATGCCGAGCGTCGGTGTAGCTTCGCCCCGCGCTCGCATGTCATCCAGCACCTGCTTTAAGGCCTTCGCATTTTCCAGCGCCCCCGCCGTTTCGGAAAGCCCCGTCAACGCCCTCATCCGGGCAAAAAGCCGCGTCGAAAGCGTTATCGCATTGCCGCCGCGCCCAAGTGAAAACGGCGTGATCGTCGGCGAAGGGTTGGAGCCGAGTCCGAGCATGGAGGCAACGGGCATCGGCGACAGCATATGGGCAATGTCGAATTGCCGGAATGCCAGCCGGTCGCGCACATTCGCCCAGGACACATCCTTGACGAGATCGAGCGTCAGGCCTTCGCGCTCGGCAAAGCCGAATTCCGCCGCAGCAATGAGGACGGACGCATCGACAAGAGGAATAAAACCTGCCCGCAGGATTTTTTGCCGGTCGCTGCCAACAATTGCCGGCGCGCCCGCTTTTGAACCGGCCGATTTTTCCTGTGCCGCCATATCATACACTCCTCGACTGTCCCGCCGGCGGGTTCGTTACATCAACAGACCGGCCGCGGTGACCACGCTTTGCGCGATCTCGGATATTTTCTTTTTCTCGTTCATCGCCGTTTGCCGCAGAAGCGCAAAAGCCTCCTCTTCGGACAGGCCACGCATTTTCATCAAAATGCCTTTGGCGCGCTCGATGACCTTGCGCTCCTCAAGCGCCGATTTTGCTTCGGCAAGTTCCTGTCGCAGACGGCTGAAAGCGTTGAAGCGGCTGACCGCCATATCGAGGATGGGTTTGACGCGCTCTTTCTTCAGCCCGTCAACGACATAGGCGGAAACACCGGCCTCAACGGCCGCCTCGATGGACGCGGTATCGGAGCGGTCGACAAACATGGCGATCGGCCGGCCGACCGTGCGTGTCAACTGAAACAGATGCTCCATCATGTCGCGGTTGGGATTTTCAAGGTCGATGAAGATGACATCGGGCTGCAGCGTCTCGATGGTGCGCGCCACGCCGTGCACCTCATGGATGACCGTCACGCGATTATACCCGGCCTCGCGCAGCCCCTCCTCGATGATCGAGGCGCGGATCGCGTTTTCGTCTATAACGAGAATGGTGAGGTCGCGAAGCGTCATGTCGGCATTGATGACGCACCGCAACAAACTTGGCAATCAGGCGCCGATATAAAAATGGAGCGGACGTGAAAGGGACGTTTTCATCCCGCTCCGCCTGATTTCTCAGGACGCACGTTCGAGCGCCTTCAAAACCGTCCGCTCGGAAAGATTGAGATAGATTTCCATCTCGTCACCGGCCTCAGCCGCCTTGCCCTCTTCCATCAGTGACAGGATCTTGCTGTTCATGTCCACAAAGGGGGAATGGAGCTGTTCCGGGTCTTTCAGCAGGCCGAAACAAAGCCTGAGCTCAGCGGCGATTCGCTCGTAAAAATCGCTGAGACGAGCGCTGTCGAGAAGGTCGACCACGGCGGCGTGAAACTTCATGTTGGCGCTGCCCACGCCTAACCAGTCTGCCTGGTCGCGCTTTATCCTGGCATCATCGACCGCCGTGCGCATTGTCCGGATGGCCGGGTGCTTGTGCCAGGCCTGACGCAGCGCCCCGCATTCCACCATGCGCCGCACCCTGTAAATATCAATCACCGAAGCCAGGGTGGGAACGGCGACAAAAACGCCGCGATTGGCCTCGTGACGCAGCAGACCATCCTTGGTCAGGAGACGAAAGGCTTCACGCAGCGAATTGCGGGAGACCTCGAAACGTTCGCTGAAGGCTGCTTCCGAAAGACGCTGGCCCGGCATCAGTTCACCGGAGATCAGCAGGGTGCGAATACCCTTTGCCAATCGATCCGCAAGCGGCAGACCCTCTATCGTTTCCGTCATGGCGCTTTCCTTAAGAGCAATGCAACGTTGGGAATTCCGTGACAGGCATGTTCGGACACGGCATGATTGCCCATAGCACAAAGCTTCAGCAAAGCGCCAAAAAAACGTGATGAATTCATACTCATAACGTCCAACAAATAGACAAAATAAAAGAACGATTATCATTTATTGTTGAACAATATTGACAATCTCACGGAACAAGACAAGATCGGTGGCATAAAGCATCCGCGAGGGGCGGATTGCGACAGGAGCGGAGAAAATCCATGGAGCAGAAAAAGCTCACCCCGACTGCCGATCTCAAAATGTCAAAACGTGCATCTCTTCTGGGAGCAATCTTCCTGATGGCAACATCTGCCATCGGTCCCGGCTTCATCACGCAGACGGCGACATTCACCATGCAGCTTGGTGCCGCATTCGCCTTCGGCATTCTTGCTTCCATCCTCATAGACTTCGTCGTTCAGCTCAACATCTGGCGCATCGTAACGCTGACGCGCATGCGTGCGTCCGACATCGCCAATGCTGCCATTCCGGGCTCCGGCTATCTTCTCGCCATTCTCGTCATCATCGGCGGCCTTTTCTTTAATATCGGCAATATTGGCGGCACCGGCCTCGGCCTGAACGCCATCTTCGGGCTCGATCCGAAAATCGGCGGCGCCATCAGCGCAATCTTTTCCATCGCCATCTTCGTTTCCAAACGGGCTGGCCTCGCCGTCGACCGGTTCATCATTTTCGCCGGTATCCTGATGATCGTGCTGACGCTCTACGTTGCATTCGTATCCGCGCCTCCGGTCGGTGATGCCTTCCGCCAGACCTTCCTGCCGGACACGATCAATTTCGCGACCATCACCACCATCGTCGGCGGCACCGTTGGCGGCTACATCACCTATTCCGGCGCGCACCGCCTGCTGGACCGGGGAATGGTCGGCATTGAAAACCTGCCCGCCGTCAACCGCGCCGCTCTGACCGGCATCGCTGTCACCGGCATCATGCGTTACGTGCTGTTCCTCGCCATTCTCGGCGTTGTCGCCAGCGGCGTCGTCATCGATACATCGGGCCAGGCCGCCAATCCCGCCGCACAGGCTTTCCGGTCGGCCGCGGGCGATCTCGGCTTCCGCCTATTCGGCATCATCTTCTGGGCTGCGGCCATCACAAGCGTCATCGGCGCGGCGTATACCTCCGTCTCGTTCCTGCCCGTGTTCAAGCAGGACATGACCGAACGCGCCCGCAACATGGCGACGGTCATCTTCATCGCTGTCTCGCTCGTCTGCTACCTGCTCATCACGACGCCGCCCGCCGCCATGCTGGTCTTCGTCGGCGGCCTGAACGGTCTTATCCTGCCCATCGGCCTCAGCATCTTCCTGTTTGCCGCATGGAAGCGTGAAGACCTGATGGGCGGCCATCGCTACTCGCGCATTCTGCTCGGCCTTGGCGTTCTGACATGCGCATTGACGTGGTACATGGGCTACAAGTCCGCCGGCACCATTTTTGGCCTGCTCGGCCTGTAATAAACTAGAGCGTTTCCGCATTTCGGAGAAAAGCGGAAACGCTCTATATATTTGTTATTACGCATTTTCCCGACGCAAAACCGCTACGCACTTTTGCTGGAAATGCTCTAAAGGGAGGCAAACATGGCCGCTATCGATCTCAACAGTGATCTTGGCGAAAGTTACGGCGCGTGGCGCATGGGAGATGACGAGGCGATGCTTGCCATCGTTTCCAGCGCCAATATCGCCTGCGGATTTCACGCAGGTGACCCGGCCGGCATCTACCGGACCGTCAAGGCCGCTGCCGAAAAAGGCGTGGTCGTCGGCGCCCATGTTTCCTACCCGGACCGCGTCGGCTTTGGCCGCCGCGATCTGGATGTGACCTCCGAAGAGCTGATCGCCGATGTCATCTACCAGATAGGCGCACTGAAGGGTGTTGCCGCCGCTGCCGGAACCACGGTGCGTTACGTGAAGCCGCATGGCGCGCTTTACAACCGCATCGCCAATGACGCGAAACAGGGACAAGCGGTCATCGACGGTATAAAGGCCGTCGATGCCTCGCTGGTGCTGATGGGTCTTGCCAATGCGCCCATCCTCGATCTCGCCCGCAAGGCAGGCCTTGCTGTCGTCGCGGAAGCCTTCGCTGACCGCGCCTATACGCCCGAAGGCCAACTCGTCTCGCGCCGTGAGGCGGGCGCCGTACTGCACGACGCTGCCAAAATCGCCGACCGGATGGTGCAGCTTGCCCGCGAAGGAACACTCGAAGCCATCGACGGCAGCAGCATCAAGATCGAAGCACAATCCATCTGCGTGCATGGCGACAGCCCCGGCGCGGTGGCGATCGCCCAGGAAATCCGCCGCCGTTTCGAAGCCGAGGGCATCGAAATCCGCTCTTTTGCATCCATTCTCTAAAAGGGCGACCAATGACGATACCCTTATCCTTTCTGAGCCACACCAATGCGCATGCCGCCCGGACGGCCCGCGCCGATTATCGTGGCGGCCTCGTTGCGCCGACCTCCGGCATCGCTCCCGGTTTCACACAGGCCAACATGATCGTGCTGCCGCGCGACTGGGCCTTCGATTTCCTGCTTTATGCGCAGCGTAATCCCAAGCCCTGCCCGGTGCTCGATGTTTCAGATCCCGGCTCACCAACCACGCTTCTTGCCCCCGGTGCCGATCTCAGGACCGACCTGCCGCTTTACCGTATCTGGCGGGACGGCAAACTTGCCGAGGAAACGGCGGATGCGACCGCCGCCTGGGCAGAGCGTGACGATCTCGTCGCTTTCCTGATCGGTTGCAGTTTTACCTTTGAAACGCCGATGGTCGAAGCGGGTATCGAAATCCGTCACATGACCGACAAAAGCAACGTTCCGATGTATCTGACCAACCGCCCCTGCCGGCCGGCCGGCCGATTTAAGGGCAACATGGTCGTTTCCATGCGACCGATCCCGGCTTCGCGCGTGGCCGATGCCGCGACAATTTCAGGACGTTTTCCGGCGGTTCACGGTGCGCCCGTGCATGTCGGCGCGCCGGAAGAAATCGGCATATCGGATCTCGCGAAACCGGATTTCGGTGATGCGGTGCGGATCGAACCCGGCGAGGTTCCAGTTTTCTGGGCCTGCGGCGTGACGCCTCAGGCTGCAGTCATGGCGTCCGGCGTGCCGTTCGCGATTACCCATGCGCCCGGGCACATGTTCATCACCGACATTCCCGATTCTGCCTATCACGCGTGAGGATATGATGCGTTTTCTCCCCGTCAGCCTCACCACCATTCTCGTCGAACTTGCCGATCTCGATGAAACGCTGGCGCTGTTCGCCTCGCTTCAGAACGATCCGATCGAGGGCATCGACGAAACGGTTCCGGCTGCCCGCACCCTGATGATCCGTTTCCGCCCCGAAAAAATTGGCGCAGAGGCGCTGGTTGCACGGCTTTCCAGCCGCGATCTCTCCGCAAAAATCGCGCCCTCGGACAATCTGGTGGAAATCCCCGTCCATTATAACGGCGAAGATCTGGCCGACGTTGCCGAACTGACCGGCATGAGCATCGACGAAGTCATCCGCCGCCATACCGAAAGCGAATTTACCGTGGCCTTCTGCGGTTTCGCGCCCGGCTTCGGTTATCTGGTTGGCGGCGATACTGCTCTTCACGTGCCGCGCCGGCAAAGCCCGCGTACCCGCATTCCGGCGGGTTCGGTGGCGCTGGCTGGCGCCTTCAGCGGCGTCTATCCGCAAAACAGCCCCGGCGGCTGGCAGATCATCGGCACGACCCCGGTTAAGATGTGGGATATAGGCCGTGATCCCGGTGCGCTTCTCCAGCCGGGTTATCGCGTGCGTTTCTTCGATATGGACAAGGCCGGAAGAACGGTTGATGTTCCCACCTCAGCGCCGCGCACCGCCCGCCCTGAGATGACAAGAGAAGGCCCGCATTTCGAGGTGCTCGCGGCCCCCATGCCCGCCATTTTCCAGGATCTTGGCCGCTTCGGGCAAACCGGACAGGGCGTCTCCGCCTCCGGCGCACTGGATCGTGGCGCGTTTAACGCCGCCAACCGTATCGTCGGCAATCCCGTTAACTCGCCGTGTCTCGAGCTGACGCTCGGCGGCTTTTCCTTCAAAAGCACGAGCCGCGCCGTTATCGGCATTGCGGGCGCGCCCTGCCCCATCACCGTCAAGACCGCAGATCGCAGTTTCGCCGCACAACCCCATGTTCCCGTGTCTCTCGAACCCGGCGATATCGTAACCTTGGGTCAGCCGCCGAAGGGCATGCGCTGTTATCTTGCTGTGCGTGGCGGGTTCGATGTCGAGCCCGTGCTGGGCAGCTATGCGACGGATACGCTCGCCGTAGTGGGTCCAGAAAGCGTGACTGCGGGCACTACTCTGCCGCTGAAGGGCGAAAAGACAGGACTTTCCAGCGTGTCTGTCGACGAGGCTCCGGCCTTCGATCCGCCGGCAACCGGCGATATTGTGACGCTCGACGTGGTTCTCGGACCGCGTACCGACTGGTTCACGCAAAAGGGCCTCGATACGCTGACCGGCCAGCTCTGGCAGGTCACGCCGCAATCGAACCGCGTCGGCATCCGCCTTGCCGGCGAAGTGCCGATGGAGCGCAGGGACAGTGCCGAATTGCCGAGCGAAGGCACGGCCACCGGAGCAATCCAGATTCCCCATAGCGGTCAGCCCGTTCTCTTCCTTGCCGACCACCCGTTGACCGGCGGCTATCCCGTCATCGGCGCGGTCGCGGAATACCATCTCGATCTTGCGGGGCAAATCCCCGTCAATGCCAAAATCAAGTTCCGCCCGATCGGCCCTTTTGCCGAAATCGCGGCGGCTAAAAGTCTGTAGGGAGAATAGCGATGAAAAAAGTGCTGATTGCCAATCGCGGCGAGATCGCGGTGCGGATCATCCGCGCATGCCGTGATTACGGCCTGCAATCGGTTGCCGTTTATGCCGATCCCGATCAGGATGCGCTATTCGTTCGGTTGGCGGATGAGGCCTATGCGCTGGAAGGCGTCCGCCCCGCCGAAACCTATCTCGATATCGCCAAGCTGATCGCGATTGCCAAACGCGCCGGCGCGGATGTCGTGCATCCCGGTTACGGCTTTTTGTCCGAACGCGCCGAATTTGCGCGGGCGGTTATCGATGCCGGCCTTAGCTGGATCGGCCCCGACCCACATGTCATTGAAGCGCTGGGCGATAAAGTGGAAGCGCGGCGCATCGCCACCAGCGTCGGCGCGCCGCTGGTGGCCGGCAGTGACGGCCCCGTCTCTACCGCCGCCGAAGTCACCGCTTTTGCCGAAGAATACGGCCTGCCCGTCGCCATCAAGGCGGCGCATGGCGGTGGTGGGCGCGGCCTGAAGGTCGCATGGAAGATGGAAGAGATCGCCGATCTCTACGAATCCGCCGTTCGCGAAGCGACCGCCGCTTTCGGTCGCGGCGAGTGCTTTCTCGAACGCTTCCTAGACCGGCCCCGCCATATCGAGGCGCAGGTTTTGGCCGACAAGCACGGCAATGTGCTGGTGCTGGGCACTCGCGATTGCTCGCTGCAACGTCGGAACCAGAAGCTGATAGAGGAGGCTCCGGCCCCGTTCCTGTCTGCCGAACAGCGACAAAAAATCCACGACGCGGCAAAGGCGATCTGTGCCGCCGCGGGCTATTCCGGTGCCGGCACCGTCGAATTCCTGCTCGGCGTTGATGGCACGATTTCTTTCCTGGAGGTCAATACGCGCCTGCAGGTGGAACATCCCGTTACCGAGGAAACCACCGGTATCGATCTCGTCATCGAGCAGTTCCGCATCGCCGAGGGCCACACCCTGCGGGTGGTTGAAACGCCGGAACCGCGCGGCCACTCTATGGAATTCCGCATCAATGCCGAAGATCCCGGCCGAGGATTCCTGCCAACACCCGGCACGATCTCGATTTTCGATGCTCCTTCCGGCCCCGGCATCCGTATGGATAGCGGCGTCGTCAGCGGCTCCAGCGTGCCTGGCGTATTCGACTCGCTGATGGCGAAGCTCATCGTTACGGGTACCGACCGCGATCAGGTTCTGCGCCGCGCGCGCCGCGCGCTGAAAGAATTCCGTATCGAAGGCATTGCCACGGTTCTGCCGTTCCATCGCGCCGCAATCGAGACGGACGACTTCATCGGCACCGACGGTTTCAAGGTTCATACCCGCTGGATCGAGACCGATTTCGCCGCCATGCCTGACGCCATGGAACGTCCTGCACCGGCTGAAGACCCTTCCATCACGCGCACCTTTCTGGAAATCGACGGCAAGCGTGTTTCTGTCGGCCTGCCGAACCTGCTGCTCTCCGGCCTCGGCGCTGTCAGCGGCGGCAATGCCGCTGCCCCCGGCGCGTCGGTCAAGGAGAAGGAAGGTGAAATTATCGCTCCCGTTTCCGGCACCTTGCAATCGTTCAAGGTGACCAATGGCGAAACTGTTTCCAAAGGCGATCTTCTGGCCGTCATGGAAGCGATGAAAATGGAAACGCAAATCGTGGCGACGAAGGCCGGCAAGGTCCGCCTGATCGTCAAGGAAGGCGACTATCTTCAGGCGGGCGCGGCACTTCTCGAAATTGCGGAATAACGCATAGACCAGGCCACCGGACCCATCAGGGAAGGTGGTCCCCTCACAATCGAAGTTTGGTCAATACGGTGGCGGAACCCTTTCGCCGCCGGGCCGTTTATGGCGCGACCTGCTAACCATCATGAGGGAAATATGGCCGGACGCACCTTGCTTCAATTCTTCCATTGGTACTATCCGGACGGAGGGAAATTATGGAGCGAGGTGGCCGAAAAGGCGGAAAGCCTTGCCCGAATGGGTATTACCGACGTCTGGCTACCGCCGGCCTACAAGGGTTCTGCCGGCGGTTTTTCGGTAGGCTACGATACCTATGATCTCTTCGACCTTGGCGAATTCGACCAGAAGGGAACAGTCGCGACCAAATACGGTGATCGCGCTGCCCTCGAACAGGCCGGTCGGACGCTGAAGGAAAACGGCATCCGCGTCATTCACGACGTGGTTCTCAATCACAAGATGGGCGCGGATGAACGGGAGAAGGTGCGGGTTCGCCGCGTCAATCCCGATGACCGCACCGAGATAGAGGACGAGGATTTCGAGGCGCACGCCTATACGCGCTTCACCTTTCCCGGCCGAAACGGCACACATTCCAAATTCATCTGGGACCTGAAGTGCTTCAGCGGCGTCGACCACATCGAAGAGCCTGATGAGGACGGCATTTTCCGTCTCGTCAACGAATATGGCGACGGCGAATGGAATGAGGAGGTCGACGAGGAAAACGGCAACTTCGATTATCTCATGGGCGCGGATGTCGAATTCCGAAACAGGGCTGTCTACGAGGAACTGAAATATTGGGGCCGGTGGCTTGCCGAACAGGTACAGGTGGATGGTTTCCGTCTGGATGCGGCCAAACACATTCCGGCATGGTTCTTCCGCGACTGGGTAGGCCATATGCGCGACACGATTAATCCCGACCTCTTCGTTGTCGCGGAATACTGGCACCCCGATATAGACGCGCTGAAAAGCTATCTCGATCTGGTCGACAAGCAGCTGATGCTCTTCGATGTCGCCCTTCACCACCGCTTCCATGACGCTTCCAAGCAGGGCGGCGATTTCGACATGCGCACTATCTTCGATGGTTCGCTGCTTTCCGCTGTTCCAGATCACGCCGTCACGCTTGTCGACAACCACGACACGCAGCCGCTGCAATCTCTGGAAGCGCCGGTAGAACCCTGGTTCAAGCCTCTGGCCTATGCGATCATTCTGTTGCGCGAAGAAGGTGTGCCTTGCGTCTTTTATCCCGATCTTTTCGGTACGACCTATACAGACACCGGCAATGACGGCAACGACCATGAGATCGTCATGCCGGCTATCGAATGCCTTCCGAAGCTCATCGAGGCACGCAGCCGCTTTTCCAACGGTGCCCAGACGGATATTTTCGACGACCCGAGCTGCATTGCGTTTATTCGCCACGGTACCGCCGATGAGCCGGGCTGCGTTGTGGTGATGTCGAACGGCGAGGCGGCGGAAAAACAGATAGATCTCGGCCCTGAGCGGGCGGGAGCTGTATGGCGCGATTTCCTTGGTCACCGTCACGAACAGATCACCCTTGACGAGCATGGCAAGGGTCTGTTTTCCACCAATGGCGGCAGCGTCAGTGTCTGGGTTCCGGCCGACGTCGAGTAGGAACAATTGCTTTTAAAGCGGCCAGCCGGAAACCTTGCTCATTTGACGGATACGAGACGGCGCGGGCCCGCGCCGGCATCGGCCAGAACATCGTTTGGATTGCGTAAGGGACAATCATCAAGTGAGAGGCAACCGCAACCGATACAGCCGGTAAGCTGGTCGCGCAGCATAATCAGGCTGTTGATACGAAGCTGCAGCATTTCCCGCCAGGACTGCGAGAACACGCGCCAGTCAGCCGTCGTCGCCACCCTGTCCTGCGGCAAATCCGCCAAGGCGTCCCTGATGATGCTGAGCTGGATACCTGCCCGCTGCGCAATGCGGATAATGGCAATGCGCCGCAGGACGGCGCGATGATAACGACGCTGGTTCCCGCTGGTGCGCCAGCCTTCGATCAATCCCTTCGCCTCGTAAAAATGGATGGTGGAAACGGCGACGCCACTACGACGCGCAACCTCCCCAACCGTCAGGCTGTGTTTAAAGATGGTATTTTCCATGCCGGCTCCGTTTTCTTAACGGCCTCCGCTCTGAAAAACGCGGAAACACACTAGAGAGCAGCCGGTATAATTCCTCAACCATAGTTGAGGTCAATAGGATAGATGGCAAAAAGAGGCGCCCATCGGGCGCCTCTGAATTCATAAATATCGCGGATCAGAATTTGGCGGTCATGCTGATCCAGAAGCGGCGGCCTTCCATGACCGTGTTGAAATCGTCAGCGCCGACTTCCTTGTCGAATACATTGTAAACCGCCGCGTTGAGATCGACATTTTCGGCCACCGCATATTTCGCCCCGATGTCGAGGGTGGTGTAAGCGTCATATTTACGCCCGGCCTTGCCGTTGATCGTAACCGGTTTGCCGTTCGTACCGATGCGCGGACCCGCATTGATTTCCGATCCGTGATAATTCACCGAGGCCCAGGCTTCCAGCCCGTCCACCGGGGTGACCCATTCGCCTCTCAGATTGGCCATGTGCTCCGGTGTCCGCGCCAGCGGAAAACCCTCGTAATCGCCCGTCTTCTGTTCGGAATGCGTATAGGTATAGTTGCCGCGCAATGTCAGTTCCGGCGTCGCATACCATGCTGCCGTCAGTTCTATGCCCTGAATGACCGCGTCGTCGATATTGTAATTGTACCAGAGGCGATAATTGCTATCTTCGCTCCAGCGGGCAGGCGTACCATCCGGATTGAGCACGAGCGCGTTGGAAATCTTGTCCTTGAAATCTGTGTAGAAATAGGTGGCACCGAGGGCAACATCACCGTTGTCCCAGAGTGCTGCCAATTCATAACTCGTGCTTTTTTCCGCCTCCAGACCCGGATCGCCGATGATCACGCCGCAGGTACCGTTCGAGGCATAGGTGCACCCACCGCCGCCAGTCGTATAGGCGTAACCCGGTGCGATCTGGCGGATTTCCGGTGCGCGGAAACCTGTTGAAATGCCGCCCTTGATCGTAAGATCGTCGGTTGCGCTCCAGACGCCGTAAAGGCGCGGGCTGAAATGATTGCCATATTTTTCATGGTTATCCAGACGAAGGCCGCCCGTCAGCGCAAAGCTATCGACGATGCGCCATTCATCCTCGACGAAGAGCGCCCATTGCGTCGCCGAGAAAGTTTCGTCGCGACCGGTACGGCGTCCCGGATTCTGGTCCTTCAGCTGTGCCTCGAAATATTGACCGCCGGTGACGAGCGTATGGTTGCCGAACAGTTCGAACGGCGTGGTGAACTTGCCGTCGAGAACGCTATTGCGAACCTCCGGCGAGCGCGGATTTTCAGTGACGCGTCCCGTGCGAAAGTTTCTGGTGAAGTTGGTGCGCTCGGCCCATTCCTGCTGGAAGGAAAATTCAGACGTGGTCGGTCCCCACCGGCCGGTATGCGACAATGACCAATGGTCGCGCGTATTGGTGTTGTAGGTGCCGTCTGCATTGGCTGCCAGCGTCTCGCCGGACTCGGCATCGCGGCGCAACCGTGCTTTGCCAGCCTCGAGATAGATGTCGTGATCCTCATTCGGCGTGAAGGTCAAACGTCCATTGAAATCATATTCCTTCGCGCCCGTCGTACCATTCAATATGCGGTCTTCGCCGCGCGTGAAGCCCCTGCCCCAGATCTGCAGCCCCAGCCGGTCCTTCAGGATCGGCCCATTGGCATACCAGGACACCTGACCGCTATTACCGAATTTTGAATGTTGCTGAACCGTACCCTCGCTGGTGACGGAACCAGACCAGACATCGCCAACCTTGCGGGTGATGATGTTGATGACGCCGCCCATGGCATCGGAACCGTAAAGAGAGGACATCGGGCCGCGCACGACCTCGATGCGTTCGATCGCCGAAACCGGCGGCACGAAACTCTGTTCGAAGCCGGAATTACCATTGGTACGGGCATCGCGCGTGCTCTGCCTCTTACCGTCAACCAGGATCAACGTGTAAGCGCCGGGCAATCCGCGAATGAAAATATCCTTCTCATTGGCAATGCCGGTGACAGACACGCCCTGAACTTCGCGCAAGGCGTCTGTCAGATCGCGATAAGACCCCTTTTCCAGATCTTCTCGCGTCACAACCGTGATGCTGGCCGGAGCATCCTTTACATTCTGCTCGAAGCCGGACGCGGTCACCACTATCTGCTGAAGAACGGTGGTTCCGTCGGTCGCCTGCTGCGCGACAGCAGGCAAGGCAACGCTGAGCGCCGTTCCCGCCATGGCGACGGAAATGCCAGCCTTTATTATCGTCGCGGCTATATCCTGCCCGCGGTACTTCAATTCCATGTTACGCCCCCGCATTTAACTTGAGAATTTACCCCCACTTATTTAGGAGGGAGGTCTGGCGCAACGCGTTTGTTTTCGAACAGTTCTAAATTCCAGAAATTGCAAAAAGGCCCCCTCTAATCGGGGGCGGGGTAAAAAAACAGCAAGATGACAACCGGCAAGAGAAAAGAAGAACCAGCTTCCCCGACAAAGCCCGACAGGCTTGGTCAGCTGAAACTACTTGTCGCGTTCGATGCGTTGTTGCGGGAAGGAAGCGTCAGCCGCGCAGCGGCAGGCATGGGACTGCCGACATCATCGATGAGCCGGATACTACAGCAGCTGCGCGAGAAATACGGCGACCAGCTGTTCTTACGCACCGGCCAGGGTTTGCGACCCACCCCCTTTGCCGAGACCATGCGGCTGCGCATTCGTTCGCTGGCGGCGGAGGCGGAAAACCTGATCGATTATTCACAGGAAAAAGCGGCAGCTCCCGCCGCCGCCAATGTTAGCGGCTGGGAACGGCCGGTGCTGATGAAGGCGCCGCCTCTTTCGCTGCGCCCCAGCGTTCTTCTGGAAGGTCAGCCGACACCGGAAAATATAGCGGACCGCCTTGCCCGCATCGGCCACAATGCCGATCCGCAGCACAGGCTCGCCAAATATATAGCGACCTCGGCGATGGGCATCGGCAACAGCCGCCCGCTCAGCCAGCAAGAGGCGATGGACGCGCTTTCGATCATTCTCGAAGGCGATGCAGATCCCATACAGATAGGAGCGCTGCTTGCGACCATGCAATATCGCGGTGTGACCGCGGCAGAGCTTGCCGGTTTTATCGAAGCCATGTGGGGCCATATAAAAAGAGACCAGCAAGCGCCCGCATCGGTCGATCTCGACTGGCCGGCCTATATGTCGCCCAAACATCGCGATGCACCCTGGTTCCTGCATTCCGCGCGTCTCGTTTCCATGGCGGGATATAGCGTCTTGTTACACGGCCATGTGGGCCAGGGAGAAAATGGCGGTAAGCTCGAACTCGCCGCTGAAGCCTGCGGCATACCGCTCTGCCATTCACTTTCGCAGGCGGCCAAGGCCACGGCTTCGCAAGGGATCGCCTATCTGCCGATCGGTGGACTATCGTTACAGTTTCAGAGCCTACTTGGCCTGCACGGCATTCTGGAAATGCGCCTGCCGCTCAATACGGTCGTGCATCTTCTCAATCCGCTTCGCGCCAGAAGCACCATTATCGGCGTCGCCCGCCCCTCCTATCAGGAGCTTCATCGCGATACGGCGCGGCTGCTTTCCGTCGAGAGCCTTGCCATTCTCGGCAATACGCGGGATTTCGCGCAATTTACTCCATTCCGCAGCACCCGGATCTTCGGTCTTTCCAAGGGCGAAGATGTCGAGTTCGTCATTCCCGCCCGCGAAACGCCACCGGCCGAAATGCCGACCATGTTCACCACCTTCGAATATTGGCGCGCCGTCTGGACGGGGGCGGCCAGAGACGAGAGAGCGGAAACCATCATCCTCTCCACCGCTGCCATTGCCCTGATGCTGGTCAATGATATGGTTCTGCCTTTCGAAGAGGCCTATGCCCGCAGCCTGCGGCTGTGGAACGACAGGGCACGCGATTTCGCCACTGCTTAGGCGTTGGCGACTGATTTTTTCAGCGCCAGATATTCCCACAGCGCCACCAGCAGCAAAATCCCCGTGCTTGCCAGTTGCAGCGCAAAAAGCGGCACGCCCGGCACCGGCAGAAGCAGGCAGAGCGCCGCTACTCCGGCAAAATGCGAGATCGGCCGCTGATAGGTGGCAGCAATCTTGACGCCGATATTACCGGCTAGAAACAGGATCGGGCCGCCAAGAATGGCGAGTGACTCCCTCATCGTCGTCCCTTCATGGGCATGGGACAGGCTGAAATCCTCTCCAACTGCCGTAAGGATGATGCCGGCCACGATAGGCAAATGTCCGTAGTTGAAAAGATTCTGGGCAATCTTCGCTTTCTCGTCGGCATGTTCGGCCTTTCTGGAGGCCTCTTCCTGCCCGTGATGGAAATAGATCCACCACATTGTGACGGTGCTGACGAAGGCCGAACAAAAGACGATGAATGTGAGGCCAGAATTCATATATTCCGTGGCCGTGCGGCCGGTGGTTAGGATCGTTTCCCCGAGACAGATGATGACGAAAAGCGCACAGCGCTCCGCAAGATGCTCGCCGGAGAGATGCAGCTTGTCCGCATCGCTTGCTTTCAATCCCGGGACGACATAACGACAAGCGGGTCCGGCATATTCTATCGCGAGCGCTATACCCCACAGGAGGATTCGATCCGTCAGATCGACAAGCCCACCAGCCATCCAGAACAGGCTCGATACGACTAGCCAGATCGTCACGCGCACAAAAACCAGAAAAGACTGCCTGTCCTCTCCCTTAAAGGCATAAAGTGCGAACAGGCTCCGTCCCACCTGCATGGCACTGTAGATAAGGGCAAACACGAAACCCTGTTCCGCAAAAGCCTCCGGCAGCGCGATGGCCAAAAGAACCCCGCCGAACATCAGGACGAAAAGCAGAATCCGGACAGGCTCCTTTTCGGTATTCAGCAGGTTGGTGATCCAGGTGGTGTGTATCCACAACCACCAAAGTGACAATATCAGTATGCCCGCCTCAAGCGCCGCTGTCGGTCCGAAGTCCTTTGCTAGCGCATGGGAAAGCTGAATGAGCGCGAAAACGAAAACCAGATCGAAGAACAGTTCAGGAAAGGTCGCCTTTTCTGCTTCGTGCCCGTCCTGTTTGATCCAGGTTTGCGCATCCGGTTTCTGCCCGGACGTTTCGCTTTCGGTTCCCATTCTGCCCCTGTTCGTCAATATGAATTATTGCGATCGCGTTAGCGTTGCGCTTCATCCGAAGAATTAACATTCGAGTCCCGGCCGGGAAACTGCAGCGCCCGCGCATTGTCGGGGTAAAAACGCGGTCCTACCAGACGCACTGTCTTGCCGGAGACATCGGTAATATAATTCGATGCGGTTGCCCCAGGCGAGAATTCGGCGCTACGGGTCTTGGTCGGTTCCAATATGCTGACCTCTAATGGCTGAGCAAATATCGGGTGGCTCGTCGCGGAGATGACAATTGTCGCGATAAAGAGGGACTTGGAGAACATCGGCACATCCTGTCACAATTGACTGCGCCATAAACAGCCTTCGCCCGGTTTGGTTCCAGCCGTCTTTCAGCTGTCCTCGTCCAGATATGTGCGATATTGCACATAGTCCGAACTTGGTTGCCCGTCGATAATTTCCGGCGGCCGCCCCTCACCTCCGGTCAAATAACCGGCTTCTTCAAGTCCCGCCTTCAAGAGCTTTTCGATGGCGGTATCTCGAGGCAATGCAATGTCCGCCATGTAAACAGCGACAGCCAGCTCCATATCGTCTGGAAAAACCATAGGCTCAAGGCCCCCTTCCAACATCGACACGGAAACGCACAATCTTAGGGAAGGTTCAGTTCCAACATCGTGCCATATCGAGATATCTGCATTACCCCAGTCTAGTCAGGCAAGAAACGCGTAAAAATCGCGCTTTTCCTGCCCGTATCATCGCACTACCGCTAAAAGATACCCGGACTCAAGCGATTGAAACCAATCATGGAATAACTCAAACGAAAGTCAATCAAGGCTTAACTTTCATTACTTTGCATTAACCATAGGAACCCCTGCCAGCACAGTCTGTTCGTAAACACTGGCAGCCTCACAGCGAATCTTCGGAGTCTTGCAGAAACAGCGTCAATGTAGCTGCAGACTGGGAATTCGGCAAGCCGGCGCCATTTTCTGTCCGTCCTCAAGAACTCATACAGCCATGCTTCTCTCTATCCCGTCAGTTCGACCCCGCAGTTGCGCCAGAAGCATGGCCTGAAGATCAAACCCGCCCTCGTGGGCCTTACGGGTGAGATTGCGCAGATATCCGCCCAGCGAGCTGATCTGGTCCGCCTTTTGCAGCAGGCAGGCAAGAATCGCTGCTGTTCCCTGTCGACCGAAAGTGGTGAGGGCGTCCTGGTAGGCCGACTGGCTAACGTTGAACATGGTTTTGATGACTGATGTCGCCACTTCCAGATCACGCCATCCAGTCACTGCTCCTCCGGGTGCATAGAGAGAAATGTCCGGGCAAGCCTTCACAACCAAAACAATATCAGGAACAAAAAATTGCTTATGAAGAACAGGCTTTGGCTGTTGCGATGACGGCTTTGCACTGACGGGTACGGCGTATTCTGGCTGTGAGACTGTCGTGTCGGCAGGTGTGACGATTACCGGTTCACGCAAATTTTGCGGTTTAGATATAGATTCGGATTCTGAATTCTTTATGAGGCGCTCATTTTGGCAGTCATTGCCGCCCGATTTCTCCGAATTTTCAATATTTTCCAGATAGTTGGTCACTTCTGCACGCAGGGAGACCAAAAATCCGGCGATTTCCTTGAGTTCGACAGGCTTTGAATTACGGCCGAGAGACCGGGCAATGGCATTGTAGCGCGCCTGGAATCCTTCTGACGTTACGACTTCACCGCTGGCGGCTATCATTTCGCAAAGCTTCTGGATATCGCGGCGGCACAGGCTGATGTTTTCACGAAGCCGCTGAAGGTCGAGCCGCTCGCGAACGATGCGTTCGGCGAGTTCCTCGATTTCCGATTTGCGGGCGAGAAGCGGTGCCAGCGAAAAACCATAGGCTTCGCTGATTTCCCCGCCCCTGTGCTTACGGGCGTAGCGTTTTCCGTTCGGACTATCCTTGCGGATGATGAGACCGGCCTCGACGAGAGCCGAGAGATGGCGGCGCAATGTCTGTTCTGCCATTCCATGTGCTCGCAATGACAATTGCGTATTCGACGGAAAGACGACCAAACCGGCTTCGCTGGAGAGTTCATTTTTCGGATAAAAACTCAGAAGGGCGTTCAAGACCGCGAGAGAACGATCGGTCACGCCGAGCAATGGTCTGGCTTCACAGACCGAACGGTAGAGTTTCCATTTATCGACCGCCTCGGTCTTTTTGTTTTTCTGCGCGGCAAACTGAGTTGCGAGGACGCCAAACGACATCGCTCGCCGCCCAAAGGGCGTCGTTACACATGTGCTGTCCATGTCTTTCACCTTTCACAAGGCAAAAGAAAATCGCTCACCGAAAAATTCGATGCCAAGACTCTTGACTATGATTCGCGGAAATGAGATTCTTTGGTTGCTTAGATCAAAGAAAGGCTTCCGTGCGGCAACGTTCGGGGGCTTTTTTCTTTTGTAATGCGTCTCCTGTTAGCCGTTGGTATTAACAATCACTGCTTGGACCGGTATTCGGCAAACAGCGCCTGAAGATGTTCCAGAACGAAATCGGCAAATTCCGGCGCCTCGTTCTTGTCGATGGATATATCCAGCTTGCGGTCGCTTTCGACCACCTTTGCCAGTCTGCTGCCAGTTTCCGAAGACCAAACACCGGCTTTCTTTGCCTGTGCCTTGGGTTTCAGAAAATCCAGAAGCGACTTGAAGCGTTCTTCGGACGGAAGAGCGGCAACGGATGGCTCCCTTACATAAGCGCGCGCAGCTTCCTTGACCTGTGACGAGGAGAGCTGATCTGCGAGATCCATCCAGTTACGGCGACCGACGGTGGGTGCCGGACCAATAAGATCGACCAGATCCTCGGGAATGCGACCGACAACCGATAGCATGTTGGAAAGATCGCCCTTGTGCAGGGACATCGCCGCCATGATCGTATCACGCGGAAACCGCATCTGCAGTTTCTGGGCGAAGCGCGCCTTTTCGATATAGGTTAGGTCACGGCGCTCGTTGTTTTCCTGTCCCTGGGCGACAACCAGCTGTTCGTCGCTGAGATCGCGAACCACGGCCTTGACCGGAATACCCAGGTTGGAAACGGCGCGCAGACGGCGATGGCCAAATGCGACCTGATAACGTCCCGGAAATTCGGGATGAGGGCGCACCAGAATGGGAACCTGCTGGCCCTGCTGACGAATAGCCTCCACCAGGCCTGCATCCGCCTCTTCTGAGGCTGGCATGCGGTCGGGTATGAAGGACGGATCGATATCAGCAGGATTGAGCGAAACGATCGTAAGGCCCTCTGCGAGCCGTTTTTCGATCTCTTCAGCACGCTTGGAGCGTTCCGACACTTCGTTCAGAGACTGGCCGATCATGCCGACTGGCGAGTTCGACACATCCGTCACCAGTTCGGGAGAACCGAGGATGGGTCTGACACGCGGACGGGACCGCTCGGGAGTGGTATCGTTGTCTGTGCCTGGCGTGCCAAGATTGGCGAAAATCTGTTTTCTGCTCATGCTGCCCTACCCCACGCTTTTTTAATCAATCCCTCGATTTCAGCGTTCACGTTGTTCATGGCTTCCAGTGCGCGGTCATAGGTGGAGCGCGTGAACTGGGTTCTTTCCACCTCGAAAAGCGTCTGGTTGGTCAATCCGGCATCCGAAACGGCCGTGCTCTTCAGCATCGGGTGAATGAGGACGTTTTCACCGAAGATCGAGCGCAGGAAAGCCACCATCTGGTTCTGCGGCCCATCGCTCGGTTCGAAACGCGTGATGAGGTAACGCATCCAGTTATAATCGGAGCGTGCTCCGGCCCTGCCGATTTCAGCGAGAAGATCGCCAGTCATGGCAAGGAACTGGTTCATGGACATGACATCAAGCATTTGCGGATGAACGGTCACGAGAACCGATGTTGCTGCCGTCAGCGCCGAAAGCGTCAGGTAACCGAGTTGCGGTGGGCAATCGATGACCACGACGTCATAGAAGTTCTGGGCCTGGGCGATTGCCTGGCCGATGCGAGCGAAGAACAGAGTGTCGCCCGGTGCGCGGCGCATCAGTGCGCGCGGGGTATCATGTTCGAACTCCATAAGCTCCAGATTGCCCGGAACGATATGAAGGTTGGGAATATAGGTGCCGCGAACGATCTCGGCGATCGGCCGGCGTTCGTCATCGTAGCGGATCGCGCCGTAGAGCGTTTCATTCGGGCCGACATCCATTTCGGGCTGGTGACCGAAGAGAGCGGAGAGACTGGCCTGCGGATCGAGATCGATAGCCAGGACCCGGTAACCACGCAGTGCCAGATATTGCGCCAGATGCGCGGATGTCGTGGTCTTACCCGAACCGCCTTTGAAATTCATCACGGCGATGACCTGCAATTCCTCGCCGTCGCGACGGTGGGGCAGATAGCGCCGCGCGCCGCGCGCGCCCTGATCGAGAAACTTTCTGATCTCGTCCATATCCTCTACCGAATAGGAACGACGACCGGATGCCTGCGCTGCATCGAGCTCCGGACGCTCAGCGGCGATCTGACGAAGATAGGCTTCACCGATGCCAATCAGCCGGGCGGTTTCCGCCGGCGAAAAATGGCGCATACTCTTTTCGGTATGCGGCGAAAACGTATTCGCATTATGCGCCTGCAATTGGGCTGACAATGCAGCCGAATGCTGTTGTATAAGGCTCGTGAGGTCGGGTGCCCCTGCAGCAAATCTTGAGTCGGCACTCTGTGTCATGGATCTACTTTCGCTCGATATTGCAGTTGCGGTTTTTTTCGAAAAAGACGGTTTTTTCCGCAACTGAGATATAAGCGCCGATTCTCTTTTTGGCGCAATAGGCTTTTTTCCCGGATGCAGAAGTACCGCTAAGGCATTGTGGAAGAATCAGTTTTGCTTTTTGTGACAGTTTTTCGGTTAGCCGCGGCTAACTTCGTCCCCGTTCTGGCTGAGACGCGGTTTTTTGGCTTCCCTTAAAACTGACAAGGAGCTTTCAGAGCGAAAGTTTGCCGCGGCTAACTTTGGGAATCCCGCGTACCAAATGTGCAAGGCGCGATCCCGTCGGCGGAAAGTGAAGGGTAGACATTGGCAGATGTTTAATCTCTACTTATCAACTAGAGTATCAACGGGTCCGGCGCCCACCGCCTGACCTTTCGTGCTGTCGCAGGTTGGAGGAATAAATGTCCTATGATGTCGCTATCGTCGGTTCGGGTTTCTCGGCCATCTGTACCGCCGCTCATCTCTTATCATTCCTGCCCGGGGACGCGTCGATCGCCATTGTCGGCGACGAGTCGGATTTCGGGCGCGGTACGGCCTATCGTACCGAGTTGCCCTATCACCGGCTCAATGTGCCGGCAGGGCGGATGAGCGTATTCCCCGACAGGCCTGATGACTTTCTCGATTGGCTGACGGAGAATGGGCTCGGCAATGATCCATTGGCTTTTGCCTCACGTGGCGATTACGGCCTCTATCTCAGGGACAGGCTCGCCAGTCTGCTGAGAAGCCGGGATCAGCGGGCGAGGGTGGACTTCATCCGTGCCAAGGCTTCAGCCTGTCGCCCGGATGGGAATGGCGGTTTCTCTTTTGCACTGGAGAATGGTGAGAAGCTGCGCGCTAAAAATGTTGTCTTATGTCTTGGTGTCGGCGCAGCGAGTTTGCCGGTGCAAACTCTGACGAAAGATGACGACGCGCCGCATCGCATTATCGGGCATTGCTGGCAGTCCGGATGGCTGTCGAAAGTAAAGGCGGGGGACCGCATCTGTATTCTGGGTTCTGGCCTGACGATGATAGATCAGGTCCTGACGCTTCGAGGAAAGGGACACCGTGGCCCAATCCACGTATTGTCCCGCCGCGGACTTGTGCCGCATCCACATATCAGCCCGCCACTGTCGCCAGCTGATCCGCGCTTACCAGAAGGTTCGACCGAGATCAGCCGGTTAGTGCAGGCTCTGCGTAAGCAGGTGAAAGATGGTGCGCCGTGGCGTACTGTCATGGATGGTCTACGGCCGAAGACCCAGCTGCTTTGGCAGAGCCTGACATCTGAGCAGCGAAGCCGGTTTCTTCGCCATGCTTTGCCGTGGTGGAACATTCACCGGCACCGAATCGCGCCCGAAGTGCATAAGGCTTTTGAAAAGCTGTTATCTGACGGCGTTCTAGAGATTCACGCCGGTTATCTCCGCTCTCTTGACGAGCAGGACGAGGGGATCGCCGTACTCTATCGCCGTCGGCATACGGAGACGCTTAGAGAGTTTCAGGTCGATTGGGTCGTTAATTGTACCGGAATGGAGAGGGCGGGGATCGGTCATTCACGGCTTCTGGAAACCATGCGGGACGATGGCGTGCTTTTGCTCGACGCCTTTGGTCTTGGGGTCGAGGTCGATGGCCAGTCGCGCTTGTCAAGCTCGGACGGGCAGGTCTGGCCTGGCCTGTTTGCCGCCGGGGCGCTGACGGCGGGCCGCTTTTGGGAGATAACCGCCGTGCCGGATATCCGCGTGCAGGCGCAAAAGATCGCGCAAGCTGTCACGGACAGAGTAGTGTCGGACCGGCGGGTTTCGGCACACGGTTGATGTGACGGAAAGAACACTCGCACAGTGCCAGGTCTTGAAGAGTTTGCGCTTGAGACTGTTCCTCTAACTTTTCAGATACTGAGGTTTGCCGCGGCTAACCTCTCTATTTCTTTCATCAGGCAGCCATCCGAATGTACCGGGCTTCCTCATTACGCGATAGAGCTAAGGGTTAGTAAGAGCCGTGGCTCAGCCAATAGCCGCTTCCATAGATCGCGATAGACAATAGGTTTTGGGTCTCATCATTCGGTTCGACAACGTGCGGCGATACGAATAGCTCACCGTGAAGTCCATCCGTCCGAGAGTTGATGATTTACATATTGCTAAATTATTTACATCACTTATGGAATATTGATGCAAAACGAGCTATTAAACCCTTAAAAATACGATTTCTATGAAAATTATTTGCGAGGCATCTATGGAAAAGCAGAAACTGGTACGATTCGAGACGGCTGACGCTCAGGCTGGCGGACAGCGCAGGCCTTTTGCCAAGGCCGTGCGGGCCGGTGATTTCGTCTATGTGTCTGGACAGGTGCCAACAGTCGATGGTGAAGTAGTAACTGGCGGCATTGTGGCTCAGACCGAGCAGGTTGTGGCCAATATCATGGATGTTCTGGCGCTTGCGAATTGTACACTTGCCGATGTCGTCAAGGTCAATGTCTGGCTGGATGATGCTCGGGATTTTTCGAGCTTCAACGCGGTCTTCCAGAAATATTTCATCGATCATCCACCGGCACGTTCAACCGTGCAGTCGCCCCTGATGGTCGATGCGAAGGTTGAAATGGATGTTATAGCCTATAAGCCACTGGTTTGATTGCCAATTTCCGATCCTGAGAGCGTTTGACGATGACCTACCCCTGGCCTGACGAAGGTACCCCACTCGATGCGATCTCGACGCCGATGCCCGTGATCGACGAGGACCGACTTGCCGCAAATATTGCGCGGGCGCAGTCCTATCTTGATGGACATGGCATGGCTTTTCGCCCCCATATAAAGACACATAAGATACCAGCCATTGCGAAGCAGCAGCTTCAGGCGGGCGCCATCGGCATCAATTGCCAGAAGGTCAGCGAGGCGGAAGTTTTCGCGGATGCCGGTTTCGACGACATCCTCATTACCTACAATATCCTCGGCGTGGCGAAACTCTCGCGGCTGAGGGCATTGAATGCGCATATAGGGCAACTGAGCGTCGTCGCCGACAGCGCCGTGACGATTGCCGGCCTTGCCGGCACATTCGATGCGGAAAGACCGCTTTCCGTTCTTGTCGAATGCGATACCGGCGGAAAACGCTGCGGTGTGCAGACCCCGGAAGCCGTGTTGCAGCTTGCAGAAAAGATCGTCGCGGCACCGGGCCTCAATTTCAAGGGCATTTTGACCTATCCGGCACCCGGTGGCGCTGAAAAGGTGGAGAACTTCATTCGGGAAACCATGGCGTTGCTTGCGGAAAAGGGCATTGACTGCCCGGTTCGCTCCAGTGGCGGCTCACCGGATTTTTTCTCTGCTCACCTCGTTCCCTCCGCAACCGAATATCGGGCGGGCACCTATGTATATAATGATCGTTCGATGCTGCGCGCCGGACATTGCAACGCTGGCGACCTGGCAATGCATGTTCTTGCCACCGTGGTGTCGCGACCGACACCTGATCGCGCTGTGCTCGATTGTGGCTCCAAGGCTTTGACCTCCGATCTCCTTGGGTTCAGCGATTACGGGCTGATTGAAGGGTATGAAGGCGCGAAAATCATGTCGCTTTCGGAAGAACATGCGGTGGTCGATTTGTCGGGCTGCACATCGGGCCGGCCGGAAATCGGTGAGCTGGTCAAGGTTGTGCCGAACCACACCTGCGTCATTACTAATCTTTTCGACAGGATGGTTTTCCATCGAAACGGTATCGTGACGCGGGTGGAAGACGTGGCAGCACGCGGCACCGTCTGGTAAAATTACCCGGCTAATTAAATTGCAAAAAAGATGCTGCCGAAATGCGGGCATCGGCAACGAGAATGACAGTCATGCGCATATTCACGGCATCGCTTGCCACCGAAACCAACACGTTTTCACCCGTCCCGACGGACATGGACGCCTTTCGCGCGGCTTTTTACGCTGGGCCCGGCGAACATCCGGAAACGCCGACACTGTGCTCCTCACCGGTACCAATTCTGCGCCGGCGCGGCAAAGCGGAAGGGTTTACGGTAATCGAGGGTACCTCCTGCTGGGCGGAACCGGCGGGGCTGATACAGCGCCAGACCTATGAAACGCTGCGCGATACGATTCTTGCCGAGCTTGCCGCCGCCCTGCCGGTCGATGCGGTAATTCTTGGTCTACATGGCGCCATGGTCGCGCAGGGTTATGATGATCCGGAAGGCGATTTCCTGTCGCATGTCCGCACGCTTGTTGGTCCCGACGTACTGATCGCGGCGGAATTCGATCCCCACAGCCATTTGACCCCTTTAAGGGTCCAAAATCTCGATATCATGGCGACGTTTCTGGAATTCCCGCATACGGATTTTGAGGAACGTGGTGAGCACGTCGTTGAACTGGCACTTCGCACCCTGCGCGGAGAACTCAGGCCGGTTATTTCCACTTTTGATTGCCGCATGATCACCATTTACCCCACCAGCCGCGAACCGATGCGTTCTTATGTTGACCGTTTGAAGGCTTTGGAGGGTAAGGACGGCGTGCTGTCTATTTCCGTCATTCACGGTTTCATGGCAGGCGATGTCCCAGATATGGGCACGCGTATCGTCGTCGTGACAGATAATGACAGGGCAAAAGGTGACGCACTGGCCGAAGAACTCGGTCATGAGCTTTACGCCATGCGCAAGTTGACTGCCATGCCGATGCTCGACACGGAATCGGGTCTCGACAAGGTTCTCGCCATTCGAAGTGAGCATCCGGATATGCCGGTCGTGGTGTCGGATATATGGGATAATCCCGGTGGCGGCGTTGCGGGTGATGCCACCCATATTCTGCGGCGCATGGTGGAGCGCGGCATGGACAATATCGGTGTGGCAACGATCTGGGATCCGATTGCTGTGTCTTTCTGTCACGCGGCAGGCGAGGGGGCGGAGATTGATCTGCGTATTGGCGGTAAATCCAGTCCCGAAGGTGGCGAGCCGCTCGATTTCCGGATCAGGGTCATGCGCACTGCAGAAGCAGGGTGGCAGAGTTTCCGAAACAGCCGCGTCACGCTCGGCCGCGCCGCCGTCGTTCGACCGGTCGGAACGGAAATCGATATCATTCTCATTACCAGCCGCACGCAAACTTATGAGCCGGATATCTTTTCCAATCTCGGCATTGATTTTGCCAGGAAAGACGTGCTGCTGGTGAAGTCCACCAACCACTTCCATGCGGGTTTTGCGCCGGTCGCTTCCGAGATCGTTTATATCGCCGCGCCCACTTCCTATCCGACCGATCCGGCCACAACCGCCTATCGCAAGGCTAGCCTCCAGCTATGGCCACGGGTGGCCGATCCGCTGGGGTTGGACTGAGGCAGCGGCGCTTCAGATATCTTCTAGCGTGATCAGAAAGAATATGCCTTCACCATAATCTGAATCGATGGTGAAGGGCACGCTTTCCGTGATGAAAACGCTATCCAGCTTCTCCAGCCGGGCTGTGTCGTTGTTGACGGCGACCGTCAGAGGATCGAGCGCGAGGATCAGCCTTGTTCCCGTTGCCGCTTGCATCGAACAGCTGCCGGATAGTCTTTGCACGCTGTGGGCGAAGGACGAGCGGCGGGTCATGACGTTCAGGTCGACGATCGCGCCTTCCATCAAGGTGGCATCCACGGGAACATCGGCGGCAAAGGGCAGGGGGGTACTCTCCGTCGTCAGCGCCACCGGCTCATGACCCGAAATAGCGAGTGCAAGGCCGTTTCCCTCGATAATCGCAAGCGTGCGGTCTATGCCGGGGAAGCTGGAAAATGGTCCGTCCTGAGCAACGGTGGCCATGCTGACGCGCCAGTCGAATGCATCCACGGAAGCGCCCGGCGGATGGATGGCGATTTCCACCGTAACGCCGCCGCCATTTTTCCACGGCATGGTTTTGTATTCGGAAGCGCGTAATATTCTCATGTGATGTCCAGAATCGGGTCGTTAAGGGGGCGGGGGCGGAAGTTTACGATCCGCGATCATTCTTGATGCGTCGCTCAATCGTTTTTTGGACCGCCTTTAAATCGGATGGCCGGCCGGCAACCTTCTCGATCGCGGCAATGGCAAGGTCACTGGCGACATAGTCAGATTTATGCCCGAGATTGTGCACGACGATCAAAGTGGAGCCGCGAATATCTCTGGCGAGATGACGGGAATGCACCTCTGGCGAGACGATCGTGTCCGTATCACCGGTTATGATGACGGTTGGTGCCGTGATGCGCCGATACTCCGAGGAAGCTCCGCGCGCCCATTCATTGAGAGCCGCGACCTCCTGCGCATTGTGCCGAAAGGCCCTGGGCCGCAGGGCCGCCACGGAATGTGTTGCTTCCACATAACCGGCGGGTCTGGAATTGGGTGCAAAAACACCGCGCGTTGCCTGATCCAATGCCAGGAGGCCGGCGGGCGGAGCAATGAAGGTGCTAAACAGCGGACCGGTAAAGGGCGCATTTGCCGCTGTGTAATACCAGGCGATGCCGCCCTCCCATGGATAGACAGCGGGAGAAAGGAATACGAGGCCCGCGACCATCTCCGGATGACGGACCGCAAGCGATGCCGCGATGGCGCCGCCAAAGGAATGTCCGACGATAATCGCTCTCGGGACGCCTCGCTTTTTCATAAGCTGGGCAATGGCGTCCGCCTGTCCATCCGGGAGAATATTTGCCTTGCCGCCGATATCCGAATTGCCGTGCCCTGGCCTGTCGACAAATAGCAGTTTTGCACGGCCTCTCAGCTTTTCG
Source organism: Agrobacterium sp. A3-95 (assembly GCF_053521785.1). Taxonomy (NCBI): domain Bacteria; kingdom Pseudomonadati; phylum Pseudomonadota; class Alphaproteobacteria; order Hyphomicrobiales; family Rhizobiaceae; genus Agrobacterium; species Agrobacterium sp. A3-95. The sequence goes on along the minus strand of NZ_JBNWDR010000002.1, from coordinate 8,596 downwards.
AGAAACGAAAACATCGGATCATAGAGACTGGCGCTTGCGCCGTGAATGAAGAGGATCGGCGGAAGCTCGGCGCTTTTTCCCGGCTCGACCAAGATGCTGTTCAGCTTGTAGCCGCCCACATCGATCCGCACGGGAACATTTTGCTGCTTTTCGGACGCCACGGCATTCGTAGCGGAAACCGGAAGAAGTGCCCCGAGCAGGAGGGTAAATGCAAGCGGAAGGAACCTGTACGCCATTCTTTGATCTACCATGTCCTTCATGCCTGCCTAACGGTTAGCGCGGCTTTCAAACGAGCATACAGTCGGTCGGTTAAAAACATCAACGGAAGAAAGCCGCAGACAGACCAGAAGTTCCACCGGCCGCCGACAGCGGCGTCGAAACTGATGCGGCACCGCTGTCGGCACTGTACGATGGGTGGATCGCGGCTCTCTTCCCGGATCAGATAAACGGCGCAGCCTGAAGACTGCGCCGAGTTTTTTCTTCAGTTACCGAGAATGCCGGGCAGTCGCAGGCCCTGCTCTTTTGCGCATTCCACGGCGATTTCGTAACCGGCATCGGCATGGCGCATGACGCCGGTTGCCGGGTCGTTCCACAGCACGCGCTCTATGCGGCGGGCCGCGTCATCGGTGCCGTCGCAGCAGATGACCATGCCGGAATGCTGGGAAAAGCCCATGCCGACACCGCCGCCGTGGTGCAGGGAAACCCATGTCGCGCCGGATGCGGTATTGAGCAGCGCGTTCAGCAGCGGCCAGTCGGATACGGCATCCGAACCGTCCTGCATGGCTTCGGTCTCGCGGTTCGGCGAGGCGACGGAGCCGCTGTCGAGGTGGTCGCGGCCGATGACGATCGGAGCGCTGAGCTCGCCGTTCTTGACCATTTCGTTGAAAGCAAGACCGAGACGATGGCGATCACCAAGGCCAACCCAGCAGATACGCGCCGGCAGGCCCTGGAAGGCGATGCGCTCGGCGGCCATATCAAGCCAATTGTGCAGGTGCTTGTTGTCGGGCAGCAGTTCCTTCACCTTGGCGTCGGTCTTGCGGATGTCTTCCGGATCACCCGATAGTGCCGCCCAGCGGAACGGGCCGACGCCGCGGCAAAACAGCGGGCGGATATAGGCCGGAACGAAGCCCGGGAAGGCGAAAGCGTTTTCCAGCCCTTCTTCTTTTGCCACCTGGCGGATGTTGTTGCCGTAGTCGAAAGTCGGAATGCCCATGTCCTGGAAGGCAATCATCGCTTCGACATGTTCGCGCATTGAGGCACGGGCAGCTTTTTCGACGGCTTTCGGGTCGCTCTCGCGCTTTTCCTTCCACTTGGCCATCGTCCAGCCCTTCGGCAGATAGCCGTTGATCGGGTCGTGCGCCGAGGTCTGGTCGGTTACCATGTCTGGACGGATGCCGCGGCGGACCATTTCCGGCAGGATTTCAGCGGTGTTGCCGAGCAGGCCGACGGACTTTGCCTCGCCGGCGGCGGTCCAGCGCTCAATCATCTCCATCGCCTCATCAAGAGTTTCGGCGCGGGCATCGACGTAGCGGGTGCGCAGACGGAAATCGATCGAATCGGGATTGCATTCAATGGCAAGGCAGCAGGCACCGGCCATCACGGCGGCAAGTGGCTGGGCGCCGCCCATGCCGCCAAGGCCGCCGGTCAGAACCCATTTGCCTGTGAGATCGCCATTATAGTGCTGACGACCGGCCTCGACGAAGGTTTCGTAGGTGCCCTGCACGATGCCCTGGCTGCCGATATAGATCCACGAACCGGCGGTCATCTGGCCGTACATGGCAAGACCCTTTTTATCCAGCTCGTTGAAATGATCCCATGTCGCCCAGTGCGGCACGAGGTTGGAGTTGGCAATCAGCACGCGCGGCGCATCCTTGTGGGTGCGGAACACGCCAACCGGTTTGCCGGACTGGACCATCAGCGTTTCGTCTTCGTTGAGATCGCGCAGGGTCGCGACGATCTTGTCGAAATCCGCCCAGGTGCGGGCGGCACGGCCGATGCCACCATAAACCACCAGTTCGTGCGGGTTCTCGGCCACTTCAGGATCGAGATTGTTCATCAGCATGCGCAGCGGCGCTTCTGTCATCCACGATTTCGCGGTCAGCTCGGTTCCACGCGCAGCGCGGACGTCGCGAATATTGTGACGAGGATTAGTCATTTGGTTCCCCTTTTGGTGTGTGCGAGTGTCAGCGCAGTCGTTTCGATGCGCGTGAGAATGTCTTTCAGGTGTATGCGAAGCTTGGTGGCCTTGGCGTCGTCATAGGCAAACGGCGGTGCCTCTGTCGTTAGATGGGTGGATTGCGCCAGTTCCATCTGGATGGCGTGCACGCCGGTTTCGGGCTTTCCGTAGTGGCGTGTCGTCCAGCCACCCTTGAAGCGACCGTTGAGAATGCTGGTGTAACCTTCTGCCGTAGCGGTTGCTTCGACCGCCATTGTCTCGATGGCTGGGTCGCAGGTCCTGCCCATATCCGTACCGATGTTGAAATCCGGCAGCTTGCCTTCGAACAGGAACGAGATATGCGAGCGGATCGAATGGCAATCATAGAGAATGGCGATGCCGTGAATGGCCTTAACCCGCTCAATTTCCGCGGCAAGGGCCGCGTGATAGGGTGCATGAAACGTTTCCAGCCGAGAGACGATGTCGTCCTGATTCGGTTCCTGCCCCTCATTCCAGATCGATTTGCCGTCGAAATCGGTTTCCGGAACAAGGCCTGTGGTGTTTTGTCCCGGATAGAGGCTAACGCCTTCAGGATCGCGGTTGGCATCGATCACATAACGATGAAAGGTGGCGCGAACCGTCGTCGCGCCGGGGAGCAGATCCGCGTAGAGATCATGAATATGCCAGTCGGTATCGGCAAGCATCTTGCCGTTGTCGTTCAAGCGTTGCCAAATCGCTGCGGGAACATCGGTGCCGGTATGGGGCAGGCCGAGAATGACGGGCGATGTGCCTTCTTTAATATCGAAGACGCGCATCTTACGCCTCCAGCTTCGGAAGAATGCCGTCGGAAATCACGGACACAAGAGCGCCGGTAGCAATAAGGTCGGATGCCGCCTTCAGATCGGGTGCCATATAACGGTCCTCTTCCAGTGAAGGGATCGCCTGACGCAGCACGGCGATTGCCTTTTGCAGCTCCGGGCTGGTTTTCAATGGCCCACGCAGCTCAACGCCCTGAACCGCCGAAAGCGCCTCGATGCCGAGGATGGCGAAAAGATTCTCCGTCATCGGTAGCAGGCGGCGCGCGCCGTGGCAGGCCATGGAGACATGGTCTTCCTGATTGGCTGAGGTTGGCGTCGAATCGACCGAAGCCGGATGAGCCATCTGCTTGTTCTCGCTCATCAGCGCAGCGGAGGTGACTTCGGCAATCATCAGGCCAGAATTCAGCCCCGGTTTTTTCGATAAAAATGCCGGAAGGCCATAGGATAGAGCCGGATCGACAAGCAGTGCCACGCGGCGTTGCGCGATCGCGCCGATTTCGCAGATGGCAAGCGCCGTCTGGTCGGCGGCAAATGCCACCGGTTCAGCGTGAAAGTTGCCCCCGGATACAACGGAATTGTCGGAAAGGACCAGCGGATTGTCCGTCACGGCATTGGCTTCGATTTCAAGCGTGCGGGCTACCTGTCGCAGAATATCGAGGCAGGCGCCGTCCACCTGCGGCTGGCAACGGATGCAATAGGGATCCTGAACGCGCTCGTCGCCTTCGATATGGCTGACACGGATTTCGGATCCTTCCAGCAGGTTGCGCAGTGCAGCCCCCGCATCGATCTGGCCCTTGTGGCCGCGCAATGTGTGAATATCGGGATGGAAGGGAGCCGAAGAACCCATAGCGGCATCGGTGGAAAGCGCACCTGTTATCAGCGCTGCCTGTGCCGCGCGGTGAGCGCGGAAAAGACCGGCAAGCGCCAGCGCCGTCGAGGTTTGCGTGCCGTTGATCAGCGCCAACCCTTCCTTGGCGGCGAGCACGACCGGGGTCAGCCCGGCTCTAGTGAGAGCTTCGCCGGCGGGCAGAAGCGTACCTTCATAGAAAGCCTCGCCTTCGCCCATCATCACGGCGGCCATATGGGCAAGCGGTGCGAGATCGCCCGACGCTCCGACCGAACCCTTTTCCGGGATGGAAGGGATGACACCCTTTTCCAGCATGTCCTCGATCAGCCGCACCAGTTCCAGCCGTACGCCGGAGGCGCCGCGACCGAGCGAAATCAGCTTCAGCGCCATGATCAGGCGCACGACATTTTCCGGAAGCGCCGCACCGACGCCGCAGCAATGCGACAGGATGAGGTTACGCTGCAGCGTCGCCACATCGGCTGCGTCGATCTTGATTGAGGCAAGTTTGCCGAAACCGGTATTGATGCCATAGACCGGCGCATTGCCGGCGGCGATCTCGGCGATGCGGGCTGCTGCTTTTTCTATGCCGGCATCGAACGAACGGTCGAGTTTCGCTCTGCCGTTATCCCAGTAGATTGCGGCAAGTTCAGCAAGGGTCACATTGCCGGGGTGAAGCGTGATAGTCATGGAGAAACCTTCTGTCCCTTGAAAATGCGGGCGTGGAGCGGGTTGAAGCCGATGCGGTAGACAAGTTCAGCCGGGCGTTCGATATCCCAGATGGTGAAATCAGCAGATTTTCCTGCTTCAAGCGTGCCGGTTTCCGCAAGCAGGCCGAGCGCCTTTGCGGCATTGCGCGTGGTCGCCGTCAGGCATTCCTCCACCGTCATGCGAAAAAGCGTGGCACCCATGTTCATGGTCAGCAACAGGGAAGTCAGTGGTGAGGTGCCAGGATTGCAATCGGTAGCTAGCGCGATGTCAGCGCCTGCATCGCGCAGGGCCTGAACCGGGGGCAGCTGTTTTTCCCGGAGCGCGTAAAAGGCCCCGGGCAGAAGCACGGCCACCGTTCCCGCTTTAGCCAGTGCTTTTGCACCGGCCTCGTCAAGATATTCCAGATGATCGGCGGAAAGCGCACCGTAGGATGCGGCAAGCTCCGTACCGCCGAGGTTGGAAAGCTGTTCGGCATGCAGCTTGACGGGAAGACCGTACTGTTTTGCCGCCTCGAAAACCCGGGTCATTTCCTCAACGGAAAAGGCGATGCCTTCGCAAAAACCGTCAACCGCATCCGCCAGTCCTTCCGCATTGGCTTTTTCCAGCCCCGGCAGAACCACGTCCATAATGTAGTCGGCGTTACGGCCCTTATATTCGGCCGGTGTCGCATGCGCGGCCAGGTAGCTGGTGACGATTCTAACGGGCCGTAACGTCTCAAGTTTGCGGGCGACGCGCAGCATTTTCAGTTCGGTTTCGATATCAAGACCGTAACCGGATTTTATTTCGAGGGTTGAGACACCCTCCGCCAGAAGCGTATCCAGACGGGGCAATGCCTGTGCCACCAAAGCCTCGTCCGAGAGGGCGCGCGTGTCGCGTACCGAAGAAACAATGCCACCGCCCGCTTTGGCGATCTCCTCATAGGTCGCGCCATTGAGGCGCATTTCGAATTCCATGGCGCGGTTGCCGCCGAAGACCAGATGTGTGTGGCAGTCTATCAGGGCCGGAGTGATCCAGCGTCCCTCACAATCGGTTATCTCGTCGGCCGTTGCCAGGTCGGCGGGCAGATCGCTTTCAGCGCCGGCAAAGACGATGCGGTCGTTGCGTATGGCAATGGCAGCATTTTCGATAGCGCCGATGCCTTCCATGGTAGGATCAAACGTCGCCAGCCGGGCATTGCGCCACAATGCGGTAGTGTCACCCGTCGCCATTCCCTTTGTATATTTGTTCCCTGGCATTTGCTTTTCGCCTTTCTTTTATGTGTCAAATGTATATACATAATAATCACGTTGGCAAGCCGCAATTTCGTATGCGACGTCGCCTTGTCAGAAGAGATCAAGAGGAGAGGGTGGCATGACGGTAATTCACGCGGGCGCAGCACTTCTGGCCGATGGGTGGGTGCAAGATGTTCGCATCCACTGCAGAGGCGGTGCTGTTTCATCCGTCGAACCCGGTGTTTCTCCGCAGCCGCAGGATGAACGGCATGCCGTTATCGTGCCGGCCATGCCCAATCTGCACAGCCATGCCTTTCAGCGGGCCATGGCAGGGCTTGCTGAAATTCGCGGGCCTGCCGATGACAGCTTCTGGAGCTGGCGCACGGTCATGTACAAATTCGCGCTGTCGATGACACCGGATCATGTCGAGGCGGTTGCTGCCCAGCTTTATATGGAAATGCTGGAAGCCGGTTTTGGACGGGTCGGTGAATTTCATTACCTGCATAACGATATGGATGGTTCACATTACGGCAATATCGCCGAAATGGCCGAACGTATCGGTGCCGCCGCCTCGCAAACGGGTATCGGCCTGACTTTGCTGCCGGTATTTTATGCGCATTCCGGTTTCGGCGGTCAGGCGCCAATAGACGGTCAGAAACGTTTCATCCATTCGCTCGACAGTTACGAAAGGCTCATGCAGGGCGCCCAAGCCGTGGTGAATGGGCTTCCGGGTGCAACGCTCGGCATCGCGCCACACAGTCTCCGTGCCGTAACTGGTGAAGAACTGGCGGCGATCGAACCGCTGGCGAAAGGCGGCCCGATCCACATTCATGTGGCGGAGCAGGTCAAGGAAATCGAGGACTCGCTCGCCTTTTCAGGTGCGCGGCCGGTGGAGTGGCTTTTGCAGAATGCGCCGGTCGATGATCGCTGGTGCCTTATCCATGCGACGCATATGACAGAAGCCGAAACCCGCCGCATGGCAAAAAGCGGTGCCGTTGCCGGCCTTTGCCCCATCACCGAGGCCAATCTTGGCGACGGCATCTTCCCCGCTCCCGGTTTCATCGCGGAAGGCGGCCATTACGGTGTCGGTTCGGATTCCAACATTTTGATCTCCGTGCCGGAAGAATTGCGGATGCTCGAATATTCGCAGCGCCTGTCGCTTCGGGCGCGCAATGTCATCGCCGATGCCGGCCGTTCCACTGGCGAGAAACTGTTCCAGCAGGCGCTTCAAGGCGGTGGCAGGGCGCTGGATTCAAAAAATCAGATAGAAGCGGGAAAAAGCGCTGATTTTGTCGCGCTTGATTGCTCGGCCGTTCCCCATCTTCCGACACCCCAGATTCTCGACCAGTGGATGTTCGCGAGTAGCGTCCACGTCGATACCGTCTGGGTGCGCGGCAAAAAACTGGTGCAAGCGGGCCGGCACGTCCATCGCCATGAAATATCGGATCGCTTCAACAAGGTCATGGCCGAACTTGTCGATAGCTGATATGCGCTCGATAGGAACGACATCGAGCCGTTGGAAGGCATTGCGGACGTGACGAAAGCATCGGCCGGGCAAACCCTGCACCAGCGAATCCTCGGTGATATAGAGGGCCGGATCGTATCGGGCGAATGGCCGCCGGGTCACCGGTTGCCTTTCGAGGTTGATCTCGCCGCCCACTACGATTGCTCCCGCATGACCGTCAACAAGGTCATGGGCCAGCTTGTGAAGGCCGGCTTGATCGAGCGCCGCAAGAAATCCGGCAGTTTCGTCCGCCAGCCGCAGATCCAGTCCGCGGTTCTCGAAATCCACGATATCAGGGCGGAAGTCGAATCCCTTGGCCTGGAATATGGCTTCAAGGTCCTTAAGCGCACACAGCGTGTCGCAAAGCGTGAGGATCGGACAAGTCTCGATATTGCCATTGGTACATCGCTGCTCGATATCGTCTGCATTCATTTTGCGGGCACGCGGGAATTCTGTATCGAGCAGCGTCTCGTCAATCTGGCAACCGTTCCCGATGCCGCTGAAATCGACTTCACGGAGATTGCACCCGGACCCTGGCTGCTTGGCCATGTTCCCTGGAGCAATGCCGAACACCGCATCAGTGCCGAAACGCCCTCGAAAGATGTTGCGCGCCTGTTGGGTATCTCCGACAGGCAGGCCTGCCTTGTCGTGGAGCGGCGCACATGGAGCAATTCGGGTGCCGTCACCTATGTACGCTTCACCTATCCCGGCAATGCGCACGCTCTGGTCGCCCGTTTCAGCCCGTCTTCCGAATAAGACTGGGAAGGGCGCAATGCCTGCAATGTCCAAAGAAAGCGCCCTCGTCGTGTTAGGAAAAACCCTAGCTCCCGTCATGCAGCTCGGAAACGTTAAAATCTGTTAGTTTGTATGACTAATTTCAAACTCCCTTTTAAAATCAATGTTTTGAATGTTTTTTTTAGAATTTGTATTTTGGTGTGTTGACTTGTTTGAGGGTGATCTCTTATAAGTCCGCTCACTGAACGAGGGCGGCGGCGCTGCTGGCGACGAAGTCTTTCGTTCTAAAGAAATCATGTTGATGAGCTGACTGCTTGTTGTTTTCCAGGGGCTTTTGCTTTTGGGGTTTGATTTTGTGACTGCAATGAGCGGTCTGTTTTTTGACAATTGAATATGAGAAGAAAGAGAAACGTGGGCGGCGAAGCTTGCGGGGTCTGAAGGAATTCAGGCTCTGATTGAATAGACTTTGACGGTCACGTTTTAATGAGACAACACCAATTTTGCGAGCAGCGATGCTTGGATGAAATTGATGTGAGTTCTCGTCGATTCAGAATAACGTGACAATAGTCAATGATTGAATTCTCAACTTGAGAGTTTGATCCTGGCTCAGAACGAACG